>NZ_JBITHZ010000011.1:75674-357914 GCF_044458585.1 Nonomuraea sp. NPDC050451
CACCCTGACCCGGGCCGTGCGAAGCACCCTGACCCGGGCCGTGCGAAGCACCCTGACCCGGGCCGTGCGAAGCACCCTGACCCGGGCCGTGCGAAGCACCCTGACCCGGGCCGTGCGAAGGATCGTTGGAGGGGGACGGTTGTACTTCTGCGCCGCCCCGGGATCGTCCGCCGTCGGAGGGAGGCTGCGGCCCGTTGCGTGGTCTTGAGCCCCCGCCTGGGCGGTCCTTCGCCTGACCGGTGCGCGCCGCTTTGCCGTCCCCATCGTCGCCCTCCCCATCATCATCGCCTCCGTGGTCATCCGCGGAGGCGGCGGCGACGTGGACCATGCCGAACGGCATCGCCATCCGGGTGTCCCGCCGCCCGGGCAGCGCTGCCGTGGCGCCCAGGACGAGTGCGACGGTGACGGCCAGCAGGAGCCATCGTGGTCCCCGTCTCATCGGCGTCTCCCGTCGGTCGTCCCGTACGCTGCCGGTTCTCAGCCTGAGGGTCAGCGATGGCGCCTTCGTTAGCGGCGGATGAGAGGTCTCTCATCAAAAGGCGGGCACCCCAATCCCGGAAACGGCGGCACTCGGGTCGCGGTAAGGCGCGCGGCTCTGATCACGACAGTCGGAGGACGACTGCGGGCACGACGGTGCGGCCGGTGATCCGGTCGCGGCGATCAGGCCATGCTCTCCGGGCGCAGCAGTACGGGCGGCGGCCTCTTCACGACGTTCAGGGGCTCAGTCCAGTTACGGGCGTGTGCGGCTGGTCACGGCAGACGGCGGCGTGTCCGGTCGCGATGGTGCTGCGAGGAGCATGGTGCCCGGGCCCTGGGCCGCGCCCGGACCGCCTACGGCTGAGACCGTGTCTGCGGTGGCCTCGCCGCCGCAGTGGGGGCAGGTGACGACTGGGGTGAAGCGCTCGCCGCAGGAGTGCACCAGGAGCGCGGGAGGGCCACCTGGTGGCGTGGACCAGCGGTCGCCCCAAGCCATCAGCGTCAGCAGGGCCGGCACGATGTCGCGGCCCGCCTCGGTGAGGACGTACTCGTGGCGCACAGGACGTTCCTGGTACGGCCTCTTCTCCACCACGCCGGCCGACACCAGATGCTCCAGGCGGCGGGTCAGGAGGTTGCGCGAGATGCCCAGGTCCTCTGCCAGATCGTCGAACCTGCACAAGCCCAGGAACAGGTCGCGCAGGATCAGCGGTGTCCACGGCTCGGCGACCACGCCGACGGCCTGGGCGATGGAGCAGTGCATCTCACCGAACCTGTTCATGGACCCAGGATAGTGGGTTGATAAAGTGAACTCATGACGGTTCACATTCAGGACTCACCTGCGTCGGCCTACCGCCGGGCCGGTGAGGCGCACGACGTCGACGCCCTCATCGCCACGCTGGCCGACGACGTGGTCTTCCGCTCGCCACTCAGCGCCAATGCCGCTTTCCAGGGCAAGGAGGAGGTACGGGAGCTGTTCTCGGTCGTGTTCGGCGTGCTGTCGGACCTGCGCTATCAGAAGGACATCGGCGACGAACGTACGCGGGCCCTGACCGCGACCGCTCGGCTGGGACGCCAGGAGATCCACGAGGCGGCGCTGGTCGAGGTCGGCGAGGACGGGCTGGTCAAGGAGATCACCATGTGGATCCGACCCTTGCCGGGGTTGACGGCGATGATGGCCGCGCTCGGCCCCGGCCTGGCGCGCGCCACCGGCAAGCCGGGCCTCCCCTGGCTCGTTGCCGCCGCCGTCAAGCCGCTGGCGGCGATGACCCGATTCGGCGACAGGACGCTGGTCCCGCTCCTGACCCGCAGGCGTCCGCGCTAGCGTCCCACGAGCGCCCGCCCCGCCCAGCCGAGAACCCCGCCTTCCAGCCCCGCGCCTCCCTCAGCACGCCGAGCGCCCACCGCCCGTCTCACCCCACCCGTCTCAGGTGGCCGTCTCAGGTGGCCGTCTCAGGTGGCCGTCTCAGGTGGCCGTCTCAGGTGGCCGTCTCAGGTGGCCGTCTCAGGTGGCCGTCTCAGGTGGCCGTCTCAGGTGGCCATCTCAGGTGGCCATCTCAGGTGGCCATCTCAGGTGGCCATCTCAGGTGGCCATCTCAGGCGGCCGTCTCAGGTGGCCAGAGTGCCGATCTCACGGTGCCCGCCGTTCCCACGATGGGCGCCAGCGGCGGCTGGGCGCGGAGCTGCTGCGCCTTTGGCCGCCGATCCGTTGCACGCTGCCTGTCGCACGCCGCCGCGCCTTACCCGCGCCGCCGACGGCGGAGGCACACGCGGGAAGGGGCGGAATGGCGGCTGCCTTGCCCCACCCCAACCCCACGGACCCCGATCCCGGCTTCGGCTTCGGCTTCGGCTTCGGCTCCGTAAGGATGATGGCCGCGTTCGCCGGGTCCAGGAAGCTCAGCCGAGCCGCATGAGAGCCCACACCCCGCCACACCCACACACCAGCCCTGGAGGGTCACCGATCTGAAGAGAGAGCAGCGCTCTTGACATCGTCATGCACAACAGAGAGCATTGCTCTCGATAAAGAGCAACGCCCTCTTCAAGGAGCATTGATGGCCCCCAGGCTCACCTCCGTGGCCTTCGCCGCCGCCGGCATCCTCTTCCTCGCCTATCCCGCGATCCGCCCCTCCGGCGACGACGCCGCGGCCATGGCCTCCACCGCGTGGGTCGCCGGGCACGCGGCCGCCATGCTCGGTTTCGTGCTGCTCGGCCTGGCCGTGCTCGGCCTGCACCAGGTGCTCGGCGATCGCCTCTCCCTGCGCGCCGCCGCTGTGACCTGGGTGGGCGCGGGCCTGACGCTTCCGTACTACGGCGCTGAGGACTTCGGCCTGAACGTGATCGCCCGGCGCTCCCTCCACGACCAGGCGCCGGCGCTGATGGAACTGGCCGAGGAGTTCAGGTACGGGCCCGTCGCGATCACCATGTTCGCCGTGGGGCTCCTTGTTCTGGCCGTCGGCGCGGTGATGGCCGCGATCTCCGTCTGGCGGTCCGGAACGCTGCCCAAGTGGAGCGGGACGGCCCTGGCGATGGGTTTCGTGCTGTTCATCCCGCAGTTCTTCGCCCCGTACCCGCTACGGATCGCGCACGGCGTACTGATCATGATGGGCGCGCTCTGGCTGGCCGCGGCCCTGGTCACGGGCCGGAGGCGGGCCCAATCGGCGACTGCGTGAAGAACCGACGCCCCAAGCGCGATTGGATCACCCCGCGGGTGGGAATCCCATCACGGTACCAAGCGTTAGACACCGTGGGAGACAGACCCCCCACGCAAGGGGGCCCTGTAGGAGGCATTTAGACATGGGCGAGCGCGCGCTTCGTGGCACCCGGCTCGGGGCAACCAGCTACGAGAACGACCGTAACACGGATCTGGCCCCGCGCCAGGAGGTGTCCTACACCTGTCCTAAGGGCCATCGCTTCGAGGTTCCGCTTGCAGCCGAGGCTGAGATCCCCGCGACCTGGGAGTGCCGCATGTGCGGCGCGACCGCGGTCCGGGTGGACGGCGAGCAGCCGGAGTCCAAGAAGGTCAAGCCCCCGCGGACACACTGGGACATGCTCCTGGAGCGGCGGTCGATCGAAGATCTTGAGGAGGTGCTCAACGAGCGGCTCGCGGTTCTGCGGGCCCAGCGTCGTAAGAGCGCCTGACCTCCTCTCACGGTGAAACCCCCGGGCTACCCGCCCGGGGGTTTCTTCATGCCCGCTGTGCGGGGGTCAGGACAGCAGGGCCTGGGGGGCCGAGTCCTTGAGGCGGGCGTTCGCCCACCGCAGTTGCCGGAGCGTCTGCGGATGGCAGCGTTGCGCCAGCGCGAGCAGTTCCTCCTGTTTCGCCGCCTGGGCGGCCTGCGCCAGGAGCTCCCAGTCCAGGGACACCTCCGACGCCGCCAGGTACAGGTGACGCAGGTCGGCCAGCAGGAGCAGACCGGGTTCGGAGCGGCGGCCGAGCCACTCCGCGGCCTTCTCGCGCAGGCGTTCCGCCACGGAGACGTCATGGGAGGGGTCCAGGTCCAGGCCGTAGTCCTTGCCCGCCTCGGCCAGTTCGCGGACGTGGTCGTGGCACCAGTCCACCAGGTCGCGGGCGACGTGGTACGTCTCGCGGTCGGTCTTGTGCCGTTCCGACATCCGCAGCAGCAGGTGGGCCAGCTCGTTCTCCGAGCGGTGCAGCTCACGGATCACCAGGTCGAGCTTCATCACATGGCCTCCTCGGCCTGGGCGTCGGCGCCTCCGGCCGTCTCGGGGACGTCGGCGGAGACGGGGCGGGCCGCCGCGGTGGTCGGCGCCGGTGACGGGGCACCGGAGCCGGCCGTCACCAGCGAGACCCGCGCCGCGGCGGTCTTGAAGACGGGCTGCTTGGAGGCCGGATCCCACTCCGTGATGGTCAGCTCGTTGGCGGCCCGCCCGGGCGGCTCCCCGGGTCCGGCCCCGTCCGGGCGGTCCCAGTAGCCGTAGTGGAACGGCAGGAAGATCACCCCGTCGCGCATCGCGGTGACCCGCAGCCGGGCCCGTACCGCGCCCCGGGCCGTGGCCACCTCCAGCAGGTCGCCCTCGGCGAAGCTCAGTCGCGAGGCGTCCCGCGGGGACATCTCCGCCCACGGCTCCGGGGCCGCCCGCTGGAGCTGGGGCGCCCGCGCGGTCTTCGTCCTGGTGTGGAAGTGATAGATGGTACGCCCGGTCGTCAGCCAGAACGGGAAGTCGCCGTCCGGCTGCTCGTGCGGCGGCACGTACTCGGCGGCCTTGATGATCGCCTTGCCGTCGGGGTTGAGCGCCTTGTACTCGATGTCCGACAGCGGCGCCCCCGTGACCAGATCGCGTCCGTAGTCCTCGCAGTAGTCCGGGGCGCTCCAGAACCGGCCGTCGGCGTACAGACGCTCGGTCCCTTCCGGGTTACCGTCGTCGCACGGCCACCGAACGCCGCCGCTCCCCCGCAGCCGCGCGTAGGACAGGCCGCTGTAGTCGCACGGACGGCCGCGCGAGCACTCCTTCCAGGCCTCGAACGCCCCCTCGGCGTCGCTCCACTTCACCAGCGGCGCGCCGTCCTTGTCGCGAAGGTCCAGCCGGCGCGCGAGATCCAGGAAGATGTCCAGGTCGGGGCGGGCCTCGCCGGGCGGTTCGACGGCTTTGTCCGACAGGTGCACGGTGCGGTCGGCGTTCGTGAACGTGCCGGTCTTCTCCGCCCATGTCGCGGCGGGCAGCACCACGTCGGCCAGTTGCGCGGTCTCGGTCAGGAAGATGTCCTGTACGACGAGGAACAGCCGCTCCTGCGCGAGGATCGACCGGATCCGCGCCAGCTCGGGCAGCGACACCGCCGGGTTCGTCCCCGTCACGTGCAGGAAGCGGATCGAGCCCTCCTCCGCGTAACGGAGCATCTGCATGGCGTGGGTCGGCGGCGCGTAGTGCGGGATGTCCATGGGGTCGACGTTCCAGACTCGGGCGAGGTCGCGCACGTGGGCGTCGTTCGACCAGTTGCGGAAACCCGGCAGGTCGCCGTCGGCGCCGCATTCGCGGGTGTTCTCGGCGGTGGGTTGGCCGTTCATCTGCAGCACGCCGCAGCCGGGCCGGCCGAGCATGCCGCGTACCAGATGGACGTTGTTCACCTGGACGGCGGCGGCGGTCACCTGGTGCGCCTGGTAGAAGCCCTGCAGGACGGTGGACAGCAGGCGCCGCGCCGTGCCGATCAGGCGGGCGGCCTCGCGCAGCGCGTCCGCGGGCACGTCACAGATCCTCGCGGCCTCCTCCACCGGGAAGTCGTGCACCCGCTTCTCGAGCTCCTCGAAGCCGACCACGTGATCGCGCACGTACCGCTCGTCGATCCCGCCGTTGGCGAGGATCTCGTGGAGCAGGCCGTTCATCAGGGCGACGTTGGTGCCGGGGCGGTTGGCCAGGTGCACGGCGGCGGCCCGGCTCACCGGGGTCTCGCGCGGGTCGACGCAGACGAGGGCGGGCGGGTTCGGGCCGGCGAGCCGGTCGAGGATCCGCGCCCACAGGACGGTCTGCGTCTCGGCGACGTTGTGCCCGTAAAGGGCGATGACGTCGGCATGGTCGACGTCGGTGTAGGAGCCGGGCTGCCCGTCGCAGCCGAACGACTCCTTGAGCGCGGCCGCCGCCGTCGCCGTGCACAGGCGGGTGTTGCCGTCCAGATGATTGGTGCCGATGCCGCCGTGCGCGATCAGCGCGAGCGTGTAGTACTCCTCCAGGAACAGCTGGCCGGTGGTGTAGAAGCCGACCGCGCTGGGGCCCTGCTCGTCGAGGAGCCGCCTGACGTGGCCGACCACGCGGTCCATCGCGGTGTCCCAGTCGGTCTCGACCAGGCGCCCGTTCTCGCGGACGAGAGGGCGTACGAGCCGGTCGGGCGCGTTGACGGCCTGCCAGCCGTACAGGTCCTTCGGCCCGAGGCGGCCGTGGTTGACGCGGTCCTGGGCGCGCCCGCGCACCCCGACGACACGTCCGTCCTTGACCGCGATGTCCAGGCCGTCGCCGTTGCTGTGCAGGATCGTCGCGCTCTGCACCCAGCGCTCCACGTCCTGCGCGCGCAGCCCGCTCTCGAGAAAGGAGTCGACGCGGACCGGCCAGGGCTCGCCCGGCCCGTACGGCGTCCGCGTCCCCCATGGCTCGGCGATCCTGTCCACGTAAGGCATGCGTCCTCCCGGGGGTCGTCAGATCCCGCACGCATGCCCCATACCGGGACGATCAGTCGCGGTCCTCGCGGATGACCTCGCCGTGCACCACCCGGCCGCCGTTCGGCGCCGCAGCGTCGTGGCGGGGGTCCTGGCGGGGGTCCTGGTGGGACGGGAAGAGGTTCGCGTACGGGGAGCTCGCGGCCAGCCGCTTGAACCGGCGCTCGAAGAACCAGGCGCCCAGGCGGCGCATCAGAGGACGCGTGAACGGCAGGATGCACAGGAACCCGAAGACGTCGGTGAAGAAGCCCGGCGTCAGCAGCAGCGCGCCGCCCACCAGGACCAGGCCGCCGTCGGCCAGCTCGCGCTCGGGCATCCGGCCGGACCCGATCGCATCCTGGAGCGCCCGCCAGGCCCTGCGCCCTTCGCGGCGCACCAGCCAGGCGCCGAGCAGGCTGTCGGCGATGAGCAGGGCCACGGTCGCGGGCCCGCCGATCACCGAACCGACCTGGATGAGCAGCCAGATCTCCAGGACGGGGACGACCAGGAAGGCCAGGAAGAGCAGCAGCCGCATCGTTTTCCTCGATTCCGCACCAGCGCGTTACACCAGGAACAACGGCCGACGGCCGCAAAGCGTTCCGCCCGGGCCGCTACTGGTCGCGGCCGCCGCGCAGGCGCTTGGGCAGGCCCGTGACGCCCCACAGGCCGATGCGCCACAGCGCCTCGGACATGACCTTGCCGCTCATCTTGCTCTTGCCCACCGTACGCTCCACGAACGTAATGGGCACCTCCACCACCCGCAGCCCGTTCCTGGACGTGCGCAGCGTGAGGTCGACCTGGAAGCAGTAGCCCTGCGACTCCACGCCGGACAGGCCCACCTTCTCCAGGGTGGCGGCGCGGTAGGCGCGGAACCCGGCGGTCGCGTCGCGCACGGGCAGGCCGAGCATCACCCGGGTGTAGAGGTTGGCGCCCTTGGACAGCAGCTCGCGCCGGTGCGGCCAGTTGACGACCTTGCCACCGGGCACGTAACGCGACCCGATCGCCAGGTCGGCGCCGTCGGCCAGCGCCTCGAGCAGCTTGGGCAGCTCCTCGGGCTGGTGGGAGCCGTCGGCGTCCATCTCGACCAGGACGTCGTAGCCCTCCCGCAGACCCCAGCGGAACCCCGCGATGTACGCGGCGCCGAGGCCCTGCTTGGCCTCCCGGTGCAGGACGTGGACGTGGTCGTCGCCGTCGGCCAGCCCGTCGGCCACCTCGCCGGTGCCGTCGGGGCTGTTGTCGTCGGCCACGAGCACGTGGACCTCCGGCAGCGCCGTCCGGATCCGCTCCACGATCATGGGCAGGTTGTCGCGCTCGTTGTAGGTCGGCACGACGACGAGCACCCGTCCGAGAGTCTCCATCATCAGTCGTTCCTCATCCGATCGCCTCGCCGCCTGCCCCGCCACGCGGCGACTCCGGCCGCCGCCGCTCCCATCATCATCAATGCCCACTCAGGAACCGCGCCCACCTTGGTGGCGATCGTTTCCTGGGTGCGTACGGGCACCTTGACCACGTTCATGTCCGCGACCAGTTCGCGGGTCTGCCAGGAGACCTTACCGTCAGGTCGGATGTAGGCGGAGATCCCCGTGGTGGCGGCGGCCACGACCGCCCTGTTGTGCTCGACGGCGCGCAGCTTGTACATGGCCAGCTGCTGCGTCGGCAGATTCGACAGCGCGTACGTGGCGTTGTTGGCCTGCATCGCCAGGACCGTGCCGCCGGCGCGTACGGTGCCGCGCACGGTGTCGTCGTAGGCCACCTCGTAGCAGTTGACCGCGCCGATCGTGATCGGGCCCAGCTTCAGGTCGCCCGGCTTGTCCCCCGGGACCGACTGCCGCCCGACCAGGCTCGCCCGCTCCCACAGGGCCAGGACGATCTCCTTGAACGGCGTGTACTCCCCGAACGGGACCAGATGCTGTTTGTCGTAGTAGGCGCCGGGGCCGGTCACCGGGTCCCAGACGAGGCTGCGGGTGGCGCGGGATTCCTCGCCGATCGCGACCACGGCTCCGATCAGCGTGGGGACGCCGACGTCGCGGACGGAGTCCTGGATGATCTCGCGGGCGTACGGGTCCTGGTAGGGGTCGATGTCGGTGGAGTTCTCGGGGAGGACGACCGCGTCGGGTTTGGGGAGCTTTCCTTCGCGTACGGCCTGGGCCAGGCGCTTCGTCTCGTTGGCATGATTTTTCAGGACAACGGCGGGCTCGTCCCCCAGGAAGCCCATGCCCCTTCCCGGGACGTTCCCCTGGACGATGCCGACGTTGACCGTCCGCCCCTCGTCGCCCGGCCTGGGGAGCGCCAGCGTCAGCACCGGCACGACCAGCGCCAGCGCCGCCGGCACCGCCCGGCGCCACACGCCTTCGGCCTCGGGCCGCACCAGGACCGCGTAGGCCAGCAGGGCGCCGCACACGGCCACGGCGAACGACACCAGCGGCGCGCCGCCCAGCGCGGCGTACTGCGTGAACAGGGACTCGCTCTGGCTGAACGCCAGGCGCGCCCACGGGAACCCGCCGATGGGCACCTGGCTGCGGGCCCACTCCATGGCCACCCACAGCCCGCCGAACCACAACGGCCACGCGCGCAGCCTGAACACCAGCGCGGCCAGGGCGGCCATGACGGCGTAGAACACGCTCTCCGTGGCGACCAGCATCAGCCAGACGTCGTCGCCGATGGGGCGCACCCAGGCGAGGGTGGGCAGCAGGAACACCAGGGCGATCAGATAGCCGAGCCAGGCGGCCCTCCTGGGCCGGGTGCCGTAGAGCGACGCGACGATCAGCCCGACGCCGATCGGGGCGGCCGGCCACCAGTTGAGCGACGGGAACGCGGTGTACAGCGCCACCCCGCCGGCCACACCCGCCACCACGCGGGCCAGCAGCACCCGCCCCGGCTCCCGCTCCACGCGGCCCGGACTCGCCGGCTCGGGCGCAGCAGCCCCCTCGGACACGGGCGCGGGAGCGGCGTCGAGGGCGGATGGCGACACGGGGCCGGCGGCGGTGGACGACGCCGCATCGGGCGCGGGCGTGGCACCGGAAGGGACAGGCGCGGGGTCGGCGTCGGATGGCGAAGCAGGCGCGGAGACGGCATCGGCGGGCGAAGCGGGCGCGGGCGCGGAGGCGGCATCGGCGGGCGATGCGGCGTCGGAAGCAGGCGCGGCAGGGGTGGCGGTGGGCGGGAGCGTGGGCTCGGGGCCGTCGGCGGGCACCGCGTCGGTGAGCGCCGTGTCCGGGGTGTCGGGGGGGGGGGGGGGGGGCCCCGGGGGGGGGGGGGGGGGCGGGGTCTAGAGAAAAACACCGCCGGCGGCGCCGCCCACTCACACACCACCAGACGAAAAATCAAACCACCCCCCACGGCCCCCNNNNGGGACGGGGGGGGGGGGGGGGGGGGGGGGGGGGGGGGGGGGGGGGGGGGGGCGGGGGGGGGCCCGGGGGGGGGGGGGGGGGGGGGGGGGGGGGGGGGGGCGGGCGGGCCCCCCCCCGGGGGTGGGCGGTAGGCTCGTTCTCTCCTGAACCACTCCGGGGTCTCCTCCGCCGAATCGCACACCTGCTTGCGAAAACGCTACCGCCCCGCAAGGGCGCTCGGAGCCAGCGCAGCACCGGAAGATCGAAAGAATCGGCGTTTCACACCGGGAGGCGGCAGGGTGATCCCGCGGCCTACGGGACCACCCGGCGCACATGTCGGTCCTGCGCACGAGAGCGGGAAGAGGGCCCGGAAACCCTTCGGACCGGACCCGTCTCGTCGGCGGCGAGCTCGGAATTCCGTTGTCTACTGGGCTCCCGGACCCGTCCCGGGTCCAACCCCCCGCCCGGTTGGGGTGCCCCGACTCGACGGACCGACGGCCCTGCACCTGGCTGTGTGGACGGAGTCACACTCCGTCACGGACGCAGGATCCGACGATGTCAGAGACGGCCAACCGGCCAAGTCCCGTGCTGGACTGCGCAGCAAACTACCGACTCCACCTCAGATGTCAACCGTGTCCCGATCAGCAGAAACATCAAGTTTTCGCAGGTAGGACATGGGGCGTAAGCCAGGTCAAAGGTCATTTGCGGACGCCGGGGAGCGGCTCGGCAAGCCCCTCAGAGCCTGCGACAGCGGCCGCTCGTGCACCACTCCGAGCCGTTGCGTGGCACGGGTGAGAGCAACATACAGGTCGCTCGGGCCCCGTGGCGACTGGGCGGCGATGAGGTCGGGCTCGGCCACGATCACCGAGTCGAACTCCAGCCCCTTCGCGTCGGCCACCCCCATCACGGCCACCGGCGCGTCGAGAGCCGCCGCCGCCCCGGCCCGCCCCACGCCCGTCGCCACCGCCCCGGCCGGGCCCGTGCCGGGCTGAGGCGCCGCGCGTCCCGCCCCGGATCCCGGGTTACCGCCGCGGCCCGAGCCTGGCGCCACCACCACCGCGCCCGCCACCGTGGCGGCCACCTCCGCGCCGAGCGGCTCCAGCAGCGCGTCCGGCACCACCACGGCGACCTTGCCGCCCTCCCCCACCTCGGCCTTGGCCAGCTCCGCCAGCGCCGACAGCGGCGCCGACCACGGCTCCACGCCGAGCTCGCGCACGGACGTGGGCGCCTCCAAGGCGGGATCGATGGTGGCCAGAACGCGGGCGGCCACCGCCATCAGCTCCACCGGCGTGCGGTAGTTGACGGTGAGCCTCTCCTGCCGCCACCGCCCGGCCACGTACGGGTCGAGGACCTCCTCCCACGACCGCGCCCCGGCCGCCGACCCGGTCTGCGCGATGTCCCCGACGATCGTCATCGACCGCGTCGGGCACCGCCGCATGACCGCCCGCCACGCCATGTGCGACAGCTCCTGCGCCTCGTCCACGATCACGTGCCCGTAGGCCCAGGTGCGGTCGGCCGCGGCGCGTTCGGCGGTGGTGAGGTAGGGGCCCTCGCCGCGCTGGCGCTCGGCCAGGCGCTCGGCCTCCATGACGTCGGACAGCCCCGTCAGCTCCAGCACCTCGCGGGCGTAGGCGAGCTCGGCCTCGCGCTCGCGCTCCTCGGCCTGCCTGGCGGCGGCCAGCTCCTCCTCGGCCTGCATCGCGCTGGCGCGCAGCACCTGCTCGTCGATCTCGCCGAGCAGCTCGGCGGCCTCGTCCAGCAGCGGCACGTCCGACTCGGTCCACTCGCCTCCGTCGCGCCGCAGCAGGGCGCGTTCCTGCGGGCTCAGGTCGGAGGCGGCGTAGCCGAGGCGCTCCGGGGAGCCGTACAGGCCGAGCAGCAGCCGCTGCGGCGTCAGGTACGGCCAGAGCCGGTTGAGCGCGGACTTGACCATCGGCTCGGTACGCAGCTCCTCACGCAGGTCGGCCAGCTCGTCGTCGTCGATGAGCCCCTTGCCGATCTTGCGGGCCTGCTGCCTGGCCAGGGCGTTCAGCAGCGACCGGACGAACACGGCGCGCGCCTGGTTGTGCGGCCGGCGGGAGCGGGTGGCCTTGTTGCGCGCGGCGTCGAGCATGGAACGGTCGATGGTGAGCGTGATGCGCCCGATGGTGAGCTCGACGGGCTTGCGCGGCACCCGCTGCCGGTCGCGTACGGCCTTGGCGATCACCTCGGCCATGCGCGCGTCGCCCTTGAGCGCGGCCACCTCGGGCCGCTCCCTGGCGGTGGCGGTCACGCCCGGGTACAGCTCCCCGACCGTGGACAGCAGCACGTCGGTCTCGCCGAGCGAGGGCAGCACCTGCTCGATGTAGCGCAGGAAGGTGAGGTTGGGCCCGAGGATGAGCACGCCGCGGCGCTCGAGCCGTTCGCGGTGCGTATAGAGCAGGTACGCGGCGCGGTGCAGCGCGACGACGGTCTTGCCGGTGCCGGGCCCGCCCTGGACGACCAGCACGCCGTTCAGGTCGCTGCGGATGACACGGTCCTGCTCGGCCTGGATGGTCGCCACGATGTCGCGCATGCGGCCGGTGCGCCGCTCGTCGAGCGCGGCCAGCAGGGCCGCCTCGCCGTTGAGCGTGGCGCGGTCGTCGTCGGTGAGCGAGTCGAGGTCGAGCAGGTCGTCGTCGACGCCGATCACGGAGCGGCCCTTGGTCTGCAGGTGTCGGCGCCTGGTCACGCCCATCGGAGCGGCCGGAGTGGCGCGGTAGAACGGCTGCGCGACCGGCGCGCGCCAGTCGATCAGCAGGCGCAGCTGCTCGTCGTCGGTCATGCCGAGCTTGCCGATGTACAGCCGGCCCTCGTCGACGTGATCGAGGCGACCGAAAACCAGGCCGCGCTCGACCGCCCAGAGCCGGGCGAGCCGGGAGGCGTACATGTCGGCGAACGTGTCGCGCTCCGACCTGTTCTGCATCGTGCCGACGGCCCCCGTGGCCAGCACCTCCTTGAGCTGGCGCTGGGTACGCTCGCGCAGCTCGTCGAGGCGGTCGTAGAGTCGGGTGACGTACGCCTGCTCCCTGGCGAGCTCTGTTTGACGAGTTGCCGCCTGACCGTTATTGTGGTTAATGAGACACTCCGGGCCATTCTGCTTGTTGTTACGACAAACGACGACATTAGCACGCCTGTTGAGGCACTCCCACCTGCTTTCTCCTCTGATCCCTTTCCTTGTTACGGCTTGGTTTCACCTGCATCCGGCTCTTGACCCACAGAGCCCGACTCCCTATGTTCCGAGTTAGGAAAGTTTCCTAACTCGCAAGGAGTCCATCCGTGAGCGGTCCGGTACCGGGGACCCCCAGTCTGCTACGTGCCATCAATGATCGCGCCGCCCTGCAGGCACTCCTCGAACGCGGCCCGCTGACCCGCCCCGAGATCGGCACCCTCACGGGGCTGTCCAAGCCGACGGCGTCCCAGCTCCTCGCCCGGCTGCAGGAGGCCGGGCTGGTGGTGCTCGACGGCATCAGGGAGGGCCTGCCGGGGCGTACGGCGGAGGTCTACCGGATCAACCCGGCGGCGGCGTACGTGGCCGCGCTGGACGTCACGCCCGACCGCATCGAGGCCAAGGTGGCCGACATCACCGGCGCGATCGTCGGCGAGCACACGCTCCCGACCCCGCGCCGGCCCCACGGCGAGCTGGTGGACCGCCTGAACGCGGCCCTGGAGGGCGCGAGCCCGCCGGACAAGCTGCGCCGGGTCGTCATCGGCGTGCAGGCCGCGATCGACCCGTCCACCGGCAGGCTCGGCTACGCGGCCGCCAAGGACGTGCCCGGCTGGCAGATCCCCGACCTGGTGCCCACCCTCAGCGCGGGTCTGGGCGTGCCGGTGGACGTGGAGAACAACGTCAACCTGGTCGCGGTGGCCGAGCAGGCGCACGGGGCGGCCCAGGGCCATCAGGACTTCGTGCTGCTGTGGGCCGACGAGGGCATCGGCTCGGCCATCGTGCTGGGCGGCCGGATGCACAGGGGCGCCACGGGCGGCGCGGGCGAGGTTGGCTACATGCCGACCCCGGGCGCGCAGACGGCCCGCGAGGCCGGCCGCTACGCCAACCACGGCTACCAGGCGCTCACCGGCGGCCCGGCGGTGCTGAAGCTGCTGCGCTCGTACGGCGTGCGCGGCGGCGACTTCCAGCACGCCGTCGCCAACGCCGTGCGGGCGGCCGAGGGGAAGGGCCAGAAGGCCGACGACGCCAGGGCGGGGCTGCGCGACATCGCCGCCCGCCTGGCCGTGGGCCTGGCCGCGATCACGTCCGTCGTGGACCCCGGGCTGATCGTGCTGACCGGCGGCGTCGTGCTGTCGGGCGGCGAGACCCTGCGCGAGCTGGTCGAACACGAGCTGCACGCGCTCACCATCCCGCAGCCCCGGGTCCGGCTGTCGAGCGTCGAGGGCAACCCGGTCCTCGCCGGCGCCCTCGATCTGGCCCTTGCCACCGTACGCGAAGAGGTCTTCAGCTCAACCGTTCCGACATGATCCACCAC
Source organism: Nonomuraea sp. NPDC050451 (assembly GCF_044458585.1). Lineage (NCBI taxonomy): Bacteria > Bacillati > Actinomycetota > Actinomycetes > Streptosporangiales > Streptosporangiaceae > Nonomuraea > Nonomuraea sp. NPDC050451. Next base: position 90,123 of record NZ_JBITHZ010000011.1, read on the forward strand.
GGCAGGAGGCACCCCCCGTGCGCTTCGTCCCTCTGTCGGTCGCCGCGGCTCTCGCGCTGACCGCCTGCACCCTGACCGGGTGCACCGCGAACAAACAGGCAGGGCCGTCGCTCGGCGCCCAGCCCAGGCCCTCAGGCTCGGCCTCGCAGGCGCTCCCGGCGGCCACGCTGGAGCTGTGGCACGGGTTCTCCACGGACGCCGAGGTCAAGGCGTTCGAGGAGGCCATCGCGGGCTTCAATAAGAAATTTCCGCAGATCACCGTCAAGGCCGTCAAGAACGTGCAGGACGACCAGATCACCCAGGCCATCCGGGGCGGGAACGCACCCGACGTGGCGGCGTCCTTCACCACCGACAGCGTTGCCCAATGGTGCAAGTCGGGATCGTTCCAGGATCTCACTCCGGTGATCAAGCAGGACGGGATCGACCTGTCTGTGCTGCCGGAGGTGGCGCGCTCGTACTCGGGCTTCGAGGGCAGGCAGTGCACGCTGCCGCTGCTGGCGGACGCGTACGGGCTCTACTACAACAAGGCGCTGATGAAGGGCAGCCAGCCGCCCAAGACGCTGAGCGAGCTGACCGCGCTGGCCAAGAAGCTCACCGTGCGCGACCCCGACGGCACGATCAAGGTGGCCGGGTTCATCCCGAGCGTCCAGTACTACGAGAACAGCCCCACCCACCTGGCCCCCATGGTCGGCGCCAAGTGGTACAACGGCGACGGCACCTCGGCCATCGGCGCCGACCCGGCCTGGAAGCGGCTGCTGACCTGGCAGAAGGAGCTCGTCGACTGGTACGGCTACGCCAACCTGGAGAAGTTCCGCAAGAGCCTGGGCGACGAGTGGAGCGCCAAGCACCCGTTCTACCAGGGCAAGGTGGCCATGGTCCTGGACGGCGAGTGGCGTAACGCCATGATCGCCAACGAGGCGAAGGACCTCGACTACGGCACCGCTCCCCTGCCCGTCGCCGACGACCGGCCCGACCTGTACGGCAGCGGCTTCACCGCGGGCACCGTGATCGGCGTGCCGAAGGGCGCCAAGCACCCGCAGCAGGCGTGGGAGCTGGTCAAGCACCTCACCACCGACACCGCCTCGCTGGTGACGCTGTCGAACGCGCTGCGCAACGTGCCCACGACGAAGGCGTCGATGGAGTCCCCCGACCTGGCCAAGGACGCCAATTTCACGACGTTCCTGAACATCTTCGCCCACCCGAAGACCTCGACCATCCCCGCCAGCGTGAACAGCGTCTTCAACCAGGAGGTCATGAGCACGTTCATGACCAAGTGGGAGAAGGGTTCCGTATCCGATCTGGACGCCGGGCTGAAGGGCGTGGACAAGCAGATCGACGACAAGCTGAAGCTGTCCGGGGGCTGAGGTGGCCGCGCTCGCTCACGTGTGGCGGCGCCGCGAGGGCCTGCGGGCCCTCGTGTGGCTGTCGCCGTGGATCGCCGGGGTGTCGATCTTCTTCGTCTACCCGCTGCTGTCCACGGTGTACTTCTCCTTCCACCGCTACGACATGTACACCCTCGAGTTCACCGGCCTGGACAACTACCGCTACCTGTTCCAGGACCCCAGGGTGCTGACCTCGGCGAAGAACACGCTGTGGCTGGTGATCATCATGGTGCCGGCGACCGTGCTGTGCTCGCTGGCGCTGGCGCAGCTCGTGGTGCGGCTCAAGGCCGGCGTCGGGCTGTTTCGCACGATCTTCTACCTGCCGTCGCTGGTGCCGATGGCGGCCGGCACGATCACGTTCGTCTTCCTGATGAACCCGGCGACCGGGCCGTGGAACCAGTTCCTGGCCCTGTTCGGCGTCCAGGGGCCCGACTGGTTCGGCGACCCTGCCTGGTCGAAGCCGAGCCTGACGCTGCTGTCGCTGTGGAGCTGCGGCCAGCTCGTGGTGATCTTCATGGCGGCGCTGCTGGACGTGCCCAAGCACCTGTACGAGGCCGCGGCCATCGACGGGGCGGGCCCGTGGCGGCAGTTCCGCAGCGTGACGCTGCCCGCGATCGCGCCCGTGCTGATGTTCTCCCTGGTCACGAACGTCATCTACGCCCTGCAGTACTTCACGCAGGCGATGATCGCCTCCCGGGTGGCCTCGGGCGAGACCGACTCGCCGGGCAGCTCGTTCTCGCCCGGCTACCCGGACGAGTCGCTGCTGACGCTGCCGCAGTGGTTGTTCCAGGCCGGCTTCCGCGACTTCTCCATGGGGTACGCGTGCGTGCTCGCGCTGCTTCTGTTCGCCACCTCGATGATCTTCACGCTGATCCTGCTGCGGCAGTTCCGCCGGGCCGAGGAGGCATCATGAGCGCCACGATCGTGGACCCGGGCACCGCGCCGCCCCGTCCGGTGGCCGCGCACGCCCGGCGGGACGGCGTCCGGGCCCGCAGGCGGCGGGTGCTGGTGTGGATCGCCACGCACGCGCTGGCCATCGCGCTGGCGCTGATGTTCCTGGCGCCGGTGGTGTTCATGGCGCTGACCGCGCTGATGACCGACCAGCAGGCGCTGACCAGCGACCTGTGGCCGCACAGCTGGAACTGGGACAACTTCGCCGTGGTGTTCGAGAAGTCGATGTTGCTGCGGTGGACGGCCAACACGCTCATGTACGCGGTGCTCGGGACCGTGTTCACGGTGGTGTCGTCGGTGCCGGTGGCGTACGCGCTGGCCAAGTTCCGCTTTCCCGGGCGGCGGCTGGCGTTCCTGCTGGTGATCACCGCGATGATGCTGCCGCCGCAGGTCATCGCGGTGCCGATCTACCTGGTGTGGGCGCGGCTGGGGCTGACGGACAGTCTGTGGCCGCTGATCCTGCCGATGCTGCTCGGGGACGCGTTCTCGATCTTCCTGCTGCGGCAGTTCCTGGTCACGATCCCGCGCGACTACACCGACGCGGCCAGGGTGGACGGCTGCTCCGACTTCACCACGCTCGTCAGGGTGATCCTGCCGATGGCCCGCCCGGCCATCGCGGCGGTCGCCCTGTTCCAGTTCTTCTACTGCTGGAACGACTACTACGGGCCGCTGCTGTACGCCGGCGTCGAACAGGACCACCTGACGCTGTCGCTCGGCCTGGCCACGTTCAAGGCGTTCCACAGCGTTCAGTGGAACCTCACCATGGCGGCCACGCTGCTGGTGACCGCACCGGTGATCATCGTGTTCTTCTTCGCCCAGCGAGTGTTCATCGAGGGCGTGACTTTGACGGGAGTGAAGGGTTGAAACTGGCCGTGGTCGGGGGCGGCTCGACGTACACGCCTGAGCTGGTCGACGGCTTCGCGCGGTTGCGCGACGAGCTGCCGGTGACGGAGATCGCCCTGATTGATCCCGATACCGCGCGCCTGGAGCTGGTGGCGGGCGTGTCGCGGCGGATGCTGGCGCACGCGGGGCACCCGGCGCGCGTGCTGGCCACCTCCTCGGTGGAGGAGGGGGTCGCGGGGGCGCAGGTGGTGCTCTTCCAGCTCAGGGTGGGCGGGCAGGCGGCGCGGGAGGTGGACGAGACGCTGCCGCTGCGCTGCGGGTGCGTGGGGCAGGAGACGACGGGCGCGGGCGGGCTGGCCAAGGCGCTGCGCACGGTGCCGGTCGTGCTGGAGATCGCCTCGGTGGTGCGCGCGCTCGCGCCGCAGGCGTGGATCGTGGACTTCACCAACCCCGTCGGCATCGTCACCCGTGCCCTCCTGGACGCCGGGCACCGGGCGATCGGGCTGTGCAACGTGGCGATCGGCTTCCAGCGTCGCTTCGCCGCCTGGCTGGGGGTGGAGCCCTCGCGGATCTCGCTCGGCCACGTCGGGCTGAACCACCTGACCTGGGAGCGGGCCGTCCACCTGGACGGCGAGGACGTCCTGCCGGCCGTCCTGCGCTCGCACGGGCAGGAGATCGCCGACAGCCTCGGGCTGCGGCTGGAGCTGCTGGAGCGGCTGCGCTCGATCCCCTCCTACTACCTGCGCTACTTCTACGCGCACGACGCCGTGGTGCGCGAGCAGCGCGCCAAGCCGTCGCGGGCGGCCGAGGTCGCGGCGCTGGAGCGGCGGCTGCTGGAGATGTACGCGGACCCGGCCGTGGTGACCAAGCCGGAGCTGCTGTCGGAGCGCGGCGGGGCGTTCTACTCGGAGGCGGCGGTGGCGCTGATCGCGTCGCTGCTCGGGGACCGGGGTGACGTCCAGGTGGTGAACGTGCGCAACGGCGGCACGCTGCCGTTCCTCGACGACGCGGCGGTGATCGAGGTGCCCGCGGCCGTCGGCGCCCGGGGCGCGGTGCCGCTGCCGGTCCCGCCGGTCGAGCCGCTGTACGCCGGGCTGATCGCGCACGTGTCCGCGTACGAGAGTCTCGCCCTGGACGCGGCGCTGCACGGCGGCGCGGACCGGGTGCGCGACGCCCTGCTCGCCCATCCGCTGGTCGGGCAGGACGAGATCGCCGAGGAGCTGACGGGCCTGCTCCTCGAGGCGAACCGCGCGCATCTGCCGTGGGCGGTGGGCTAGTGGGGCGCCCGCGGCTCGTGCTGGCGGTGGACGGCGGCAACAGCAAGACCGACGTGGCGGTGGTCTCGGAGCACGGCGAGGTGCTCGCCACAGGCCGCTCGGGGCCGTTCGTGCCGCAGCGCGACGGGGTCGCGGCGGCGGTGGGCGTGGTGCGGCACGCGCTCGCCACCTTGGGGCCGGACGCGTGGTCCGACGCTGGGCCCGAGGGCGGGTTCGACCACGTGTCGGCCTGCCTGGCGGGGGCGGACCTGCCGGTCGAGGAGGAGGCGCTGGCGCGGGAGTTCGCGGCCAGGGGGTTCGGCGGGGACGTGGTGGTGCGCAACGACACGTTCGCGCTGCTGCGGGCCGGGGCGTCGGCCGCGTGGGGGGTGGCGGTGGTGTGCGGGGCCGGCATCAACGCGGTCGGCGTCTCCCCCTCGGGCGCGGTGGCCCGCTTCCCCGCCCTCGGGCGGATCAGCGGTGACTGGGGCGGCGGCCAGGGCCTGGCGGAGGAGGCGCTGTGGCACGCGGTACGCGCCGAGGACGGGCGCGGCGTGCCGACCGCGCTCACCGGGCTGATCACGTCCCACTTCGGCACGGCGACGGTCGAGGAGCTCGTGCTGGAGGTGCACTTCGGCCGCCTGAGCGAGGACCGCCTGCACGAGCTGTCGCCGGGCGTGCTCGCGGCGGCCGCGGACGGGGACGCGGTGGCCAGGTCGCTGGTGGAGCGGCAGGCGGAGGAGGTGACGGTGATGGCGGAGGTGTGCCTGCGCCGCCTCGGCCTGCTGGAGACGCCGACCGAGGTGGTGCTGGGCGGGGGCATGCTGACGGCCCGCGATCCGCTGCTGACGTCGCTGCTGGACTCCTGCTTCGCGGTACGGACGCCGCGGGCGAAGCCGGTGCTGGCCGACGTGCCCCCGATCATGGGCGCGGGCCTGCTCGGCCTGGAGCACCTCGGGGCGGCGGAGAGCGCCAAGGCCCGCCTGCGCGCCCGCTACGAGCCGCCTGGCCGGGGCTGAGAGGCCCCTGTCAGGTCGTGGCGGTTCGGGGGAGCAACTTGGGACCAGGGCCGCGATGAGCAGCGTGACGGCGACGGGGTGAGTCGCGGGGAGCCGGGGTGGCGGCTTGACGGCGGGGGTGGGCGGTCAGGTGTCCGGGGTGGAAGGGAACTCGCCGGCCACCTCGGGGGCCCGGTGCTCGTACGGGGTGCTCAGCACCACCGTGGTGCGGGTCGAGACGTTGGCCGAGGCGCGGATCTGCTGGAGCAGGTCCTCCAGCGCCGACGGCGAGGCCACCCGGACCTTGAGGATGTAGCTCTCGTCGCCCGCCACGCTGTGGCACGCCTCGATGGCCGTCAGGTGGGCCAGCCGCTCGGGGGCGTCGTCGGGCGCGGCCGGGTCGATCGGCTTGATCGACACGAACGCGGTCAGCGGCAGCCCCACCGCCTCATGGTCGATGATCGCGGCGTATCCGCGCACGACCCCGCGCTTCTCCAGCCGCCGTACGCGCTGGTGCACCGCTGAGACCGAGAGCCCGGTCTCCCTGGCCAGGTCGGTGAAGCTCATGCGGCCGTCGCGGGCCAGCAGCGTGACGATCCGGCGGTCGATCTCCTCCATCGCCAAAAGGTTAGCCGGTCATGGTCACGACATGGTCCCGACGGGTGAGGCCCCCATGCGCATCGCGTGCTCGACGAGCGTGATGAGCACTTCCCTGCCCGAGTCCTTCTTGCGGGCGTCGCAGCGCACGATGGGGATCTCCGGCTCCAGGCCGATCGCCGAGCGCACCTCGCCGACCGTGAACGGCCTCGAGCCGTCGAAGCAGTTGAGCGCCACGATGAACGGCTGCTCGCGCTTCTCGAAGTAGTCGACGGCCGGGAAGCAGTCGTCGAGGCGGCGGGTGTCGGCCAGCACGACGGCGCCGAGGGCGCCCATGGCCAGCTCGTCCCACACGAACCAGAACCGCTCCTGGCCGGGCGTGCCGAACAGGTAGAGCATGTAGTCGTTGGCGATGGTGATGCGGCCGAAGTCCATGGCCACGGTGGTGGTGAGCTTCCTCTCGACGCCCGACAGGTCGTCGATGTGGGTCCCTACCTGGGTGAGCGCCTCTTCCGTCCGCAATGGCCGGGTCTCGGAGACGGCGCCGACCATGGTGGTCTTGCCCACACCGAATCCCCCGGCGACCAGGATCTTGATCGCTGTCGGCAGCCGCCAACGGTCAGAGCGACCGAATTCCATCCAGCACCGCCTGTACCTCTCCCGCGCATGCACAACCCCGCCCCTGAGGTGCCGTGGTCAGTGGTACCTGTCAAGGTGCGTTGAGAAGGTCGCTCCACATGCCTGGCATCCAGACACCCTAGCAACGCCACATTTTGCACTCAAGCCGCAATATTTTACAAGAATCAAAATGTCACGTTTTGTCGTCTGACGCGCACTTATTCGCCGATCTGACGGTCAATGTGTCAAGCGGGTTTGTCAGGGAATCCGACAGGTACTTTAGCGCGCCGGTCCTCAGCCCGAAATACCGACGAAACCCGCGTTGAAGCCGATCTGTCTGCGCAGGTAGACGGCGGTGCGGGGGCTGCCGGCACGTACCGGCTCGATGAGCCCGGCGGCCTTGCGGGCCAGGACGGCCATCGCCTCGGTGACCTCGGCGCGGCTGACGCCGAGCGCCAGGACGTTCAGGTCTCCCCAGCTCATGTCCTTGCGGTACGAGGCCATGTCGCCGAGCAGGTGCAGGTAGCGCTGGACCTGCCTGCTGACCGCCCGCAGGTCCTCCAGGTGGGTTCTGGCCCAGTCGTCGGCGGTGTAGATCCAGTGCGAGACGTCGACGAAGCACGAGCCGCGGCTGTCGGCGTTGTCGAGAAAGCGCTCCAGCGTCAGAACGGTCCGCGTGTCCCGCCACACCCACGCCCTGCCCATGCCGGTCAGCGTCTCGGCGAGCTGGTCGCGCCAGATCCACCGCAGGTCGTCGAACTCCTTGACCGTGCCCAGCTCGTCGCGCAGGTCGGCCAGGAACCGGGTCACCGCCGAGCGGGGCACGGCGCCGTCGGCGACCGACAGGCATTCGCGGATCAGCCGGTCGACCTGCTCGCGGGTGGTCGCGGTGTGGTCCACGAGGCGGTCCACGGCCAGGACCCACAGGGCGGCCCGGTTGGCGACCTTCAGGCGCTCGGCGCTGGCCCAGGGGGCGCTGAAGGCCGTGGAGAGGGTCAGGGCGGTGTAGGACTCGGCGCCGAAGGCCGCCGCGGGGAACAGCCCGCTGTACATCTGGGCGCAGCGCCGCAGGTCCCTGCCGCATTCGGCGGCCAGCGCGCACGTCCTGCCGAGCTCGAACGCCTCGTCCAGCTCGTCGTCCGGCATCCTAGGGCCGCTCGATCAGCTCGCGGATCATGGGCGACCGTCCCCCAAACCCCGATATCCATCTGTCAGAGAATTGTTTCATGATCGCGCGCGTCCGATCAATGGCCCATCAGCCTGCCCCGATGGCTATGAACGACACGTCGTCGCCCCTGGCCCGGCAGAGCGCCTCGGCCAGGCCGAGCCCGCGGCGCAGGCCGTCGTGCAGGCCGAGCATGACCGGCACGGCGGTCTCGTCGTTCACGGGGACGACGCTGGCGACGATCCCGGCGGTGCCGAGGCGGAGCAGGGCGGTGGCCAGGCCCAGCAGCTCGTCGGCGCCGACGGCGGCCATCTGGCCGGAGTCGCAGCTGGACAGGACGAGGTGGTGGGGGGCGCGGCGCAGGCGTTCGAGGTCGTAGCCGGTCAGGGGGCCGTCGTCGAGGTGGAGCGAGGAGAACAGCGGGCTGTCGGCCCTGAACGTGCCGTGCGCGGCCAGGTGGGCGAGCAGGCTGCCGTCGATGGCCGCCAGCACCGCGGGCGCGGTGGCCCGCCCCGCCTCGAGGAGGGACGCGTCACGGTCGGCTTGGGCGTACAGGCGGGCGATCTCGCGTACCTCGCGGTCGGCGTGGGCGACTCCCGGGCCGCGTACGAGGACGATGCGGCCTCCGTCGGGGCGCGGCGTGGACCTGGCGCGCAGCCACGCCCCGGCGGAGGGCGCGACGGTGAAGGGCCGGCGGCGCAGCGACGGCAGCAGGCCCCAGGGAGTGGTGTGCAGCGTGCTGGGGGGAACCACGACCAGCGGCGCCTCCTCGCCGAGCAGGCCCGCGACCGGGCCGAGCACCGCCCGCTCCAGCCGGGCGCCCAGGTCGTGGAGCTCGCCCTGGTCGGGGTCGCGTTCGTAGGCGAGGCGGCGCAGCCTGGAGCGGGCGAACTCGACCTCCGCGACGGCCCGGTCCATGGGCCCGGCGGTGTGGCGGCGTACGGTGCCGTCGCCGCAGAGCAGGACGTGCAGCGTGCCGTCCACCGCGACCAGCTCGGCCAGCCGGCCCCCGCCGAGGGCGTCCAGGAGCCGCCCGGTCCGGTCGTCGTCGCGGTCGCGGCGCTCGCGCCCGCCGCGTAAACGCCCCTTGGTGTGCAGCGTGGCGGACCGTACGCGGGACTCCAGGCGGCTGCGGTCGCGCTCCAGGGCGGCGGCCGAGGCGGCGCCGTCCTGGCGGGCCTGGGCCAGCAGGTGCTCGGCCTGGCGCAGGGCGGCGAGCCGGGCCAGGAGCTCGCCGTCCTCGGGCGGGCTCACGGCGGGCACGGCGAGCGAGGTGGCCCGCCACCGCTCCGTCCAGGCCAGGAGCCGGCGGGGCCGCCCCTCGCGCAGCAGGTGCCGCTGGGCGAGCGTGACCAGCTCCGCACCCTGGGCGGTGGCCAGCGCGTGCAGTTCGGACGAGCCGAACGTGAGCCGGTGCTCCTCGATGAGCGCCAGCCCGGCCCGGCAGGCGTGCAGCAGGCGGCGCGGATCCCCGGCCGCCTCGGCCCTGAGCGCCTCGGCCAGCCAGCCGCCCGCCCGGGACGTGGCGGGTCCCCTGTGCCGGACGTCGGCGGCCCTGGCGAGGTGCCGCTCGGCCACTCCCGCTCTGCCCAGGGCGAGCGCGATCCGTCCCGCCAGCAGGTGGGCCTGCCACACCTCCGGCGACCCCAGCCCGGCCAGCCGCGCGGCCAGCCTCCGGGCCTCGCCCAGCGCGGTCCGCCGCGCCGGGACGTCCGGGGTGGCGTGCTCGGCCTGCAGGACGATCAGGCGGGCGTGCTCGGACCACCACGCGCGGTGCTGGCGGGCGAACAGCCTGCGGGCCTCCCCCGCCCGCTCCCCGGCGGTGGCCGGGTCGCCGCTCTGTAGGGCGGCTCGGGCGGCGATGAGCAGCAGCTCGGCGCGCCGGGTCGCCTGGCCGCGCAGCCGGGCCAGCAGCCGCAGCCCTCCGTCCGCGTGCTCCAGCGCGTCGCGGGCCAGCCCGGCGGCGAGCAGGACCGCGCACCGGTCGACGACCAGGTCGAACATCGGCGTGCCGAGCGAGCGGAAGCGCTGCTCGGCATCGTCCAGCAGGGCGAGCGCCGCGGGCAGGTCTCCCGTGCGGAACGCGGCCACCCCCCGGTTCTGCACGGCCACCGCCGAGTCGTGCTCCTGCCGGGTCGGGCCCAGCATGTCCTGCGCCGTGCGGAAGTCCGCGTCGGCGGGCCGGACGGCGCCGAGGGCGAGCTGGACGTGCCCGCGCAGGGTCAGCGCCCGCGCCGCCCACACCGTGTCGCGCGCCGCCAGCAGCGCGGGCACCGCGTCCCGCAGGTCGTCGAGGGCCTGACCGTGCCGGCCCAGGATCCACCGCGCGCCCGCGCGGCGGAACAGCACCCGCGCCCGCGTCGTGCCGTCCGCCCGCGTGGCGGCCTGGTCGAGCGCCGACAGGCCCGCCCGCGTACGCCCGGACTGCAGCAGCGCGATGCCCAGTGTGGCCAGCACGTCGGTCTCGCGGTCGGCCGAGCCGGAGCGCCGCGCCAGGCGCACGGCATGCCGCAGCTCCCCGATGGCCGCCTCGAGGTCGCCGAACTCACGGTGCAGGATCCCGAGCGCCTGCCTGGCGATCGAGGACTCGTACGGCCCGCTCCCGTCGGCCAGCAGCGCCCTGGCGGCCGCCAGGGCCTCCCGGGGTCTCGCGAAGACCATGGCCAGCAGGTCATGCGGATCTTCCCGGGACACGCCACGATCGTAGACCCCTGCTGTATCAGCAGGCCCGGTGATGCCTCATACATACGTACGCCAGGAAGAAAGAAGTGAGGATGACACCGTCGGACACCCGGTTCTGGGAGCAGTTGGAGATACTCAACGCGGCGCTGCCGGACGGCATGCGCGCGGTCGCCGGTCCCGAAGGGGCCACGCCCGGATCCGCGGTGCAGCCGCGGTTCGCCCACCTCGCCGGGCACGTCCTGGTGCGCGACGCCGACGCGGGCCGGGCCGCCGCGACCGTCCAGCGCCTGCAGCCGGGCCCCGACGCGGTCCGCGTGGCCGGGCCGAGGACCCTCGGCCGGACCTCCATGCGCCGGCTCTCCGTCGGCTCCAGGAACCTGCACAGGACCGTCGAGCAGCTGGCCCGCGAGGACATCGCGTCGAGCCTGGTCCACTTCGTCACCGTCGCGGGCGTCAACCTGTGCCCCGGCGACGAGCCGGTCCCGAGCGCCGGGCCGCTCAACCCGCCTCTGTCCGGCCGCGACCGGGGCGCGGGGGTGAGCGTCGCCGTCCTCGACACGGGCCTCGTCCACGACTACCTGGACCACCAGTGGCTGGCCGAGAGCTCGGGCCTCCCGAACATCCCCAAGGTGGACGGCGACGTCACCGCCCCGGGCGACGAGCTCGACCCCGACGGCCTGATCAAGCCGTACGTGGGCCACGGCACGTTCATCGCCGGCGTGCTGCGCTGCGTGGCGCCCGCCGCCGACGTGCGCGTCTACAACGCCTTCCCGTACGCGGGCGCCGCCCTGGAGGACGAGCTGGGCCAGACCCTGCTGCACATCCTGGACGAGCACGGCTGGCCGGACATCGTCTCCCTGTCGGCCGGCACCAGGACCGCCGACGCCGGCGCGCTGCTGGGCCTGGCCGACTTCGTGGACGAGCTGGCCGCCCACCCCGGCACGCTTCTGGTGGCCGCGGCGGGCAACGACGGAGAGACGCTGCCGTTCTGGCCGGCCGCGTTCGCCACGGAGCCGGTCAACGCCTCCGGCGACGTGGTGCTGTCGGTGGGCGCGCTGCGCGAGGACGGGCTCGGCCGGGCCTGCTTCAGCAACCACGGCGACTGGGTCACGGTGTACGCGCCGGGCGAGCGCCTGGTCAACGCCTTCACCACGGGCCCCTACCAGTACGGCTACCCGCACCGCACCACCTGCCGCTTCGCCGACCCGGCCCACTACCCCGGCTGCACCTGCGTGGCCACGCTGCAGGACGGCGACAAGGCCACCTTCTCCGGTCTGGCGGCCTGGAGCGGCACGTCGTTCGCCACGCCGATCGTGGCCGGGATGATCGCGGCCCGCATGTCGCAGGAGCAGGTGTCCTCGCGGGCGGCCGCGGCGCAGCTCCTCGCGGGGCGGCTGGCCGTACCGGATTTGAGCGGTTTTCTCCGATGATGGCGAGTTACCCGCCCGGCGGCGGTATGCGAAATATATTGGGCTTCCCGCCCAGATATAGGGAGCCGCCGCAGTGGACGACACCGCAACCCTGGTCGCGGCTGCCGCGGACGGCGACGCCGGGGCATGGAAGGAGCTCTACCAGCGCTACAGCGGGCTGGTGTGGGCCGTGGCGCGGGGCTATCTCGTGAACGACTCCGACGCCCAGGACGTGTGCCAGACGACGTGGTACCGCTTCGCCGAGCACCTGACCAGGCTCCGGGAGCCGGAGCGGGCCGGCTCCTGGCTGGCCAGCACCGCCAGGCACGAGGCGCTGCGGGTCCTGCGCACCAGCGGCAGGGCCCTGCCGGTCGGCGACCTGGAGCTGATGGGCCTCGACTCCGACGAGCGCTCGCCCGAGTTCCTGCTGCTGGAGGCCGAGGAGGCGGACGAGCAGGCCGAGCGCGAGCAGGAGCTGTGGAGCGCGTTCGAGGAGCTGCCGGAGCGCTGCAGGCGGCTGCTGCGCGTCCTCATCGCCGAGCCGCGGCCGAGCTACCAGGAGATCGCGGACGGGCTGGGCATGCCGGTCGGCAGCATCGGCCCCAACAGGGGGCGGTGCCTCAAGCGGCTGGCCGCCCTGATGAACCGGCGCGGTGTGAACGGCATCCGGGGGTGAACGGCGTGGACGACGCCATGGACGGCGCCATGGACGACCCTATGGACGGGGACATGGAGCTGGAGGAACGGCTGCGGGCGACGGCCGAGCGGCTCGATCCGGTCCCGGCCGGGCTGTTCGAGGAGGCGATGCTGGCCTACGCGCTCAGGTCGCTGGACGCGGAGCTGGCCGAGCTGACGTTCGACTCGTGGGAGGAGCTGTCGGCCACCCGGGTGCGCGGCGGGGGGCGGGCGCGGCTGCTGTCGTTCGCCGCCGGGGAGGTCGTCGTGGAGCTGGAGGTGACCGGCAGGCGGCTGGTCGGGCGGGTGTCAGGTGGTACGCCCGCCGAGATCGTGGTGCAGCGGCGGGACGGTGGCACGCCGGTGCGCGCGGACGAGCTGGGCCGGTTCACCACGGGCGAGCTCGCGCCCGGTCCGCTGCGGCTGCGGGTCAGCCCCGACCGCGGCGGCCCCGTGGTGACCACCTGGATCCTCATCTGACCGTCGTCAGGTCACCCAGCTTGGCGGCCAGCGCCACCCGGGATCCGATCCCGAGCTTGGTGTAGATCTTGCCGAGGTGGTACTCGACGGTCTTGACGCTGATGAGCAGCTCTCTGGCGATCTGCCGGTTCGTCAGCCCGCCGGCCACCAGCGTGGCGGTGCTGAGCTCCTGGGGCGTGAGCCCGAGCCGTACCGTCGCCGGCGGCTCCAGCCCGCACGCCTCCAGCTCCTGCGCGCAGCGGTCCACGAGCGGGCGTGCCCCCAGCCGCTGGAAGATCGCGCGGGCGGCGCCGAGCCGGTCGGCGGCCGCTCTGCGCCGGCACGTGCGGCGCAGCAGCCTGCCGAGGTCGAGCAGCACGCGCGCCTCCTCCAGCGGGCACACTCCCTCCACCAGCGCGAGCGCGCGGGCGAAGCGCTGCTCGGCCTCGTTTGGAACGTTCCTGGCGGCGAGCAGCAGACCCTCCAGCCTGAGCCGGGCGGCCTGCCCGGGCGGCCCCGCCGGGCCGCTCTCGCCGAACGCCGCCAGCCTCCGCTCCGCCTCCTCCAGCCGCCCGTCGGCCACCAGCGCCTCGATCCGCCCCGGCCGCGGGTCGGGCACGAACACGTCACCCGGCCCGTCCACCAGCCCATCCATCGGCCCGTCCATCGGCCCGGCGGGCTCGGCGCCGATGAGGGCCAGGGCCAGTTCCGCCTGCCGCTCCCCCATCGCGTGGCGCAGGCGGCGGGCGGTGGCGCGGGCGGCGCCGGCGTGCGCGAGCGCCCGCTCGTGCTCGCCGCGGGCCGCCAGCGGCGCCACGCACGCGACCTCCAGGCACGGCAGCAGCCACCGCTGCCCGAGCGCCCGCGCCTCGGCGAGCGCCTGTTCCGCGCGTGCGGCGGCCTCATCCCAGCGCGCGCTCCGGTGCTCGGCGACGGCCAGCAGCGCGGCGGCCAGCAGGCGGTGGTGCGGCAGCCCGGCCTTCGCCGCCGCGCCCACGACCCGCCTGAGCACCGCGCACGCCTGCTCGGGGGCACCCCGAGCCAGGTGGGCGAGCGCCGCCGTGAGACCGTCGGGCGGCGCGCCGGCGCCGGGTGCCCCTCCCAGCGCCAGCACGTCGTACGGCCTGGCGACCGCGCCCGCGATGGGCTGTCCGATCGCCAGGCCCGCCCAGCTCGCCGCCGCCTCCCGGTCTCCGTTGACCAGGTGCAGCCAGGCGAGCTGCTCGGCCACGTCGGCGGCGAACCCGGGCTCCCGGTGCCGCCACGCCTGCGCCAGCAGCTCGGCCGCCTCGTCGAAGCGTCCCGAGGCCAGCGCGAGCCGGCCCAGCACGTAGCGGCGGACCGGGCGCGGATCGGCGTTGCGGACGGCGGCGAGCTCGGCTGCGCGGACCACGTCGCCCCCGACGAGGACGTGTTCCAGCACGGCCGTGGACAGCTCGTCGCGGCGGGCGGCCGACTCGGTGAGCCCGGCGGCCAGGTCGAGGTGGGCGGCGGCCTCCTGCCACTGCCCGTGCTGTGCGGCCTTGGCGGCGAATCCGGCCAGTTCCTCGGCCAGCGTCTCGTCGGGTCCGCCGGCGGCCGCGGCCCGGTGGCGCAGGGCCGTACCGGTCTCCTCGGCCAGGCGGGCGGCGGCCAGGTGCAGCCGCGCCCGGACGCCCGCGCCGAGCCCGTCGTAGGCGGCCGCCCGCGCCAGCGGTTCGGCGAAGCCGACCAGGCGGCCGGGCAGCTCGCGCAGCAACCCGGCGCCGACGGCCTCCTCCAGCGCGTCCAGCGGCTCGTCCACGCCGCCCGCGACGGCCGCCGCCACGTGCAGCGGGCTGCTCTCGCCGAGGACGGCGCACGCGGCGACGAGCCCGCGGGCGGCGGGGGCGCAGGCGTGCAGTCGGCGGGCGAAGGAGCGCAGGTACGTGCCCGGGGCGGGCAGCCGGGTGCCCGGGTCGGCCAGGGCGTGGACGGGGAGGGCGGCCAGGAGCGCACGGGCGTGCAGCGGGTTGCCCAGCGTGTGGTCGCGCAGCCGCGCGGCGGCCCGTCCGAGCACCGGCGAGCCGGCCGGGCCCGCCGCGGCGCCGTCTGCGGTTTCATCCCCGCCAGGTTCCGGATCGGCCAGACCGATCAGGCCGGTCAGGTCGGCGGCGCTCAGGCCGTCCAGCGTGATGCGGAGCGTGTCGTCGCCGGTCAGGAGCCGCCGCAGCCCCTCCGGCAGCCACGGCCCGGCGACGTCGCGGCAGGCCAGCAGCACGAGCACGCGCCCGGCCCGCGTCCGCCGCAGCACGTAGGACAGGGCCCGTAACGAGGGGCCGTCCGCCCACTGCGCGTCGTCGATCAGCACCACCAGCGGACCCTGCGCCTGGAGCGCGTCGATCGCCTCGCAGACCGCCTGCCCGGCGGCGCACGGGTCCTGCCCCGCCCCCGTGGGCGCCCCCAGATACGCCGCCTCGTCCAGGAGCTGGCGCACGACGCCGAGTTCGAGCTCCCGTTCGCTCTCCTCGCCGCTGGCCGCCAGCACCCGCACGCCCCCGGGTGCGACGAGCCGGTGGATGAGCGCCGTCTTGCCGATCCCCTCGGGCCCCTCGACGACCACCCTCCTGGCGGATCCCCCGTCCGCCGCGCGCAGCTCCGCGCCCAGCAGGGCGAGCTCCGCTGTCCTGCCGACGAACATGCGCACTCCCTCCGCCGCCCTCGCATTCCCAGAGGGCGGGCGGCGGCCCCTGATACACCTCAGTGCCAGGCGCCGACCCGGGTCCAGGCGGCGGTGGCGTCGTCGTGCCGTTTCCCGCGCACGGGCCCCCGCTGCCTCTCCAGCTCCCTGACCGCCGCGATCACCGCCTCGGGCCCCTGCCCGTCCAGCGCCGCGACGAGGTCGCGCCAGCTCCACCCGTACCAGTCGACGAGCCGCGACACCCCGTCGGTGAGCGCGCCGACGCCGCGCGCGTCCGCCACGACGCCGCACAGCCCCTGCCGGGCCGCCTCCGGGCGGCTGCCCGCCACCCAGAACCCACCGGGCGCGTTGCGCATCCGCCGCACCAGCTCCACCGTGTACGGCCGCCCGCCCGGCAGGCCCTCGACCCGGTCGTCGCTCACCGCCCGGACACCGCCGCCCGCCAGCGAGAAGACGACGGACGTATCGCCCAGCACGAGATATTCGACCCCGCTCCGGCCGGTCCGCACCAAGGCCACCGTCGAGGACGGCGAGTCGGGGTTGTCCAGGTCGCAGGTGCCGGAGTGGGCGGCCATCGTCGTCTCGATGGCCGCCTCCAGGATCTCCGCCAGCGGCGAGCAGGGATCGGCGTCCAGCCCGGTCGCCAGCGCGTCCCCGAGCCGCCCCACCAGCCACGGCACGTCGTGCGCGCACCCGCTGACGACCCCGGGCGCGGCCGTGGCCCCGTCGAGCACGACGATCCACGACGGCCCCGCGATCACCAGGTCCTCGTTGCGCCGCCCGGACCCGGGCCTGCTGGCGCAGGCGACCTCCGCGAACACGACCTCCTACACGATGACGAGGTCGCGCGGGGTGTTGTTGAGACGCTCGGCGCCCGTGTCGGTGCAGACCACGATGTCCTCGATCCGCGCCCCGTGGCGGCCGGGCAGGTAGATCCCGGGCTCCACGGAGAAGGCGAAGCCGGGCTCCATCGGCTCGCCGTTCCCGGAGACGATGTACGGCTCCTCGTGCGTCTCGATCCCGATGCCGTGGCCGGTGCGGTGGATGAAGTACTCGCCGTAGCCCGCCTCGGCGATGATGTCGCGGGCGGCCGCGTCGATCGACTCGCACGAGACGCCCGGCCGCACCGCCGCGCAGGCCGCGTCCTGCGCCCGCTGCAGCACCTCGTAGTACGCGGCGAACTCCGCGGGCGGCTCCCCGACGCTGTACGTGCGCGTCGAGTCGGAGCAGTAGCCGTTGTGCAGCTGCCCGCCGATGTCCACCACGACCGGCTCCCCGGCCTGGATCACCCGGTCGGAGACGTCGTGGTGGGGGCTGGCGCCGTTGGGCCCGGAGGCGACGATGACGAAGTCGACGGTCGCGTGGCCCGTCGCCAGGATCGCCTCGGCGATGTCCCGGCCCACCTCGCGCTCCGTGCGCCCGGCACGCAGGAACTCCGGCACCCGCCGGTGCACCGCGTCGATCGCCTCCCCCGCCTCGCGCAGCGCCGCCACCTCCGCGGCCGACTTGCGCATGCGCAGCTCCCGCAGCACGGTCCCGGCCAGCACCTGCTCCGCGCCCGGCAGCACCTCGCGGAAGCGCAGCGACGACATGGCCCACATCCGGTCGGCCAGGCCCACCTTCTCGACCTGCCCGAGCCGCGCCGCCGCGATGGCGTACGGGTCGTCGGTCTCGTCCCACGCCACGAACTCCAGCCCCAGCCGCGAGGCGGGCGACGCCTGCGCCGCGGGCAGCTCCAGACGGGGCACCATCATGTACGGCTCGCCGGAGGCGGGCACCACGAGACACGTCAGCCGCTCCAGCGGCTTGGCCTCGTAGCCGCTCACGTAGCGCAAGTCGGGGCCGGGCGTCAGCAAAAGGGCGTCGAGACCGGCCTTGGCGGTGGCCTCCTGGACGGCGGTGAGACGGGACACGGGATACAGATCTGAGGACGTCACAGCCCATAATCTACTCGGACCGCGCCACCTAAAATCCGCGAAAAGCTCTCACAACACGGCAAGCCCCCGCTACACTCCGTTCAAGATTGATCACGTAGTGTGGGGTCAATTGTCCATCTTTGAAAGTGGGACCATGGTCGACGTCGCAGGCGCGGCCGAGCCGCTCGGTCACAAGAGCAACAAAGGCCACACTGACCACCCCGGCCACGAGAACGACGCCGAGATGCTCGCCGCACGGCTGGCGCACGCCCAGCGGCTCGGCAACATGGGCTGGGCTGAATGGCACATGCACAGCGGCGAGACGATCTGGTCCGACCAGGTCTACCTGATCTTCGGCCGCAACCCGGCCGACGGCCCGATCGCCCTGCCCGACCTGGCCAAACACGTCGAGCAGGCGGACATGGGCACGCTCGACCGGCTCCTGTGGTCGGCCGTGGAGAGCGTCGAGCCGGTCCAGGCCGAGTTCCGCATCCGCCGCCGCGGCGAGCTTCGCGACCTGCGCGTCGTCCTCGAACCCCTCATGGCCCCCGGCGGCCCCATCGGCCTGCACGGCGTCATCCAGGACATCACCGGCCGCCGCCGCGCCGAGCGCCTGATGTCGGAGTCGCGCCGCCAGCTCCTCGAGGCCCGCGAGCAGGCCGCCGAGGAACGCCACGTCATGCTCGCCCTGCGCGAGGCCATCCTCCCCGAGCACCCCGGCTGCCTCGCCCTGCCGCACACCACCATCGCGGTCCGGTACGTGCCCGCCGAGAAGACCGCGAGCCTCGGCGGCGACTGGTTCGAGGCCGCGCCCGCGCCGGACGGCCGGCTGCTGCTGGCCATCGGCGACGTCTCCGGCCACGGCCTGCCCGCCATCGCCCACATGGCCCAGCTCCGCCACGCCCTCGTCGGCCTGGCCATGACCGGCCAGCCCGCCCACCGGCTGCTCACCTGGCTGAACGACCTCGTCCTGCACCAGCTCAAGGAGACCACCGCCACGGCGATCATCGGCCATCTGGACCCGGAGACCCGGGTGTTCGCCTGGGGCCAGGCGGGCAACCTGGCGCCCATCCTCGTGCGTGACGGGGTTGCCAGGCAGCTCGGCCAGCCCCGCGGCGTGCTGCTCGGCGCCGCCTCGGGCCGCCCGTACGAGCTGGCCACCACCCGGCTGCTGCCCGGGGACCTGCTGCTGCTGTTCACCGACGGGCTGGTCGAGCGGCGCACCCGCGACATCGACGTCGGCCTCGACCTGGTGCTGGCCGCCGCCCGCGACGTGCCAGCCCGCGACCTGGACTCCGGGCTCGACCACCTCCTGGCCGACATCGGCGGCCCGAACCCCGAGGACGACGCCTGCCTGCTGGCGGTCTCCATACCGGCACAAAGCGCGGAACCGCTCGTCAAGGGTGCGACCATAGACCCGTGCTGATGCTTCTCGACACCCCGTCGCTCTACTTCCGCGCCTTCTTCGGCGTGCCGGAGTCGATCAAGGGTCCGGACGGCTCTCCGGTCAACGCCGTGCGCGGACTCATCGACATGATCGCCACCCTTGTCCGCCAGCACTCCCCCACCGAGCTCGCGGCCACGATGGACGCCGACTGGCGGCCCGCCTTCCGCGTCCAGGCGATCCCGACGTACAAGGCGCACCGCGTCGCCCACGGCAACACCGAGGAGGTCCCCGAGGCGCTCGTCCCGCAGATCGCCGTCATCCAGGACGTGCTCGACGCGCTCGGCATCGCCCGCCTGGAGTCGCCCGGCTACGAGGCCGACGACGTCATCGGCACCCTCACCCACCGGGCCCCGGGCGCCGTCGACATCGTGACCGGCGACCGCGACCTGTTCCAGCTCGTCGACGACGCCCGCCCCGTACGCGTCCTCTACACCGCCCGCGGCATCCGCAACCTGCAGATCGTGGACGAGGCGTTCGTCACCGCCAAGTACGGCATCCCCGGGCGCGCCTACGCCGACTTCGCGACCCTGCGCGGCGACCCCAGCGACGGCCTGCCCGGCGTGGCCGGCGTCGGCGAGAAGACCGCCGCGGCCCTCATCACCCGCTTCGGTTCGCTCGACGCCCTGCTCCAGGCCCTCGACGCGGGCGTCACCGACGGCTTCCCCGCGGGCGCCCGCACCAAGCTGGGCGCCGCCCGCGACTACCTGAGCGCCGCCCCCGCCGTCGTCGAGGTGGCCTCGGACGCCCCGCTGCCCGGCACCGACCTCACCCTTCCGGCCAAGCCGCGCGACCCCGAGGCCCTCGTGGCCCTCGCCGACCGCCACGGCCTCGACGGCCCGCTCAACCGCCTGCTCGACGTGCTGAGCCGCTAACCCTCCAGGTACGAACGGACGGCCTCTTGCGCGGCCTCGCGCAGGCGGGCGTGCACGAGGACGTTCTCCTCGCGGTCGGTGCGGACCTCGACCACGCGCGGCCCCTCGCCGCGCAGCGCCTTGGACAGGTCGGAGATGTCCTCCACCAGCGTGTACGGCGTCCGCGTGGCCGCCGCCACGTACGCGAGGTCCACCCCGTGCGGCGTGCCGAACACGCGCTCGAACGGGTCGCGCACAGCCGCCTGGGGCAGCAGCGAGAAGATCCCGCCCCCGTCGTTGTTGACGACCACGAAACACAGGTCGGGCCGGGGCTCGCGGGGGCCGAGGATCAACCCGTTCTGGTCGTGCAGGAACGACAGGTCGCCGATCAGCGCGTAGGAGGGGCCGTTGTGCGCCAGCGCCGCCCCCATCGCCGCGGACACCACGCCGTCGATGCCGGAGGCGCCCCTGCTGGCCATCAGCCTGATGCCGCGCCGGGGCCGCATCGCCTGGTCCAGGTCGCGGATCGGCATCGAGGAGCCGCAGAACAGCAGCGCGCCGTTGGGCAGCGAGTCCACCAGGTCCCTGGCCAGGCGCGGCTCGCTCGTGCCCGACGCGTCCAGCACCGCGTCCGTGGCCGACCTGACCGCCGCGTCCGCCTGCCGCCAGGCGTGCAGCCACGAGTCGTCGCCGGCCGCCACCGGGATCTCCACGGCCTGCGCCACCTGCGTGGCCGAGCGGGTCGGGTCGGGCCAGCGGCCCAGGTCGGGCGCCACCACGATGTGCTCCCCGGCCCGCTTCAGCCACGACAGCAGCGGCCTCGACAGCCCCGGCCGCCCCAGCGTCACGATCACGTCGGGCCGGTGGGTGTCCGCGAACTCCGGCGTGCCCAGCAGGTAGTGGTAGGTGGAGATCGCGTGGTCGCCGTAGCGGCCGCCGCCGTTGGGCTCCGACAGCACCGGCCAGCCGGCCATGCCCGCCGCCGCCACGTAGCGGCGCACGTTGGCCGCGCCGTCGCCGACCACCAGCACGCCGCGCCTGGTCGGCGCGATGTGCAGGGCGACGGGCGGGGGCGCGACCCTGGCCCGCACCCACGGGCCGTTGGCGCCGCCGTCGAGCGGCTCGGACCAGGAGGTGTCGCCGTCGGGGATCAGCGGCTCCCTGAAGGCCAGGTTGAGGTGCACGGGCCCCGGGTCGGACGGGCCCGACGCGCGCTGGTAGGCGCGGCAGGCCAGCGAGCGCCAGTAGGCCACCTGGCCGGGACGGTCCTCCGGCACCCCCACCTCGGCGAACCAGCGGGTCGCCGATCCGAACAGCTTGATCTGGTCGATCGTCTGGTTGGCGCCCGTGCCGCGCAGCTCGGGCGGCCGGTCGGCGGTCAGCAGCAGCAGCGGCACGCCCGACTCGCTCGCCTCGATCACCGCGGGGTGGAAGTTCGCCACGGCTGTGCCGGACGAGCAGATCAGCGCCACCGGCCGCTCGCCGCGCTTGGCCAGCCCCAGCGCCAGGTACGACGCCGACCGCTCGTCGATGCGCACGTGCAGGCGCACCCGCGACTCGGCGTGCAGCGCCAGCGCCAGCGGGGCGGAGCGCGAGCCGGGGGCCAGCACCACGTCGGTGAGGCCGCAGCGCACCAGCTCGTCGACCAGGACCGTGGCCAGTGCGGTAGCGGGGTTCAAAGTGACGCCTCCTGCATCCGGCGAAGCCACTGGGGAGATTCAATCTCAAAAGCCGACAAATGCTGAAAATCCACCGAGGGACGCCGTACCGTCAGAGAGCCCTCCACCGGCACCAGGGAGTCGTCCACCACGTCGCCCGCCAGCAACGCCATCGTGCCCAGCCCGCACGCGTACGGCAACGCCGGCAGCGCCGCCGCCAGCGCCAGCCCCGCGGCCAGCCCGACGGACGTCTCCACGGCGCTGGAGACCACGGCGGGCAGCCCGCACGCCTCCACGACCTTGAGCGCCTCGCGCACCCCGCCGAGCGGCTGCACCTTGACCACCGCGATGTCGGCCGCCTCCGCCGCCCGCACCCGCAGCGGATCCTCCGCCCTGCGGATGGACTCGTCGGCCGCGATCGGCACGTCGCAGGCCCGCCGCACCGCCGCCAGCTCCTCCAGCGTGGCGCACGGCTGCTCCGCGTATTCCAGGTCGAACCGGTCGAGGCGCTTCAGCCGCCGAACCGCCTCGGCCACGTCCCACGCGCCGTTGGCGTCGATCCGCAGCCGGCCGCCCGGCCCGAGCGCGTCGCGTACGGCCTCCACCCTGGCCACGTCGTCGTCGAAGGTCTGGCCCCGCTCGGCCACCTTGACCTTGGCCGTGCCGCAGCCCGAGCGCCGGACGATGTCATGGGCCTGCTCGGGCCCCACGGCGGGGACGGTCGCGTTGACGGGGACGCTGTCGCGTACCGGCTCCGGCCATCCCTCGAAGGCCGCCTCGCGGGCGCACGCCAGCCAGCGGGCGCACTCGCGCGGGCCGTACTCCGGGAACGGGGAGAACTCCCCCCAGCCGGCGGGACCGTGCAGCAGCACGCCTTCCCTGACGGTCTGCCCACGGAACCGAGTGCGCATGGGGATGCGGAAGACCACGGGAGAACGCGTCACGACCCTCCCTGCGCCTCTGTCCGACCTGTCGCCACTAACCTTACGAGCATGTGGAGGAACCCGTCGCATCCGGACCGTCCGCTGCATGCCATTGTGCAGCCTCCGGGACCCGCCCTGTACGCGGCGATCCGCGACGCCCTGAGCGGCGAGGGCCCGGCGGTGCTCCCTCTGGCCCCGGGCCAGTCCGAGGCCGCCCTGGCCGCGCTGCGCCCCACGCACGTCGACGGCGCGCTCCGGAGCGGCGGCGAGGGCGTCCCCTCCGGCGTGGCGGTCGTGATCGCCACCAGCGGCAGCACCGGCGCGCCCAAGGGCGTGATGCTCTCGGCCACCGCCCTGCGCGCCTCGGCCGCCGCCTCGCTGCGCCGCGTGGCGGCCTCCAAGGGCGAGCGCTGGCTGTGCTGCCTGCCCGTCGCCCACATCGCGGGCCTCCAGGTCCTGGTACGCGCCCTGCTGTCGGAGAGCGAGCCGATCATCCACGCCCGGTTCGACCCGCACGAGGTGCTCGCCTCGGGGGCCGACCACGTCTCCCTCGTCCCCACCCAGTTGCACCGGCTGGTCGAGCTGGGGGCGGACCTGTCGGGGTTCCGCACGATCCTCCTCGGCGGCGCCGCGCCCCGGCCGGGGCTGCTGGAGCAGGCCCGGGGCCTCGGCGCCCGGATCGTGACGACGTACGGGATGAGCGAGACGTGCGGCGGCTGCGTCTACGACGGCCTGCCCCTGCACAACGTCGATGTCAAGATCGGCGAGGACGGGCTGATCAGGATCGCCGGCGCCGTACTGTTCTCCGGCTACCGCTTCGGCGACTCCGACCCGTTCGACGGCGACTGGTTCCGCACCTCCGACCTGGGCGAACTGACCGGCGGCCGGCTGCGCGTGCTGGGCCGGGCCGACGACGTGATCAACACCGGCGGCGAGAAGGTGGTGGCCGGCGCCGTGGCCGCGGTGCTCGGCACCCATCCGGAGGTGGCCGACGTGGCCGTGATCGGCACGCCCGATGCGGAGTGGGGCGAACTGGTCACCGCCATCGTGGTGCCCGCCAATCCCGACACGCCACTCACGCTTCCTCAATTGAGGGCGTTCTGCCGCGATAGGCTTCCCCCTCACGCCGCCCCGCGCAGCCTGCGCCTGGTGCCCCAGCTCCCGCTGCTGCCGAACGGGAAGACCGACTTCGTCCGGCTCCGGGCAGGAACCTGATGAGTTGCGGCTGCGTCTTAGTTGGGGAGAGGGAGGGAGCCTTCATGGATCAGACCCGCAAGATGTGGGCATCCGCGGCAGTCGTCGGCGTCATCGTCGTCGGAGGCGCCTCAGTCGCGGCGGCCGCCTCGGCGGGCAAGCTCGACCAGGTCGCCAAGGAGACCCGAGCCGTGGTGGAGAAGGTACCGCCGACATCGTCGCCGACGCCCACGACCAGCGACGATGGCATCGTGGTCTCTCACGATGTCAACCCGGACCCCGACGCGGTCGTCGACTACTGGACGGACCAGCGCCTGCAGGACGCTCAGCCGATGCCCATGCCCGAGGTATCGGCCGGGGAGATCAAGATCCGGGAATAGGACCCAGGGGAGGGGCGGTTCGTCCATTGGGCGATCCGCCCCTTTTTCGTCCCACCGGGAACAAATGACAGCGATTGGCGTTATTGATACTGGTGCGCCGTGCGGACAGAAGCCGCCCCACCACAACCTGCCTGATCGCTTCGACTCCGTACGGAGGAGGTGTCCTCATGCCCAGAACCGCCGTAGCG
Source organism: Nonomuraea sp. NPDC050451 (assembly GCF_044458585.1). Classification (NCBI taxonomy): domain Bacteria; kingdom Bacillati; phylum Actinomycetota; class Actinomycetes; order Streptosporangiales; family Streptosporangiaceae; genus Nonomuraea; species Nonomuraea sp. NPDC050451. The sequence goes on from NZ_JBITHZ010000011.1 coordinate 114,374, forward strand.
ACCCCATCTGCGACTCTCGACCAACTCATTGAACGAGGGCGAGCCCAGGGTCACCTTTCTCTCGCGGAGCTGCGTGACGCGTTCGCGGAGGCCGGTATCAGCCCCTCTGAAGGCCGCACGATCCTGCGCGAGCTCTCGGAGAGCGGTGTGAGCCTGGCCGCCGAGAACGAGCCGTCTCTCAGCAAGACCGCCCCGAAGAAGACCTCCAGGAAGCCCGCGCGTGCAAAGACTACCGGCCGCAAGGCGCCGGAGGCAAAAACCGCCCCGCCGAGAAACGGCACGGCCAAGAACGCCACAGAGGCCGCTGCCAAGGCCGTGACCCGGTCCGAGCCCAAGCCGGAGCACGAGGAGGACGTGCCGGAGGACCTCGAGCTCAGCGCCGAGGACGCCGAGATCGAGAACGAGCAGATCGACCTGGACGACACCCAGTCGGCCATGGGCGACTCCGTGCACACCTACCTCAAGTCCATCGGCCGCCGCACGCTGCTCACGGCGGCGCAGGAGGTCGAGCTGGCCCGGCGGATCGAGGCGGGCCTGTACGCCGAGTACAAGCTGGAGACCGAGCCCGACCTGCCCGTCTCCGCCCAGGAGGACCTCCACCTGGTGATCGAGGACGGCAAGCGGGCCAAGGACCACATGCTGGAGGCCAACCTCCGGCTCGTGGTGTCGGTGGCCAAGAAGTACACCGACCGCGGCATGTCCCTGCTGGACGTGGTCCAGGAGGGCAACCTGGGGCTGATCAGGGCCGTGGAGAAGTTCGACTACACCAAGGGGTTCAAGTTCTCCACGTACGCCATGTGGTGGATCAGGCAGGCCATCCAGCGCGGTTTCGCCGACTCGGCCCGTACGATCCGGCTGCCCGTGCACGTGCTGGAGATGCTGTCCAAGCTGTCGCGCATCGAGCGTGACATGCACCAGCGCCTGGGGCGCGAGCCCACGCCCGAGGAGCTGGCCGTCGAGCTGGACAAGACGCCCGACCAGATCGAGGAGCTGCTGCGCACCAGCCGCCAGCCGATCTCGCTCAACGCCACGATCGGCGAGGACGGGGAGACCACGATCGGCGACCTCATCGAGGACGTGGACTCGCCCGAGGCTTCGGAGATCGTCGACCGGCAGCTGCTGGGCGACCAGCTGCGCGGCGTCCTCAACAACCTCTCGCCCCGGGAGTCGAAGATCATGGCGCTCCGCTTCGGTCTCGTGGACGGCAAGCCGCACACGCTGGACGAGATCGGCAAGCACCTGGGGCTGACCCGGGAGCGGATCCGTCAGCTGGAGAAGGAGTCGCTGTCCAAGCTGCGCCACCCCAGCAACACCCGCCCGCTGCTGGACTGGGCGAGCTGAAAACCCGAAGCCCCGGCACAACGAGGGAGGCTGTGCCGGGGCTTCTTCATGCCCTTGGAACCCGCGGGACCGGGCTCGCGGGAGGTCAGAGGGTCGCGGGCACCGGGCGCGGCACGCGCGGGATCCCCCACATCCGGTTGTCCTCGCGCAGCGTGCGCAGCCGGTCGACCTCGGCCGTCCACATCGACCCGGTGGGCGTCGCCTTGGCCTTGCGGCGCGCGATCCGGTCGTCGTAGGCCTTCACCCCGAACGTGGCCCGCTGCCCCGCCTCGGCGGCGCGCAGGGCGTCGGTGAGCGCCCGATCGAAGGCCCGCCCGGCTGCCATCAGCTCGATCTCGTCCGCCGCCGCGGCCCGAAGCTCACGCAGCGTCTCCTCGGCCTCCCGGGCCCTGTCGAGCAACTCGGGGAACCCCTTGGAGATCTCCTGGTCCGCGTGGTAGCGAACCTCGGCCTCCCGGCTCACCCGCGGACGGAAAAACGCCATCGACCCTGCCCTTTCACACAGCCGGTACTCGTTCAACCGCCAAGGGTACGCCGTCGTGCGACACAGCGGGAAATCGACCCGGCGCGAGCGGCTTTACGAAGTAAGATGATCTCCATGCCCGCCAAGAGACCGCCCGTCCCGCTCTCCCGCGAGCGCATCATCGAGGCCGCACTCCACATCGCCGACAGCCAGGGCCTGCGCCGGCTCACCATGCGCCGTCTGGGCGACGCCCTGCAGGTGGAGGCCATGGCCATCTACCACCACCTGCCCAGGGGCAAGGAGGCGCTGATGGACGCCCTGGCCGAGCACGTCACCGCGGTCCGCGTCGAGCAGGCGGCCACCTGGCAGGAGACCGCCAAGGCCTGGTGCCGGGCGGGGCGGGAGCTGCTGCGCGAGCATCCGGGCGTGCTCGCGCTGGCCCTGACCAAGCCCCCTAAGGGCGCCACGGCCCTCGCCATCAGGGAGCAGACGGAGCAGCTCGCCGACGGCGGCCTGCCCGACGCCGCGGAGGCCGTACGCGCGCTGAGAGCCTTCGTGTTCGGGAGCGTGGCCGTCGAGGTGCAGCAGTCAGGCTGGGCCGATCCTGAAGTTGACGAATGGGTCAGGCGGGACGAAAGAGCCGATATCGACTTCGAGCGCGGACTCGACGCTCTGCTCAAGGGATTGCAAACGTAGTGCGCGTGTCGCGCTTGGCCCGTTATCCTGCATACGGCACGCTGTGTCGAAGGTCACACGAACGGGGATCCCTTCTGTAACAGTCCTCATGGACTATGTCCGGGAGTGTGACATCCGTCGCACACTTGCCAGAACAATTACCCGAGCCGGCTCCCGACCCTCCAAACGGGAGCATCCCACGAGATATCGGAGGCACGCCGATGTGCCCGCACGACCCGGCCTGTCCGGATGCCGAGGCGCCCGACCGCGAGAAGGCACGCACTCTCGCCTGCCACCCCGAGCAGGGGTGGAGCCTGCTCTGCAACGGTGTCGTCCTGTTCGAGGACACCGGGGAGCTGCTTCCCAGCGGCGCCGCCATCGCGCCACACCGACCCGTGGTCGGCGCTGCGTGAGCTAGGCGTAGTGGACCATCCACTCCGCCACGACCTCGCCCACTCGGGCGGGGTCCTTCTTGAGGTCGTGTCCCTCCCCCGGCAGCACCACCAGGCGTGCCGCGTCAGCGGCGTCCGGCACGCCGAACGGATCCCGGTCCCCGTTGACCACCAGCACGTCCACTCCGGCGCCACGTAGCTCGTCGGCCCTGGAGCGTTCCGGCTTCCCCGGCGGGTGCAGCGGAAAGGCCAGCGCCACCACGGCCGCCGCGCCGACCGCCCCGGCCGTACGGCAGGCGACCCGCGCCCCGTTGCTCCGCCCTCCCTGCACGAGCGGCAGCCCCGGCCAGAGCGCGCGCACCTCCTTGAGGACGATCTCCCACGCCTCGTCCTGCTTGATCGCCGACCCCGGCGCCCGCGCCCCCGCCACCCTGAACGCCTGCGTCACCCTGGCCACGACCGCCCCGGCCTCGAGCGCGGCGTCCCGTACGGCGAGCAGGTCGGGAGCGTCCACTCCCCCGGCCGAACCGTGGGTGAGCACCAGCAGCAGCCGCGGGTCCGCCACCTCGTCCACCTGGACGAGCGCGGGCCCTCGCGGGGTCATGACCTCCATGCCAGCACCGTACCTGGGGAGGATGGCGCCTTAGCCCTCAGGTCGGATGACGGCGTGGCGGCGGCGGTGGATGATTGCTGTCATGCCAGATAAGCGCCCCATCCGGGATGATCTCCAGGCCACCCTGGACGCCCGCCGGGACCTCGGTCCCGAGTACGAAGCCGCGCTCGTCGAATCGTTCGTGGAGCGGCTCGACGCCACGATCTCCGCCCGCGTACGGGCCGAGCTGGACCATCACGGCGCCACGCCGCACCGGCAGAAGAGCAATCCCGGCGCGGCGATGATCCCGATCGCGCTGGGCTCGATGGGCATCGGCATCCCCTTGACGGCCATCGCGGCCGGCAACGCGGGGCTGGTGGGATTGACGATCACGTGGATCGCGATCGTGGTCATCAACGTGGCCTCGGCCGCGGCCATCATGCGCCGCAACTGACCTTCCGCACATACGCGGCGGACACACGGCGGAGGCCCACGGGAGCGCCCCCGCCCCTTCCGCTGCCCGCCTCGCCCTCAGGGGTCGCCGAGGGTTCGCCAGGTGGGCGCGTCAAGCGGACACGCGTCAGCGAGTACTGCAGGCGTGCGCGCCAGACGGACGGGGGTCAGGCGGGCGCGTCAGACGGGCGGGCGTCAGACGGGCGGGCGTCAGGCGTCTCGGTGGTAGCGGAGGCGGACTTCGGCGGCGAGGGTCTCGTCCTCGTGCTCCAGCCCGTACGACCACACTCGCCCCGCGTCGTCGGCGCGCCCCCGCAGCGGCAGGGTCCGGGCCAGGAGCTCGATGGCCAGGGCGCTGGTCTGCGGGTCCGCCCCGTACTCGACCGTCTCCGCGAACTCCGCGCAGGCCAGCTCCAGATGCGCGATCCCGAGCTGGACCCGCAGCCCCGGCACCTCATCGGCCGGGGCGTCCTCCAGCGCGTCCAGGAGCACGTCGGCCGCCGCCCCCGGCTCCCCGTACTCCAGCAGCAGGTAGGCCAGCTCCTGGGCCGCCCGCGCGCCGACGCCCGGGTCGCCGCTCTCCATGGCGGCCCGCAGCTCCTTCTCGGCCTCCTCCGGGTCGCCCGCGGTCGTCGCCAGCCGGGCCAGCGCGAGGTGGGCCAGCGGCACGTACGCGGCCGTGCCGACCCCCAGGACGGCCTGCCAGGCGGCCCTGGCCTGCTCGGCGCGCCCCTCCCGTTCGAACCCCTGCGCCAGGTGGCAGGCGGCCTGAGCGGCGTACTCGGGGTGGCCGGTGGCCAGCGCGGTCCTGGCGGCGACCCGGGCGGCCTCCACGTCGCCGCGCTCCTCCAGCACCACGGCGAGCCCCACCGCGGCCTGGGCCCGGTCCGGGCCGTGGGGGTCGGCGACCAGCTCGGCGAGGATGGCGGCGGCGCCGTCGAGATCACCGCGTTCGGCCAGGCGGCGGGCGGCGTCGAGAGGCGGGGTCTCCAGCTCTGAGAACGTCAAGAGAGCTCCTTCTGGCGACGGTCGCACCGAGCCTAACGATTTCTGGCGATCATGTCTGCTCAGTTGACGCGGAAGGACTGACCGGCTTCGGACCCCGGCGCAGCAGCACCGCGAACGAGTCCCCTGCCGCCGCCACGGACGCCCGCCTGGAGGGCGCGGGCGCCGTGGTGGGGCCGCCAGGCTCCTAGTCCTCGTACGCCTCCAGCGGCGGGCAGGAGCACACCAGGTTCCGGTCCCCGTACGCCTGGTCGATCCGGCGCACCGGCACCCAGTACTTCCCGTCCCGCAGCGACGGCAGCGGATAGGCGGCCTCGCTGCGCGTGTACGGGTGGGTCCACTCGTCGGCGCTGACCGACTCGGCCGTGTGGGGCGCGTTCCGCAGCGGGTTGTCCACGGAGTCGTAGGCCCCCGACGCCACCTTGTCGATCTCGCCGCGGATGGCGATCAGCGCGTCCACGAACCGGTCGAGCTCCCCGAGGTCCTCGCTCTCGGTCGGCTCGATCATCAGCGTCCCCGCCACGGGGAACGACATGGTCGGCGCGTGGAAGCCGTAGTCGATGAGCCGCTTGGCCACGTCGTCCACGGTGACCCCGGTCTCCTTGGTGATCTGCCGCAGGTCGACGATGCACTCGTGGGCCACCAACCCGCCGCGTCCCGTGTAGAGCACGGGGTAGTGCGGGGCGAGCCGCCTGGCCAGGTAGTTGGCCGACAGGATGGCCTGCTCGGTGGCAGCCGTGAGCCCCTCTGAGCCCATCATCCTGATGTAGGCCCACGAGATCGGCAGGATCCCGGCCGAGCCGTACGGGGCCGCCGAGACGGGACCCACCGGCGTGCCGTTGTGCAGCGGGTGGCCGGGCAGGAAGGCCGCCAGGTGGCCGCGGACCGCGACGGGGCCGACACCGGGGCCGCCGCCGCCGTGCGGGATGCAGAACGTCTTGTGCAGGTTGAGGTGGGACACGTCTGCGCCGAACTCGCCCGGCTTGGCCAGCCCGACCAGCGCGTTGAGGTTGGCTCCGTCCACGTAGACCTGGCCGCCGGCCTCGTGCACCTTGGCGCACACCTCGGTGATCGTCTCCTCGTACACCCCGTGCGTCGAGGGGTACGTCACCATGATCGCGGCCAGCGCGTCACGGTGCTTGGCGATCTTGGCGTCGAGGTCGGCCAGGTCCACGTTGCCGTCGGAGTCGCAGGCCACGACCACGACCCGCATGCCCGCCATGACCGCGCTGGCGGCGTTGGTGCCGTGGGCGGAGGACGGGATGAGGCAGACGTCGCGCTCGCCGTGGCCGTTGGCGCGGTGGTAGGCGCGGATGGCCAGCAGCCCGGCGAACTCGCCCTGCGAGCCGGCGTTCGGCTGGATGGAGACGCGGTCGTAGCCGGTCACCTCGGCCAGCCAGTCCTCCAGCGTGCCGATCAGCTCGCGGTAGCCCTCGGCCTGGTCGTCCGGCGCGTACGGGTGGATCGCGGCGAACTCGGGCCAGGTGATCGGCTCCATCTCGGTGGTCGCGTTCAGCTTCATGGTGCAGGAGCCGAGCGGGATCATGGAGCGGTCGAGCGCGATGTCCTTGTCCTGCAGCTTGCGCAGGTAGCGCAGCATGGCGGTCTCGGAGCGGTGGCTGTGGAAGACCGGGTGGCTGAGGTAGCCGGACTCGCGCGCCAGCGAGGCGGGCAGCGCGTCCGCGTCGAGGGCGAGCACGTCGCCGCGCTCGACGCCGAAGGCGGCCCACACCTTGGCGACCTCGGCGGCGCCGGTCTTCTCGTCGCAGGAGATCGACACGTGGTCGTCGTCGACCCGCCAGAGGTTCACGCCCTGCTCGACGGCGGCGGCGACCACTTCGGCGGCCCGGCCGGGCACGCGTACGAGCACGGTGTCGAAGAACTCGCCGTGCACGACCTCCAGGCCCGCCTGGCGCAGCCCGCCGGCCAGGGCCGCGGCGTGCCGGTGCACCCGGTGGGCGATCCGGCGCAGCCCCTCGGGGCCGTGGTAGACGGCGTACATGCTCGCGATGACGGCGAGCAGGACCTGCGCGGTGCAGATGTTGCTGGTGGCCTTCTCGCGGCGGATGTGCTGCTCGCGGGTCTGCAGGGCCAGCCGGTACGCGGGGTCGCCGTCGGCGTCCACCGACACGCCCACCAGGCGGCCGGGGAGCTGGCGCTGCAGGCCCTCGCGTACGGACATGTAGGCCGCGTGCGGCCCGCCGAACCCGAACGGCACCCCGAACCGCTGCGAGGACCCGATCGCGATGTCGGCTCCCAGCTCGCCGGGCGCGGCCACGAGGGTGAGGGCCAGCAGGTCGGCGGCGGCCACGACGAGCGCGCCCGCCTCGTGCGCGGCGGCGGCCACGGCGCGGAAGTCGCGCAGCCGCCCGGACGCGCCCGGGTACTGGACGAGCACGCCGAAGCACTCGGGCAGCTCGCCCTCGAGGGTGTGCTCCACCAGCGTGATGCCCAGGGGCTCGGCCCTGGTGGCGAGCACGGCCTTGGTCTGCGGCAGCGCGTCGGCGTCCACCACGAACACGCTGCTCTTGGACTTGCCCGAGCGGCGGGCCAGGGTCATCGCCTCGGCGGCGGCCGTGCTCTCGTCGAGGAGGGAGGCGCCCGCGACGGGCAGGCCCGTCAGGTCGGAGACGACGGTCTGGAAGTTCAGCAGCGCCTCGAGGCGGCCCTGCGAGATCTCCGGCTGGTACGGGGTGTAGGCGGTGTACCAGCCCGGGTTCTCCAGCAGGTTGCGCCGGATGACGGCGGGCGTGATCGTGTCGTGGTAACCCAGGCCGATCATGGAGGTGAGCACGCGGTTGCGCCCGGCCAGGGCGCGCAGCTCGGCGATGGCCTCGGCCTCGCCGACGGCGGCGGGCAGCTGGAGCCGGTCCTTGGCCCTGATGGCCTCGGGGACGGCCACGGCCACCAGATCCGCCACGGACTCGAAGCCCACGGCCTCGAGCATGCGCTGCTGCTCGGCCGCGGAGGGGCCGATGTGCCTGGACGAGAAGGGCGGAGCTGACAGGTCGGTCATGGACAGTGCCTCCTGAGGCTATGGAGACCGGCGCCGTGGCGCGGGCGAGTGCCGGATCTCCCCCTCTGTCAGCGCGGCGACGCCGCGACCTGAGAGCTTCACCCCGGGACTGGGGCTTGCACCGTCGGTGAGGCGCGCCTGGCGGGTGCGCCTGCTTTCCAGAGTTGCCTCACCCGAGCGGTACAGGGTGCCTGAGAGATTCCGGGGAGGGTTGCTCCTTCGGCGCCCTGAGACCCGGGGGTCTCAAGGACTCTCCCGCACGGGGTCGTCAGCCTTGCTGTCCTAGATTACAACCCTCCGCGTTACGCATGAATTTCCCCGGTAACGCGTTATGTGCGGATTGCCCGGTGGGCCGCGTCCTGCGGCCCACGGCAGGAGGGGGTGTGCTAGCTGAGGCGCCGCGCGCGGCGACGGCGGGCGAGCTCGTCAGCGGGGTGGTCGGCCGGGACGGTGTCCTCGACCGCCGCTCGTTCCCCCGGCAGCTCCGCGAGGGAGCCCTCGACCTCTCGCCAGACCCGGCCGAGCGCGATGCCGAACACGCCCTGACCGCCCTGGAGCAGGTCTATCACCTCGTCGGCCGAGGTGCACTCGTAGACGCTGACGCCGTCGCTCATGAGCGTGATCTGCGCGAGGTCGGCGACCCCGCGGTCACGCAGGTGCTGCACGGCCGTGCGGATCTGCTGCAGCGACACCCCGGTGTCGAGCAGCCGCTTGACGACCTTGAGCACCAGGATGTCGCGGAAGCTGTAGAGCCGCTGGGAGCCCGAGCCCTGCGCGGCTCTTATCGTGGGCTCCACGAGGCCTGTGCGCGCCCAGTAGTCGAGCTGCCTGTAGGTGATGCCGGCCGCCGCGCAGGCCGTCGGCCCGCGGTATCCGATGTCCGCCGGCAGCGTCGCCGGCTGTTCGTCGAAGAGCAGGCCCTGCTCCCCGGCACGCTGCCGCGCGCTCTCGCGCCGAACCGGATCTTCCTGGCCGGCCGTCTTTCCCTCGCCGCTGCTGACCGCCACGCGGACCTCCGGCTTTCTCTCATCCCGTGGCCTGATCTGGGGGTTCGTAAAGGGCGACCACGGGTTTCACTTGCACCGTAGGACCGTGACCATGCTCAGTCAACGATCCGGCTCGGCGCGTCGTGAAGCGTAAATGCACCGAAATACCTACCCCGCCCTGCCGAAGTCTTCGGGAGTGATCGTGTCAAGGAACTCCCTGAACTTCTCCACCTCGTCTTCCTGGTCGTCCGGGATGATCACCCCGGCCTCCTGGACGACCTCCTCGCTGGCGAAGATGCGCGCTCCGGTGCGCAGGGCGAGCGCGATCGAGTCGGACGGCCGCGCGCTCACCTCCACGCCGTTGGAGAACACCAGGTCGGCGAAGAAGATGCCGTCGCGCAGGGCGACGATGTTGACCGCTCGCAGGCCGACACCCAGAGCGCTCAGCACGTCTCGGAAGAGGTCGTGGGTGAGCGGCCGCGGCGGCGGCTCCTCCGCTTGGGCCAGAGCGATGGCCGTCGCCTCGGTCATGCCAATCCATATAGGAAGGAACCGCTCCCCGTGTGCCTCCTTGAGCAAGACGATCGGCTGATTTGTGGGCATCTCAACTCGAACGCCCACGACCTCCATCTGCAACACGGGCTGCTCCGTATTCCTGACCGGTCACCCGGCACAGCTATTTGCGGGTCGCTACTGCTGACTGGCTACTGCAATTCAACGTAACACCCGGCGGGCATGGAATGCGCCTCCGCCTCCCAGCTCGCCAGGGTCTCAACGCCCCAGCACGGACCGGATCCCCGACCGCACAAGGGATGCGTGCAGGTCGAGCAGGAGTGTGGAAAGCTCCCTGGCGACCTCGTCGGCCTCCCCGATGGCGCCGGGGGCCCGCCTTTTGAGTATGGGGGCGACGGTCTGCTCGACGAGCCCGCACTCGCGCTCGGCCGCCGCCTTGACCGCGCGCAGGTGGCGGGCGTGCAGGCCGAAACGGGCCAGCGCGCCGACGCTGCGGGCCACGTTGAGTGCCTCCTCGTCGTAGCGCCTGGCCACCGGGGCGAGCAGGCCGTAGTCCTCCAGCTCGGTGAGCGTCTCGTCGTCGATCCCCGCCGCCTCGAGCAGCTCGGCCCGGCTGAGCCGGACCTCCTGCTTCTCCTGTACGGCGCGCGGGCGGCCGAAGCTCTCGGCCATCCTGTCCTTGATCACCCGCAGCGGCAGGTAATGGTCGCGCTGCTCGCGCAGGATGAAGCGCAGCTGCTCCACGTGCAGGTGAGTGAACTTGCGGTAGCCGGACGGGCTGCGCTCGGGCTCGATCAGCCCCTCACCCTCCAGGAAGCGGATCTTGGAGATCGTCACATCGGGGAACTCGCCCTGAAGGAGCGCGAGCACCTCCCCGATGCTCATGTGAGAGCGTGCCGCCTGGGAGGTCATCCGACCTCCCAGGACGGCGCGTCCACGAGTCGCCCACTTGGCCCGATCATGCGCCGGCGTGAGTCCGCATCAGGAAGACGAGGCGGAACTTGCCGATCTGCACCTCGTCTCCGGAGTGCAGAGGGACCTCCTCGATGCGCTCCCTGTTGACGTAGGTGCCGTTGAGGCTGCCCACGTCACGCACGGAGAACTGGCCGCCGGGATGGCGGTAGAACTCGACGTGGCGGCGGGAGACCGTGATGTCGTCGAGGAAGATGTCGCTCTCCGGATGGCGACCGGTCGTGGTGAGGTTTTTGTCCAGCCGGAAGCGGCTCCCCTGGTTGGGGCCTCTGGTCACCGTGAGCAGCGCCGTGCCGGGCGGCAGCTGCTCGACCAGCGCCCGCTCCGCCAGGAGCATGTCGCCTGCCTCAGCCTCGTATGCCTCGATTCCCGCGATGGAGATCGTCGACGTGGTGTCCCCGGAGACCTCGGGTCTGGTCAGCGGTGACCCACAGCGGGAACAGAAACGGGCATCCTCGGGGTTGGCGTGCCCGCACTGCGTGCAGTAGACGCTCGGCATCGATCGGCTCGGCCTCCTACCGCGAAGACGCGGCGACGGTGCTCAAAGACGCGCCTCGCTTCGCTTTTTCAAGTTTGCGAATGCCGCAACATACGCTGATCAGCGGCAAAGGTCAAGGCGGGGCACTGGACTGTGGTTTGGACGCAGACAAAGTTACCGCCGCTTCCGCCCCGTGGTCCATGCCGCCGCGCGTTTCTACATTACGATCTTGCGGCACTGTCTGGGCGCGTCAACCGTAATGGCTTTTTCGTCACTCTCCGCGACCATTGTTCACATGGCGGCCTGCTCCACGATGCGGGCCCACCGTTCGAGTAGGGCCTGGGCGCCGTCCATGTCGCCCGCCTCGGCCCACAGATCGGTCACGGGCTCGGTGGCGGCGGGCAGCACGAGCACCCAGCTCCCGTCGTCGTGGGCCACCCGGACGCCGTCGGTGGTGTCGATGCGCCGGCTCTCGTGCTCGGCTTCCGCCGTCTCGATGACCGAGCGCATGACGGCCCCCTTGGCCGCCCACGGCGTGGGGATCGTGCGCTTGAGCATCTTGACCTCGGGGATCCTGGCGTCGATCTGGCTGAGCGACAGGCGGGTTCGGGCCACCAGCCCGAGCAGGCGCATGAACGAGGCCAGCCCGTCGATGGCGGGGCTGAACTCCGGCACGACAAAGCCGCCGCGCCCGTCCGCCGCAAAGATCATGTCGGCGCCGGCGGCGGCCGAGGTGAGGGCGTCGAGCGCGGTGGAGGTCCACTGCACCTGCACGCCGTGGAAGCGGCAGACCTGCTCGGCGACCCTGGTCGTGGTGACCGGCAGGGCCACCTGGCCGCCCCTGCGCTCGGCGGCGACGAGGTCGAGCACGACGAGCAGGGAGCGCTCGTCGTTGATGAGCTGGCCCATCTCGTCCACCAGGGCGATGCGCTCGCCGACCGGGTCGAACCGGACCCCGAACGCCGCCCGCGACGAGCTGACCAGCTCCGACAGGCGCTGCAGGTCGCGGCGGCGCTCGGCGAGCGTCTCGGTGGGCGAGACGTCGTCGAGGCGGGCGTTGACGGTGAGCACCTCGACCCCGACGCGGCCGAGCAGCGTGGGCAGCACCAGCGAGGAGGTGCCCCCAGCACAGTCCACGACGACCTTCATGTCCCTGACGTCGCCCACGTCCACGTGGCGCAGCAGCTCGTGGGTGTAGTCCTCGACGGCCCTGGACGGATACGTGAGCTCGGCGATCTCCCCCGGGAACGCGCGCCTGAACTCCTGCCGGGAGAAGACCCGCTCCAGCTTGCGCTGCGCGGCCGGGGGCAGGTCGACGCCGCGGCCGTCCATGATCACGATGTCCACGCTCTGCGGGTCACCCGGGGTGGTGCGCAGGGTGATGCCGCCCGCGGCCGACTCGCGGGCCGTGTGGAAGCGCGTGACCGGCAGCGGGGCGGCCTCCAGGTCCAGGACGTTGATCGCGCCCGCGGTGAGCGCGCCGATGACGGCCCGCTTGAGCGCCCTGGCGGCCAGGGAGCAGTCGCGGGAGGTGACGACGTACTCGCCCTTCTTGAGGGTGGTGGCGTACGCGCTGGCCAGCCGGACGCACAGCTCGGCGGTGATCTCGACGTTGACCAGGCCGCTGACACCCCTGGGGCCGAACAGGTTGCGCTGGCCGCGAGACTCCCAGATGACGCTGGTGTTGACGACCGCGCCGGCCTCGATGGTCTTGAACGGGTAGACCCTGACGCCGCTGGAGACGTACGCCTCGGGTTCGATGACGCACTCGTCGCCGATGACGGCGTTCTCCTCGATGCGGGCGCCGGCCATGATGTCGGTGCTCTTGCCGATGACGCAGCCGCGCAGGTGGGCGCCGGGACCCAGGTAGACGTTGTCGTGGACGACCGCGCGGTGCAGGAAGGCGCCCTCACGGACGACCGCGTTGTTGCCGAGCACGGTGTATTCGCGCAGCTCCGCGCCCGCCTCGACCTTGGCGTAGTCGCCGATGAGCAGCGGGCCCTTGAGCACGGCGTCGGGGTCGATCGAGGCCGAGTCGGCGACCCAGACGCCCGGCGAGAGCTCGAAGCCCCCGATCTCCAGGTTGACCCGGCCGGACAGGGCGTCGGCCTGGGCCTTGAGGTAACTGTCGTGGGTGCCGACGTCCTCCCAGTAGCCGTCGGCCACGTAGCCGTAGATGGCGGCGCCGCGGTCGAGGAGGGCGGGGAAGACGTCGGAGGACCAGTCGACGGGCTCGCCCGCGGCGACGGCGTCGAGGACCTCCGGCTCCATGATGTAGATGCCGGTGTTGACGGTGTCGGAGAAGACCTGGCCCCAGGTGGGCTTCTCGAGAAACCGCTGAACGCGCCCCCCGTCGTCGACGATGATGATCCCGAATTCGAGGGGGTTCGGCACTCGTTTGAGACCGATTGTCACAAGTGCCGAATTTTCACGATGGAACCGGATCATGTCGGTTAAATCGATATCTGTCAGGGCGTCGCCGGAGATCACCAGGAAACGGTCGTCGCGGAGCCGGTCCTCGGCGTTCTTGACGCTGCCGGCCGTGCCGAGAGGCAGGTCCTCGGTGGCGTACTGGAGGCTCATGCCCAGTTCGTCGCCGTCGCCGAAGTAGTTGCGCACGAGCGCCGCCAGGAACTGGAGCGTGACCACCGTCTCGGTGATGCCGTGGCGCTTCAGCAGGCGCAGCACGTGCTCCATGATCGGGCGGTTGACCACGGGCAGCAGGGGCTTGGGCTGGTTGGCGGTCATGGGACGCAGCCGAGTTCCCTCTCCGCCTGCCATGACGACCGCCTTCACCCGATCACTCCTTTTTGGCCGAGGTTACGAGTTGCAGCACCTGTACCACATACAACACGCCTGCCCACCAGTACAGGCCCGTTCCCCAAAGCGCGAATGCCCACCCGACAATTCGTGCTATATCGGCATACCACCCCGTGTGGGAGGCAAGGAAGAGGAGAGGGAAGGCGTACATGAGGTTGAACATGGCGGCCTTGCCCAGGTAATGCACCTGAAGTGCCTTGTATCCATGTTTGCGAAGTACGGGGATGAAACAGGCGACGAAGAGTTCGCGTCCGAGGATGACCGCGACCAGCCACCACGGGATCACGTCGCGTAGCACCAGGCCGATGATGGTGGCGAAGACGTAGAGCTTGTCGGCCGCGGGGTCGATGATCCGGCCGAGCCTGCTGGTCTGGTTGAAGGCGCGAGCGATCTTCCCGTCGAGCCAGTCCGTGAAACCGGCCACCGCGAGGATCGCGATCGCCCATCCGTCCGCCTTGGGCCCGAGAACCAGCCAGAGGAACACGGGGACGCCGAGGAGTCGCAGGAAGCTCAGCAGGTTGGGAACCGTCCAGATCCGGTCCTCGGCGGAAGTTTCGCTCACGAGCAGACCCTACTGCGTGGAACTCTGACACAGCGGCCCCGCATCGGACGCTCACATTTCCGGCCTTCCCGCCCACGCCAGACGGCTCCCACACCCCACGGGCAACGGATGGCCGATCCCCACCCGAGGTCACGGAACGTCGCCCCCTGGGCAACGGCCGGCATCCCGGGGTACGGGCACCTCTCGGGGGACGGGCGGACACCTTCCAACGCAGCGGCGGGCGCCTTCGGAAGCGACGGCCGGGAGCCTCGCACGGCATGCCCGCGCTCCCGGCCGGTGGGTCAGGTGCGGAGGAAGGCGTGGGTGCGGCCCAGATCCTCGAAGCCGAGCTTGGCGTAGAAGTCCTTCGGCCAGTCGGCCGCGTCGGCCACCAGGAAGATCAGCTCGGCCTGCGCCGCCTCCGCGAGCAGCGCGGTCATGAGGGCACGCGCGTGCCCCTTGCCCCGATGATCCGCGCCGGTGAAGACGCTCTCGATCTGGGCGACGCCCCCGTGCTCGTACAGGTCGGCCCGGGCGGCGATCTCCCCGTCCGGGGCGCGTACCCCCCAGAAGCTCACCGCGTCGGCGCCGCGCAGCCGGCCCTCCACGCGGCGGGCGAGCCGGTCGATCACCTCGTCCGGCGCCTGCGGCAGCGTGTGGCGCCAGTCGCGCCGCAGCACCGGCAGCAGCTCGGCCAGGGAGAGCCGCTCAGCCGCCACAGACTCGGACGGGCTTGTGCCGCGGAAGGCCATGATCAGGTTCGTCTCGTGCTCGTAGCCGGCGGCCAGGAACGCGGGCGCGAGCGCCGTACCGAGCCGGTCGTCGTCCACGCACACCAGCCGGTGCTCCCGCTCCGCGAGCGCCTCGTCGGCCGCCCGCAGCAGCCGCTCCGCCGCGTCCCGGGCCTCCTGCGGCGTGTCCGGGACCGGCCCGGGGCCGGCGCCGACGATGAGCTTGTTGTCGTCGTGCGAGCCGGGATAGCGGTCGTCGAGCACCGCGAACCCGCCCGGGACGGCCGTCTCCCGTGGCGCCCTGCGGCGCGCGAAGGCGTGCTGGAAGCCCACCGCGCGGGCCAGGTCCGGGACGAGCTCAGCCGACACGCCGCACCACCTCGATGAACGCCCGGATGAGCGCCGAGTCCTTCACCCCGGGCGAGGTCTCCAGGCCGCTGGAAACGTCGACGCCCCACGGGGCGGCCGCCGCGATAGCCTCGGTCACGTTGGACGGGGTGAGCCCGCCGGCCAGCAGCCACTGGCCCGACGCGCGGCCGCGGACGGCCGCCCAGTCCCACGCCTGCCCGGAGCCGGCGTGCGGCGCGTCCACCAGGAGCAGGTCCTCGTCGTAGGCCCCACAGCGCAGGTCGGCCTCCGCGTCGACGGCCCTGATCAGCTTGAGGCCGAGGTCCTTGAGCGCGGTGAAGTCGCCGTGCGGGTGCTTGCCGTGCAGCTGGATGGCCCGTACGCCGGACACCAGCGCCGCCGCGCGCACCGTGTCAGGGTCCTCGCCGCGGAACACCCCGACGGTCAGCACATGGCCGGGCACCAGCGCGGCCAGCTCCGCGGCCCGCTCGGGCGCGATCCTGCGCGGGCTCCGGGTCATCACGAACCCGATCGCGTCCGCGCCCGCCTCCACGGCGGTGGTCACATGCTCGGGCTCGCTCAATCCGCAGATCTTCACATACACCACACCCCCGACCCTAGCGGCGCCGGGGGCCACCGGTGACCGTGCCGGGCCGGTCCGCCCGGAGGATGATCGGCCGTCCCCCGCCCGGCGGACGAGCGGGGCGCGGTCAGGGGCGGGGTCAGGGGCGGGGTCAGGGGCGCGGCAGGCGTACGGGGCGGAAGGAGGCGTCCACGAGGCCGGTGCGGTGGGCCACGACGGCGGCCTGGATCCGGTTGCGCAGCCCCAGCTTCTCCATGGCCGCCGCGATGTGGGTCTTGACCGTCGTCACGCCCACGTGCAGCTCCTCGGCGATCTCCGCGTTGGACAGCCCGGTGCCGACCAGGGCGAGCACCTCCAGCTCGCGTTCGGTCAGCCCGGCGGGCGGGGGCGCGGCGGCCTGCTCCTCGGCGTCCAGGAACCGCTCCACGACCCGCCGCAGCACCGACGGCGCCAGGAGCTGCTCCCCCGCCGCCGCCCGGCGCACGGCGTCCACCATGCGCTCCGGTTCGTCGTCCTTGACCAGGAATCCGACCGCGCCGGCCCGCAGCGCCGCATACACGTTGGCGTCGTCCGCGAACGTCGTCAGCACCACGATCCGGGCGCCCGGCCGGGCCGCGAGCACGCGTTTGATCGCCTCAAGCCCGTCGACCCTGGGCATGCGCAGGTCCATGAGGATCACGTCGGGCAGGTGGCGCTCGGCCAGGCGGACCGCCTCGGCCCCGTCCACGGCCTCCCCCACGACCTCCATGTCGCCCGTGGCCTGCAGCAGCATCCGCACGCCCGCCCGTACGAGCGCCTGGTCGTCGGCCACCAGCACGCGGATCATGCGACGCTCCTGGCCGGGAGGCTGGCGGACAGCAGCCAGCCGCCCTCGCCGTCGGGGCCGGCGGTGAGGGTGCCGCCGAGGGTGCGGACGCGTTCGCGCATGCCCGCCAGGCCGCGCCCGGACGAGGGCAGGCGTTCGACGACGGTGGGCGGGCGGCCGTTGCGGATCCGTACGGACAGCCCCTCCGCCGAGGGGGTGACGCTGACCCGGACCTGGGTGCCGGGGCCGGCGTGTTTGAGCACGTTCGTGAGTCCTTCCTGGACGATGCGGGCGGCGGAGGCCCGGGCGATGAGGGGCGCCTGGTCGGTGGCGGGGTCGAGTTCGAGGTCGACGACGAGCCCGGCGGCGGCCATGCGTTCGGCGGACTCGCGCACCACGTCGGCGGGGTTGGCCAGCAGGTCGGGCTGGCGTTCGGGGTCGCGCAGCAGGTCGAGCAGGTCGCGCAGGTCCTGCAGCACCTGGTGCCCCGTCTCGCGGATGTCGGTGAGCGCGTCGGCGACGGGGCCGTCGGGGGCGGTGTAGCGGGCGGCGCTGGCCCGCAGGACCATGGCGCCCACGTGGTGGGCGACGATGTCGTGCACGTCGCGGGCGATGCGTTCGCGTTCGGCGAGCTGGTCGGCGCGTACCTGGGCGACGGCCGCGCGGGCCGCCTCCTCGGCGCGCAGCCGCTCGGCGGCCGCCGCGGCCTGCCGCATGCCGAGGTAGCGGCCGATGGCGATCGGCGTGGCCACCAGCGTCATGAGGATCCCGACGCGGAACGGCGTGGTCTGGGTCTCCTCGCCGACGACGGCGATCGCGGTCAGCATGCAGCCGGCGGCGTAGGCGACGATCGTCCACGCCCAGGAGGTCACCCGCATCGCGAACACGCCGATCGCGATGAGCGTGAGGATCACGCAGGTGTTGACGACCTGGTTCAGATAGGTGTCGGCGGAGACGAGCAGCACGCCCTGCAGCAGGAACACCACCCCGGGCAGCCGCCGGGCGATGCCCAGCGACAGGCCGCCGACCACGGCGAGCAGGCCGACCACCCAGACGGGCTGGGTGCCCGCGTGCCAGGAAGTCCAGGTGCTGAGCACGGTGATCGCGACCCCGCCCGCCGCCAGCAGCGCGTCGGGCGTGACGTCCCGTTCCTCCAGCGGCCCCGCCGAGCCGCGCAGGTACGCCCCGAGCACGGCCGGGAAGACCGCCAGGAAGACCGAGTACACCCAGGTGTTCATGACGACCGGGATGCCGGGGTCGACGATGTTCCAGGCGGTCGCGACCATCGCGGCGGCCACGGCGAGCACGGTGGCCCGCCAGCCGGAGCGGTAGCCCACGACTCCGAGCGCCACGCAGACCAGGATCTGCGCCGTGTTGGACGTGAACGACTCGAGCTGGTCGGTCACCACCAGCAGTCCGGCCAGGTAGAGCGCGACGGGCACCGGCCGGCGCCGGACGAGCCCCATGGGCAGGCCCACCAGCAGCGCCATCGGGATGTTCATCGCGGCGGGCAGGTATTTGGTGTCGCCCGCGTGCGCCGTCGTCAACAGGTCCAGACCCACACCTGAGACCGCGAGCAGGACATCCAGCGGCAAACCACGCCAACGCATGGACACACGGTATCCGTGGAGGTTGTCGGCGGGGGTCCTCCTCGCGGAGGACCCCGCCTCCTCCAAGTGGCCGGAGGTCCGTCCGGAGGGCGGAGCGTCCACCTGCGATCTTGCCTTAGGTTCGGGGCATGCCCAATGACACCGCACTTTTTCTCGGCCAGTTTCTCCGGGCGCCGGCCACGATCGGGGCGGTCGCGCCCAGTTCGCGGCGGCTGGCCTCGGCTGTCTGCGCCCCGATCCCTGAGCGCGGCGAACCGACCGTGGTCGAGCTGGGCCCTGGCACGGGCCCGTTCACGGCGGAGATCCAGCAGCGGCTGGGCGGGCGCGGCCACCACCTGGCCGTGGAGGTCAACGAGCCCATGGCGCGGCTCCTGAAGTCCCGGTTCCCTGCCGTGGACGTGGTGAACGCCGATGCGGCGCGGCTGGGCGAGTTGCTGGCCGAGCGCGGGTTGCAGCAGGCGGACGTGGTGGTGAGCGGGTTGCCGTGGGCGGCGTTCCCGCAGGAGTTGCAGCATTCGCTGCTGAGTGCGGTGACGTCAGTGATGAGCCCTGGTGCGGCGTTCACGACGTTCTCCTACATTCACGCCATCCCGCTGAGCTCGGCCCGCCGGTTCCGGGCGCTGCTGGCCGAGCGGTTCGAGGAGGTCGTGGCGGGGCGTACGGTGTGGCGCAACACTCCTCCCGCCTTCGTGTTCAACGCACGGAGGCCGCGCTCATAAAGGGCCCGTAGATCTCTGGCAAAGGATTCGGCGGAGGCGGCCGTGGTGCGCGCAGGCCGGGGTGAGCCTCTGCCTCGTCCCCGGAGCAACGTTCTCGGCCTCGGTGAACAGGCCCTCGACATCCGCGCGGCTACCAGGCCGCCCCGTCCACCTCCCGCTACCCGGGCGCGGGGGAAGCACACCCGCGAGTCAGCCGAACGACGGCGGCCGCTTCTCCCGCACCGCGCGCACGCCCTCGACCACGTCGGGGCCGGTGAAACCGAGGAACTCCATGGCCAGTGAGGCGTCGAACGAGGGCCCGGCCAGGCGCAGCCAGTTGTTGAGCGAGTATTTGGTCAGCCGGATCGCCTCCTGAGCACCCGAGGCGAGCCTGACCGCGATCTCCATGGCCTTGTCGTGCACCTGGTCGTCGTCCACGCACAGGCTGACCAGCCCCATCCGCTCGGCCTGCTCGCCCGTGACGGGCTCGCACAGCAGCAGGTGGTATTTCGCCTTGGCCAGGCCGCACAGCAGCGGCCACACGATGGCCGCGTGATCGCCGGCCGCGACGCCGAGCCTGGTGTGCCCGTCGATGATCCGCGCCGTGCGGCCCGCGACGGAGATGTCGGCCAGCAGGGCCACGGCGAGCCCCGCGCCGACCACCGGCCCCTGGATCGCCGAGACGATCGGCTTGGAGCAGTTGAGCACGTTGTAGACGATGTCGCGGGCCTCGGCGAACACACGCAGCCTGGTCGCGTGGTCGCGGGTCATGTCCTCGATCATGGACAGGTCGCCGCCCGCGGAGAACGCCCCGCCCTCTCCCCTGACGACGACGGCCCTGACGCTGTCGTCCCGGTCGGCGTCGCGCCAGATCTCGCCCAGCTCGCGGTGGGCGGTCGCGTCCACGGCGTTGAGCCGGCCCGGCTCGCTGATCGTGATCCGCAGGACGCCGTCGGCCGGGGTGTCGAGCTTGAGCTTGTCGTACATCACCACGACCCCCGCAGCCGCTCGGCGACGTACCCGCGGGCCTCGACGGCCTGGTCGAACAGGCCCGGCAGGCCGAAGAAGCCGTGCACCGCGCCGTCCCACCTGCGGCTCTCCGCGGGCACGCCCGACTCCGCCAGGCGCCGGGCGTAGTGCTCGCCCTCGTCTCTCAGCACGTCGTACTCGGCCGTCACCACGGTCGCGGGCGCCAGGCCGGCGACGTCGGACAGGCGCAGCGGGGACAGCCGCGGGTCGGCCGGATCGGCGTCACCGGCGTACTGACGGGCGTACCACGCCAGTTCGGCGGCGTCGAGCGCGTAGCCCTTGGCGTACTCGCTGTGGCTGGGCGTTTCCATGGCCAGGTCGAGCACCGGGCAGACGAGCGCCTGGTGCGTGAGGCCCAGCCCGGCGTCGCGGGCCTGCCAGGCGGCGACGGCGGCCAGGTTGCCGCCCGCGCCCTCGCCGACGACCGCGACGCCGCCGTTGCCCTGGTAGAAGGCCGGCCGGGCGAACAGGTCGCGCACGACGGTCCACGCGTCGTCGGCGGCGGCCGGGAACGGGTGCTCGGGGGCGAGCCGGTAGTCCACGGACACCACCACCGCGCCCGTGCGGATCGCCAGGTCGCGGCAGAGCCGGTCGCTCCGCTTGACGCCGCCGTAGACCCAGCCGCCGCCGTGGAAGAAGACCGCGACGGGCAGCGCGCCGTCGCCGGGGTCGGCGCGGTAGATCCTGATGGGCACGCCCTCGGCCTGCTCGTCACGGACGAAGGGGAGCTTGGTGAGCGGGCCGCGGTGGATCGCCACCCGGTCGGGCTGCGCGCGCGTCTCCTGGATCTCTGCCGGGCCGAACGCGTCGAAGTCGGTGCCCGCGTCCGGCACGTAACGGGCGAGATAGTCCCGCGCCTGAGGGTGCAGCGGCATGATCGCAGCCTATCGGGCCGCCTCGATGAACGCATCGAAGATCCGTGCATCTCCGTCACGCTCCGGATGCCATTGGACACCCACGCCGAACCTGTGCCCCTGCAACTCGATCCCCTCGACGATCTGGTCCTCGGCCCAGGCCACGGCCAGCAGGCCGGTGCCGAGCCGGCGTACGGACTGGTGGTGGGGGGCGGCGACCTCGATCCGGTCGCCCACGGCCTTGCCGAGCTTGCTGGAGACGCTCACCTGGATCGTGTGGGTCGCGCCCGGTTCGCCGTGGCGGTCGCTGTCGAGCACCTCGGGCAGCCAGGGGATCAGCGTGCCGCCCTGGGCGACGTTGAGCACGTGCATGCCCCTGGCGATGGCCAGGATCGGCAGGTCGGCGCGGACGGCGGCCCTGGCCAGGGCCAGCTCGAACCGGTCGCGGTGCTGCTGCGCCTCGGCCACCCGCTCCTCCGGCTCGCCGCCGTAGTTGCCCGCGCCGACCTCCACGCCGCCGGCCAGGACGATGCCCTGCAGGCCGCTGATGTAGTCCTCGATGGCGGGGGTGCCGATCGGCGGGAGCACCACGGGAGCGCCCCCGGCCCGCCCGACCGCCCTGGCGTAGGAGGGAGGCGACAGTACGGCCTCACGCACGTAGTCGCTCCAGCGGGCGGCTTCGAAGTAGGCGGTGATACCGATCAGCGGTCGGGACATGCGATCTCCAGGGGGCAAGGTGGAGTCGGTGCCGCCATCAGCCTGTCAAGATGACGGCCGCACGCCCCATCATGGCGCAAGGTCTTTCCGATATGTCAGGTCTCCCAAAGATCTACCACTTCTGTCCCCACCCCGCCGCCCCACCCCCTCCGCCCAGCCCGGCACGGCACGGCACAGCGCGGCCGGGCACAGCGGGCTCGGCGACTCGGGGCGCGCCCGCCGCGGCACGATCGAGCACCCGCCCTGCATCCAGCCGCGCCACATCGGCGCTCCCGCGAGAGCGGTGCGGCGGCGAGGCGCTGGGGTCTGGGGTGGCGGTGGGGTCAGGGGTGGGGTCAGGGCGGGGTGCTGAGGGGCGGGGCGGGCGGACTCGGGTGGGGCGGTGGGTCAGGCCAGGGTGGGGGTGACGTAGATTTCGGCGCCCGGGGGGAGGGCGTAGTCGAGATCGCCGAGCCCGTGGGCGTTCTCGCCGCACACGATCATGTTGATGTGCCGGCGGATCCGCCCGTACTCGTCGCGGAGCCGCTCCTCCAGCAGCGGATGCGTACGCCGGAGCATGTCGAGTGCCGCCCCCAGGGTGGGCGGTGAGTCGCGGTCGGAGGCCACGGCGAAGACCTTGACCTCCGAGCGCCCGCTCACCCATCGCCGCAGCATGCCGGGGAGCACGAAGACCACCATCGTGACCATCGGCTAGAGCACCGCCGCCCGCACGGTGAGCACGTCGGGCAGGTGGCGGGCGACCGGCGACCAGGTCTCGCCGCCGTCGCGCGAGCCGTGGACCTCGCCGTCGCGCGTGCCGAAGAACACCCCCGCCTCCGAGGCCGTCATCGCGTCACGCAGCACGGCCGCGTACACGGGCCCCTCGGGAAGGCCCGAGGCGAACGGCTGCCACGTCGCGCCCGCGTCGTCGCTGCGGAAGACGCGGTAGCGGTGGCCGACCGGGGTGCGGTCGCTGTCGGCCGTCAGGGGCAGGACGAAGACCGTGTCCGGCCGCGACGGGTGCACCGCGATCGGGAAGCCGAAGTCGGACGGCAGGCCGGAGCCGATGTCGTGCCAGGCCCCGCCGAAGTCGTCGCTGCGGTAGACGCCGAAGTGGTGCTGGAGGTAGAGGCGCTCGGGCCGGGAGGGGTGCATGGTGACCTTGTGCACGCACTGCCCGAACTCCGGATATTGCGCCCCCTCGGGCAGGAACGCGGCCCGGATGTTGCGATTGGCGGCCTCCCACGACAGCCCGCCGTCGAAGGAGCGGTAGAAGCCGCCGGTGGAGATCGCGACGCCGATGATCCGCGGGTCGGTGGGGTGCGGGACGATGGTGTGCAGGCACAGGCCGCCGCCGCCCGGCTGCCACTGCGGCCGGTGCGGGTGCTCCCACAGAGCCTCGACCAGCCGGTACGTCACGCCGCCGTCCTCCGAGCGGAACAGCGCGCCCGGCTCGACCCCGGCCCACACCACGCCGGGCTCGGACGGCGAGGGCGCGAGCTGCCACACCCTGGTCAGGGTCGCCTCGGTCTTCTCCGGGAAGGCGATGGGCGGCTGCTCCGCCTCCTTCCACGTCTTCCCGAGGTCATCCGAATACATGACGGACGGACCGAAATGACCATATTCGATCCCGGCCAGGAGCCGGGGCGAGGGGCCTCGCGTGTCGATCGCCACCGAGTGCACGGCGACCGTCGAGAACTGGATCGGCTCGATGTCGAACGAACCGCCGCCGGTGGAGCGGGCGAGGAAGAGGCCCTTGCGGGTGCCGATCGCGAGCAGTGTGTCACTCATGGCGTGCTCCCTTGTTGGTCTGCGGCCATCGTGCCACGTAGGACCGACAGTCTCAGAGGACTGGGAGTTTTCCGCCCGCGAAGCCGCATTACCCGGCAGGTAATCGTGACGCTTCCCTCCAGCGGCTACTGTGCCGGGCATGGGAGCTGTAGCCGTAAATGAAGAGACATTTGGTGAGTTGTTGCGTTCGTGGCGGCAGCGGCGGCGGGTGAGCCAGCTGGACCTGGCCATCGAGGCCGACGTTTCGGCCCGCCACATCAGCTTTCTGGAGACCGGGCGCGCCCGGCCGAGCCGCGAGATGGTGATGAAGCTGGCCGAGGAGCTGGACGTGCCGCTGCGGCAGCGCAACAGGCTGCTGATGTCCGCCGGGTTCGCCCCGGTCTATCCGGAACGCGAGGTCCGCGCCCCGGAGATGGAGGTCGTACGCCAGGCGCTGGACAAGATCCTGGCCGGGCACGAGCCGTACCCGGCGGTCGTGGTGGACGCGGCGTGGAACCTGGTGGCTGCCAACTCGGCGGCCGCGATGTTCATGGACGGGGTGCCCGCCGAGCTGCTGAAGGAGCCGATCAACGTGATGCGGCTCTCGCTGCACCCCGACGCGATGGGCGGCCGGCTGCTGAACCTGGCCGAGGTCCGGGCGCACCTGCTCTACCAGCTACGCAGGCAGGCCGAGGGGTCGGGCGACGCGCGACTGGCCGCGCTGTACGACGAGCTGGCCGCGTACGAGTATCCGGGGGTGGACCTGAACGTGGCGCACGTGCCGGGCCCCGCCGACATCCTGGTGCCGCTGCGGATCGCGGCCGGGGACCGGGTGCTGTCGATGTTCACGACGATCGCGACGTTCGGGACGCCGGTGGACGTGACGCTCTCCGAGCTGGCCATCGAGACGTTCTGGCCGAACGACGAGGAGACCGCCGCCGCGTTCCATCAGGGTCTGCAGGGTTAGCGGGCGGAAGCGGGCGGGCCGGGCAGTTCCTCCAGGGTCAGCGGGCGGAGGCGGGCGGGCCGGGCAGTTCCTCGCCGGCGGCGATCGGCGCCTCGATGGCGAGCGTGGGGCGGCCTCCGCCGATGATCGGCAGCCCGCCCGTGACGGTGTAGGTCCGCATGTCGAACGCCCCGTCCACCGGTGCCGCCGCGGCGGTGAAGGCCACGTAGGCGTTGCCGCCGGGGACGACCGAGGTGGAGATGTAGTCGCCCGCCATGCGGCCCTGCGCGGAGTCGGCGAGCCAGCCGAGCTCCATCGGCCCGTGCAGCTCGACGGGGGCCGACCAGCTCGCGCCGCCGTTGGCGGAGGAGGTGTAGCCGACCGTGAGGCGGCAGGTGGCGGCCGTGCAGGCGGCGGCCGGGTAGCGGTAGTAGGCGAGCGCCAGCCTGGCCGTCTCGCCCGCGCCGGCGGGGTCGACGCCGAGGCCGGGGATGAAGTGGTCGCCGCCGTCGTCCGTGACGCGCAGGATGTGGCTCCACTCGGCGCCGGTGGCCGAGGTGCTCATGACGATGTCGTTGCCGCCGCAGCTGAACTGGAAGCGGCAGTCGGACCAGGCGACGTACACGGTGCCGGCGGCGTCCACCTCCGCCGAGGGCAGCGGCGCGGCCCGCAGCCCGCCCGCGACCCTGTGCCGCTGCACCGTGGCGACGAGCACGCTGCGGCCCCAGCTCTCGCCGCCGTCGCGGGAGCGCAGGGAGCGGATCTGGCCCTCGTCGCTCAGGTACGGCACGACGAGGGCGCCGTTCGGCCGCACGACCGGCTGCCCGCCCAGCCCGGTCGCGGACGTGCCGGTCTCGGCCCAGGTCAGGCCGCCGTCGGCGGAGCGGGCCACCTTGATCGCGTTGCCCGCGGCGACGTCGTCGTAGACCGCGTAGCAGCGGCCGTAGTACGGGCTGCGGGCGCCGTTGTCGCAGACGACCCAGCTCTTGTCCAGGTCGCCCCCGCCCGCGACGGCGGTCGTGACGGGATCGTCCCAGGTCAGGCCCCCGTCGGAGGAGCGGCTGGTGAGCACCGCCGTCCCCGCGACCCCGTCCTGGTCGGTGAGCGCCAGGGAGGAGATCAGCCAGACGCCGTGCCGGGCGTCGTAGGCCACCGACGGGTCGCTGACCCGCCGATGGAGCCCGCCGCCGGACGTGGTGATCCCCGGCAGCACTCCCCTGGTCCACGTGGCGCCGTTGTCGGGCGAGGTCGCGTACGCGATGCCGGACGCCCCGCCGTCGACGAACCTGCCGACCTGCTGGGCGGCCACGATCGTCGTGCCCGCCTGGAAGGTGTCGGGCCCGGCCTGAGTGCCCGCCTGAAACGTGTCAGACCCCGCCTGAGTGCCGGCCCCGGCCTGGACCGCGGTGCCGGCCTGCGTGCCGGTTCCCAGCTCCGTCAGCGCGACGGCCTCCGACGACGCCAGGGCGGGCAGCGGGGCCAGGAGGAGCACCAGGGTCAGCAGCCCGCCGATTCCTCGGCGCCCGGCGGGGGATGGCACAGTCCACCTCCACGTTGGCGTGTCATCCTCCACCTCGCACCTTTCGACGCGAAGTGTCAATATCTGTCAGCGTTCGGCCTGGACGATGTCCCGGTGAATGCGCGACAGGGGCACGCCGTCGATCTGGAGGCGGCGTACGGTCTCGTTGACCATGCCTGGCGGGCCGCACACGTACACGTCGTGCTCGGCCCAGGAGTGGAAGCGCTGCGTGACCTCGGGCAGGTGGCCGCGCATCCCGTCGAACCCCGGCTGGTCGGACACCACGGGCAGCACCCGCAGCCAGGGGAACGACGACTCCATCCTGATCAGGTCGGGCAGGTCGTAGAGCTCCTCGACCGTGCGCGCGCCGTACAGCAGGTGGATGTTGGGCCGGCGGCCCGAGGCGATGATGTGCTCGATGATCGCCTTCAGCGGGGCCAGGCCGGTGCCGCCCGCCACGCACAGCACGTCGCGCATGCTGCTCTCGCACGGCGCCATCGTGCCCATCGGCGGGCCCAGCAGGAGCGTGTCGCCGATGCGGGTGTGCCTGATGAGCGTGGTGGACACCCAGCCGCCGGGGACCGAGCGGACGTGCAGCCTGAGCGTGTTGTCGGCGCGCGGCGCGTTCGCGATGGAGAACGTGCGCCAGACGCGCGGCCAGCGCGCGGTCTGCACGTTGAGGTACTGGCCCGGCGTGTACGGCAGCCGCTCGGCCGGGCGCAGCGTGAGCACGGCGATGTCGCGGTGGCGCAGCTCGTGGTCGATCACCTCGGCCGGCCACCAGGCGGGCGAGACCCCGGAGTCGGACTCGGCCGACTCGATCATGAGACTGGCGGCCGCCGTGTAGGCGGCGACCCAGGCGGCCTCGATCTCGTGGTTCCAGATCTCGGCGGCGAAGCGGCGGATGGTGGCGAGCAGGGCGTTGCCGACGGCCGTGTAGTGGTCGGCGATCACGCCGTACTTGCGGTGGTCCCTCCCCAGCTGGCCCAGGTACGCCGCGAGGCTGTCCGGACTGTCCAGGCTCCACACGATGCGGGTCAACGCGCTGAACAGACGGTCCCGCTGGACGTCCATCGCGGGCGGGAACATGCCCCGCAGATGCGGGCTCTCGGCGAACAGCCGGCCGTAGAAGTAGGCCGTCGCCTTGTCGGCCACCGGTTCGATGACGGAGAAACTCTCTTTTACCAGGCGCGGATTCAACGACATTTACCAACCCCACCTATGGACCGGAATCGGGTTCCGGTCGTGTCGTTCACCTCCCTGACGGCTCCGGGTCTTGAGCGCCGGCCCCTCCCCGGTACAACCGATGCGCTCAAAATTGAGTCTTACACCACTGATGACGCGTCACAACCGTTTCTCCTCAATACGACGCGAAGCGCACCATCTGTAGTTACCTCGTCATGCTTCGCATTCGAATTTCGGTCGGAAAATGCGAAGAAAAATCGTATTTGCCGGTGGAGTTGGCGCTTGGAGTCATTCCCGTCCCGGCACGAGGGGCGTACCATCCGGCCATGGCAGTCCTCCATCCCAGGCGAGTGGCCTGGGAAGGCGCCCGGACCTTCGTCTCCGCCGCGACCACGGACGCCTACTGGTGGCTCAGCGACACGGTCGGCCACTACCTGGGGATCATGTACCAGCTGCAGCTGTGCGAGACGCGGCTGCGGCTGCAGGCGGAGGCGGACGCGATCTACGCGGAGGCGGGCGCGTGGCGGGCCCGCCTGGACGAGCTCCTCGACACCCACCCCGCGACCGCGTCGATCCTCACTCAGATGATCAGCGAGACCACGTCCCGCCTGCCCTGAGGCCAGGTCAGGGGCAGACCCGCCCGTTGGCCTCGAACGCCGCGTGGGTCAGAGGCATGAGCTCCGCCCACAAGGCCTCCATCTTCTCGGCGACCATCTCGATCTCACGCTGCGGGAACGACGGGAACGTGGAGTCCTCGCGCTTCACCCGCAGCGACAGGAAGTTCATCAGGGCACGGGCGTTGCAGGTGGCGTACATCGAGGAGTAGAGGCCCACCGGCAGCACCGTACGGGCCACCTCGCGCGCCACCCCCGCCTCGAGCATTTCCAGATAGGCGCGGTAGGACTGCCGGTAGCTTTCCCGGGTCGCCTCGGTCACCAGTTTGTGCTGCTCGGCGGTGCCGTCCAGGAACACGTACTTGCCGGGCTTTCCCTCCTGCACCAGCTTCCGCTCGGGCCCGGGCACATAGAAAACCGGCGTCAACTTCCGATACCTGCCGGACTCCTCGTTATAGGAAAAGGTCCGGTGCCTCATGAATTCCCGGAAAACGAAGATCGGCGCGCTGACGTAGAAGGTCATGGAAGAGTGCTCGAACGGCGTGCCGTGCCTGTCGCGCATCAGGAAGTTGATGAGGCCCTTGGAACGCTGGGGATCGGCTTCGATCTCCTCCAGAGAGCTCTCGCCCTTCGTGGAGACGCGTGCGGCCCACAGCACGTCGGCATCTGACGCGGCGGCCTTCACCAGCTCCACGTCCACGTCGCTGCGGAACGTGATCTCGGCCTCGGGTTCGACAGTGCCCACAGAAGAGCCCCCTGCTCAGGTCGGGTGTTGTGACGGCCCCCAGCAAACCAGGTGGGACCCGCCCGGCGCGAGTCGGCCCCCCGGGACTCACAGGCGGTAGACGCGGCGGGCGTTCCCCGAGCCGATCATGTGGGCGATGCGGGCGGCGTCCGCGGCGCTCCACTCCCCCGCCGCCAGCCGCGACCCGAGCGCCGCGCCGAGCGCCTGCCGGTAGTAGAGCGCGCCCAGGTGACAGGTCTCGGCCACGCCGTGGCAGCCGGAGCTGAACAGCAGCTTGTGGAACGGCGCCAGCTCCAGCAGCTCGTCCACGACCCTGGCCGAGGCCGCGGCGGTGTGCGGGAGCGCGAGGCCGACGTCCACGTAGACGTGCGGGTGGACCTCGGCGAGGTAGGCGGCCTGGCGGTGGTAGGGGTAGCAGTGCAGCAGGATGAGCGGCACGCCGACCGGCTGCAGCATCCTGGCGAACGCGCCCAGCCGGCCCGGGTCGGTGCGGTGCAGGTCGGGCCCCGAGCCGCCGAAGCCGGTGTGGAACTGCACGGGCAGCCCCCGTTCCCTGGCCACGTCGATCGCGCTCCAGAGCAGGTGGCGCAGCAGGACCTCGTCCGTCAGCGGCTGCTTCGGGTCCGACAGCCGCCGGTTGGCCGCTGCGATCACCGCTCCCCTGGTGGGCCTGCCCGGGTCGAAGTCGAGGCCGTACAGCGACGCGATGACGGTCTTCAGCCCGACCGCCCTGGCGGCCCTGGCGGTCAGCTCCTCGCCGATGCCGTCCAGGTAGTCCACGGCCAGCGGCGCGTCCTCGGCCACGTCCCGCTCGATCTGCTCGATCCGTACGAGCTCGTCGGCGGCGGCCCCGCCGTGGCGGCCCATCTCGGTGGCGGTCAGCAGGTCGATGTCCCCTGCGCCGATCTCCCTTGGGCCGATCTCCGCGGGAGCGGTGTCCACCAGGAACGCCACCACCCCGGCCCCGGCCAGCAGCCGCCGGTTGACCTCGGCCGCGCCCAGCTCCTCCCGGCGCGAGACGTAGACGGCCGGCGGGGCGTGCGGCTCCAGGTCGAGCAGCGGCGCGCACCAGCGGCGCACGGCCATCCCCAGCGGCGCGTCGAAGTGGGTGGTGCCGGGCGGCGCCGGGCTGCCGCCCTCGTTGATGAGCAGCTCGAACTCGGCTCTGCTCAGGTCGTCCCGCCGCACCCCGTGACAGTGGTGGTCGACGAGCGGGGCCTGCAGCGCGTCACGCACCGTGCCGGGCAGGTCTACGGGGAGCATGCGGAGACTCTAGGGGAGCTCCGCACGCTCCCGCGGCGGTTTTACCGTAGTTATCTGCGGGACAGACGCAGGACGTTGGCGATGATCTTCGCGCCCGCGCCGCCCTCCTGCGTGAGGATCGACTCGGGGTGGAACTGCACGGCGAAACGCCGCCGCTCGACGTCCTCGATCGCCATGACGTTGCCGTCGGGCGTGAGCGCGGTCGCGGCGAAGCCGACGACGCCGGGCTGCTTGGCGTGCAGCGAGTGGTAGCGGGCCGCGGTGAACTCGTCGGGCAGCCCCTCCAGCAGCGCGCTGTCGGCGATCCGGGAGACCTGGCCGCGCTTGCCGTGCTCGGGGTAGCCGAGCAGCTCCAGCGTGCCCCCGGCCTGCTCGACCATGGCCTGCAGGCCCAGGCAGACGCCGAACACCGGCAGGTCGCGGGCGTAGATCTGGTCGATCAGGGCCGACATGCCGAAGTCGGACGGCCAGCCGGGCCCCGGCGAGAGCACCACCAGGTCGGGCGCGATGTCGTCGATCATGTGGACAGGGAAGCCGTGGCGCAGCGTCACCACGTCGGCGCCTTCCTGGCGGAAGTAGTCGGCCAGCGTGTTGACGAAGGAGTCCTCGTGGTCGACGAGCAGCACCTTCATGCCCTGGCCCGGCTGCGGCCTGGGCTCGGGGACCGGGACGGTGCCCGGCCGGTTGACCGCGGCCAGGGCGCCGAGCAGGGCGCTGGCCTTGAGCTCGGTCTCGCGCTCCTCCGACTCGGGGTCGGAGTCGAACAGCAGCGTCGCCCCGGCCCTGACCGTCGCCACGCCGTTCTTGATCTGGGCGGTACGCAGGGTCAGGCCGGTGTTCATGGAGCCGTCGAAGCCGATGAAGCCGATGGCGCCGCCGTACCACCTGCGGGTCGTGGCCTCGTGGTCCTCGATGAACTGCATGGCCCACGTCTTGGGCGCGCCGGTGACCGTCACGGCCCACATGTGGGTGAGGAACGCGTCGAGCGCGTCGAACTCCGGCCGCAGCCGCCCCTCGATGTGGTCGACGGTGTGGATCAGGCGGGAGTAGAGCTCGATCTGGCGGCGCCCGATGACCTTGACCGTGCCGGGCACGCAGATGCGCGACTTGTCGTTGCGGTCGACGTCGGTGCACATGGTCAGCTCCGACTCCTCCTTGACGCTGGACAGGAGGGTGCGGATGGCCTCGGCGTCCTCGACCGGGTTGCTGCCGCGGGCGATGGTGCCGGAGATGGGGCAGGTCTCGACGCGGTCGCCGCTGACCCGGACGTACATCTCGGGCGAGGCGCCGACCAGGTGCTCGCCCTCGCCGAGGCTGATGATGAACTCGTACGGCGCCGGGTTGCTCTGCCGCAGGCCGCGGTAGAAGGCCGACGGGTCGGCGCAGACGGAGTGGAAGACCTGGCCGGGCACGACCTCGAACAGGTCGCCGCGCTTGAACCTCTCCTTCGCGGCTGCCACGACCTTGGCGTACGTGCCCTTCTCCGGGTTCTCGGGCAGCTCGCCGGGGGTGACGGGCTCGGCGGTGGCGCCGGTGCGCTCCAGGCCGCGGGTGGTGGCGCCGTCGACGGTGAACTCGTAGCGGAACTCGACGCTGGACTCGCGCTGCCGGTCGATCACGATGATGCGGTCGGGCAGGTGGAGGACGAGGTCTCGCTGGTCGTCGGGGCGGACGAGCTCCTGCCTGATGGGCTCGAACTGGAAGGCCAGGTCGTAGCCGAAGGCGCCGTACAGGCCGAGGTGCGGGTCGTCGCCCTTGAAGGCGGCGATGACCTCGCGGATCGCGGTGAACACGGTGGGCCGGCGGCTGCGCATCTCCTCCGGCAGCAGGTCCTCCGACTCGGCGACGTACACCTCGACGTGGTCCGGCGTCGGCTCGGCGACCGGCTTGCCGGCGGCCAGCAGGCAGGAGGCGACGGCGGGCAGCACGACCCTGCCGCGCTCGTTCAGCGCGGTCGCCGAGATGACGCGGCCCTTGGCGACCAGCTCCAGGCACGGGTCGACGTAGCCGAAGGCCCATCGGCTGTAACGGCCCGGGTAGTCCATGCCCGAGGAGAACGCGCCGCCGCGCCTGTGCCCGAGCGCGGTCACGATCTCTTCGAGTGCGGCCTCGTCCACCTCGCGCGCCTCGCGCTCGACACCGATGCCCCCGGCGGTGGTATATCCGCTCGTCTCCACTCCATGCCCCTTTACCACGTCAAATGATCGAGCCCCGGGGGCGGACACGAGAAAGGCCGCCATCCGGGGCGGCCGTCCGTTGAGGAATGCGAAACACGCGCCGCCTAGGAGCGGCGCCACCACTGGAGCTGAGCGTGATTTCGCATGCGAACAGGTTAACCGGCGGACCATGATCGCGCAACGCCGACCCACCGATCCGCCCCCGTGCGCGAGTTTGAATACAGAGCTGTACTGTATTCGTGGGATCGAGAGGAGACCCAAAATGTCCGATACCGAGGCGATCGCCCTCCCCACCGTGCGGCCGAACCCGTTCGACCCTCCCGACGACCTCGCCAAGCTGCGCGCCACGACCCCCATCACCCGCCTGGCCTACCCCGACGGCCACGTGGGCTGGCTGGTCACCAGTCACAAGCTCGTGCGCGAGGTGCTGGCCGACCGCCGCTTCAGCGCCCGCTCCGAGCTGCGCCACGTCCCCATCGAGAGCACCGGCGCGGGCCGGCCGAGCCCGCCCGGGATGTTCATCGGGATGGACCCGCCCGAGCACACGCGCTACCGCCACCTGCTCACCGGCGAGTTCACGGTGCGCAGGATGCGCATGCTGAGCGAGCGCATCGAGGAGATCACCGAACGCCGGCTGGACCTCATGGAGCGGCAGGGCCCGCCGGTCGATCTGGTGGAGGCGTTCGCGGCGCCGGTCCCGGCCGTGGTGATCTGCGAGCTGCTCGGCGTGCCCGACGAGGAGCGGGCGGGCTTCATGGCCGAGGCCACCGAGCTGGTGCGCCCGGACGCCACGCAGGAGCGGAAGATCTCCACGTTCCTGACGATGCAGGCGCGCATGCGCGACCTGGTCGTGGCCAGGCGGGCCGAGCCCACCGACGACATGCTCAGCGGCCTGACCAGGAGCGACCTCACCGACGAGGAGCTGGCCAACATCGGCTTCATGCTCCTCGGCGCCGGCCTCGACACCACCGCCAACATGCTCGCCCTCGGGACGTTCGCGCTGCTGCGCCACCCCGGACAGCTGGCCGTCCTGCGCGACGAGCCCGGCCGGGCGGACCAGGTGGTGGAGGAGCTGCTGCGCTACCTCACGATCATCCCCTTCCTCGTCCGTACGGCGCTGGAGGACGTCGAGCTGGGCGGCGAGCTGGTCAGGGCCGGTGAGACGGTCACGATCTCGGTGCCGTCCGCCAACCGCGACCCGGGCCGATTCCCCGACCCCGACGTCCTCGACGTGCGCCGGGACACCAGCGGGCACGTGGGCTTCGGCCACGGTGTGCACCAGTGCCTGGGCCAGCAGCTGGCCAGGGTGGAGATGCGGGCCGGCTATCCGGCGCTGTTCAGGCGGTTCCCGTCGCTGCGGCTGGCGGTCGAGCCGGACCAGGTGCCGCTCCGTACCGACATGCTCATCTACGGGGTCCACAGCCTCCCGGTGACGTGGGACGTCCGGGGATGAGCGGCCGGGTCTGCCTCGTCACGGGCGCGTCGTCCGGCATCGGCCGCGCCACCGCGCTGGAGCTGCTGCGCGCCGGCCACACCGTGTACGGCCTGGCGCGCCGCGTGGAGCGGATGGACGTGATCCGCGACGCCGGCGGCCACGCGATCGGCGTGGACGTGACCAGCGACGCCGACCTGGAGCGGGCCGTGCGGACGGTCCTCGACGCGCAGGGCCGCATCGACGTGCTGGTGAACAACGCGGGCACGTCCGTGTACGGCGCCACCGAGGAGGTGCCGCTGGAGCGGGCGCGGCAGGTGTTCGAGGTCAACCTGTTCGGCCTGGCCCGGCTGACCCAGCTGGTCCTGCCGCACATGCGTGAGCGCCGCTCCGGCACGATGGTCAACATCTCCTCGATCGGCGGCGAGATCGCCCTGCCGCTGGGCGCCTGGTACCACGCCTCCAAGCACGCGCTGGAGGGATATTCCGACTCGCTCCGGGAGGAGGTCGGGCGGTTCGGGGTGCGGGTCGTGGTGGTGCAGCCCGGGATCATCAGGACCGAGTTCGGCGACGACACGCCGCGCGAGCTGCGGGAGATCTCGGGGCACGGGCCGTACGCGGACGTCGCGCAGTGGATGGCGCGGCGGGCCGAGGCGGGGTTCGGGCCGGGGAGCAGGGCGTCGGACCCGCGCGTGGTGGGCCGGGCCGTCGTGCGGATCGTGGCCGCGCGCGACCCGAAGCCCCGCTACGCCGTCGGCTACCTGGCCGGCCTGCTGCTGTGGGTCAATAGACTCCTGCCGGACCGCCTTTACGACAAGATGGTGACCCGCCGCGCATGATGAGCACCGACGACCTCGCCACGACCGGCACGCCAGCCGCGCGACCGGCCGGACGGCCGCGCAACCAGGAGGCCGACACGGCCATCCTGGCGGCCGCCCTCGACCTGCTCATCGAGTACGGCGCCCAGCAGACCAGCATCGAGCAGGTCGCCAAGCGGGCCGGCGTGACGAGGGCGACGGTCTACCGCAGGTACGCCGACAAGACGGCGCTGCTGGTGCGCACCCTGCAGTGGGCCCTGCACGACAACGACCCCGCGTTCACCGGCTGGCGCGACCTCGACCACATGTTCACCGAATGGGCGCTGCACCTTGCCGATTCGCGCAACCGGGTCCTGCTCCGGCGGGTCTTCGGCACGGTCGACGACTATCCCGAGCTGGTCAGGACGTACCGGGAGACCAACGGCGGGCGGCGGGCGACGGTGGTGCACGCGGCGCTGGCGGCGGCCCGCGAGCGCGGGGAGCTCCCGCCCGGCCTCGACCTGGACGTGGTGCAGGAGCTGCTGACCAGCGCGGTGACGGGCCACCTGGTCGGCCACCCCGACGACGAGGGCGTCGAGGAGATCAAGGAGTACTTCCTGGCGATCATGCGACAGGTCGGCTACCAGCGACATTTCAGCTGACCAGATTACATTTCAGGCAGTCACGTTACATTTCGCGACACCTCTTGCTTTCCCGACAAGATCTCTTCACGCTTCTCGACAGAGGCGTAAAGATCACCTCTTGTCTCGAGGGACTCGAAGGAGAGTCGCGTGCTCAACACCCCCCGCTGGCGTGCGGTCCTGGCCGGGATCGCCGTCACCGCAGGCTTATGCGTCCCGCAGGCTCCGGCGCTGGCCGCGCCGGAGCCTGCGAAGATCGACGCCGCCGTCCGGGCGCAGCTCGACAAGGACGACAAGGCCACCTTCTGGGTCCGGATGAAAGGGGCGGCCGACCTGAGCGGCGCCCGCCGGGCCGTCGCCAAGGACACGAAGGCCGAGCTGGTCTTCGAGGCCAAGACCGAGCGGGCCGCCACCTCCCAGGCGGCCCTGCGCAAGCTGCTCGACTCCCGCCACACCGACTACACCCCGTACTGGATCGTCAACGCCGTACGGGTGACCGCCGACGCGAAGCTCGCGGGCGAGATCGCCAAGCTGTCCGAGGTCGAGAGCATCCAGCCGGTGCGCACCGTCAAGCTGCCCGATCCGACGCCCGGCAAGGCCGAGGTCAAGCTCAACGCCGTCGAGTGGAACATCGACCGGGTCAACGCCCCGCGCGTCTGGAGCGAGCTGGGCAACCGCGGCGAGGGCATCGTGATCGCCCACATCGACTCCGGCGCCCAGTTCGACCACCCCGAGCTGGTCCAGAGCTACCGGGGCAGGAACCAGGACGGCACGTTCACGCACGACTACAACTGGTTCGACCCGGCGCGCGTCTGCCCGACCTCCGCGCCCTGCGACAACAACGGCCACGGCACCCACACCATGGGCACGATGGTCGGCGCGAACGGCATCGGCGTCGCGCCCGGCGCCAAGTGGATCGCCGCCAAGGGCTGCGAGGTCAACACCTGCACCGACGCCTCCCTGCTGGCGGCCGGGCAGTGGGTCCTGGCGCCGACCGACCTGAACGGCCAGAACCCGCGCCCCGACCTGGCCCCCGACATCGTCAACAACTCCTGGGGCGGCGACGGGTACGACCCCTGGTACAAGGAGACGGTCGAGGCGTGGGTCGCGGCCGGGATCTTCCCGGCGTTCGCCAACGGCAACGAGGGCCCCGCCTGCCGCACCAGCGGCTCGCCCGGCCAGTACGTGGACGGCTACAGCGCGGGCGGCTTCGACATCAACAACGCGCTGTACAACCGCTCCAGCAAGGGCGAGGGTGAGAACGGCGAGATCAAGCCGAACATCGCGGCCCCGGCCGTCAACGTGCGCTCCTCGACGCCGGGCAACACCTACAGCAGCTTCACCGGCACCTCGATGGCCTCGCCGCACGTGGCGGCCACGGTCGCGCTGATCTGGTCGGGCTCGCCGGGCCTGCAGGGCAAGGTGGCGGCCACCCGGCCGCTGCTCGACAGCACCGCCGTCGACGTCAGCGACACCAGCTGCGGCGGCACCGCGGCCGACAACAACGTCTGGGGCGAGGGCCGGCTCGACACGTACGCCGCCGTGCAGGCCGCGCCGCACGATGACCTCGGCGACCTGCGCGGCACCGTCACCTCGGGCGGCTCGCCCGTGGCGGGCGTGACGGTCACGGTCTCGGGGCCGCTGAGCCGTACGGTGACGACCGGCCAGGACGGCACGTACGCCGTGCCGCGCCTGCTGCCGGGCGACTACCAGGTCAGCGCGGAGAAGTTCGGCTACGACAAGGCGAGCGCGACGGCCACGATCACGACCGGGCAGTCCACGACCGCGGACGTGGCCATGACCAGGCAGCAGTCCGGCGTGGTGTCCGGCACGGTCAGCACCGCGGGCACGCCGGAGGCGGGCGCGACGGTGGAGGCCACCGGCACGCCGGTGAGCGCCGTGACCGACGCCTCGGGCCGCTACAGCCTGACGCTGCCGCGCGGCGACTACGAGCTGAAGATCACGCCGGTGTCCCGCTGCTCCAGCGGCACGACGGCGTCCGTCTCGGTGGCCGGTGACGTGACCAAGGACATCGAACTGCCGCTGCGCGGCGACAACTTCGGCTACACCTGCCGGAGCGGCGCGCAGGCGTACGTGGCGGGCACTGAGAAGCTGGCGCTGAGCG
This sequence comes from Nonomuraea sp. NPDC050451, assembly GCF_044458585.1. Lineage (NCBI taxonomy): Bacteria > Bacillati > Actinomycetota > Actinomycetes > Streptosporangiales > Streptosporangiaceae > Nonomuraea > Nonomuraea sp. NPDC050451. Next base: position 151,189 of record NZ_JBITHZ010000011.1, read on the forward strand.
GCGACGACGAGGCCGTGCAGGTGACGCTGCCGTTCCCGGTCCCGTACTACGGCACGGGGTACGGCAAGGCGTGGATCGGCACGAACGGGTACGTCTCGTTCGCCACCGACCGGATCACCACCGGCAGCAACGGCCGGCTGCCGACGACGACCACGCCCAACAACGCGGTCTATCCGTACTGGGACGACCTCATCGTGGACGCCGAGGCCGGGGTCTACACCGCGGTGACGGGCACGGCGCCGCACCGGACGTTCGTCGTGGAGTGGCGCAACGCGACCTTCTACAACTCCGACGACCTGCGGGTGTCGTTCTCGGCGCTGCTGGGCGAGGACGGCTCGATCGGCTTCCGGTACAAGGACATCGACAGCGAGCGCGAGCAGGGCTCCAGCGCCACCGTCGGCATCGAGAACGCGGGCGGCACCGACGCCATGCTGTACTCCTACGAGGAGCCGGTGCTGTCCACCGGGCAGGGCCTGACGTTCACGGCCAGCCGGCACGGCCTGGTCACCGGCGCGGTCACCGACGCCAACGACGGCAAGCCGCTGGCCGGGGCGACGGTCAAGGTGGGCGACGTGGCCACGTTCACGACCGGCGAGGACGGCTCGTTCTACGGGCAGGTGCTGGCCGGCGACTACGAGGTCGTGGTGTCCAAGGAGCACTACGGCACCTTCACCAAGGCCGTCACGATCGCGCCCACCACGGTGACGCGGATCGACACGGCGCTGGTCACCGGCCAGGTGAGCGCGTCGGCGGCCGAGCTGACCGTGGTGATGCCGGCCGAGTCCACCCGCACCAGGACGCTGGAGCTGACGAACCTGGGCTCGCCGACGCCGTACACGGTGGCCTCGGAGCCGTGGTTCGCCACGACGCCGGCCTCGGGCGAGCTGGCCAAGGGGCAGAAGGTGACGCTGAAGGCCACGCTCTCCAGCGCCGGCGTCGCACCCGGCACGGTCAAGACCGGCACGCTCCTCGTCCGGTCGGCCAGCGGCAGGCAGCCGACCATCGAGATCAAGGTGTCGGTCGTGGTGCCGAAGCTGCAGGTCGCCATCGACACCGGCGCCACGAAGAACGTGGTCGACAGCGCCGGTGACACCTGGACGCCCGACAAGAAGTACGCCGCGGGCGGCTACGGCTACGTGGCCACCTCGACCAGCACGTCGAGCACGTCCAGGACCATCGCGGGCACCGCCGACCAGGCGCTGTTCAAGACCGCCAGGGAGAAGATGCTGGAGTACCGGTTCGACAACGTGCCCGCCGGCACGTACACCGTCGAGCTGGACTTCGCCGATCTGAAGAGCACGCAGCCGGGCAAGCGGGTCTTCGACGTCCTCGTCGAGGGGCAGCTGGCGATCCCGGCGCTCGATCTGGCCCTGGAGGCGGGCACGTACACGGCGGTGAGCAGGCAGTACACGGTGAAGGTCACCGACGGCCAGCTCAACGTGCGCTTCGCCACCCGGCAGGGCGCCACGATCGTGAACGCCGTCCGCATCTCGGAGCGCCCCGACCGGGCGACCCCGTAGCGGCCCCCGGGTAAACCCGCGCGGACGGGTGCCCCCGGGCTACCACGGCCCGGGGGCATCTGTTACTGGTTAGTACATGAGACGCGTGCGGCTCCAGCGGGACCTTCCCGTTCCGATGCCCGACGGCGTGACACTCCTGGCCGACCACTACGCCCCGGCCGGAGGCGAGCGGGCCCCCGTCATCCTGATGCGCTCACCGTACGGCCGGCGCGGCCTGTTCGGCTGGTACTTCGGCCGCGGCTTCGCGCGGCAGGGCTTCCACGTCGTCATCCAGAGCTGCCGCGGCGGCTTCGGCTCCGGCGGGCTGCTCGACCCGCTCGGCGACGAGCACGACGACGGCCTGGCCACCATCGCCTGGCTGCGCAAGCAGCCCTGGTACGGCGGCTCGTTCGGGATGTTCGGCCCCTCCTACCTCGGCTACACGCAGTGGGCCGTCGCGCCCTACGCCGGGCCGGAGCTGAAGGCCATGGCCACGCAGATCACCGCCTCCCAGTTCAGGGACGCGGCCTACGTGGGCGGCGCGTTCGCGCTGGAGTCGGCGCTGAGCTGGACCACGCTCACCGACGGCATGTCGCGCCGGTTCGGCGGCGCCGCCGTGCTGACCGCGCCCCGGCTGACCCGCAGGGCGGTCCTGTCCGGCCGCCCCGTGGCCGAGCTGGACCTGGCCTCGGCCGGGCGGCCGCTCCGGTTCTACCAGGACCTGCTCATGCACCACGCCCACCCGGACGCCCCCTACTGGGACAAACGTGACTTCTCGCCGAAGGTGGGCGAGGTGGACGCGGCCGTCACCATGCTGGGCGGCTGGTACGACGTCTTCCTGCCGTGGCAGCTCAAGGACTACACGGCGATGCGGGCCGCGGGGCGGCGGCCGTACCTGACGATCGGGCCCTGGTACCACATCGACACCCGGCACGGACGGCCCGCCATGACCGAGGCGCTGACCTGGTTCCGCGCGCACCTGCTGGGCGACCGCTCCGGGCTGCGGCCCGACCCCGTGCGCCTGTACGTGACGGGGGCCGAGGAGTGGCGCGACCACCCCGACTGGCCGGTGCCGGGGATGCGGGAGCAGCGCTGGCACCTGCAGCACGGGTTCGGGCTGGGGACCGACGGGCCGCTGGACGCCCCGCCCGACCTGTTCCGCTACCACCCCTCCCATCCGACGCCGGTGATCGGCGGGCCGGTCCTGCTCGGCGACTCCCGGCCGCGTGATCAGCGGCGGCTGGAACAGCGTCGCGACGTGCTGGTGTACAGTTCGGCGGCACTGGAGTCGGACGTGGAGATGATCGGGCCGGTGCGGAGCGAGCTGTTCGTGCGGTCGAGCACGCCGTACGTGGACGTGGTGGTGCGGGTGTGCGACGTGCACCCGGACGGGCGCTCGTTCAACGTGTGCGAGGGCGTGCGCCGCCTTTCCGCCTCCGACGCCGTCGACGGGGTACGGCGGGTCCGCGTGGATCTGTGGCCGATCGCGCACCGGTTCGGGCGCGACCACCGGATCAGGGTGCACGTGGCGGCCGGGGCGTACCCGACGATCGCCCGCAATCCCGGCAACGGCGACCCCCTCGGCGGGGGCGGCGGCGCGATGGTGCCCGCCGACGTCGAGGTGTTCCACTCCCCTGACCGTCCCTCCGTCGTGGTGCTGCCGCTGTGCGCGCCTCGCGGTTGATGTCGCTGGTCCTGCTGCTGCAGGGCCGCGGCGGGATGACGGCGGCCGAGCTGGCCAAGGAACTGGAGGTCTCCGAGCGGACCGTGCACCGGGACGTGCTCGCGCTGTCGGAGGCGGGCGTGCCCGTCTACGCCGACCGGGGACGGGGCGGCGGCTACCGGCTGCTGGACGGGTACCGGACGCGGCTGACCGGGCTGGACCGGGCCGAGGCGGAGGCGCTGTTCCTGTCGGGGGTGCCGGCGGCGCTGCGGGAGATGGGACTGGAGGAGGTGGCGGCCACGGCCCGGCTGAAGGCCGCCGCCGCGCTCTCCCCCGCGCTGCGGGACGCGCCCGCCGTCGCGGCGCAGCGCTTCCACCTGGACGCGCCCGGCTGGTTCGTCGGCGACGACCCGCCGCCGCAGGCGCTCGCGCCGCTGGCCAGGGCCGTGTGGAACGACCGCCGCGTCTCGGCCGTCTACAAGGGGAACGTGCGCACGCTGGAGCCGTACGGGCTGGTGCTCAAGGCGGGCGCCTGGTACCTGGCCGCGCGGCTCGGAACCCGGTTCCTGATCTTCCGGGTGCACCGGTTCGGCGCGGTGTCCGTGCTCGCGGAGCCGTTCGACCGGGAGCCCTCCTTCGACCTGGCCGTCTTCTGGGCGGAGCAGTCGGCGGAGTTCACCCGGTCGCTGCTGCGGGACGTGGTCACGCTGCGGCTCAGCGAGCGGGGCGTGCGGATGCTGCGGCACATCGCCGACCCGGCCGCGCTCGACGACGCGCTCGCCTCGCTCCAGCCGGACGGGACGGTGCGGCTGGCGGTGGAGTCGGTGCCGGTGGCGTACTCGCAGGTGCTGCGGTTCGGGCCGGAGGCTGAGGTGCTGGATCCGGCCGAGCTGCGGGAGCTGGTCGCCGACGCCGCCGCCCGCATGTCGGCCCTCTACCGGCCTTGACCGGCCCTGACCGGCCCTGACCGGCCTTGACGGGCCTGACCGCTGCCCGGGTCAGCGGTAGTCGGCCGGGTCGATGTCCTTGCCCGGCTCCCGTACCTCCGTGATGTAGCTCCACACGCGCGGGCGGCTGCCGTCCACGTCCGTGAAGCCGTACGCGCCGGCCAGGTCCTCGCTGGAGACCGATCTGCCCGACCAACGCTGCCGGTCGGGGTCGGTGGCGAGGGCGGCGACGCCCCTGCCGACGTACGCGGGGGTCTCGGAGACCATCCAGGTGACGTCCACCTTCGCCTCGCGCCAGTTGTCCTCGGTGACGCCGAAGTTGTCGAGCATGGCCTCCGAGCGCAGGAACCCCGGCGTCACCGCCACCGCGGTCCCCCCGTACGGGCGCAGCTCGCGCGACCAGGCGAAGGCCAGCCGGTTCACCGAGACCTTGGCCAGGTCGTAGTAGACGTTCTCGCGGTAGCGGGTCTCGTTGAAGGCCCAGGTGCCGTCGGTGACCTCGACGACCAGGCCGCCCTCGTTCCTGATCAGCAGCGGGAGCAGGTGGCGGCTGTTGATGATGTGCGTGTCGACCGCCAGCCTGAGCAGCCGGAAGCCCTTGTCCATGTCGTGCTTCCAGACCGGGGTGTCCCACTCCCAGAGGTGGTCGCTGCCCCACACGTCGTTGACCAGCACGTCGAGCCTGCCCTGCTCGCGCTCCACCCGCTCGGCCAGCGCCTCCACCTGGCCGGGATCCAGGTGGTCGACCTGGACCGCGATGCCCGTGCCGCCGGCCGCGGTCACCAGTTCCGCCGTCTCCTCGATGGTCTCCGGCCGGTTCATCTCCGAACGCCGCTCCCGCGTGCTCCTGCCCGTGCAGTAGACCGTCGCGCCGGCCGCGCCCAGCGCGACCGCGATGCCCCGTCCCGTTCCGCGGGTCGCCCCCGCTACCAAAGCAATCATGTGGCCGATCGTTCCCCGAATACCCGACATCTCGTGTCATGTTTTTTCGTAGAACCCTGTGATAAGTACGGAGTTACTATGAACAGCGAATTCGAGCTCCGCGGGGTCAACCATGTCGCGCTGGTCTGCTCGGACATGAAGCAGACCGTCGACTTCTACTCCGGCGTGCTGGGCATGCCGCTGATCAAGACGATCGAGCTGCCCATGGGCTGGGGCCAGCACTTCTTCTTCGACTGCGGGGGTGGGAACGCGCTGGCGTTCTTCTGGTTCCCGGACGCGCCCGAGGGCGTGCCGGGGGTGTCGGCGCCGAAGAACCTGCCGGATCGGGGAGAACTGCTGTCGGCGGTCGGGTCCATGAACCACATCGCCTTCGACGTGCCGCCGGAGCGGATCGAGGAGTACCGGGAACGGCTCATGGCCAAGGGGGTGGATGTGGGGGTGGTGCTCAACCACGACGACAGCGAGTTCGGGGTGGCGCCGGAGATGCATGACGGGGTGTTCGTCAGGTCGATCTACTTCAAGGATCCCGATGGGGTGCTGGTGGAGTTCGCGGCCTGGACGCGCCGGGTGGGGCAGCCGGGGGACGTCCGCCACGACCCCAAAACCGCCGCCGACCGCACCACCTGACCCACCGAGCGCTCCCCAACCCCGTCCCGCACCGCCACACCACGACGGCTCGCGCCCACCCGACCCCGCCATCCGCAGCCCGCCACCGCAGCGCCCGTCCAGCGCGGCGGCCTGGTGGCGCGGCGGCGCACGGCTCGGCAAGCGCCCCCCAAAGGGCCGGGCACCGTCGACGGCGCCGAGCTCCACCGCACCCCGACCCACCGACGCGGCGCTCCGACGCGCCGTCCCGCGTTGCCGCCCCACGGCGCGCATCCCCGCGACGCGCCACCCCGCGCCGGTCCCACGCCGCGTAACCTCTCCCCCGCGACGGTCCCACGCCGCGAAACCCCGCCACGCGACGGTGCCACGTCGCGTAACCCCGTCATGCGCCGGCCTATGACGGCTCGCCGCCGCTCCAGCGCCGCCCCACAACGGCTGGCCCGGCGCCTGGCCCCGCCATTCGCAGCCCCGCCAGCTCAGCGTCCTCCAGCTCAGCGTCCTCCAGCGCAGCCCCCGCCAGCGCAGCCCCCGCCAGCGCAGCGTCGCCGGGGCGGTGCTCTGGTGGGGTGGGGACCGTTCGTCGCGGGGAAGGGACCATTCGGCGATCTGGGGGAGGCGTGCGGCGGGCGAGTGTTTATGGTTTCTGGGGTGACGCGTGTGGCATGGCGGCAATGGCTGAGGATTTTAGGCCAAACCGTAATATTGCCGACATTTGGATTAATACCACCGCAAAGCTACTCTCCCTCCATTGACTACCCGTCAGGAACCGGTCACAGCCGGCTCCAGATCCACTCATCGGAGGGTTGATGACTACCGGGGAACCCGGGCAGCCACGCACCGACCGCAGCCCCTGGAACTGGCTGCTGCTCCTGCCCATCGTGCTGCCGCTGCTGACGTTCCTGTTCAACGCCGACGAGCCCCGCCTGCTGGGCTTTCCGCTCTTCTACTGGCTCCAGCTCGCCTTCATCGTGGTCGGCGTCGTGTCCACGACCATCGTCTACAGGATGACCAAGTGAGCGGGCACACGACCGAGCTGGTCGTCTTTGTGCTGCTGTTCCTCCTGGTCACCGCCATGGGGTTCGTGGCCGCGCGGTGGCGGCGGCCGAACGACCTGGCCAGCCTCAACGAGTGGGGGCTCGGCGGGCGCAGCTTCGGGTCCTGGATCACGTGGTTCCTGGTGGGCGGCGACCTCTACACCGCCTACACGTTCGTGGCGGTGCCGGCGCTGGTGTTCGGCTCCGGCGCGATCGGGTTCTACGCCCTGCCGTACACGGTCGTGGTGTACCCGCTGGTGTTCCTGGTGCTGGCGCGGATGTGGTCGGTGTCGCACGTGCACGGGTTCGTCACCCCTGCCGACTTCGTACGGGCCCGCTTCGGGTCGCCGACGCTGGCACTGGTGATCGCGATCACCGGGCTGGTGGCGACGATGCCGTACATCGCGCTCCAGCTCATCGGCATCGAGGCGGTGCTGAAGGCGATGGGCATCACCGGGCACCTGCCGATCGTGATCGCGTTCGCGATCCTGGCCGCGTACACCTACCAGTCGGGCCTGCGGGCGCCCGCGCTGATCGCGTTCGTGAAGGACACGCTGATCTACATCGTGATCCTGGCGGCCGTCATCTACATCCCGGCCAAGCTGGGTGGCTGGGACTCGATCTTCGACGCGGCCAAGGCCAAGTTCGACGCCAGCCCGGCACCGGGCGACGGCATCCTCCTGAACGCCAACAACCAGCTCCAGTACGTGACGCTGGCCTTCGGCTCGGCGCTGGCGCTGTTCCTCTACCCGCACAGCCTCACCGGCGTGCTGGCCTCGAAGAACCGCAACGTCATCAAGCGGAACATGTCCGCGCTGCCCGCCTACAGCTTCGTGCTCGGCCTGATCGCGCTGCTCGGCTTCATGGCCATCTCGGCCGGCGTCAAGCCGGTGATGACCAACGGCAAGGCCGACAACAACACGATCGTCCCCCTGCTGTTCGACAAGATGTTCCCCGACTGGTTCACGGGCGTCGCGTACGCGGCCGTCGGCATCGGCGCGCTCGTCCCCGCGGCGATCATGTCGATCGCGGCGGCGAACCTGTTCACCCGCAACATCTACCGCGAGTACTTCAACAAGAACGCCAGCGACCGCGAGGAGGCCAACGTCTCCAAGATCGTGTCACTGGTGGTCAAGGTGGGCGCGGTGCTGTGCATCCTGCTGCTCGACCCGCAGTTCTCGATCGACCTGCAGCTCATCGGCGGCGTGATCATCCTGCAGACGCTGCCGGCGGTGGCCCTGGGCCTGTACACGCGCTGGTTCCACAAGGGCGGCCTGATCGCGGGCTGGGCGGCCGGCCTGGTGGCGGGCATGTGGATGCTGTACCTCATCCCGAACCCCGTCAACGGCAAGCTGCACTTCGGCGGCTCGGCGTTCGCGCTGTCGAACCTGGGCTTCGACACCAAGATGACGATCTACCCCGGGTTCGTGGCGGTGGCCGTGAACCTGGCGGTGGCGGCGCTGGTCACGCTGCTGTTCCGGGCGACCAAGGTGGCCGACGGCGAGGACGCGACGGCTCGCGACGACTACTTCGCCGACGAGGGCGACCCGAAGGTCAAGGACCTGGATCTGACCGGTTCGCACTGACCCCCGGGTGACGGCCCGTCCCGCCGCGAGCGGGGCGGGCCGTCAGTCTTCCGGGTAGGCGGGGTTGGCGACCGCCAGCTTCGCCCGTACGGCCTGCTCCAGGGCGGTGACGAGGGCGTGGTCGTCCTCGATCCGGCCCTCGCGGATGGCGGCGGCCAGCTCGGCGTCGTCCGCCATGCCGAGCGCGGCCAGCCGCGCCGCGTGTTCGCGCGCCTGCTCCGGGCCGAGCGAGATCTCCCGTTCCACCATGCCGAGCACGTTGATCGCCACCCGCGTGTGGAAGCGCACCCGCCCGTCCACGGCCGGGAGCACGTCGCTCTGGAGGAAGTCGCGGACGGCGGCCACGAGCTGGGACGCCGTGGGCACGTCGTGCGGAGAAGATGTCATCGATTTCCCCTCAAGTCGCTATTTACTCGCATCCGATCGATGAACGGCTAGCCTGCGGCCATGCGCACAGAGTCTCCCACCGCCTCTCCCCTGGGACCGCCCCCGGCGCTCGGGCCCCGGCTCATCCGGGCCGAGCTGTTCGTCGTGTTCTCGGTCTCGCTCGGCGCCAGCGGCCTGCTGGCGCTCCTGCGGCTGATCGGCTCGCTGACGGCGCCCGAGCAGCTGAAGGGCCAGCAGGCCGTGCTGGTCAGGTCGATGGCGCCGGGGCGGCCGTGGCTGGACCTGGCGCTGCAGCTCGCCGACCTCGCCATCAGCGTGGCGCCGGTCGCGCTGGTGGCGTACCTGATGGTGCGCTCCGGGGAGTCGCTGCGCACGATCGGCGTGGACTTCCGGGAGAAGGGTCGCGACACGGTGCGCGGGGCGCTGCTGGCGGCCGCGATCGGCGGCACCGGGCTGGCGTTCTACCTCGCCGTGTGGGCCACGGGCGTGAACCTGACCGTCGTCGCCGGCCAGCTCCCCCAGGTGTGGTGGCAGGTGCCGGTGCTGCTGCTCGCGGCGGCGCAGAACGGCGTGCTGGAGGAGGTGCTCGTCGCCGGATACCTGCTGCACCGGCTCGGGCAGGCCGGGTGGACGCCGTGGAAGGCCGTCGCGGTGTCGGCGCTGCTGCGGGGGTCGTACCACCTGTATCAGGGGTTCGGCGGGTTCGTCGGGAACGTCGTGATGGGCGTGGTGTTCGGGCGGCTCTACCAGCGCTGGGGGCGCGCGATGCCGCTGGTGGTGGCGCACACGCTGATCGACGCCGTCGCCTTCGTCGGGTACGCCTTCCTGCACGGGCGCGTGAGCTGGCTGCCGTGAAATGATTGACTGGGCAACTGGTTTCGGGATGAGATCCTCACATGAGCTTCGCCGTGCCCGATGGTGTCCGGCCGATCCGCGACGCCGTCTACGCGTTCATGACCGAGCGGGTGGAGCCGGCCGAGCCGGTGCTCCACGCGGGCGGGCCCGAGGCCGCGGCGGCGCTGGACGAGCTGCGGGCCGAGGCCAAGAAGGAGGGCCTGTGGGCGCTCGGCCACCCGCGTGAGCTGGGCGGCGGCGGCCTGCCGTTCCTCGACTACGTCTACGTCAACGAGGTGCAGGGGCGCAGCGAGTTCGGGCAGCTCGCGCTGGGCACGTTCACGCTGCAGGACTCGCTGATGCTGCACGAGCACGCCTCCCCCGAACAGCGCGAGCGCTACCTCGAGCCGCTGGTGCGGGGTGACATCTGGCCCAGCTTCGCCATGACCGAGCCGTCGATCTCCAGCAGCGACCCCACCCAGATCAGGACCGCCGCGGTGCTCGACGGGGACGAATGGGTGATCAACGGGCACAAGTGGTTCACGACCGGGGCGTCGCGGGCCGCGTACACGACCGTGATGTGCCGGACCGAGCAGGACGCGCCGCCCCACCTGGCGTTCTCCATGATCCTCGTGCCGACGGACACGCCCGGCTACCGCATCGTCCGCGAGACGCCCGTGCTGGGGCTCGACGGGGCGCACTGCGAGGTCCGGTACGAGGACGTCCGCGTGCCCGCCGCCAACCTGCTCGGCCCCCGCGGTCACGGGTTCGTCATCGCGCAGCAGCGGCTCGGGCCCGGCCGGATCTTCCACTGCATGCGCTGGCTCGGGCAGGCGCAGCGGGCGTTCGACCTGATGTGCCGCAGGTTGCAGGAGCGGACCGCGTTCGGCGAGCCCCTGGCCAAGAAGCAACTCATGCGCCAGCACGTGTTCGACTCCTACGCCGACATCCAGGCCGCCCGGCTGCTCACGCTCCACGCCGCCGAGGCCGTCGACGCGGGCTCGCAGGCCCGGGTGGAGATCGGCGCGATCAAGGTGGTGGGGGCGCGCACGCTGCACAACGTGATCGACCGGGCCATCCAGGTGTACGGCGCCGCCGGGCTCACCCCCGACACGCCGCTGGACCGGATGTACCGGCACGCGCGGGCCGGGCGGATCTACGACGGGCCCGACGAGGTGCACATCGACGCGGTCGGGCGGCGCATCCTGGGCGAGTACGCGGCGGGCGGCAACTGGGAGTTCGGCCTGCGATGACCCGGCTCCACGAGATCGTCGGCGAGGTGTTCGGGGCGGGCGCGTCGGTGCCGTTCAGCGCCCGGCTGCCCGGCGGGGCGTCCCGGGAGACCTGGGCCCTCGACGTCGTCACGGGCTTCGGGCGGCACGAGCTGATCCTGCGGCTCGACTCCCCGGGGGCCGCGCTGGAGGCGGGCGCCTCTCTCGCGTCGGAGGCCACGCTGATGCGGGCCGCGTCCGACGCCGGGGTGCCGGTGCCCGCGGTCGTCGCCGCCGATGAGTCGTACATCCTCATGACCCGCGTGGCCGGCGAGACCATCCCGCGCAAGATCCTGCGCGACGACGCCTACGCCGCGGCCCGGCCCCTGCTGGCCGCGCAGTGCGGGCGGGCCCTGGCCGCGATCCATCGCATGCCGCCCTCCTGCCTGGCACAGGAGGCGCCAGAAGAGGGGGCGGAGGATCCGGTGCGGCGCTGGCGGGACGTGCTGGACCTGCTCGGCGAGCCGCACCCGGTGTTCGAGCTGGCGCTGCGCCGGCTGGCCGCCGACCGCCCCGCAGACCACGCGCGGCGCACGGTCGTGCACGGCGACTTCCGCAACGGCAACCTCATCGTCGGCCCCGACGGGATCAGGGCGGTGCTCGACTGGGAGCTCGCCCACCTCGGCGACCCCCTCGAAGACCTCGGCTGGCTCTGTGTGAAGGCGTGGCGGTTCGGCTCGCCGCTGCCGGTGGGCGGCTTCGGCGACTACGACGAGCTGATCGACGCGTACGAGACCGCCGGCGGCCACCCGGTGGACCGGGACGCGCTGCGCTGGTGGGAGACGTTCGGCGTGCTCAAATGGGGGATCATCTGCGTCATGCAGACCATGCGGCACCTGCGCGGCGGCGCCCGGTCGGTGGAGCTGGCCGCGATCGGCCGGCGCGTGTGCGAGAACGAGTGGGACCTGCTGCGCATGCTGCGCGAAAAACCCGTTGCCCCGGCGTGACCCCGGATCGCACGCTTGACCGGTGGCCATCCTCGAAGCGTCCCATCTGGTCAAGCGGTTCGGCGGGGTGACCGCCGTGCGCGACCTCAGCCTCACCGTGGGCGAGGGCGAGGTCGTCGGCCTGCTCGGCCCCAACGGCGCGGGCAAGTCGACCACCCTCCACATGCTGCTCGGCCTGATCACCCCCGACGCGGGCACGATCCGGCTGTTCGGCCTCGAGCTGGCCCGGCACCGCACCGAGACGCTCAGCCAGGTCAACTTCGCCGCCAGCTACGTGGACCTGCCCGGCGTGCTGCACGTGCACGAGGTGCTCGACGCGTTCGCCCGGCTCTATGCGCTGCGCCACCCGCGCCGCCGGGTGGAGGAGATGATCGAGCTGTTCGAGCTGGGCCCGCTGCGCAGGCGGAAGATGATGGACCTGTCGTCGGGCCAGCGCACCCGCGTGCACCTCGCCAAGGCGCTGCTCAACGCGCCCAGGCTGCTGGTGCTCGACGAGCCCACGGCCAACCTCGACCCCGACGCCGGCGACCGCGTCCGCGGCCTGCTGTCCGGCCTGGCCAGTGAGAACGGCAGCGCCATGCTGATCACCTCGCACAACATGCGCGAGGTCGAGCGCATGTGCGACCGGATCCACTTCATGTCGGACGGCGTCGTCGTGGCCGCCGGCAGCGCCAAGGAGCTGGCCGGCCACTACGGGGCCGAGGACCTGGAAGAGGTGTTCCTGAAGGTGGCACGCGGATGACCTCGGTGACTCTGCCCCCGTTGAGCCTGGCCGCCCGGCGCACGCGCGTCATGGGCGTGGTCCGGCGCGACCTCGCGGCGCTGCGGCGCAGCCCGGTCAGGATGTTCGAGATCCTGTTCTGGCCGACGATCGAGCTGGTGCTGTGGGGCTTCGTCACGCTGTTCCTGCAGGCGCAGCGGGTGCCGTTCGTGGTGGCGTTCCTGCTCGGGGCGGTGCTGCTCTGGCAGGTGCTGCAGAAGGCCAGCAACGAGATCTCGATCGCGTTCCTGGAGGACATCTGGTCGCGCAACCTACTCAACGTGCAGGTCAGCCCCCTGTCGAGCGTCGAATACCTGATCGGGCTCGTGCTGTTCTCGCTGGGCAAGGTGGCGTTCGCGTTCGCGGTGATGGCCGGGCTGGCCCTCGGCCTGTACGGGTTCGGGCTGACGAGCATGGGCGTGGGGCTGGTGCCGTTCATGGGGGTGCTGCTCGTCCTCGGCTGGTCGCTGGGCCTGGTCGGCATCGCGGCGGTGCTCCGCTTCGGCGAGAACGCGCAGGTGATCGCCTGGTCGCTGGTGTTCGTGGTGCAGCCGCTGGCCGGGATCTTCTACCCGATCTCGGTGCTGCCCGAGCCACTGCGGACGATCTCGTGGCTGCTGCCGGCCTCGCACGTGTTCGAGGGCATGCGCACGGTCATGGGCGGCGGCGCGGTGCCGTGGGACCGGCTGGCCTGGGCGGGCGGGCTCAACGTGGTCTACCTGGCCGGCACGGTGGGGTTGTTCGCGTGGGCGCTCAGGTACGCCCGGCGGCACGGGAAGCTCTCCCGCTTCGGGGACTGACCGCTCCGACGGCGGCCGCGGGCCGGGGGGCGAGCGCGGCGGCGATCACGTCCACCAGGCCCTCGACCACCTCCACGCGGTCCACCTCGGGGTGCTCCAGCCACCAGTCGCCGGTCGTCTGCACCATGCCGACGAACGCGTGCCCCAGCACCTGCGCCCGCACCGGGTCGGGCACCGCGCGCTCGCCGACCAGCAGGCCGCCGAGCTCCTCGCCCAGCCCCCGCACGAGCGCGGTCATGTGGGAGCGGATCCTGGAGTCCTCGGCGCTGGCCCGGTGGAACAGGAACCGGTAGAGGTTGCGGTTGGCCGAGATCAGGTCGAGGTAGACGCCGATGGTCGCCCGCGCCCGGCCCCGCAGGTCGCCCCCCGGGGCGACGAGCTCGGGGCGCAGCTGGGCGATGACCGTGCGCACGTGACGGTCGGCCAGCGCCTGGTAGAGCCCGCTCTTGTCGCCGAAGTGGCGGTAGAGGATGGGCTTGGTGATGCCGGCCTCGGCGGCGATGGCCGCCATCGAGACCTCGGGGCCCTGGGCCAGGATGACCCGGTCGGCCGCGTCGAGCAGCGCCCTGCGCCGGTCGGGGTCCCGTCCACTCACCCGCCCAGGATAGGCCGCCCCGGAATCCGCCTTTCACCTGCCCAGGACGGACCGCAACCTGCCGGGCAGCAGCGCCGAGAGCACCAGCAGCGCGCCGATGATCGTGTAGAGGCCGGTCATCCCGGCCATCGTGCCGGGCGGCTCGGTCAGCTCGGCCCAGGGGACGCCGTTCGGCTGCGACCACGGCAGGCCGCCCTCCCTCGCCCAGGGCAGGCTGCCCGCCACGCCGAGCGCGGCGTTCAGGTCGAGGGCGAACACGGCCCCCGCCGCCGCCAGCGGGATGCCGCAGCCGAGGGCCGCCGCGGGCCAGGCGGTCAGGAGGGTGACGATGAGGGCCACCGCGGCCAGGTAGCCGAGCGCCGCGGGCGCCGGGCCGAACGTGGCGTTGCTCGTACGCAGGGCTCTGGCGGCCGCCTCGGTCAGGTAGTAGACGGGCACGAGGGCGGCCACGCCTGCGGCGGCTCCCACCAGATGTCGATTCTCACGGGTCACACCGCCTTCGTCCCCGCCTCGCGCGCCGATTACGCACGTCAGACCTCTGCCCTCCGGCAGCGCGACCGCCTTTACGTCGTAGATCACACGTTCGCCTCGAAATCGCGAAATTACTGGAAAATACTGGGACTGTTGGTACGCTCGCGCCATGAGTGACCGGCTGGACGATCTCGAGCTGCGGATCGACGAGCTCCGGGCGGGCGTGCGCAAGGCGATGCGGGTCAGGGACGGCGCCACGGCCCGCGCCCTGCGTGCCGAGTTGCGTACCGCGGAGCGCGAGTGGGACGCCCTCGTGAGCGGCGAGCCTCCCCAGACCAAGCCGGAGCCGCCGCGCCTGGTGACCGTGCGCGAGCAGGTCCACCAGGGGCTGCGGCTGCTCGGCGCGGCCGCCCAGCCGCGGCTCGTCGTGGCCGTCAGCGACGCGTTCTTCGGCGGCACGATCCGCAGCGCCCAGCTCACCAGCCTGCGCAGGGACGAGGAGCGCTCGTTCCGCTCGTCGCCGCACGGGCGGCCGTACTACCTGTGCGCCGCGCTGACCGACCGCCTCTCCCCCGCCCGCGGGCTGCTCACGCTCAGCACCTGGCCGCTGGAGCGGCGCGTGGTCGGCCCGCTCAGCCCCCGCGTCGACTTCCTGACCTGCGCCATCGCGGTGGCCTCGCACGACTCACCCGACGGGCGGGCCGACCGGTTACTCCTGCGGATGGCCAGGAACATCCCCGGCGCCACCGACGGCGCCCTGGGCCCGCCCGACCCGGATCGGGTGATCGAGGCGGCCCGCGCCGAGCTGCTCGTGCACGGCGACCGCGACACGCGGGATCGCGCCGAGCTGGCAGAACGCGCCGGCGCGCAGCTCGGTGACGCCGCCCGCCTGTTCGGCGCCGCTACGCTGAGCACGATCAAGAAGGAGAACGCGAAGTGAGCGGCTTGAAGCGCGAAGGCGAACACATCCAGCGGCTTGACGCGTTGCGCGGCACGACGCCGCCCCGCCCGCACGACGCCCGCGCCATCGCGGCCCTGGCCGCCAACCCCGGCTGCACCCGCCGGGCCCTGCTCGACGGCGCCGGCATCGACAAGGACGCCGCCGCCCGGCACCTCGGCTTCCCGGCGCCGTTCGGCCAGTCGCCGTTCGCGATCACGCGCGGCAACATGTTCGAATCACTGGTCAAGGCCGACGGATGCGCGGAGCTGCTGCGGATGCTGCGCGAGCTGCTGCGCCTGCCGGTCGCCGAAGTCGCCTACCACGACGTCGAGAACGTCGGCGCCCACCTGCGCCACGCCCACACCCGCGCGCTGATCGACCGCGCGGCCCGCGAGGGTCAGGACGCGGGCACGCTGTACGACCACCCGCTGCTCACCCTGGAGATCGCCGGCCACACCGCCTACCTGGAGCCCGACGTGGTGGCCTTCCAGCTCGGCGGCCGCTTCCACATCGTGGAGATCAAGTCGTTCGCGGTGATCGACGGGCAGGCCGACCCGGCGGCGGTCGCCGCGGCCGCGCGGCAGGCGGCGGTGTACGTGCTGGCGCTGCGCACGCTCCTGGAGGAGCTGGGCCACGACCCGGCGAAGGTCTCGCACGACGTGGTCCTGGTCTGCCCTGAGAACTTCGCCAACCGGCCCGTCGCGACCCTCGTCGACGTGCGCAAGCAGATGGCCGTGCTGCGCCGCCAGCTCACCCGGATGACCACGCTCGACCGGCTGCTCGAAGGGCTGCCCGACGACCTCACGTTCGACCTGCGGCCCGGCGAGGACGGGCGGCCCACCAGGCCCGTCGCCGAGCTGGCCGACGCGCTGCGCAGGGCGACTGCCCGCTACGCGCCCGACTGCATGTCCGCGTGCGACCTGTGCTTCTTCTGCCGCGACGAGGCCCGCCAGGAGGGCGCCTCCGACCTGCTCGGCCGGCAGGTGCGCGACGAGCTGGGCGGGGTGGCCTCGGTGGCGGAGGCGCTCGGGCTGGCCGACGGCGCCCGCGACCCCGCCGAGGGCCAGGAGGAGATCGCCCGGCTGCTCCGCAACGCCGAACGCCTGCGCAGGGAGTGCCTCACGTGAGCATGCTGACCTCGCTCGCGCGGCTGCGGGCCCTGGAGGAGGGCATCGCGCAGCCCGTCGCGACCGTCAGGCACTGCCATCTGTCCGACCGGCCGATGGTGTTCATCCCGCTCAAGCTGTC
Source organism: Nonomuraea sp. NPDC050451 (assembly GCF_044458585.1). Lineage (NCBI taxonomy): Bacteria > Bacillati > Actinomycetota > Actinomycetes > Streptosporangiales > Streptosporangiaceae > Nonomuraea > Nonomuraea sp. NPDC050451. The sequence goes on from NZ_JBITHZ010000011.1 coordinate 167,719, forward strand.
GGGCGAGGCCGCCGCGCCGCTGGCCGCCATGCTCGGCACCGACAGGCGGCGGCCGCGCCTGCTCGTGGTGACCCAGCCGCGCAACCGCGACCTGCGCTTCGCCTGGGCCGCCGAGCTGGCCGGGGTGCTGCTGCCGTACGTCGAGGGCTTCATGGCCGACACCGAGACGGTGGAGCGCAAGAACGCCGACCCCTACGAGCGCGTGCTGGACGCGCCGCAGCTCATCGTGCCCAACCAGACCGGGGTGGCCTTCACCAGGCTGCTCGGCCGATCCACGCGCTTCCGCCGGGCCGACGGGCCCTATCCGGTGCCCGAGGCGGTGCCGCTGCTGGGGCGGTGGCTGACGTACTTCGCGGAGCGGGCCGCGTACCCGGGCTCGTCGATGATGCTGGCCGCGACCGAGGAGCTGGGGCGGCACTGGGCGAGCGGGCAGAGCTCCCTGGAGGACGCCAACCTGGCCGCGCTGCTGGCCTGGATCACCAGGGGGCCGGACGACGAGGCCGAGGACCCGCTGATCTGGCCGCCCGCCGGGCCCGCGACCGATCCGGGGTTCGACGCGGAGGTGCTGGCGCCGGCGATGGACAGCGAGTCTCCCGAGCGCATCACCGAGGCGCTGCGCACCCAGCTCGAGCCCACGTGGCGGCTCATGTGGCAGGCCGTCGACCTGCTGGCCGGGCTGGAGGAGGGTTCGAGCGTCGCGCAGCGCTGGGAGCAGGACCGCGGCTCGTTCAGCGGCATGGCGGTGCACATCGCCGAGGGCGCGCCGCCGCAGGCCAGGCGCGACGGGGCGGTCGCCGCCGCGGCCAAGCTGGCCCGCATGGAGCGGGCCCAGGCCGCGTACGACGTGCAGCGCGCCTACGACGACCCCCTGGTCATGGCCGAGTACCGGCTGACCGGGGAGGCGTTCGCGGGCGAGGTGATCGAGACCGTCCCCGACAACACCGAGGGCGAGGGCCGCTCACGCAAGCTCCGCCCGCTGGTGGTGATCAAGACCGACGACCCGGTACGCCTGGCGCCCGGCACCTCGCTGGGCACCCCGCAGCGCCGCAGCCAGGGCGCCGAGCTCGTGGAGGCCGGCCAGGGCCTGGTCACCCTGAAGATCACCAAAGGCATGGGCCGGGGCAAGACGGCCGCGCCGGGAGCGGTGCCCGAGGTCGGCGAGCGCGTCTGCTACACCTCGCTGACCGACGACTTCCAGGGCTCCCCCCACCTGCCCGACTCCGAGGCCACGCCGTGGACGCACGGCGGGCCGCCGCAGGAGTACGTGCCCGACGACGAGGACGCCCAGGAGGAGTGGTCGTGACCGACAGCCCGGAGCAGGTCATCAGGAACGTCCTCGCCGACCTGCCCCGGCACCGCGGCGTCGTGGTCGACTCGCCGCCGGGCGCCGGCAAGTCCACGCTGGTGGTACGGGCGGCGGCGCACATCGCGGCGACCGGCGAGCCCCTGATGATCGTCGCCCAGACGAACGAGCAGGTCGACGACCTGGTGACCCGCATCTCCGACAAGCATCCCCACCTGACCGTGGGACGGCTGTCGGCCGGCGGCTACGTGCCGCCGCTGCGGCTGCTGGAGCTGCCCGGCGTCCGGGTCGGCACCCGGATCCAGGATCTCGGCGATCCGGACATCGTCATCGCGACCGCCGACAAGTGGGCCTGGATCGGCGGCCGGGTGTGGCCGTGGGCGATCGTGGACGAGGCGTACCAGATGCGCTCGGACAAGCTGCTGCGGATCGCGGGGCTGTTCGAGCGGGCGCTGTTCGTGGGCGATCCGGGGCAGCTCGACCCGTTCTCGATCGTGGACGGGGACCGGTGGTCGGGGCTGTCGTGGGATCCGCTGCAGAGCGCGGTGTCGGTGCTGCTGCGCCACAACCCGGACATCCCGGTGCACCGGCTGCCGGTGTCGTGGCGCCTGCCGGCCTCGGCCGCGCCGGTGGTGTCGCAGGCGTTCTACCCGTTCACCGGGTTCCGGTCGGGCACCTCGCACGGTGACCGGCGGCTGGAGCTGACGACCGGCGGCATGGGGACCGTGCACGACCGGGCGCTGGAGGAGGCCGCCCGGTCGGGGTGGGCGCTGCTGGAGCTGCCCAACCGGCACACCGTGCGTACCGACGGGGAGGCCGTGCAGGCGGTGGCCCTGCTGGCCGAGCGGCTGCTGCAGCGCGGCGCCGTGGCCTCGTCCGAGCAGGGCGAGCGGCCGGTGACGGCGGACCGGATCGCGGTCGGGGCCGCCCACCGCGACCAGGTGGCCGCCATCCGGGCCGCCGGGGTGCCGGCGGAGATCACCGTGGACACGGCCAACCGCCTGCAGGGGCGCGAGTACGACGTGACGATCGTCCTGCACCCGCTGTCCGGCCGCCGCGACGCCACGGCCTTCCACCTGGAGTCGGGGCGGCTGTGCGTGCTGGCGTCCCGGCACCGGCACGCCTGCGTCGTGGTGGCCCGGGCGGGCATCGCCGAGCTCCTGGACGCCCACCCGTCGGCGGAGCCGGTGCAGCTGGGGGTGCCGGTCAAGTTCCCCGACGGCTGGGAGGCCAACCAGTCGATCCTCGACCACCTGTCCCACCACCGGGTCTGACGCCGTGTCTGACGCTGGGCCCGGTCGTCAGACGCGGTGCTGCCAGACGTCGATGACCAGGACGGGGCGCATGCCGGCCGACTCATAGAGCCCGAGCGCCGGGGTGGTGTTGTTGGAGTCGACGTGCAGGATCGTGCCCTTGCGGCCGCGCGCCGCGTCGGCGGCGAAGGCGTGGCGGAGCAGGAAGCGCCCCAGGCCCCGGCCGCGGAACTCCGGGACGACCGCGAGCGTGGCCACGTAGCCGCAGCCCTCGTCCGGGACGAACTGGTTGTTGGCGATCAGCACCCCGGCGGGGCGGCCGTCGAGGCGGGCGAGGGTGAGCTGAGACCAGTCCGTCGTCGACAGCGCCTGCCTGCGCGAGTACCACACGTCGTAGTCGACCGGCACGAACCCGAAGTGCTCGGCGAAGCCCTCCTGGTGCACCCGGTGCGCATCGCGCCGCGCGTCCTCGCTCTCCCCCGTGTGCAGGGTCAGCCCGGCGGGCGGGGCGGGCGGCTCCACGGGCGCCCCGTGGTCGATGCGGTGGTCGATGCGCATGCGGTGGAAGCTGGTGCCGGGCGCGAAACCCCGCGCCTCGGCGGTGGCCCGCTTGGCGACGTCCGCGCGGTAGACGCCGATGTGCAGGGTGGCGCCGTCGTGGCCGGCCTCGGCGGCCAGCTCGCCGGCCCGGCCGATCACCAGGGGCCAGAGCCGGTCGTCCAGGCCCGCCCGCTCTAGATCAGGGCCGGGCCGTACGATCACCTCGACGTCCACCGTGTCGCTGTCGCCGACGCGGCACGCCCAGGCCCAGCCGTCGAGACGGCCGTCGCCGTCGCGGGCGAGCCAGCCGTCCCTGTCACGGTCGAAGCCGGGCTCGGCCAGCTCGTCGGCGACGTCGTCGAGCGTCATGTCGGGGCCGCCGATCACCGCGGTGTCATAGGCCGAGATCAGCTCGTGGATGGCCGCGGCGTCTTCCGGACGCGGGCGGCCGAGGGTGTGGTGCATAGCGGGGATTGTCCACAAAACACCGGCCGCGCGCCTCCCATTTTTCACGAGGTCAAGCACGAGGTCTGACCCGGAGGCGCGCTCGGCCGGGTGCTCAGCCCGCCGCGGGGCTGACGGCCTGCTCGTCCTCGGCGGGTGTCGGGGCGCCGCCGCGCAGCGGGATCTCCTTGACGAACGCGGCCAGCACGGGCACGACGACCGCGAACGCGATGGCCCACCAGAAGACGCCGGAGATCGAGGTCGCCAGCGACTCCAGCAGCCCGGTGCGCATCTGCGCGGGCATCTGGGCGACCGCGCTGGGGTCCATCCTGCCGCCGCTCTTGGCCACCCGCTCCGCCGCCTGCTCGCCGAAGCGGGAGGTCAGCTCCGACAGGAAGTGGTTGTTGAAGATCGCTCCGAACAGCGAGACGCCGAACGAGCCCCCGATCGACCTGAAGAAGGTGGTGGCGCTGCTGGAGACGCCCAGGTCCTTCTGCTCGACGCTGTTCTGCGCGATGAGCATCGTGGTCTGCATGAGGAAGCCCATGCCGAGGCCGAGCACGGCGATGTAGATCCCGGTGACCCAGGCGGCGGTGTTGACGTCCATCGTGGACAGCAGCCACATGCCCACGGCCATGCCGATCCCGCCGAGCACCGGGTAGATCTTGTACTTGCCCGTGACGGTGATCGCCTTGCCCACGAACAGCGACACGACCATCGCGGCGCCCATCATCGGCAGCATCAGCAGGCCGGAGTTGGTGGCCGTGGAGCCCTGCACCATCTGCTGGAACAGCGGCAGGAAGTTGATCGCGCCGAACATGGCGAAGCCCAGCAGGAAGCCGATGATCGAGATCAGCGTGAAGTTGCGGTTGGCGAAGAGCTGCAGCGGCATGATCGGCTCCTCGACCTTCCGCTCGACCGCGACGAACAGCGCCAGCGTGACCGCGGCGATCGCGACGAGAGTGAGGATCTGCCAGGAGCCCCAGGCGTACTCGTTGCCGCCCCAGGTCGTGATGAGCACCAGGGCGGTGATGCCGACGGACAGCAGGCCTGCGCCCGCCCAGTCGATGCGCACCTTGTTGCGCAGCTTCGGAAGGTGCAGCTGCGTCACGATCATGGCCAGCGCGACCGCGCCGATCGGCAGGTTCACGTAGAAGGCCCAGCGCCAGTCGAGGTGGTCGGTGATGAAGCCGCCGACCAGCGGGCCCGCGATCATCGCCAGCGACATGACGCCGGCCATGATGCCCTGGTACTGGCCGCGCTCGCGGGGCGGCACCAGGTCCCCGATGATCGCCATGACGTTCACGATCAGGCCGCCGGCGCCGAGGCCCTGGATCGCGCGGAACGCGATCAGCTCGGCCATGCCGCCGTCCGCTCCGCCGAGCAGCGACGAACCCGCCATGCCGCAGAGCGCGGAGCCGACCATGAAGATGACGATCGAGACGATGAAGATGGTCTTGCGACCGTACAGGTCGCCGATCTTGCCCCAGATCGGCGTCGAGACGGTCGTGCCCAGCACGTACGCCGTGACGACCCAGGACAGATGCGTCAGACCGCCGAGCTCCCCGACGATGCGCGGCATGGCCGTGCCCACGATCATGTTGTCGAGCATCGCCAGGACCATGGCTAACATCAGTCCGGGCAGAACGACCATGACCTCGCGGCGCCGTCCGACTGCCTCCGCCACCAGACACCCCCCATTGTGTTTTGGATCTTGCTTACTTGCCGCCCGGCAAGCATAGAATAAGCTAGATACTTACTTGCCGGCCGTCAAGTCGAAAAGGTGTGAAGTGCGGGAAGACACTCGGACCCGGATTCAGGAAGTCGCGCTCCGGCTGTTCACCGAGCAGGGATACGAGGCGACGTCCCTGCGGGAGATCGCCGAGGAGCTCGGGGTGACGAAGGCCGCCCTCTACTACCACTTCAAGACGAAGGACGACATCGTCACGAGCCTGGTCGGCAACCGGCTGGTGGAGCTCGAGGAGCTCCTCTCGTGGGCCCGGAGCCGGCCGAAGACGCCGGAGACGCGGCGCGAGCTGGTCGAGCGCTACGCCGCGGGGATCAGGCGGACCCAGCACATCGGGGTGGCCAGGTTCCTGGAGCGCAACCAGACCGCCCTGCGCGACCATCCGACGCTCACCAAGACCCGCGAGCTGATGATGGAGCTCGTGAACGAGCTGAACGAGCCCGGTGCCACGCCCGTCGAGCGCGTCAGCCGCGCGACGGCGCTGTTCGCGATACACGCGGGGAAATGGATGATCGACGAGGGCCGGCTCTCCGAGGACGAGGTCGAAAAGGCCTCCCTGGAGGTCGCCATGCGCCTGCTGGAGCCATAGCCTTCGGACTTCAAAGCCCTAACGGGACGATTGGCACGCTATATCGAGGGAAGGGGACGGGAACGCATCCAGACGGGAGGAAGCCCAAGTGGAGGCCACGATAGCGCTCCGACTGCCCAGGGATGCGGCGAGCGTCCCCCTGATCAGACAGATGCTGGACGGTACGCTGCGTTCCCTCGGCGTCGACCCGCAGATCCGTGACGACATCGAGCTCATGCTCACCGAGGCGTGTTCCAACGTGATCAGGCACGCGGGGCCCAGCGACGACTACACGGTCAGCGCGTCCGTCCTCGATGACCGGTGCATCATCAAGGTCATCGACAACGGAGTCGGCTTCGATCCGGACACGATCATCAACCCCGAGCCGGGCGCCGAGCACGGCCGCGGGCTGCTGATCATGCGCGCGCTCGCCGATGACATCCGCTTCGTCAACAGGCACGAGCACGGCGCGGTGGTCTGCCTGGAGAAGCAGCTGCGGTACGCGCCGGGGGCGGCCGGGCTCTACCTCATGGCCATGTGAACCGGCCCCCGGTCACTGAAGGGTCATCAAGGGCTCGTACGCCGCTCCACCGGGCGATGCCCGTGGATCCGCGGACCACGCAGATCCCCGCCGCGTCCATGCTCCCTGGGCCCATGCTCCTTGGGCCCGCGTTCCCTGGGCTCGCGTACCTTGGACGGGGCGCCGCCGAGCAGGAAGCGGCGGCGCGTCCGTGACGTGCTCCCGCTCAGCTGCGCCCGCAGCCGGGCGGGAACGGCGTCCCCGCTGAGTTTGAGCGTCAGCTTCGGCCCGCCCCGGGCCAGCCTGGCCAGCCGCCGCCGCAGGCCGCGCCAGTCGGTCAGCATCGAGCCGGCCATGCACCCGAGGACGACCAGGGCGACCACCGAGATGGCCAGCACGGACAGGACGATGAGCAGGAGCACGACGGCGAGGGAGCCGATCGTGCCGAGCACCTCCATCATTCGGCGGAGAATGCCCGGCGCCCAGCGCTTTATGCCAATTTTCCGGGATAGATCGTCCTTACTCCAGCGCGCTGTCGGTGCGCAGGTCGAACCGCCCCGGCAGGATGTCGAGCCGGCGCAGTATCACGCCCTCGCGCAGCGCCCACGGGCACACCTCCAGCCGGTCCACCTCGAACAGGTCCATGGCCGCGTCGGCGACCAGCGCCCCGGCCGCCAGCTGCGCCGCCCGCCCCTCTGACACGCCGGGCAGCTGGGCCCGCTCGGCGCCGCCCATGGTGGTCAGCTTGACCGCCCAGTCGGCCATGGCCTGCCTGGACAGCGGGCGGGAGACGTACGGCCCGTCGCTGGAGGGCGCCGCGCCCGCGATCCTGGCGAGCTGCTTGAACGTCTTGGACGTGGCCACCGCGCGGTCGGCCTCGCCGTTCCTGACGACGTCGCCGACCGTGCGGGCGATCTCGGTCCGTACGTGCTTGCGCAGCTTGCGCACTTCCTCGGCGGACGGCGGGTCGGCGCTGAACCAGTCACGCGTCAGCCTCCCTGCGCCCAGCGGCAGCGACACGGCCACGTCGGGCTCCTCGTCCACCCCGGAGGCGATCTCCAGCGAGCCACCACCGATGTCGAACACCAGCAGCCGCCCCGACGACCAGCCGAACCACCGCCGCACCGCCAGGAACGTCAGCCTGGCCTCGTCACGCCCGGACAGCACCTCGATGTGCACCCCGCTGCGCTCCTCGACCTGTGCCAGGACCTCCTCGCCGTTGGCCGCCTCGCGCACGGCCGAGGTGGCGAAGGCCAGCAGGTCCTCCACCCCCTTGTCCTCCGCCAGGTGCACGGCCTCCTCCACGAAGGCCCCGAGCCGCTCGATGCCCTCGTCGCCCAGCCGGTTGTCCTTGTCGAGGTATTCCGTGAGGCGGAGCCCCTCCTTGTGGGAGTAGGCGGGCATGGGCCGGGCGCCCCTGTGGGCGTCGACGACCAGTAAATGGACAGTGTTCGAGCCGATGTCCAGCACGCCGAGTCGCATGGGAAAACGCTACCGTTATGCCGCTTTTACGGCGAAGTTGAGTCGGAAGTGGTTGAGCATGGCCGGCAGTGCCCCCTCCAAGCGTACGGACGGTCTGACTGAGCGCTCACGCAGGACGGCGTCCAGGAGAGCGGCGGCGGTGAACAGCACGAGGTCCTCCCCCGCGCAGCGCGCGAACCCGGCGCTGAACGGCACTCCCGCCCACTCGCCGCCGCCCTCGCGCCACAGCCCGGGGCGGTAGGAGTCGCCGGGCTCGGCCCTGTTCACGTACGGGCTGTAGATCATCGCGGTCGTGCCCTCGGGAACGTCCCACTCGGTCGGGTCGGCGGCCTCGCGCACGATGGCGGTCGTGATGGGCCACAGCCGCACGGACTCCAGCACGGTGGCCCTCAGGTCCGCGGGCCCCTGATGGGCGGCGGCCAGCGCGAGGGCCCGGTAGGCGGCCGCGGCGGCCCCGTCGAAGGCGAACAGCCACTGCGGCACCTGCCCCTCGGGGTGCACGTCGGCCGCGGCGTGCGCGCGGGCCAGCTCGGCCGCCAGGCTGCCCGGCTCGGACCGAGCCAGGTGCCGGGCCAGCCGGCGCCGGAAGGCGTTGAACACGTCGGTACGGCGCCCGCGCAGCTCCGACCAGTTGGCGTCGGCGCGCAGCCGGTCGAGCTGCCGGGTGAGGATCACATCGTCCCGCGCGCCGTCGCCGAGCACGATGCGCCGCACGATCCGCCAGTGCGTGGCGTGGAAGCGCGGCCAGGTCAGCAGCCCGTCGCGGGGCAGCGTGGCCACCTCCTCCTCGACGACCCGGGCGAAGGGGGCGAATCCGGAGCCGAGCACCTGGTCGTTCAGGGCGCGCCGGCGCTCGCGCAGGCCGGGGTCGCGGGTGATCAGCAGGCCGTCGGGCTGGAAGTGGCCGAGGGCGCCGCGTTTGGCCCTGGCCGCCGGGGTGAACGCCCGGTCCTCGAGCACCGCGCGCACGTCGTGCGAGGCCAGCGGCAGCATCACCCAGCCGCGTCCGGGCACCCGTACCAGGAGCGGGCCCTCGCCGTGCTCGGCGCGCAGCCGGGCGAGCAGCCGGATCGCCCGGCCGTCGGCGTCGGCGAGCTCCGCCAGCCGCACCGCGAGCGGGCGGCGCGCGACGGGGCCCTGCACGACCGACGGCAGCGCCACGGCGGCGGCCAGGGCCAGGGTCTCCGCGGCCGTGACCCGGGGCAGCCGTGTGATCGTGGACATGCTCCAGGGACTACCCTTCCTTGGTGTCGTGGACACGTTTGGGGGACTTTTGAGCGCTTGCTGTGGGCCGAGCAGAGACGGCGCCGCGGAGCCGTACGCGCAGCCGGTGATCGCCGTACGGCGGGAGGCGCCGCGCGGGATGGTACGCGTGCCCGGCGGAACGTTCCTCATGGGCGGCGACGACCCCGACGGGAGGCCCGAGGACGGCGAGGGGCCGGTGCGCGAGGTGCGGCTGGACCCGTTCATGATCGATCCGACGTGCGTGACGAACGCGCAGTTCGCCACGTTCGTGAAGGAGACCGGCTACGTCACGGAGGCCGAGCGGATCGGCTGGTCGTTCGTGTTCGCCCAGTTCGCCACGGGTGGGGTGATGGACGCCACCGTGCCCGGCGCGTCCTGGTGGGTGGGCGTCGAGGGCGCCTCGTGGCGCTCGCCGGAGGGCCCGGGGTCGTCGGCCGGCGACCGGCAGAACCACCCCGTCGTGCACGTGTCCTGGAACGACGCGACCGCGTACGCGACGTGGGCGGGCAAGCGGCTGCCCACGGAGGCGGAGTGGGAGATGGCCGCCCGCGGCGGCCTGGAGCGCAAGCGCTACCCGTGGGGCGACGAGCTGGCGCCCAAGGGGCGGCAGCGGTGCAACATCTGGCAGGGCCGCTTCCCGGTGGCGCCGAGCAAGGGGACGGTGCCGGTCAAGTCGTTCCAGCCCAACGGGTACGGCCTCTACAACGTCTCCGGCAACGTCTGGGAGTGGACGGCCGACTGGTGGGGCACGACCTGGGAGGCGTCCGCCGACAACCCGGCCGGTCCTGCGGAGGGCTCGGCGAAGGTGATCCGTGGCGGCTCGTACATGTGCCACGACTCCTACTGCAACCGCTACCGCGTGGCCGCCCGCACCTCCAACACGCCTGACTCCGCCACCGGGCACACGGGTTTCCGCTGTGCGGCCCTAGTCTGATCGCATGTCACGAACCCTGCGACTGTTGATCACCGGTGGCGGCACCGGTGGTCACACCTATCCGGCTCTGACCACCCTGTCGGCCGTCCAGCGGCGTCAGGTGCCCCACGACGTGCTCTGGGTGGGCACGGCCAACGGCCTGGAGGCGCGGATCACGGCCGAGCACGGCATCCCGTTCAAGGCGATCACCACGGGCAAGCTGCGCCGCCGTCCGAACCTCAAGGAGCTGGGCACCAACATCGCCGACGTCTTCCGCATCCCGATCGGGGTGCTGCAGGCGGTGGGGCACGCGGCCCGCTACCTGCCGGACGTGGTGCTGTCGACCGGGGGGTACGTGGCGGTGCCCATCGGGGTCGCGGCCAAGCTGATCCGCCGGCCGCTGGTGATGCACGAGCAGACGACCGTCGTGGGGCTGGCCAACCGCATCCTCGCCAGGCTGGCGACCAGGATCGCGCTGTCGCACGAGTCGTCGCTGGAGTATTTGCCCGCCTCCGCGCGCTCGAAGGCCGTGGTGACCGGAAACCCGATCAGGCCCGAGCTGCTGCAGGGCAACCGGGCGGCGGCCTACGACCTGTTCGGGCTGACGTTCGAGGTGCCGCTGATCTACGTGACGGGCGGCGCGCAGGGCAGCAAGCAGGTCAACACCTTGATCGCGGAGATCCTGCCGCGGCTGCTGCCGCACGCGCAGGTCGTGCACCAGTGCGGGCCGGCGTGGATCGACCAGATGCGGGCCGTGGCGCTGCCCACCGACCTGGCCGATCGCTACCATCCGGTGCCGTACGTGGGCGGGGAGCTGGCCGATCTGTTCGCCGCGGCCGACGTGGTGATCTCCCGCAGCGGGGCGGGGACGGTGTCGGAGCTGACGGCCATCGGCAAGCCCTCCGTGCTCGTGCCCTTGATCCCCACCGGGGGTGACGAGCAGCGCAAGAACGCCGCGTACCTGGTCTCGGCGGGGGCCGCGCGGGCCCTGCTGGAGCCGCATCCGACGGCCGAGCAGCTGCTGGCCGAGCTGATGCCCCTGCTGGCCGACCCGGGGCTGCGCCAGACGATGGGCCAGGCGTCGGCCAAGCTCGGACGCGTGGACGCGGCCGACGCCCTGTGCGACCTCCTCCTGGAGACCGCCCGCCCCACCTGAAGCCCACCGGCCGCACTCCGGCTGAGGTCCCTTCGAGGTGAGGGATGCCGCCCGTGCGCGCCGCCGCGCGTCCGGCGGCCCGAAGGACACCGGCCGGAGTACGGCGCGCGCAGCCGCGCCCCGGGCCGGTGCGGTGGGAGGGTCAGGGGTCGAGGTAGCGGAAGGCTTCGTGGGCGGAGGTGACGCTCCGCCGCAGCGCCTGCTCCAGCCGGTCCGCGTCCTGCGCCAGCCGTTCCAGCTCCGGCACCGCGAACCCGTCGGCCCCCGTCTCGGCCACCAGCTCCTCGTACTGGTGCAGCCGCCCCCGCAGCTCCTCGATCTGGTGGTGGGCCTGGTACGCGCGCTCGGCGTCCGCGACGTTGGACGCGTAACGTTCCAGCGCCTCGACGCGGGCCAGCACGGCCGCCTCGCTGCCGTCGAGGGCCCGCGCGAGGGGTTCGGCCACGGCCTCCACCTCAGGCGTGAGCCCCTTGGACACGGTCTCCCTGTGCTTGGTGCGCAGCGCGGACAGTTTGGCCAGCAGGCGGGCGATCTCCCACTCCTGGGCGGGCAGCATCACCGCGTTGCGCACGCCGTCGAGCAGGCCCTCGGCGTTGACCCGGGACTCGGTCACGACGGCGATGGCGCGCTGGGCGCGGGCGAGCAGGCGGGCGGAGGCCTCGTCGAGGTCGTCGGTGAGCACGTAGCGGCCCTCGTACCAGCGCAGCTGCTCGTAGACCTCCCGCTCGTACTCCTCCTCGTCGTCGTCCGGCAGGTCGTTGCGGACGAAGAGCACGATCATCAGGGGGATGCCTAAGAGGACGAGCATCAGCAGGCCGAGGCCCCGGCCGACCAGGCCGCTGCCGGCCATCACTCCGAAGAGCGCCACTGATCCGAACGCCGCGATTATCCGGTACTGCGCGCTCGATATGGCCCGCCTCGACTCCGGGACCCAGCCCTGGCGCATCTTGAGCAGCACCCGCCGGCTCTCCCTGAGCAACTGCGCGTCATCCGGCGGCACCTCGGGGTCTACCACCACATCCGCCACGAAATCGGATCCTAAGGGAAATCACCCCCTCAGGTGGCGAAAAGCTTCGTGCGCGGAGCTGACGCTGTCACGGAGCGCCTGTTCGAGGCGGTCGGCGTCATCGGACAACCGGCTCAGCTCCGGTACGGCCGATCCGTCGGCGCCCGACTCGGCGAGGAGCTCCTCGTAGCGGGGCAGCTTGGCGCTGAGGCGTTCGATCTGGTGCCGGGCGCGGTAGGCGCGCTCGGCGTCGGCGACGTGGCCGGCGTAACGTTCCAGCGCCTCGACGCGGGCGATCACGGCCTGCTGGCTGCTGTCGAGCGCCTGGGCGAGGGGTTCGGCGACGGCGGCCACCTCGGGGGTGAGCCCCTCGGAGACGACCTCCTCGTGCTCGGCCCGCAGTTCCGACAGCTTGGCGAGCAGCCGGGCGATCTCCCACTCCTGGGCGGGCAGCATGACGGCGTTGCGTACGTCGTCCAGGAGGCCCTCGGCGTTGACGCCGGAGCCCATGACCTGGTCGATGGCGGTCTGGGCGCGGATCATGAGGGCCCTGGCGGGCTCGTCGAGCTGTTCGCGCACGACGTAACGGCCCTCGTGCCTGCGGGCGCCGTCGTAGACGGCCAGTTCCAGCGCGTGCGCGCGCTCCACCTCGGCGTCGGGCCTGGGCCTGAGCAGGACGCTGACGACGAGCAGGGCGGCGCCGGTCATGATCACGGCGAAGGGGGTGTAGCGTTCGGCGACGAAGAGGGCCAGGCCGTAGACGGCCGCCACGGCGGCGGTCCCGGTGGCCGCCAGCCTGGTCACGATGCCGACCAGCGGGCGGTGGCGCTTGTGCGCGGGCACCCAGCCGGCGTGGATGCGTACGAGGAGTTTGCGGTTGTCACGTAAGAGGGCCGCGACGTCGTCGGCCACCGCCGGATCGACTATCACCTTCGCATGACGTCCGGGCACGTTTTTGATCCTATGTCCGCGGGTCAGCCTTCGAGATAGCGGAACGCCTCGTGAGCGGACCGGACGCTGCGCCGTAAGGTGCGTTCCAGCACGTCGGCGTCCTCGGCCAGGCGCTCGATCTCGGGCACGGCGAGCTTGTCCGCACCCGACTCCGCCAGCAGTTCCTCGTAGCGCGGCAGCCGGGCGCGCAGCTCCTCGATCTGGCCGCGGGCGTGGTAGGCGCGCTCGGCCTCGGCCACGTGGCCGGCGTAACGTTCCAGCGCCTCGACGCGGGCGACGACGGCGGCCTCGCTGTTGACCAGGGCCCGTTCGAGCGGCTCGATCACCGCGGCCACCTCGGGCGCGATGCCCCTGGCCAGCAGCTCCCGGTGTTCCAGGCGCAGCGCCGACAGCTTGGCGAGCAGCCGGGCGATCTCCCACTCCTGGGCGGGCAGCATCACGGCGTTGCGGGCGTCGTCGAGCAGTCCTTCGGCGTTGACGTGGGAGCGCAGCACCGACCCGATGGCCCGCTGCGCCCTGACCAGGACGGCCCTGGCCTCCTGGTCGAAGTCCTCGGTCAGCAGGTAGCGGCCGTCGTACCAGCGGGCCTGCTCGTACACGGCGCGCTCCTGCGGCCGGTCGTCCTCGGGCACCTCACTCATGGAGGCGATCTTGACGAGGACGATGAAGACGTACGTGCCGAGCAGCACGAACCCGGCCGGCGCGAACCGCGAGGCGAGCAGGACGGCCATGAGCGCGACCACGACGGGGGTCGCGGCCAGGAGCATGGCGCTGGACGGGCTCTTGCGGCGGGACGAGGCCGGCTCGGCGGGCGGCACCCATCCGGCCCTGACCCTGGACAGCAGCGGGGCGTTGGCACGCAGCAGTCCGGCTACTTCCGGAGGCACTCCGGGATCGACGACCACACCCACGCTCTGTCCTGGCACCCTGGCGCCCCCAACGCTCGTGATGTTCGGATATTACGTAACTTTCAGGCACAGAGCTAGCTGACCAGCCACAACGGACAAAAGACAGGAGAAAAGGTCATAACGCTCTGACCTGGAGGTCTGCTCTTCCGGGCGTGTGCCCTCACTGTGCCCTCCACCCCTCTCCCCACCCCTCAAGGGGGTGGAGGGCCGTTCTCTGGAAAGTGGGTCCCCATGAGTCCTCAAGCCTCTCTCATCATCCGTCTACACGAACAAGGACATGACCTTCAGGACCTGGTCAACCAGGCTGGACTCAGTCTCAGGGACGTACAGGACGTCAACGCCTACCTCGCGTTGACTAGGGCTAGACAGTCGCATACCCTCTTCCTAGCGCTAGTTAATGGTGAATGAGGAGTGAAGTGATGACTACGCCTACTGAGCAGACCCCCGCCCCCGGGGAGATCCTTAGCAAGCACCCGAACAAGACCGTTCGGGAAATGTGGGACGTCGTAACGAAGGAATCCGCTCCCCTTGAGGAGATCCAGGCACAGGTCAAGGCTGCTAGCCCTCCCCCGGTTGCTGAGCTGGATGAGGAGTTGGCGCGCTCGGAAGATCCCATGATTGTGGAGTACCGGGAAGCCATCAAGCGTGCTGAGGAGTCCTTGAAGGTCGCTCGCGAGGATGCTCACAGGCACCTTCTGAAGGGGTACAAGACCCTCTCTGAGGATGAACTGAAGGAACTCACAACCAAGTACGCCGCGCAGTACAACCGCGTTCGTAAGGCGGTTGGCATGCTGCGTGACTATGGCGAGATGATGAGCAACACCAACGGTGTTGTGGAGGCGGTAGACAAATACCGGATTCCCAACCTTCGCTCGGTTGCCGGCAACAAGGGCCGAACCTCAGTTGAGGGTGGCCCCCGTCCTAGCATCACAAGCTGCACCATTGTTCGTGCTGACGGAAAGTCTCGGACGGATAAGAAGATTTCCGTTCTCGCTGCGTGGTCCAAGCTGACGAGTGCTGACATCTACGCAGCTTGGTTCAAGGCTGCTGGTGTCACTCAGTGGCAGGACGTGACCGACACGCACGAGTTCAAGGTTGGTGACTGCACCGTCACTATCGTTCCCCGTGAGGCTGACTCGGAAGAGTAACTAGCCTCCCCCTAAGGCCCCTTTCCTTCACTGGAGAGGGGCCTTTTGTTTTGCCTAAAGGAGAGTGCCCCGTGAAGACTGTTGTGTGGATGTCCAGCACCTACCATTTCCCGACTGACGCCAATGACCGTGGGTTCTTCCCCGAGAAGGATGAGAAGGGCCGGCCTACGGGCAGGCTGCTGGACTCGGGTAATTGGAACCGCCGCAGGAACAAGCGTTACCAGGCTATCCGCAATGGGTTCATCACTCCGGAGGATTAGTATGGAATCTCTCCCGTTGGCTCTTACCGCATGCATCGAGACTGAGATCTTACAAGTTCTCGCTATCGCCATGGACGGAGAGATTCGAGTCGTGTTCCCCCGGGGCACAAGCTACGTGAAGGTGAAGCGCTTCGCTAGAAAGCACCGTGGCGAAATCCGCCTTCAAACCATCCGTGCGACGTATGAAGTCCTCCCCGACAATGAGCCATACGACACTTCACCGAAGGTTAGTTACTAGACCTGAGCAAGGAAATGGTGCTAGAGGAGATCTCTAGACAGAGTTGTTCGTGCTCTCATGAAACAAACCTTGCTCTCCTTACCCTGAAGATGCCGGGTAAGTCTCAATGGCGTTTGGCCACGCGCGATTGAGTGGCTACCGTAGCTTAATGGCAAAGCCTAGTGATGGGGGTTCGAATCCCCCCGGTAGTTCTCATCAAATCTCAACCAACCAAGAAAGGTATGTCCATGAATCCTGCCGTTAAGGAGCTGTGGCTTACAGCTCTGAGGTCTGAGAAGTACTCCCAGGGACGTTCAGCCCTAAAGATCACTAGTCCTGCCGGCGAAACTAAGCACTGCTGTCTGGGCGTTCTCTGTGAAATCGCGGTCGCAGTTGGTCTCGTCTCTGAGATAGAGAAGCGCAATCCGATGGCACTGGTGTGCACTTGCGACGCATGCAAGCCACCCAAAGAGTACTGGTCGGAATACAGCTACGGCACAGATGAGCGTGACATCATCTATCCGCCTAACAAGGTCCTTGAGTGGGCTGGAATGTCGTTCGAGAAAGCGCAGCGTCTCGCTCGAATGAACGATAACGGGAAGCCCTTCGCTCTCATCGCTGACGAGATTGAGGAGTCTTACTGACATGAATCCCTCAGTCAAAGCGCTCTGGCTTACCGCGCTCCGTTCAGGCAAGTACACGCAAGGAACGGGAGTCCTCAAGCGCACTACTAGTGATGGCACTGTCAGACACTGCTGTCTCGGAGTGCTCGGAGATATCGCGGTTGCAGTTGGTATCACTCGTGAGATTCCCGAACCTGCCGAAGTTCTCGGCCACGCAGTCTCACGGTATGAAGGGGAAGAGAACGAACGCTCTGTGGGATTCCTCCCCAACAAGGTTTGCCAATGGGCGGGTATCACTACGGAGGACCAATCCAGCCTGGCAGACGCGAACGATAGGGACATGCCGTTCAGCGACATAGCAGACCTGATTGAGCGAGCCCTGTAAGCAATAGGGTGGGACGTTAACTAGTGGAAGTTGGCTAATGGTTGCAGAGTGGGGGTACCACCTCTTGACCCACGTTATGATGCGCCAGCGTCCCACCCCCTAATGGTCGCGTCCGGATTCGTAATCCCGATGGCGGCAAGTCCTCTGGCAAGGGCGGTAAGTTCCTCTCCCTTGTGTGCCAGCACTTTGGAGGGGGCTTATTGCGCGCGTAGCCCAACGGAAGAGGCACCGGATTTAAGTCCCGGTCAGTGGGGGTTCGAATCCCCCCGCGCGCACTGTTCAACACATTGACTGAGAGGGGTGGAAGGCATGTGCGATTGGTGCGAACCAACAAGTAGAGGATACGTGGAATGGTGGGGAAGCCATGGCGCGTTCTACTACGAAGCACAACCAGACAAACATTTGACGGCAGTCCTTAAGAACTTCCTACGTGGACTCCCTTTGGATCTGAACATTCCCTACGTCTAAGGAGACTGTGTTAGCTCCACTCCCCCACCAGCTAGAGGGGGCAGACCATTTCGCCAAATCCCATAAGGGATTGCTCGCTGATGAGATGGGGCTAGGTAAGGGGGGAACGGCCTTCACGTGGCTTCAACGAGTGGGAGCTAAACGCACTCTCCTTACCGGCCCTTACGAGATCACGAGCAACCTACGCAATGAAGTACCTAAATGGATTGATGACCGACCTGTCATTGACCTCAGAGGGCATAAACGAGACGATCGCTCAACCGTCTTTGAACTGCTAAACCACTTTGACTCTTTTATTGCCCTATTGAACATTGAGGCATGGCGGGGCGACCAGTCTCTTATCACTAGACTCGTGCGCCTTCAGCTTGATTCCGTCGTCATCGACGAAGCACACCATGTGAACAATGGACGGACACTCAGCTATAAGGGATTACGCGAGATCGTCTATGCCTTCAACAAGTGTCCGTATTGCTCCCAGCTCATTGTGCCGACGTACACATGCCGGCGTACTCTTTGCACTCAGTATGACGAGAGGTTCCCACATCGTTGGTGTCTGAGATGCGGGAAAGTTGCCGCCAAAGTTTCCGTTCCTCGCTGTGAGGTATGTCTACACCAGCCGACACGAAGTGTTGAGAACTTCTTAGCCATCACAGGAACACCAGTCCTTAACCGGTGTGAAGAGTTCTTCTGGCTTGAGTCCTTGTGGAACCCCACATTGACGAGTAAGAAGCGCTACCTAGACGAGCATTGCCGAATTGACTTTCAAGGCCGGCATGTTTGGACCGATCGGGGACGTGCCAGATTAACCGAGCGAATCGCACCGCACTACTTGGCGCGCAAGCGAGAAGATGCTGGTATTGAACTTCCCCCTCAAACCGTTCAGGTTCGGGAGTACGAGTTTGACAAGGCGAACTACCCCGAACAGTGGAAGGCATACGAACGCGTACAAAAGCAGTTCAAGCTTGACCTTGAATCCGAAACGGTCGGCATCACTGAGGTAGTGGTCCAACTCCTACGCCTACGGCAAATGCTCGTCTGGCCGGCAGGCATTGAAGGTGTCAACGTCCGGAAATCCTTCAAGCTAGATCTCGTCACTGACCTAACTCGGGAGTTCCTTGAGGCTGGACAGAGGATCGTTGTCTTCAGCCACTTCAGAGAGCCCCTGAGAGAGCTTGAGAGACGTCTAGGCGCACAGTCCGTTGTCTACGACGGGGACACGCCTAAGAAGCTCAGGGAGGCTATCAGGGCCGACTTTGAGGATGCCTCCCACCCCCCGCGATGGAATGCAGCCCTGTGCAACTACCGGTCTGCTGGTGAAGGACTGAACCTCGTTGGTGCCACACAGGCAATCGTCCTAGATAAGGACTGGTCCCCTGGGCGCAATGACCAGGCATGGAAGCGCCTTGACCGTATCGGCCAGAAGCAAGCTACTGGTATCCACGTTCCCACCATTCTTGGCACGGTTGACGTGTGGATGGACAAGCTTAACGACTTCAAGGCCGGCATTGACTCAGAAAGCCTGAGAGCAAGCATCCTAGAAGCAATGGAGGTTGCGTGAAATGTCCAACTGCTGATCACATATTAGCGTTTGCCATTGTGGGTGTTCCTGCGTTTGCTTTCCTGTGCGTAGCGACGATCATCATCATTGACATGGTTAAGAGCAAACAATGAGTGAAATTGACTGGAACAACCTAAGCGATGAAGAGATAGGCGCCATCATCAAACACGCCGTTGAAGTGGAACACCCTGGTAGTGGTTGCCCCTGTAGCACCTGCATGGAGCTGTTCCCCTGATGCCCATTCGTCTACAGGTCACCATTGACGAGTACGAGTGTGATGGCTGCCACGGTTTCCAGTATGGGCAAATCGGAGAGGGGGTGGAGGGCATCGTAGGGTCGTTCTTCGTGCATAACAGTGCAGGTGGAATGTCTTATGACTACTTCGCTTGTTCCCCAGAGTGCCACGTGAAAGCAATCAAGAACGCTATTAACCCATGGGGAAACACGTATGGCTAAGCAGGAACAGAGACAGAAACCCAAGACACCTAAGTCCAAAGATCCCTTGGACTTACGCACACCTACCGGAAAGAAGCTTCCCTATTGAGCAGAGGTCTTGTCGTTTTCATCGTCATCGTGATTGCTGTAGTTGTCTGGCGTGACCCTCAACTACTAGAACAGCTACTCCAGTCGCTAGACAAGTTGCTCACCCCTACTCCACGGTGATTGGAAACTAATGCGGAAACGACACGCACGATGCATTCACGTGCAACACAAAAAGTCCACGCTGCCCTATCGCCTACACGGGGGTAGCGAGACAGTACAGACAGCTATCGTGTTGGGCTTTAACAGTCTGTTCCATCGTTATGAGATGTGCGACGAAGGGTTTGTCGCCACTAATCCAACAAGGAAAACTCGCAAGGTTAGACCAACAGTAGAGGACTAAGCACATGACAGAAACAGAAGTCACCTATCCCACGCTGACTGATGGTGATGTGACTGTCTGGTTTGAGGACATCGGACCCTCAAGAGCCGATGAGCTTCTCAAGACGTACAAGGTGGATTATCGCAAGTTCCGTCCGTCCTACGCCGAAGGTTTGGCAAGGGACATGGAGAATGGCAATTGGAACTTTGACGGAAGTCCAATCCGTATCGACATAGAGGAAAACCTCTTTGATGGACAGCACAGGCTTAATGCTGTCAGGAAAAGCAAGACCACACAGCGTTTCTGTGTTATTGCCGGCCTTCCTGTCAAGGCGTATGACACTACGGATTCAGGTCTAGCGCGGACCTACGCAGACAGCCTGAGGAGACGCGGTTACAACAACGTGTCCATGCGTACTGCACTCATCAAACTCATTGACCGATGGAACAACGGTCTGAGTCTGGGAGACACTAAGAGACGCACTCCCCCTGAGCTTGATGCGGTTCACAACAAGAACATGGATAGTATCAATTGGGCTATCTCTAACACCGTGTCTACTTCATACAAGGTGGACATGCCCCCTGCAATGGTGGCGTTCGCCTGGTGGAGTCTCGGACAGCTTGACACCACCGACTGTAAGACATTCATGGTGGGAGTCGCAGAGGGAGAGAACCTTCGCAAGGGTCAGCCCATCTACACTCTCAGGGAACGACTCCGGAACGATGCAGAGGAACGTTACACGCGCAACGAGTACGCGCATCTGACGTTCCAGGCGTGGAACGCCTTCCGTGACTCCAAGGAACTTACCCGTCTTCAGTTCCCGTCTGGCCTGGTCTCCCGTGACAACATGGCGGTTCCGAGATGAGTCTTCCTCAGAGAATCGACAAGTGTCCGAGACTCCCCGAATGCACTGCACAAGTGATTTTCAAAGACTCAGACGGGAATCTCTACCGCTACGACAAGAAAGCCAACGAGTTCGTTCCACACGTTTGCACGACTAAGGGAGCTTCCAAGCTTCCAAGTGTTGCCTACGCTGCCGAATGGTACAACTTGCAAACACGTCGAACTCGCTTCCTTGGTCCCGAGCGCATGCGCCGTTCGGTCGAAAAGCCACCAACCGACGAACGCTTTCGCAGACGTGGGGCTGAAGCTAATAGTGTTTGGCAACACAAGCAAACCTACATTGCGCACTTGGACTGGAAACCTGCATCAGTAGAGGACTAGTCCCAACGGTGGGAATCCTAGGGCATGTCCCGAACACTCCGGTAATGGGCCTAGGTGAGTTGGTAGTGAGGGTGGGTTAGGCCAACAACGTTCCTTAACTTCACTTCATCGGATGGGATCTCCCCATGACTACAGCAACGCTTGAGGTTCAAATAGCCGAGTCCACCTCAGAGGGGGTGGAAGGCATGGAATGTAACCTCTGTAAGCGTTCAACCCCCCGGGAAGATGTCTTCCCTCTCGGTACGCAGGATCCTCTAAACAAGGTGACTGCCGTCATCATCACGTGTCGTGCATGCTTCGTGGGCGCCTTGTCTCTCGACTTACGCCGTGCAATCTATGCCTTGTGGGATGTCTAGGTGGCAACGAAGAAACAGTTAGACCGACTTCAGCGCCTTCACGAGAAGAACGCTAAGTCACAGGCCAGACGCAAAGCTGCGGAGACTTCCCAGGGTCTTACGGGAACACGAAGCGACTCCGAGTTCGCCCAGGAGTGGCTGTTAAGGGACTCTCGTGGGAACAAGGCCAAAGTCAAGGCTGAAGAGGATAGGGCCGTTCGCTCCGCTGGTGGCACGTCTCGGCTACGCCGGCTCTTTGGTTCATGACGGAATGGTGGCACAGGCGCCAACACAAGCGCCTGTGCAATCAAACTCTGTACGGCTGGTGTCCGGACCGTAAGAGCATGTGGCACCTATGCCGGATCACCGCTAATCATCGGTCCCGAGATCACGAATGTTGTGGTTGCTCGTTGGAATGGAAGTATGCTAAGCGCCGTTGAATTCCTTGCGGAACCTCGCTATAAGTCCCTGCTCATAGAGGCTCAAGAGGATGTCTGGCATTGCAAGATGACGACGGATGCCGGCGATACGTTCGTAGGGTACGGAGAAAACGGGTACCAAGCGTTCTTAGCCATGCTTCACCGTTATCGAGATACAGACCCCGATACGGGACCTATTACACTGACCATCAATGCCGAACGTGGGCATCACCGGAAGCCCTAATGTGCTCATTTCCAATTCCGAATATGACACCTACCTGAAGTGTCAGCGCTTGCACTACTACCAGTACGCTTTAGGGCTCTACCCTCGCACTCTCTCAAGAGCCAATCATATTGGCCTACTTGGTCACCATGTTCTAGAGCACTACTACCGAGCGATGATGAACGGCGCCGGACGTGATGACGCGTTTCAAGCCGGCATGGATCAGATCATCTTGTCGTATGACCACGAGGATATTGACATTGTCCGTGTCGTCAGCAATCGGTTCATGCTGTATCACGAGAGGTACCAGAAGGATTCCTTCCGTGTTATGGGGGTGGAAGGCGTCTTCTCGGTTCCGTTGGACAATGGCACGACGTACCCCCTAACGGTAGACCTCCTAGTGGAGTACACCTCTGGTCCGTGGGCTGGTCAGTACGTGGCTATCGATCACAAGTTCCGCTACGACTTCTTCACGCCTGATGAACTGTCCATGCATATCCAGACCTACAAATACATCTGGGCACTGAGGAAACTTGGCTACCCCATCAAGCGGAGCATCCTAAATCAGTTGCGTTACCGAGATGGCGTCAAGGATCCCGACAAGCTTCTAAAGCGGGAGATCCTAGAGCCGACTGAAACTCAGCTTGAGAGCATCATGTCTGAGCACATGGCAGTCAGCAGTGAGATTGAGACTGCGAAACAGCAACCTGTCTCGTGGTACGGCAAGCATGCTCACAGGCGCCTCAATATGCGTGACTGCGGTCACTGCTATTTCCGCATCCCTTGCCGGCAGGAACTCCTAGGCAAGGATGCGTCTGCCACGTTGGCCAACAACTATGCCCCAGAGGATCCCTCTACCTTCTATCGGCCTTATGGATACTGAAGACCTCAACGTCAAATCTCAAGATTTGGCGAACACAGAGGGGTCATTGAGAATAGACGCCGGCGACACGCACACACGCATTCGCTTACTGGAACTTACACTCGCTGACTCCGTTAATCTCACTTGCCGAATTTCCCAAGAACTGATTAGGCAGATAGACAACGCACAGTCAATGCAAAGCATGTTGGACAAGTTG
The DNA here is from genome assembly GCF_044458585.1 of Nonomuraea sp. NPDC050451. NCBI lineage: Bacteria > Bacillati > Actinomycetota > Actinomycetes > Streptosporangiales > Streptosporangiaceae > Nonomuraea > Nonomuraea sp. NPDC050451. The sequence goes on from NZ_JBITHZ010000011.1 coordinate 190,556, forward strand.
AACTATACCGTCACCTGTCTTGAAGAGAAGTTAGAACACTACCGACTGTACGGCTTTTCTAGATCTGCGGAAGACGAATGAAACTTAAATACTTCCTTTGGGCTGCCTACGCTGCATGGCTCACTGGTGTTTACATGATAGCTGGATTGGGGTGGGCCATGCTGAACCTTGGCTTAATCCTGTTTCTCAGCGTTTGGGCTGCAAACTTTGTCGCTACTGCTAAGGAAAGGGCAAAGAAGAATGACAACTCTTGAACTTGTTGCCACGCTCGTTGGTCGGGCACAGAGGGCAGACGCCAGGTCTGTAGATCCCTTGCTCCCCAAAGATCAGCGCGACTTTCACGCGGGTAGGCGTGAGGCTTATCTACAGTGCGTTGCCCTGCTGGCAGACTCCAAGGTTAAGAACATCCGTGAAGGCGTCTTAGGGTCCACACGATGACGTGTGCCAAGCTCTCATACGAGAGTCCACTTTCCAAGCTGGAACTAGAGCCACGCCTTAACACCGTTCTCCAGATAGCGCACCTGAAGACGATCGGTGACCTGACCAAGCTCTGTCACTGTGGAGTTCTTGACATCTCTGGTGTGGGGTGGAAGGCGTTAACCACCATTAGTGACGCACTTCAGGATGCTGGATTCCGACTCAACAGCAAGTGCCAGAACAAGACCTATGATGAGTGACAACCTCACTGAGCTGTTGGCGTTCGTCGCGTTCCTAGTGTTTATAGGCTTCCTCGCTTGGATGTCAGAAGTCTATGGCTGATCTAGACGACTTCATCCGTGATGCCTCCCACCCCCGTAATCGCCGGCATCGTGCCCTGTACTACGGATCCCCCGGTACCGGAAAGACAGTCCTAGCCGTACGCATCGCCCTAGAGCTTGGGGAGCGCTGTCTCTATGTCCCCACTGAGCCTGGAGACGAGACGCTAGAAGACTGGCCAGAGCTGTTGGAGCGAACCACCGTCATGGACTACGGCGGTATCAGCATGCTCGGGGAGCTAGCGAGCGCGTACAGGGAAGGCCGTTTCGCGGACCACCCGACACTCATCATCGACACGGTAGACGAACTTACCGAGATCATGCTTGATGACCTGGTGGCCGGCTACAAACCGTCTAAGGACACGCGACCAGTAGCCGAACCTAAGCCGGGTACCCGTTTGCGAAAGCTGGAAGTAGCGGGTACAGATGATTACCGGTTCCTCCGAGATGGTCTGAGACCCGCTATCCGGGAACTGTGCCGTCTCCCCGTTAATCTCATCTTCACGGCACACGTGCGTGAGCCTACGTGGGCTGACGAAAACAAGAAAAAGACTCTCGGTACTCCCCTACCGGCCTTACGCGCGGACCTCCCCACACAGACGTACAGACTCGTTTCCAAGTACGTCGGAATCATGGGGCACATGACCAGGAAGGGAGACAAGCGCACTATTTCGTTCCGTACCGACTCGACCAAGGAAGAGGTTAAGAGTCGGATCCGTCAACTAGACGGACAAGTCATAGACGCTGATGAGTTACCAAGCATCATTAGAACATGGAGTAAGGTTGGCGACTGATTCGCTTGAAGAGTTCCTAGCCGGCATCGATGAAGAGGGCACCCACGAGTGCATTGTTGATAACGTCCAACTCGTCACGTCTTCTAAGGATGGTCGGGTTTGGTGTGTCTTCAAGTACGTCGTAGATGACGAGAACTCGGACATCAACGGTGAAGAAATCTCCGAGATGTACCAGGACTTCTCTCACCTTAAGAAGGATGACCTCAAGGACTTCACGGCTTCGGAGCGTACGGCCATGCGTCGCGCGGTTCGTCGCAAGCAAGAGCGCCTTGAGTCCCTTAACGTCTCGGAGGACAAGCTTAATAACTTTAACGATTGGGATTCTCTCGCCGGCTTGCGAGTGAGTGTCACGGTTGAAGTCTCGTCTTCCACTAAGGATGACGAGAACGGCAGGCCCGTGAAGACGAAGTACGTCAACGTTCGTTCGGTGACACTGCTTTAAAGCACGTGGGAAACCAGCTTGGGCAGCATAGGGGCTGGTGAGTGTGATAACGGGGTTAAGGCACACAACATCCTAGTGTCCCCGGAATGGGGACGGTTCCGACACCCCGAATGACGGTAAGGAACCATCGTCCATGGGAGCTGTTCCGGGGGCACTAGCGTTCTATTCCCGAGTGAAAGGTAATCATGCGTAAGGCACTCTCAGGTATCATGCTCGCCGTTCTGTCGTTAGCCTTCATTGTGCTGACGACTGGTTCCGGTCATGCTGCCGTTGCTGACGTGTCCAACCTGTCTCTTGGTCGTACGGGGTACAACACCCCCGGGGCTGACACCTACTGGACTCGCAATGACGAGTACCAGGACGTGACCAACACTGGCGCCACCGCTGTTGACGTGAACGGGCTGGTGTTCGTGGACTCGTGGGGGAAGGCCAACAACGAGGATGGTGTTGGCTGCAACGCGTACAAGGTGACGTCTGTCCCTGGTGGAGCTGGTAGCGCTGACGGCACCGGTACGGGCACCTTCCTGCCGGCTGGTCACACGCTCCGCATCTACGTGGGCGCCGGTACCCCCGCGTTCGACGGTAGCAAGAGGCACTACGTCTACATGAACTCCAACAAGGTGTGTGGCTACAACGGCCACGTGTTCAACAACTTCCCACGTGAGACTCTGTGGATTGGTCTCGGGGGGTCTTGGAAGTCTAAGACGTACGACTTCAGTGGCGGTTACTACGCCTAGTCTGTAACACGAAAGGGACCCCTCCACATGGAGAGGTCCCTTTTTTCATGTGAGGGCATATGGAAATCAAGCAAGTCACGGTAATTACTGACCGGGGCGATTGCTTTGTAACCGTTGGCGACTCTCCTAGGTATCTGTCTGTCTGCTTCTCTCACGATCTAGTCAAGCATGCTGACATGGAGCTTCTCTCAAAAGTTATTGCTAAAGCGCTCAAGATGGTTGTTGACGAGTGACCGTTGTCCTAGGGATTGACACTGAAAGCAACGGCAGAGACTACCGACATGACCCCCTAGCCAAGACCACTGGTGTATCCATTGCGACCAGCGTCAACAATGGCGATTATTTCCCCTTCCAACACGAGATGGGTTTCAACCATGTCTGGCCTACGTTCTATGGTGTCCGTGAGTACCTGAAGGACTGGATAGAGCGTCCCGACGTCGTGTTAGTCATGCACAACGCTAAGCACGACATTCTGGCACTGGAGAACCTAGGCATCAATGTTCGGGACAAGCTCTACTACTGCACCATGCTGGAAACGCACTTCGTCAACGAGAACCTTCCTAACAAGGGACTCGATTACGTCTCCAAGTGGCTAGGGGGAACTCCTAAGGTCAAGTCTGACCTCATGGCTAAGTTCATCAAGTGGGGAGGGTGGGAGGCAATCCCGAGCGACGTTATTTGGGAATACGCCGAACACGACGCATGCTTAGCCTATTACATCCATGACAAGATGTATCCCCGCTTCAAGGCTGAAGGCTATGACGGGGAACTGTGGGAGCGCGAACGGAAGTTCACCGATCTCATTATGCGCATGGAACGTCTAGGCGTCCCCATCGACCAGGACCTATGCGAGCAAGAGATTGCCTACGGCACAGAGCGCATGGAGACGATTCTTAGGGAACTGAAACACAACCCCATGTCGGGGGCAGACCTTAAGAAACTCCTCATTGACGAGATGGGCATCCCATCCCAGAAAGACACCCCTACTGGCCGGCCTTCATTCGACAAAGAAGCAATGGGACTCTATGAAACAATCCTTGAACAACGAAACGACAGAACAGCGCAAGCCATCCTTGAATACAGAGGATGGCAAAAGACCCTTAGTAGCAACTACCGTTCTTACCTTGAGCTTCAATCCGGCAACGGGACTCTACACCCTTCATTCAAGCTTCACGGAACACGTTCCGGACGTCTCTCCTGTGAAAAGCCAAATCTCCAGCAAATCCCTAGATCTAGTCCGAAGCGCTGGAATGGTTCTCTTAAGAGAGCTTTTCGAGCTAGACCAGGATACCGACTCTTTGAAGCTGACTATTCAAACCTTGAGCTGAGACTAGCTGCCGTCTACTCCAAGGAACCCAACTTAGTTGGTCCCCTGCAACAGGGATACAAACCGTTCGACTCCATGGCGGAACTGTTGCATGGAGTCGAGTACACCGACCAACAGCGCCAGGACGTCAAAGTCCAGACGTATATGACGCTCTATGGTAGCGGCATCAAGCGACTCAAGGACGTCTTTGGACTGGAACACGAGGAAGCTAAGAAGCGTCGTTCTGATTGGTTCGGCGCCTATCCCGAGATCCTAAAGGCTAGCCAGAAAGCCGCTAGGCTTGCGGAGCGTAGGGGTTACGTCGCAATGTGGACTGGCCGGCGACGTCACCTCACGCAAAAGGAAGGCTACAAAGCCTTCAATTCCCTGTTGCAGGGTGGAGCAGCAGAGCTAGTGAAGTCTGTGATGCTCGCACTTGATGAAGTAATTGATTGGGTTGAGTGCCGAATGCTGCTACAGGTTCACGACTCAGTTGTCTTTGAAATCGCCATAGGCACAGAGGACAAGTGGCTTCCCTTAATCAGGGAAACCATGGAGCGAGTATCAGCCTTCCACCCCCAATTCGGCACTGTGCCGTTCCCTGTTGATATTAAGGAGTTCGGAGGATGAACGTAGGCATCTTTGCTAGAACACCGGATCCTATTATTTTCGGACCTGACACGTTCATTAGCCCGAATCCACTGATGCTAGACGCATTCAGTGAGTGGAGGCGCCCCTTTCTGTATCTTGCTCCCTATCGGCGTAGCGACTACCCGGATTACCCATGGTCGGACGCATGAAGTACTGCCTACCCTGGAAACACAAGTGGGTTGCGACGGGATCCGTCGGAAACGTCATCTTCATCAAGTGCGTGATTTGCGACAAGGAATCCATCAGGTTTGCTAAGTGACGTTCCTTGTCTTAGACCCTGGCGAGACTACCGGCCTAGCCGAGTTCGATGATGCCGGCAGCGTGTTCAAGGTTACGCAGATCTCGGGGGTTACCTCGTGCGGTATGACCCTTGAGGAGACCTTACACGGGGGTGGAGTGCGTCGTATCCTGTACGAGACGTTTAAGGTGTTCGGCAATGTCAACCTCACAGGTAGCGATGTGCCGGCAGCAAAGGTGATCGGCATCATTGAATACCTGGCACTGAAGTACAACGTTCCTTGTGAAGGCATTGACCCTAAGTACAAAAGGATCGGCTACGCCTGGAGTGGGAAGCGTCCCCCGTCCAATCACAGCAAGTCCCATGGTCCCGACGCTGAAGCATTAGGGGAGTACTGGTTACGCAAGAACGGAGTGAAAGACATTAATGCTTGAAGGACTGTTCATAGACAACAAAGGTCCGTATGCATACGAGATGCGAGACGAGACGTCACATATAGAGGGGTATTCCCTTTCGAGTCCGCAACCCGATCCCGCATGGTCTCATGTTGATACACAGGGGCACTTTCATGCGTTCAACTTGGAGAATGGCGGATTAGCGCTTCCCACCCTCATATACAACGAGTATGGCGTACCTCACTGTGCTATCTGCAACGAGTTTGTAGAGCCGCACTTCTTAGCAGGGGGCATCACACACGAGTCCATCCCAGGACCTAAGAGGGTATCCATCACTGTTCCGCGTTACAACAGGGACGTGAATCACGGGGACCGCGTGAGCTTCTACACGCGTGAGATGTTCGGCATTGCTAAGGTGACTGGCTTTCACTTCATAGGCACGTTTGACGGCAAGAGCGTCTGTCTAGACCTGGCCTGTGAGTTCATAGTGAAGAGGAACAATGATCTGTGACGGATGCAAAGACCGCACCCACGAGAAGTGCAAGGGTGGAACGCATTGCTGCTGTCAGCACAGAACCTATGGAGTGGCGCCAACTAGCCCTATGCCGGAAGAGGGGAACAGAGAACTTCTGGCTTCCGGGGAGACCGACACCTGAGCAGTACCAGGAAGTCATCGACAAGTGGTGTGCCCCTTGTCCTGTGCGTGGTGAGTGCCTACTGGCCTGCATACAGCAGGAGATAGCCCTCAAGTACACGTCACAGGGCATTCAAGGGGGCGCCACCCGAGCGCAGAGAGCCACCCTGAGACGGAAGATCAGAGAGAGCAAGCTCTGTGTGGTTGAAGGCGTAATGCGATGGCTTCATGGCCTACCTATCTCTCGCCCTCCAGCTCCACAGTCACGCCGCTACACAGTCACGCTCTCTCACCCCACTACCGGCCTTGTGGTCTACAGGCACACTGCTGCTACCCCCAAGGGTGGGCACCTGATCCTGGTGAGGGAGCAGAAGCGGCAAGGGTCAGAGCTGGTCGGCACTGTGAGGGACACTGCCGGCAGGGTCATTGAGGTTCTGCCTCCCATGCGGAAGGGTCAGAGACGAAGCTACCCATCCCCCGGACAGTGAAGATCATGCCGCGTTCCCTCAGGATGGCGGTTGCCTTCCTGGCAGTGTCCCGTGCAACCCCGAACTCCTGAACTAGGCGTACCTCAAAGATGGGGTGTTTGGGCGGATATGTACCGTTACGTATCCGCCTTTCTATCTCTGCGGCAATCTGTTCACTTTTAGGCGATGTAGGGTCGAACTCCCAAGCGTCCGTCACGCGGACAACGCTAGGAAGCCCCTGATCAGGGTCCACACTGGCCTATGCCCACCCTTGAGAGTAGGCAAGGGTAGACATGTGTAGGGAAGCTCTCTAGTATTGGCACTGGTTCGGCAACCCGACTCTAGGGAGAGTCCAAGTTGACCAGCAAACAGACATGCACATGCCGGTATTGCCGAGACGAAATCGTGCAACGGTGGGTCGGCTCAGATGCGGCGGTTCGCTGGTTTGTTATTCACCCTCAGGAGGGCGTTGCACTGACGATCGAATGCAAAGGACGTCCTTTGGCTGGTTTCAGTTCCGGCGCATTCGATTATCACGAGCCACAATAGGCGTCACCCTCGCATGCAGGTGGAGATTCGGCCCGTGTATGTGAGGGTGGCATCCAAACAACTAAATAGGGACCCCCGGTAAAGCCTTCCTATCCGTAGGCTTGAACACGCCCGTCCGGGGGTCCCACCCAATGACTTCAACAGGCGCATCACCCCTGTTGAGGCGGGTATAGCTGACCTTCCTAGGAGGGGTAAGGGAAGCATAACCCGTGACACAAAGAAACCCCCGTGTCATCTCCCATCAGACAACCCCTTTTTAGGGGTGGGAGATGACACGGGGGCTTTCTGTTGTTATGCCCTTGTTTGGAGGTATTGCGCACTCCATCGGGGCTTTGCTATCCCTGACAGCACTTCATCCCCACACCCTTGGGTTCCACACCCACAGTCAGGCGCCATCCCTACCCCTCCTCAGTAGTCGAGTGGTCACCTTCAGTATGAGAGGCTAGCTTTAGTTGTCAAGGTAGGAGTACGGTAACCGACATGAGAGAACTACCAGAGAAGATCCCCGCATCGGCACTCAAGATAGGAGACGAGATCGAACTGTACAAAGAAGATCCTGTAGAACCCCTCCTACGCATGCCTAACCATCCTGCCGTCTGGTGGACCATCATCGGGCTATCACACGCAACGGACATGATAGAAGAACACGTAGGCAATATTCACGTTCGGCAACCCACGATAATAGCGGAACTCATTCGAGACGTAACCCCAGAAGAACTAGAACTAGATGCGGAACGGTTCCGCCTACTCCTTATCACGATGGGACTTGACGAAAGATCCGAATCATTTCGCATCACCAGGCGAGCCCGTTTCTTCGCACACCACACGCTGAAAGTGCGCAGAGAGGAGGGGAAACAACAAGTAGCCTAGGAACGACATGCACACACAACCCAAAATGCCCCCGTATCCATGTGGTTACGGGGGCATTTCCATGTCTGCTACTCCTCAGGCGCGTCACCGTTCCGTACCAGCCACACCAGCACGGCACCCACTAGGGCTATGACGACTGACACCCACTCACTAGAGATAGGCAGAGTCAGCGACCCATCACTTAGAGCAGAGTGGATGGCTGTAACTACCACTACGCCAACTGCAACCAATGCCTTACGGTAGTCCTTCATGGGATCCTCACTAATTCTAGCTGTATGGCCCTGAGATGCACACAGAGCGCCTAGACGCCTTCCCGGGGGCATCACCCCAGGGCACACGAGTTAGGCGCTTAGCGTGGGCTACAGAGCTTCCGCTTTGTCCGTATTGTCTGAATCAACGCCAGTAGAGGACCTTGACGCCACAACTCGTGATCTCGGCTGACGTATCGCCGAATTGGATCACTTCAGCCCTGAGCTTGTTTCCTTCATCCACTGTTCCAACGGCACTGTGATGCACGTAGGTCAAGCCCTGGCTAGCCGTCCATTCCTCAATGTCGTAGCGCTTGACTGTCTTGCCGTCCTTGTCCACCTCGTACAGACGGACCTGGCCTTCCACCCCCCGCATGAGCCCAGAGAGGGTGGCACTAAGAGTCAGGTTGAAGCGACACTTCCCAGACAGGAAGGACGGGTAGCGACCCTTCGCATGCTGGTCATCAGGGTCTGCGTACTCGACATCGAACGCGAGGGTTGTCCAGTCGCCGGCAGTCAGCTCTAAGGGCTGGTCCTTGTCGAGTCCAAGACTGAGATAGCTAGGCATGTCGTCGTCATCCTCCGATCGGGGTTCCAGGGCGCCACTCGTCACGAGGCGGTAGAGAGGGTCACCAGGACAGTCAGTCGAGTAGCCGTCTCTGTGCCCTCTGATCTCGGTACCCGCGTGACCGCGTTCCCGGATATGCGCAATGGCATCTCGGAGACCTTCCACCATGGCGTTGGGAGGTTCGACTAGGCCGGCATTGCCGACCAGGGCTAAGACTGCGTAGTGGCCAGAGTTCAGACCAGCCCCATTAGCGGCAGGTAGGTGGCCTATCCCCCGTCCTTCAAAGACCTTCCCGTGAGCACAGACTAGGAAGCTGTATCCGACATCTATCCAGCCGTTCCCGCCCATGTGGGCAGTCTGGATAGAGCGAACTCGACTCACACACAGCTCATGGTCTTGCAGCATGCCTGTGTTCTCACGGCTACCGGTGTAATGAACCTTCACGCCACGGGGGGTGGAAGGCATCGCAGAATAGCTACCAGTGGGCTGTCTGGCCTTCCATTCGCTACGCCTGACTAAATCCATGGACTACTCCCTAGGCGTACTACAGATGCGGCAATGACTACGTTCGGGCGCATTGGTGGCGCCACAGGCGCACGTCCAATGCCACTCCCAACTACGGCATATCTTTCCAAGTATGCGTTTCAAGATGTCTATCCAGTCGCTCACTGATGAGATTGACCTTTAGTTCAATGCGGTTGACCTGGTCCTTCATGGAGCCACCCCCGTTAGGAGATACCTCGTTGTGAACCTTGTCGAGTGGAGCTGTAACGCGAGTGGCTATTAGCCTCTCAGTCCAGCGCTTCCATGGGTTCAGTACGGCAAACCGGAACACAACGGCAATCGCGGCAAGAGCAGCAGCAACAGCGCCAAGGTAGATGACTACGTCACCGAAGTCTTTCACGCTAATCATGGCGTCTTATTGATCCACTCAATTGAGAAGCTAGTAGAGTTGCTAATCAGCTCTGTACCTGCACCGCTGATAACAACAGTGACAACAAGGTAATCACCAACGGCCATAGGAAATATACCCGATAGGGAAACTTGGGTGTTGTTGCCGGTACCAAGAGATAGGCAACCGCTACCAGTGCTCCAAACTAGGGAGCCACCCGAGTTTATATGACCAATACGAACTAATCTTGCTTCACCTGTAGTGAATGCATCTACCCACTCAATAGCAGCGATAGCACTGTACCATCCTGCCGTCTGAGCCGTATAGCGGGTTGTGTTGGTTACCGTGCTATGGCCGTTATCTCTATCGATATCTTCAGCGGACCATGGGATGTCTTGGCTGGAAAGGTTAACACCAGCACTAAGCTTCAACTTGCATAGCGGCTTAGTTGCCAGCAGGAAATTCAAACCATCTCTGAGATCGGTATTCAACTTCGCTGCCGTAAGCAGTTCTCCCACGGTCCATGTGCGGGGATTAGGTAAAACTGCCATTTATGCCACCCCCCTTAGCATCGTCTCATCAGACGTACACAGTTCTGAGAGTTCCAGAGCTTTAGGCACACATTGAACGCACGGCCAGTACTGAAGCATTTGCGGAAGAGTCTCTAGATTCGTCGTCAAGTTCTTGCGGTTCCTAGGCCACACAAGAGCGCACGACAAACCGAACCCTCCCCCGATGCACTCCGTACACCAGTACTCTTGCGCATTCTCAGGGAGATTAAGAGCCGCGCCACATCCCCAGGGGCAATCCGCAATCCAGCGGCCTTCATCCACACGGGCTAGAGTCTTCACGCTTGGATTGTAGGCAGTTGGCCTGAATAAACCACGCGGATAGTGATGATCTATGAAGTCCCAATACCCTTGCCAATCAACGATACGAGTAGGGCTAGGGAAGATGTCGCCGGCAAAGAGCAACTTAGATCGAAACATGGTCAGTAACCCAAACCGATTTGAGAGTCCAACAATCCGAGAATGGGACTGTCGAGAACAAAGAAATTCCCGTACTTAGTAGCCGACTGAAGAACCCAAGTGGTCTGCCACGTAGAAGGCGTAATCTTATGAGAGATACCTCTAATGAAGACGTCACGCGTAATAGGGGTTCCGCCACCAGGGGGACGACGAAGAATACGGATCCGGTCCCCGATTTCACGTCCCAAGACTTGAGCCATCAGCGTGGCAGGATCACTCAATGGATTAATCTTAATCGCATCAAACCGGAGTTCCGGCTCCTTTGATGTAAAGAGGATCCATTGTGCGTAAGCTAGAGTCTCAGCGTCGTTCTCAAGTAGCAAGTCTGTACGGTTGAAGGTGCGAGTCAAGTACTTGCTAATACTAGTCGCATCTGATGCTACTTGCTGAGTCCCACCAGTCCTAGCTATCTGAGCCCTATTGGCCAACGTCTCATGGTCGTAGCTAAGGGTAAGACCGTTATTGGAGTACTGGAGTTCCCCAACACCATCCCCGAAAGTAGCCTGAACGGAGTTCGACCTAGACTCCAAGAGCATTGCGTGACGGTTTCGGAAGGTCATGTTTCCGTCACCGTCAACATAAAACTCGCCTAGTTCGGAGTCAGCCACGAGGAAGCATTCCGTCAGAGCGGAGCCGGCTAGGGTAGTCGCCTGCATAGTGCTGTTGCCCGTGGCAATGTCCCTGTCTGCTGCCGGCCAACCAGCAGAGTCTAGGATTCGGGTGATCCTTGCTCCGCTGTTCTCACTGGCGCCTACCGGTGCAACGGCAAGCCTCTCGTTAGCCTCTAAGACCTTAAAGCCATCTGTGAAGGGAACTTCCGCCTGAGACCAATTGGGGCCGTTCCAATCCAAGTTCCAACTGTCCGCGTAGGCACGCATGATGCCATACGTGATGGCGTTGTACGTTCCTCTGATGCGTACCTGGCGCATCGGAAGGACTAGGGTCTCTCCCGCTGAGACGTACGGGCCTGAGAGGTTCGTAGGGTCATACTGACGGTTGTTATTGCTTAGGACGATGGAGCCGTTCCCCGCGTTGTACCGGAGGGCAGCGGGGTTCACCACACGGTTCGCACCGCGACGCGTCTCAATGCTCTTAACGTCTGCTGTTACGTTGGTCCATGTCGGTGGATTGAACATCACTTCCACCGACACGATAGGACCGATGATTTCAGGAGTCGTAGGCATCTAGTTTGCCCGCCAGGAACGACCAGACTTAGTTTCGTACGCCTGAACTGCTTCTACGATTTCAGCGCCAACAGCAGCTAAGTTTGCGGTAGGCGACACGGTGGTGTTGATTTGGTAGATAACCGTCGTTCCCATGCCTCCCACCCCCCGTCCACTGTTAATAGCCTCTAGCAATGGCAGATTGCGCCTAGTCGCAGCAGCATTGACGACGTACTCACCCCGACTGATACGGGCTGGAATGCTGTCTGTACGAGAGCCACCAGGGCCGCGAACAGGACCACCAGACGCGTAACCGAAATAGCCACCGTCTTTAGCCTGGCCTTCCTGCTTCTGAATGAGGTACACAGGAATCTGGCGCCCACTGTTCAGGGTGATGAACTCGTCAACCGAGCGTTGTGCATCCCCGGTATTCGCATAGATAGCAGTCTTTATTTCCTTGGGGATTTCAAGATAGCGCTGCGTTAGCTCCCGCGCCTTTTTCTCGCTAAGTCCCATCTCGCGAAACACATCAAGCATGTTCTGCCGAAGATGCTGATACGTAAGACCGAGATCTAAGGCCGTAGAGCCTTCCTTCGCCTTAGCCTCAATCAACCGTTGCGACGCGGTAGCCAGGTCAAGAACGGACCGCATATTAGTACGGCCGGCTTCCGTGTTGAGGTCAAGACCCTCTTTGTTCTGGCGAACAAGGTCTATAGTCTTCTGGAATTTGTCAATGACGGCAAGCTGAGCAGAGTCCACATTGATGTGTGCGCCACTTAAAGCGTCAAGAGATTGGGACAATGCATCAGCATCAACGGTCAAGTCACGCATGACGATCTGGTTGTCTTTTAGGCTATTAGCAGCATCGATCGCACTCTGTGTCAGCGTTCGCCACTTCAGCCCTGAGTTATCAAGGTCTGGTTGCCATCCAATGAGCTGGTTACCTACACCATTAATGCCTATTTCTAGTAGGCCCATCTCACGGTCCCACTCGTCAGCAATCGTGCCAATAAAGCTTGCTGTTCCACTGACAAAGCTTGAGAGACCTACTAAGAGGCTAGTGAAATCGTCAGCGTGCTTTGTGGCTGTATCACCTAGTGTTGCAATTGCATCAGCGAAGTTTCCGAAAATGGTTGGCGCTTCTAAGCCAATAGACGTGAGAAGCGCCGAGAAACCTTGCTGTAGGGGCTGGATGGCGGGGATCAGTTTCTGAAACCCTTGACCCATGTTCAGAATGAACTGGTCAACCGTAGGCGCCAGATTGGAGAACGCAGTCTCTAATTCAGGTCGGAACCGTCCAAAAACAGACTGCCAAACCCCAGGAATCCGCAATAAGGACTGCTCAATAGGTCCTGCGATCTCAGATAGATCTGACTTTATGCCTTCCCAAAGTTGCTTGAACTCGCCACGCACAAGCATACTTTGAGAGGCGGCTATGATCCCTATTCCGAGTAACGCCCCACCCAAGCCTAGGGTTATCGTACCCGCAATAAGAGACGACGCTGGACCTAGCGCCAGGATTCCAGCGAGCACCAAGCCCATGGTGCTTACACCAGAACCAGCTAATGAGTTCAGAGTATCAAAGAGCCCTTGAAAGCCCTTCGTCGCATCTTCAACCGTCTTTTTGCGACGGTCCCTGTCTTTCTTATCGTTCTCTTCTAACTGCTTATCAAGCTTGTCGGCTCTATCCGAGACGTTGTCGTACGCCCGATTTAGGTCTGAGGGGTCGCCAGTAATATCTACATTGACATTACGGTTAGCGTTTCCCGCCACTGTGCCCCCTCACAAATATGGCTCTCATCCACCCCCTTGCCTTATCTGGGATGGTCTTATTCGTCTTCTCAAGCTCACGACACCCGATGCACTCATGCTTTTTGGGAACGTAGGGTCGCTTCCCGCCTTCCCACTCTTCGTTCCTAGTCCCACACGAGGGACACGTCTGACGCCGGCGAATCTCCCAAGCAATCGCCTTTTGGCGATCCCCTTCGTCCCACTTGAGGAATTCTGTATGCGCGATGCGGTAGACCTCTGCACACAGATACATCTCTATTTCAACGAGGGGGTCATCAAATCTTTTGGGGTGGAGGGCTCAATATTCCTCATGTTGGCGTCTAGAGCCGTGTTGTGAAGCAAGACATGCTCTTTGTGGGAACACTCGTCAAAGAATGCCTTCCACTCCGCATCCGTGAGAGTGTCATAGGCTGGTTCAATCAGGCACTCTTTGAAGACAGCAGGGGGAAAGGTATCCTCGTTGTACGCGATGTCGTCACTGTTCGGACGTGGGGGATGCACGTCAAGCAACTTCTCAAAGGCATCAGGCTTCATTGCTCGGAACACGAACGTCTGAAAGTACGGCTCTTGTACCTTGGCGAGATCTTCCAAAAGTTGCCTGCCGGCAATCTTCATGGGTTCCGGCATTTCGTCACCGGCTTTATAGTCCTTGAACAGTTCGACCAGCGCCAGGAACGATGTCTCGTACGCCTTAGAGTGTTCGTCCGGATCCCCAACGAAGATTCGGCATCTCGTGGTAGGACGCTTCTTAGCCTTCAGCTTGTCTTGCATTTTGAGGGGATGAGTACTCAACTCGAATGCCATCCGTTCTTGAGGGCAACCTCTGTAATGACGTCCAACATGCGGTCACCGATTTCGGGCAAGTCTTCAACCGCTGTCGGGTACATGAAGGGACGTGCAGGCGCGCTAACCCACGTCCACAGTTCCCTTGCCTGAGAGCTATCCGCGTATACGGGGTGGCGATAGGTGCCGATTTCCCCGCCATGCTCGTATGGTCGCGCATGAGGCGAAATCTTGGCGCTCGTCTCAATGCGGATACCGGTGAACCGTGCAGTGAAACCCGTGGCCAACTTCGTAGACCCTGGAATACGGCTTGACCAACCAGCAGCGGTCCGAATCTTCCGAAGAGTAGGCGTAGCGATTTTCCGCATGCCCCTACGGAGTTCGCTACGGGTTTCCTTGCTTACCTTCGCTAGGTCAAAGGCGAGTTTCTTAAGCCCCCCCGTAGGCGCTGCCATTAGGTGGTGTTTCTCGCCAGGGCTGCACTACCAGGCCAGGTAACAGAGGTCTTAGCCAGGTCACCCACAGAACCGTCAAGAGGGGTGAGTTGCGAGATAAGCAAGCTGCCGGCGTACTCGGGGTTCGTCGCACTAATCGCTGCCGTCGTAGCGCGAATGGTGAAGGGCACTACAGTGCCGAAGATTCCCCAGAGGGTGACGTCAACAGCGGAAGCCGCAAAGTCGCTGTTGAACTCCACATCTAGGCTGTAGTCCTTCAGACCACCTAGCCGGCTACGCCAGAGGTCACCCATAGCCGTGTCCTCAAGTTCCTCAACCTCCACATTCAGAGTCATGGAGGTCACGAACTGTGAGAGGTTCACAGCGTTGACAGTTAATCGTCCATCAAGGAAGGCAAAGGAAGCCATCTAAACCCCTACTCCAATAGCACACGCAATGCTGAACGTGCCAGTAATTGCAGACACGCGAACTCGGAACCAGTCGTCAGTGATTGGTCCTGCAATCCGCTGGATCGTTCCACCAACAGCCGTGATGGGTCCGTGGGTCAGTCGAGTCGTGGCACTGGCAAAGGTGTTTGCGTCGTCACTCTCAACAAGAGCCGTAATCGTCGTACCTGCCGTGAACACGTGGAACGACGAATACAGAGCAAAACCAGAGGGGATACCGCCAATGATGCGGAAAGACGTTCCTGTTGCTCCCGTAGCGGAGACATTGGCACGCGTCTTCAGAAAGGTGCCTCTAGCAGCGCCTTGTCCATGCGAGCCCTTCATGCTCAGGCTGAAGGGGGTTAGCTCTCCGATGGATCCGAAAGCATCGTAGCCAAACTTCTCACCGCGCCAGACATACGCTGTGTCGCCTTCCACCCCCGTAGGGCTCATGGACACGACTTCATCGGCTAGCCCTAGCCTGGTGAACGCCTCACTATCCAGCGAGGGGGAACCAGCCTGCCAGTAGCCGGCTAGCTCAGCTTCGACGTCCTTAAGACCAGCAACCCGAGTGCGCCATCCCCCACTACCAAAGGTGGTGTTATCTAACTCTTCAGCACCTAGGTTCAGACTGATTTGGTTCATGTCAGTCGTGAAGTTGTAACCCGCTACGTACGTGGTTACGTCCAACAGCGGAAAGCTAGCCATTAGACAGTCCCCCTTGTGTAAACAACCAGATCCAACCGGGCGCCTAGCTGTTCAATCGCTTGTCCCTGGCCTTCACCGTTGTAGCGCTTCCCGTAGTCGTACATACGGCTAATGTGGGCGTTCACATCGCCCTCCAGCCCCAGAGTCTTGTTATTCCAGATGCACTCTCTGATGGACTTGGAACCACTACCGGAGAGATAGGGGTCTAAGTTGTCCTGTGCAACCTCTAAGTGGTTGTACGCCACCAGCACGAGCAACGTGAAATCAATCTGGTCTGTGCCTCTACCAAACGCCACATCAAAGTCAGCCGTGACCGGTTGGACAATGACAGCGGGAAGCACTAGCGCGTTCTCGGGAATATTCCGGTAGCACTTGATACCTGGAATGCCTGTCTGAATGGTGTTCATGACGGCAGTGCGAATCGTCTTAATGTCTGCCATCAGATAACGCCGATCTCAGAACGCACGAACGGGGCTAGGAGTCTGACCACCTCAGGATCCTCAATGCGTTGCAGGCGTACAGGCCCGTACTCGGAGAATCCCGCAACGCCATAAGGCGAATCCTTGCGAAGTACGAGAAGGTTCGCCTTCATGAGGCATGCCTGGTGGATCTGGTCGGGAACAGCCGTCCATCCGAACGTCCCTGTGATCCGTAACGTTCGACGAAACGAGTTCACAGGGAACGAACGTCCTAGCGCATGGATCCGGTAGAACGCACTTGGGGTTTCCTGGTTGTACGGACTCAGTTCATAGTCAGACGTTGCCCATGTAGTAGAGAACGACCCATCTCCGATGTCGTCAGTCTTCACAGTTAGCGGCGTATCAAGCGTGACGTCTTGAATCCAAACAACGTCGGAGTCTCGAACCCTGAAGTCCCGAGTAGTCGGACTAGCGTCCTTCCAAAACTTCCGGTTACCGCAATGCCTGTCAATCATTCGGGACGCGGTATTAATCGCACCCTCTAACACGTTGGTGGAGAGGATCGTACTCCCATCCCCCATCCACGCTCTCAGTTCAGTTTCAGTGCAGTAGCCATTAACAACGGGCATACAACCCTCCCCTCACTAACGGTTCCTGGGGGAACGCTTCTGCTGACGGTTGGGGGTGGAAGGCATCTCGCGTTCGGCCGGCTTACTCTCGGGGACCAGCTCTAGGACCCCTTCAGAGTCCCGATTCATCCACTCCGCCGTCTCAGGGTCGAGTTCTACAATCTCCCCTGGAGTCCATGGCCCGTAATGCTTGCCGTCTCTCTCCGAGTAATAGACGTGGTGCACACGATAGTTCGCCACTAGATCCCCTCAATACTGAGGATGACCCAAACCGTTACACTCAGATCTGGGTTCGCGCCTGCTGCGAAAGAACCGTCAGTCGTAATCTCGGCGCCAATCTCAGCACCAGCAGCGAACGTAGCCGTAATGCGCTTGACCAGCTTTCGACCAGACGCCACACCGTTAGCAGCAGAGAGCGTGAGAGCCGTTCTCTCAGTGCCACCGACCGTAGGGCCAATGGTGAGAGAGCCGGCAGTCTTGTTAGCACTCAGCAAGTAGGAGACAGCTACGATCTCGCCGGCAAACGGCATAATCGCGCCTACCGCGTTACCGGTGAAGGCCGGCAGTTGGACGTCGGTCTGAGAAACGGCTACGTCGTTCAGGCCAAAGGTGATCGGGACTAACTGACCCTTAGCAATGATTCGCTCAATACGAGTGGTGAGCATAAGAAACCTCCAAAAGAGGGGTCGCTCTGTCCTCCCCTCAAAAAGACAGAGCGACCCCTAGAAACTAAGGCTTAGCGTGGACAATTACGCTAAAGTCAAAACTCGGACTGGTTCCGCTAATCACCCATGAGACCCGCAACAAGTCTGAGAAACTAAACGCGGAATCGTTCAGATAGGTACGTCGCGCTACGCCAATGCCACTAATGGCCATGCTTTGCCCGATGCTTGTCCAAGTGCTACCGCCATCTAGCGACACTTCAATAGCGACAGTTAAAGATGGGGATGTGCCATTAACGCTAGATACTTGCGTCTGGACGTGCAACGGCAAATCAGGAGACCAACCATTGAACGATTGCGACCCTGAAACCGTGCGCGTCCCCGCTGGAACAACCGTTACAACAGACATTACGGCGCCAACGAAGCGTTGTAGAGAACAGCAGCCCACTCAATGCCGGAAGCAGCACCGGTAGGAGTGAAGCGGCCAAAGCCATTACGCAGGCTGTAGACGATGCGAGTCTGGTCAGTAGCGGGGAGACGTTCGGTCTCAACCATGACTCGCCGACGCCAACCGAGAACGGCACCCCGACGGTTGAACACCACAGTCTGACCAAGAGTGTTGTTCGCGCCAGTGTTGGAAACCTTGCCGTCAGCTTCCGTCTTAGGAACGGCAATGCTCGAAATCAGAGGGTGCCGACCAGCGATACGCGCCAACTCGCCATTAAGCACCGTGGCGCCAGGACCGTACTTGTCAACGGTCAGCACTTCATCAAGGGCACTAATCTTGTCGCTGGACTCAGGGTCACAGACGTAAACCAAATCCTCCGGATTGACGGGGTGGCCCCAATCCATGAGGTTAGTGTAGTCCAGCATCTTAGCCTTGATGTTCAGGAAGTGATCGTAAGTGTAAGCCGTACCACCAACGTCCTGAGCATTAGCGGTGTTGTCCACCAGGGCCGCGTGACGAATGCCATCGTAAGCGAGGTAATGCTTAGTGTCTGCCGGGTCGGCATCGTCAAGGTTAATGTTGCCCGTGGCAGCATTGGTGTTGTCACCGTTCAGAACCAGCGAATCCAGGTAGTGAGCGAGGCTGTTAGCAGCCTGCATACGCAGGAACGGAACGAACGGGATAATGCTGTCTTCCTCCATCTCACCAGACCACATCTGATGAATGACGAACTTCTTAGCGTCCACCTGAACTCTGTTGCTACCCGTCTTCACAGTCGGGTAGTTGGAAGAGTTATTCAGAGTGGACTCAGCGACGAACAGCAGCTCAGGAAGACTAGCCTCAACCGGCAGGTAAGCCGTAGGGTCCGTCATCTCAAAGGTATTGATAAGAGGCGCCACACGGCCTAGCCGGCGAGGTGCCTCCCAGAGGTCATGCACGTACTGTGCGCCAATGAGTTGCTGCCCAAAACCGCTTTCGGCAGTGTCCATAGCACGAATAGCGTTAGCGTAGGCTTCCGTCAGTTCGTACTTGCCGGCCTTAACTAACTTGCGGTCAGCGCCATGGAAGGCAGAGAAGGGAATGCGCGGGAAGACATCATCAATCGCCTTACGGTCCATCTCGCGTACCTGGTCCATCGGAACGAACCGAGCATCAGAGATAGCCTCAAAGGTCCGAGTCAGCTCCTCAGACGGACCCCCATGGACACCCCCACCGCGCCTAGGAAGGCCACGCAGAGACGTCTGAAGGTCATACAGCCATTCAACGTCAGAGACGCTCAGACCCCAACGGGCGTACTTCGTACCCACAAGTTGGCCGGCAGGCTCATCCTGGGCAAACCGAATCTTACGAACAACCTCAGGGTCACTCAGAACGCTCGTGAGGTTAGTCCGGATCAGCTCATTCAGCTTGGCATCCGAGATGCGCTCGGTAACGTCATCGCTGATGCCGTCAAGACGCGCCTTGATGTTCTCGGCTAACTGCTCAAGAGTGATAGTGTCACTCATTTAGTTTTCCCCTCCAAACTTAAGCGACGCCATCACTCGTTGGGCGTCCACTCCGGTAACCTGCACTCGCTTGTCAATCTCAGCAAAGTACCGTTGGAACTCTTCTTTAAAGCCCTTGGCAATCTGCTCTTGGATGTACTGACGTAGGTTTTCGTCATGCAACGAGCGACCACTTTCGACGGTGGCTCTCTCATCCATGGGAACGGGGACAACGGACGTCTCGAACAGTTCCCACTTAGTCGCGACACCGCCGTTCCACATGTTCTGTCCTGGCTTTTCCCAACCTCGAACATCAAAACCGATGGACACGGCATTGAGGAAGCCAGAGCGAATCTTGCGCTCTACAGTCCGCGCGAAATCGTCTTCCTGGTCAAAGCTGATATCCATCATGAGGGCATCGCCTTCCACCCCCACATTGTCAGCACGACCAATGGGAAGGTTCTGACGTCCCCACGAGTTATGACCGAACAGGATGACAGGGTTAGCACGGAACCTATCGAGTTCTGCACCCTGCATCCTGAGATCAATGCCGTCTCTCTTCACACCCTCCGTGGCTGCAACAAAACGGATTGGGCCATCCTTGGCACTCCCCCGTTCCACGTGGCCACGGATGTAACCACGATTCATCGCGGCATCCTTCCGTTTAGTTCCAGTGCTTTAAAGAGGGTTCGTGTATCGTCTTCCGATACCTCAGGGGGAGTCGGATCGTCCGTCTCGCCCTTCTTAGTCTCAGGGTCCGTGTCGTCTGCCGGCTGTGAGGTGGAAGGCGGTTCAGACTCGGCATTGCTGACCGCGAACTTGTTCACAGGCGCCCACCAGACATCACCCCATGGAACGGGCGGTTCACCGTTGCGAGCGCGAATCTCGTTAATGGTGTACCGGCCTACGTCGATGGCCTGGCGTTCTCGCATCCACGATTCGCTCTTGGCTTCCTGGAGAGGTTCAACCTCTGTGAAGTCGTAGGCGCAATGGTCAACAGTGCCAGGAAACAGCGGTAGGAATTGCTCCTCTATCTCTTCTGCCTTAAGTTCGGCGTCAGGCTTGAGGGCATTAGTCCAGAGGATGGATTGATACTCTCGCGAGTTAGTGAGCGTCGCAGAGTCCATGTCGTTGAGGAGCGCAACCGGAATGCCGTAGGCGTTGGCAATCTGCTTCAGGGTCATCTGAAGGCCACCTAAGAATTCAGCATCCTTAGGACTGACGTTCAAGCCTTGAAGTTGTGCCTCATACCGCAGGATCAGCCACTTGTGCGCCTTATCGACCCCCGTAGCACGGCGCTCTAGTGCCATCTCTACGTCAGTAGCTTGTTCCTCAGTAAACGTCACCTTGTCGGTTGGGGTGATGATGCCACCCAACCTAAGCCCGTTGACAAACATGTTCTTGTTGGACTTCATCATGGCTGACGCGCTCTCGGCAGCTAACCGGGCAGCAACCACTGGAGAGATAGCCGTGAACTCATCTAGCGGGTTCGGGTAGCGGAACCAGACAATCTCATTTGGCTCAAACCTGATGGGCTGTGAACCTGCAACAGGCTCATAGAGGTAATGCTTGATGTAGTTCTCAGCATCAAGTACGGGACGAACCCTAGGCGCCTTCATCCACCAGATCTCAGAAGGCTTTCCGTTCTTGCGCTCAATGGCCCAATAGGTCTCGCCCCATAGGCACATGGACAACTCATCCATACGGGCTAAGCGCTTGGGAGTCCAGAACGGGTTAACGTAATTGAGTAGCTTACCTGCCGGCGAGTTCTCCGCAATCTGCTTACTCTGACCTCTACCTCTGTACAGCTTGAGGTTGAGAGAGGACAGTAGACGCGCTCTCAGCATCGCAGCAGAGAAGATCTCATTGCTGGTGGCTAAGAAGTCGCCATACTCCTCAGGGCTGTGAACACCCTCGTGTCCGAAGTAATCGCCGAATCCAAAGTTTGGAAGGCCGGCTACACCAGGCGCGAAACTTCGTTCCTTGTACGCCCGGATCTTATCCAGGATGCCCACTTACCCCCCTTTCGCAGACTTAAAGCCCACAACTAACGCGACCCATAAGAACGTCAGAATCCGCCAGAGCACTACGAACGACTTGCCGACTACCCAACCGATGGCGTAGAAGATGGCGGCAAACCAGAGTTGCACTGTCTTGAGGAATTCAATCTTTCTGGACTCCTCTAGGACGCCTTCCACCCTCTGAGTCATAGTCGTCATGCGTACAACTTCCCGTGAATAGGTGTGAATGGTCCGATATCCATTGCATGGAGTACCCACACACCCATGCACAGAGCAACTGCCCCGTCAATGTGACCCTTGCTCTTTGACTTCCTTAAAGTGAAGCCCCCGCGCTCTTGCTCTGCTCTACAGGCGCCTTGAATGTGGGACCACAGATCAGGGTTGCCGTCATGAACTATTGACTTACTCAGAATCTTGTCGAAAGCGAGTCCACATGCTGGCGCCATACGTTGCGGATTCTGGTCGTACTCAATGACCGGAATGCCTTCCTCTTCTAAGAGGTTGGCTTGCACTTCAAAGTAGCGGGGATCGTAGACAACACCCTTGAAACCAAGCCCCGTTGCCTGACTCTTGATATAACGCCACACGTCGCTGTGTGGGATGCGACCCCCGTAGTCCTTAGCTCGCCAGAACTTAGGCGTGACGCCTGTACGCCCATCCTCAAGTTGTTCGACGATAAGCACGGCAACGCTGTCATGCTTGAGCGCCATGTCTACAGCAATAACGAACGGATTCTCATTGCTGCGAATCCATTCACCCTGACAACGAGACCACGCTTGAGGATGGTCCTTCATCCACGAGTCTTCAGCGACGTCAACCCAACGGTTAGCGAAGTACCTAATCCACTCGTGATGTTCCATTGTTGGATCGTGCCAGGCATTCACTCTGTCCCGAACGTTCCAGATGATTCCAGCGCCTTTAGAAGCAGCCTTTACCGCTATCTCGCGATGCTGAGGGTTCTCATAGTCGAGTCCTTCAGGCGCTTCGTAGATGTCCGCTAAGAACTTGGGATCAATGGTGGGGTCATGAAGGACACGCTTAGCGTGCATATACATGGCACCCAACATCGTGGTGTGTCTGTCGAACCCCGCAGTAGAGATGTTGATGACTCGACCAGGGCCGCGTGACCTACCGCTACCGTCATTGAGCTTGATGTTCCGCTTCTTAGTGGACTTGCTAATGACGGTATGCCGGCGAGCCTTAGTGTCGCCTAACGCTCCCCACTCGTGGATCTCATCGCAGGCAAAGAGTGAGGGCAAGCCGCCCTCGTTGGTTCCTGCAACAGCAGCCGTACGAAATACCCGTCCTGGTCTGCCGTCAGCAAACGAGATCTCAGCGTCTCGAACGTTGAACTGTCCATAGAGCGGAGATTGAGGGACGGCAGCGTCTTTGGTACCTCCACACATGACGGACACTGCCTTGAAAAGCAAGTCCGCTTGCTCCCAGCTTGCCGCCGCAACAGGGATGTTAGGCGACTCAGGGGCGATACCAGCAGGGCCGGCAAACTCAAGCGTGATGATCGCAGCGAAGAACTGAGTCTTTCCGTCACCAGTAGCAGCCAATCTCAGTGCACGGTCATAGTGCCAGTAACCACAGTTCGGACAGTACTCATACCAGCGGTAGAGGAAGTTGAGTTGGTCCTCTCGGAGGACCATCAACTGTCCGTAGTAGTCGCCTTCACCTAGGACTACGTTGTCCTCTATCCAATTAGCTGCGACATCGCCCATGGTTGGCCAGAGATACCCGCCTTCCACCCCCGGCATCCAGTCGCAGTTAAGACAGGCTGTTGCCTTACGTCTCAACTCTTCCAACGATATGGGAGACGCGGGGATCGGTTCTAACGCGTTGCTGGTCATTGCTAGGTTGCACCTTTCCCCCCTCATACTCGTTGTTAATGGCGTCCAAGCTTCTCGCAGCACTCGCTAGCGTCACGCCGAGATTGACTCGGTTCTTGGGACCGATGCCTAGCTGTGCTTCGCAGAGTTCCAAACTCTTCAACACCTGTTGGGCCATGGTGAAAGTGACGTTAGGGCGCATGCGCATACGCTCGTCATAGGTGACTGGCATTTCTTCATACTGCTCTACCAATTGATGATAGAAACTAACCAGCTTAATCCATCGCGTAATAAGCGACTTATCTACCGTCGCCGCAATATCACTAACCGGGTCATCCCAATAAGTGCGCCATACCTCTAACGCGTACTTATTAATTCCCGCCGGCGGATCGAAATAGCCAGTCTTTTTATGTGCGAGCGTTGTTTTCTGGTAATCGCGCCTATCAACTACATTGGCTTGTTTAGGTCTCCCTCTAGTCATGAGGGGTTTCTCCCAGAGGTTGACTACTGTTAGTTACTAAGGAAGATCGCTAAACACTCCCTCAGTTTTAGCAAGAGACCAGGGTCCTAGAGAAATTCGGACATAGCACTCATTTTTGACCCCTATGGGACATTTCTTATGCCTATCGGCACTATGCAGCATGGGGGTTCATCACTATGCGTAAGCACTACACATGGGGTATATAACAGCCCTACTAGTACACCTATATGCACCACACACTATGGGGTATGCGCTATGGGGTACTAGCCAGCACCATATATCCCTACATAAATACATAGGGGGCATGCCTGCCATCAGGCACCACCCCCTAGCATTAATCCATGAATTACCTAGAATCTAAAATCCTAGGCCAACCTAAAATCCTAGCCTGCCCTAAAATCCTGGCTTACCTAAAATTCCTAGGCTCGCCTAAAATCATTGGCCCTGTTTTTTCTCAAAGCCCATGAATCCGTGAGCCCCTGTTCTACAACAACGGCACTCTCTAGTACCAAGGAAAGTGCTGCACTAATCTCTTGTACTACCCCGAGTACTAGACGTTGCCCATTAGCCAGGGTATAGGGATTGTCAGATTCCGAGACATTCGCAATCCCGCGTTGCTTAGTTCGCGAGATCCCGAATCCGGATCCCGACTCTCCCACAGTCCCGAGTCCACGAAGCTTGGTTCTCGCAACCCCGATCCCCGCACTCGTTTCACTCGCTAGGTTGAGCGCACCGCGCTTCACTCGACTCAGCGCTAGCGCACTATTCGTTTCGCTGACGAGTCCGAGCACAACAGCGAGCCCTGATCCTAGGAGTAGGGCGTTGTCCGTCTCACTCGCTAATCCGAGATTCCGAACCTTGGCTCTCGCCACAATCCCATGAGCCGACTCGACTTCACTGACTACCTGAATCCCACGGACCTTAGCACGAGCAAGACTCAGCACCGTAGTGCTATCGACTCCAGCCCCCAGGACACGAGTCTTAGCCTCGCTGACTCCTGATGCCGAACCGGACTCCCCAACCGTGCTGAGTCCCCGAGTCTTGGTCCTGCTCAGTGTTCCGAGTCCATCGCTTTCGCTTGCCGACCCTAGCCCCGTGGACTTAGTCCGTCCCAGGGTCGGCAAGCTCTCAGCTTCACTCACAGCCCCTAGTGAACGCCTCTTGCTTCGTCCCACTGCTAGGGCGGTGTCTGTCTCGCCCCCCACCCCCAGGGTTCTAGCCTTGTGGGGTCCTACTACTGTGCTGGTCTCACTGGCCACGCTCAAGGTGCGACGTTTGATCCTCGCTAGGACCTGAGCACTAGCTGTGTCCGTCACCACGAGGAAAGTTCGTCGCTTCGTTCTGCTAGCCGTCAGTGCAGAGCTGGTGTCTGTCACAGTCCCGAGCGTGACTGATTGTCCCCCTGCATGAAGCAGTTCAATGCCGGCGAGTGTCCATGTCTGTCCTGAAGGCGCTGACAGTCCGAACGTCGTGGCGCCTGCACTCGCTACGGCTTGTCTCCAATACCATTGAGTGGTTAGTCCCTCAGAGGGTGCCGTATAGACAAAGGTCTGTGTGGAGCTACCTAAGTACGTCGTGCCCGTAGGACTGTTCCCGTTCCAGTCGGCATTGACGACGCTGATTACCGAGTTAGCTGCACTGGTAGTGAGCGATGCTGATGGAGTTCCGCCATCCCCGTTGGCAGTCTGTGTGACTGGCGTCCCTGCTAATGACGCACTCGACCATCTCTCTACACACAGGCTATGCATAGAGGCTGTAGCACTGTGCGTGGATGACACGCTCATGTTGACCGGACTACCACTGATAACCGCAGTGTAGATAGCGACCCAACAACGGTTACTCGGAGGACTGTAGACCACACGTGATGTGTAGGTCTGGCTTCCTCCGGTTGGCGCGTTCATTGTGGACCCTGTGTCCCACGTTGCCATCTTCACTATGAGGATGTCCCCATTGGATGGCGTGAACGTCGTGGTAGTTAGCGTGTTGGTGTTAGATGACGCTCCGCTATCAGCGTTGTAGCTTGTGACGAAGGTTGGCACATCACTACACCGCTTCTGCTAATCCAGCAGCGTTAATGACTGCCGTGAAGTCTGTGCCATCGGGTGTGAACGAACAGTCAAAGAGGAACAGCGGAATCAGGTCAGCGTCTGTTCCACCAGTAGTGTCAGGGTCGTAGCAGACCACTACATCACTGACCGCGTTCCCTGCCGTGCTAGTCCATGTCACATCAGCACAGTCAAGAATGCGCTTATCGCTGGTGTCGTTCACAGTGTTAGTGATGGACCCTAGCGTCTTACGTCCTAGCGTGGTCTGCTCATTCGTCGCACCCGACACCACATCGGCAAAGGTGTCCTTGTCCTTAAGCGTCGCATCCGACTCGACACCAGATGACTCAATCGGAATCATGATCAGTGCATCGTTGGTAGCCGGTAGGCCGGCGTAGTAACCCCAGATTCCTAGTGCGACGTTAAAGACAAAGTTAGCCATGTGCGCTCACTTCTTACTACTGTTGCAACCTTGGCAAAGTGGTTGGTAGTTCCAAGGGTCGTTAGTTCCGCCATCTTCTCTACTGATGATGTGGTCAGCAGTGATGTTCTCAGCGCTCCCACATCTGGCGCACTTAGCACCGATGGCTTTGTAGTGCGCGGTCATAGCCAGATGCACGCTGTCTTTGAGCTGGGCTCGTCTCCGAGTCCAGCACTCAGCGTGCATCTGGATAGGTCTCCGATGCCGGCCTTTGGTTGCCCTGGTCTGCTGACCAGGCATGATCAGCTTCTGGCAGGCACTACAGATCATGATCTTCATATGGTTTCCCCAGGTCATCCGACATAGGGGTTCAGTTGTCAAGGTCGCTCGGGTCTCGCCCTACCGCCATGTTACCCCATCGTGACCCTTTTGTGACCCATCCGTGACCACCTATTTTCCCAGGTCATACCGCCTTCCACCCCCCGAGACCTACGCTGGTCTTGGGTCTGGTGGTCAACAAGTAAGAGGGTCCAACCATCTGTCCCACTAAGCCCTAGTCTCCGTCTCAGGACTAGGGCTTAGTTCATGTCTGATGACTGCCTAACCTAGGCAGTCATTTGTTACTTGCCAGTAATGATCTATCCCTGGGGGGGGGGGTGTGTACATATTCGTGTCACAACTTCAAAACAGGCCCTGACCTGCATATATAGTTAAGACAAGATCAATATATACTGTCAATACTGACACAACAGGGTTTGTCACAACAGGGCAGTTGCGCCACGTGTCACAACACGTATCCCCAGGTCAGAGGGTGTTGTGAAGTTGGGACAGTGTTGCCACACACCCCCCATGGACCATGATCACAACTTCACTAACAGTTGATCTTGTCCCAACAGTACGAGCAGATCATGTTAGTACTAGCAAAGAATCTGAACTAACCTTAGGCCAACCTCTAGACACAGCCTAGCTCTAGTACTAGTCTTTGAACTGCAAGACGAGAACAGCAAGGGAGGGGAAAAACGATGACACTGTTTCAGGAACTCACGGCTACAAAGTCCACCGACGTATGCCGGCATTGTGAGTCCGAAGTTGTCTACGACGTAGAAACTGACCTGTACTACGCCAAAGACGACAGTTGGGAGTGCACGAACGCACCCTTCATGTTTGGTACCCTCCCTGGTCCCCACGAGGCAGAGTAGGAAAACCATGGCATACGAGGTTGGCGACAGAGTCACTGTGACGTACGAGGGACGCTCGCCATTCGATGGAGAGATTACCGATGTCAATGGAGAGTTCATTCACGTTCTAGACTCTCGCAACAAGTCTGTGTGGGTCGCAGCGTCCGAAGTTACCAAAGCGTGAGTGATAGGTCTCTGGGGGTAGACAACGGCAGTTGCCTACTCCCCATAGATCTATCAACCCCGAGAGGTAGCCACGTGAACAGAGAAGAGAAGCAAGCGCTAGCAGGATTCATCATCGGTGAGGTTGGAACTCTCTTTGAGTTCTGGTCTGAGAAAATCGTGTCCGACCCTCAGTACGAGACGCTAAAGGGCATCGATCCTCAAGAGGCAGCACAGGCGGTAGCTAACTGGCTTGGTCGCCTTCCTGGCGCTACATGGACACAACAGCTTCCCCTACCTACCTACTGCCAGACAGAGAACAACGATGCCTGAGTTCGCGGACTGATCGCTCTATGGGGGTGGATGGCGTCACAGCCGTCTATCCCCATAGATCTATCAACCAAGAGAGGTAGCAATGACGTTCACCACCAAAGCTCAGATGTCCAAGGAACTGAGGAAGGTCCTTGACGCAAGCGAGTTCTACAGCCGTTTTACCGCTCAGCACGGGGGACCTCACATCTACTACGTGACCACGAGCGGTTCCACTCTCTCCCCGGTATCGGTGTGGGTGGAGAAGTCGCGCTTCACTATCTTTGAACGGGCAGGTGGCTACGATGAGACACACCTGACTGAGATAGAAGAGGTCATAGACCATCTTAAGAAACTGAGCTGGTAGTTAGCCTCCCCTACGGGGGAGGCTTCACCTCTACAGGTGTTGGCTATGGTAGCCGGCGATTGTGCCGACTCCTTTAGTCATCCCCAAGCGAGAGGTACACAGGTGGCTAGAGAAAAAGACGTATGGATTGCTAAGCCGGGAGCTTCAATAGGTGGCTACGGTCTCAAGAACAACGGCACGGCAAGAGAGTACGTAGTTAAGATTGCTCTGGTACTGGAGAGAGACCCTAGTCGCATGGTGGTTCTCGAACTCACGCCAGACCAGGCAGAAACCATCGGTCAGAACTTCATCGAATCCGCAGAAAAGGCGAGAGCGAGGAATGGACAGTGACGTATCTAAACATACCCACTGGACCTATTCAGAAAGTTCCCCAAGACGCCATCACAGATGATGACGGCAGATTCGCAAGTCAAGACGATAGGTACAACGCACTTCAGATGTGCCTAGAAGGCATCGAACTAGGTGAAGGTGACCTAGAGACTCTACGGTGGCTCTCAACCTGGGAAACGCAGACTGTAACGGTTCTCTGTTCTCTCTTCCAACGGGTAAGAACCAAAGCAGATGAACGATAGGTAGGTCTTTGGGGATGGGCAGTCTCGGGGACTGTCCTTACCCCATGGGTCTACCAGAGGAGGGAACAATGACTTTCCGAATCAGCGTCATCTACCACCAGCCAAAGACTGTCTATGAAAGACAGGGCGAAAACTACACAGTCGCGAAACGATGGGCCATGATGGCATCTCTTGACCCTGAGGTTAAAAGGGTCAACTTCAAGTGCGAGTCCGTCACTCAACAGGTCTACGTCAACGGCAAAGGACTATGGGATCCCGCTAAGCTACATCTCGCCGGTACACCACAGTGTCCTCATGGCAACTCTCATGATTGAGATTCCCGAATCCGCAGCGCTCTACGTGAGGAGTGCTCTCTACTCGGATCTCTCTAACATGAAGCGCATGATAGAGAGTTCCAAGCAAATCTTAGGTGACGATTGCACTACCCCCGTGGTTTTGGAAGCAGCACGAGGCAGTCTCGACTACTTCACTCGCCGATACAAGGAAGCTGTAGCAGAGTTCCGAGAGCTTCCCGAGTCCATCCGTCCCGACAAAGACCTACTAGACTATGAGGTGTAAAGAAGCCCCCGACTCTCAAAGTCGGGGGCTTTCGCATGTCCTTACATCTTCAGTTCATCAGGACCAGGCATGAGATCGGCCGGCAAGACCCAAGCTTTCCGGTTCTTCTCAGCGCCTTCAATCTTCTCACTCACGATGCCTAACGACTCTGCCTTACGCATGAGGGTGCGCCAGGACACCCCGCAACGCTCGTCATTGCCATGAATTCGCTTAAGTTCTTGGATCTCCATTCTGCCCCCCACCCCCTGTAACGTCTCAATCAGCCATTCCTTAGCTGAGTCTTCATCCTTGATGCGCTTGTCCACTTGCTCATCAGTCATGACGGCAATCGTGTCCAAGTCACTGAGGTCTTTGCGCTCGCCTAAGTACGTGAACTTAGAGGTTGGCTGATCCTTCAGTTTGCCAATGCTGAGCTTGGTTTCCTCAAGTGCGAATCCTGTAGGTGCCAGACCGGTTGCCGCGTTCCTGCCGTAGGAGTTCTTTTCAACGCTCAGGATCGCTGAGACAGGATCCTCACTATCAAGGGCTTTGCGTTCTCTAATCTCGTCATCGACTTTCCGCAACACGAGCATATGGCGGACAACTTCACCCCATGCAGCACTGCCAAACAGTCGGGACATAGCGTCAAGACGCGGTCCAACTGACTGGTTCTTTTTGAAGTGCTTGATAAGGACAACCAAGATGCCCTCTTCATCAGCGAAGCGCACAACCTTCTCAAGCGTTGCCCTAATCTCACTGTAGGAGTCCCTCTCTTCATCGATCCCCAGGAAGGTATTAGCAGGATCCATCGCAATCATCTTGATGTTGTGATCCCGCACCGTCTTGCGTAGGGCTAGCATGTCTTGCTTAAACGAGGCGCGACGGTTGTACTCGTCCTCACCGTCTCGTACTTGAACCTCTACCGTGAATATCTTGGAAACGTCTGCCTTAGCGGCAATCAAACGAGGCTTAACGATGTCCTTCAATGAGTCCTCAGTGCCTGCAAGGTAGAGAGCATTCCCAATACCGCCTCTTCCCCATGCACCCCCGGTAGCCTGTGCGAGGTAGTAACAAACGAGTGTGCTTTTCCCGGTTCCTGGTTCGCCGGCAAGAATGACGACACCCCGCTTAGGCATGTGGTTCTTCTCGTACCACTCGTACGGTTCGGGCTCCATGGAGTCGAACGACACCAGGACTAGACGAGACTCCTCAGGGGGTTCGTCCTTAGCCTGATCGGGGGTGGAAGGCGTCTTGCCGGTCTTAGCTTCCGGGAAGGGCCTAACGAGGTCATGCGAGTTCACACGCTGCCATGCACTAGCAACCTTCTGCCGGATCCGTTCCTCAGTCCAACCAGCTCCATCAGGCGCCGGTACTGCACGCCAGATAGCTTTCACTGCATCCTCGTACGTCAGCGGAGACCATGGCGCCTTGACTAGTTCAAGGATCCTGCACGAAATCTTGAACGTCTCGGAGTCCCACTCTGCCGTCTCGTTTAGGTCCTCAAGCTGGTCTAGCTCACGGTCTAGTGCCTCTTGTACGTACCTATCTATACGGTGGCGTTCGTCCTTGTTCAGGCGTTGGTACTGCTCTGTAGAGCCGGCAGCAACGAACTCCCCCTCACTGTCCTCCGGAGTCAGGTAGCGCTCAATGATGTGAGGTGGGCACTCGGCTAGGTCCTCCATCCTGACAAGCATGGGGTCTGGCCACTCGTACCGGCCCTTGTTCGTGACGCTAGGAGCTGCAACAACAAAGCCCCCATCCCCTCGTACGTCCAAGCCACGGGGGAAGTTGTTCCGGTTGGTGATCTGCTTACCCGTGGGGTAGCGCAACCAGATGTGCTGCCCTCCACCCCCTGTGATCGGTGAGTAAGTAGACGGCAAGTGGCCTGCAAGTGCATCTTGGTATGACAACCACCCACCGTTTTGAGGGTCTATGTCAATGACCAGTAGTCCGTTTGCGCGTCCTGTCAAGACGCCTACGTTGGCATCAGGCCACCTCTCCCACCAACGGGCAACCTTGGTCTGTCGCTTGCTCGCTTCCTTCTGCCAATCCGCGATGCGGGGGTGTTTACCCGGTCGAGTACAGTTCGTCCCTTCATCGCACGAGCAGTGTCCCTGTGCTACGTCATGAAGCGGGAAGATCCTAAGCTCAAGAATCCTGGTGTAGTACAAGGCCGCGTTAGCCATGACGTCAGTAGTCAATCGGAGACCCCCAAGTGCCAGAAGAGAAGACATGCAAGGTTTGTAAAGAGAGCAAGTACTTGGACATGTTTCCGTCTGTGGGACAGACGTGTTCAGACTGCAAGGATGAGAAGAGAGAGGAAGCTAGGAAGAGACGCAACCACCAGTCATCAATGCGCAACCATGTGACTAGAGCGCCTAGTGCTGAGACGTTCAGTCCCGGGTACGTCTTCAATCGGGATCGATGGATCTGCGGTATCTGTCAAAACAAGATCAATAAGTTCTTGGAGTACCCGCATCCTGAGAGCGCGTCACTAGACCACATCATCCCTATCGCCAGAGATGGCCGACACACCCTTAGTAATGTCCAAGCTGCCCATCTTCGGTGCAACCTTGCCAAGGGTGCCAGGCTGAATCAAGATCAACAAGCAATATAGTCGCTGGTAGTGGACGTGGAAGCCCCTTTCTCGTTCTGTTGGTCCACGGGTACCCAAGAGGGGGTTAAGCCCGTCAGCGTGGCTCTCAGGGCCGTACAGGGGCATTCGACCCTTTCTCACGCTCCGTAACCACTCTAGAGAGACTGCATAGCTGTAGGCAGTGACGTCTGCACAGACTAGCTCTAGACAGTGGATCAGCAACTTCCTAGCTGTTATCTGACCGTTATCCATTGCCTATGGACATGCTTACCTCAAGGGGTAGTGTCAGACCCACAACAGCAGAACGGGATCCGATCTTGAAGCGGGCACGACCAGCCCCCAAGATCGGTGAACGGGGGTCATGCCTCCCTATGCGAGTGAAAAGGCACCCTGACCAGGGCGAATTGAACAGTGGATGAAGGAAACTCTTTGTTAGACCTATGACTTTGAAGCAGGTTTGACACCTAAGACTTTGGGCGTAGCGCTAAGCCTGGAGAGATAGTGCTGAAGACGAAGAAAGCTGCATACAAGACTTCAGTCTTCACTAGATGGTCTGCCGTTAGGTAAGAGGAGACAACGCGAGACTTAGCGGTTAGTTCCGACTCTCGCCATCTAGTCATTGCCCCGGACTACTTGAGTGTTCGACTAGGTGTTCTCATCTAGCCATCACTGCAAGTTCCGGGTTTCGGTGTGGCTCACAGTCATGGAACGCGCCACACCCCAAACAGCGTGAGATGAAGGACTGTGAACAGCCTCACGCGACTTTAAAGGAAGAGAGTACGACAGAGTGAGGTACCAGCTAGGCAGGCTGGTATTAAACGACAGTGCTTGATAAACAGTGCCTCACTCTGAGATGCCGGCATGGGTCGAACGGGATCGGTTATCTCGGACATCACATAATCCGGTTCCGATACCCATATCCATGTGGGCATCCTTGTTGGGATAGTTCAACGGAAAGAACACGGGGCACCGTAATGCGGGTTCGAATCCTGCTCCCAGCTCTGGCCTTCCACCCCTCTGTAACCCGGGTACGTCAACCAATACCAGGGTGGTCATCAATAAGGATGGCTGCTTACGTACGGGGTGGAAGGCATCTATCTGAAGTACTAGACAACTACCCTTGTCTACCCCCGTTGCTCACCTCCCCTTAGTGAGCTGTGGGGGTCTCATCTGTACTAGAGGGGGCACGGGGGATGTATGTAACAGAAGCGATAACGGATGTTACCGAACGTAAAGCTGAACTAGCGTCCCAACTAGCCAGTGATGGGGGTTGGGCTCTCTTCCCTGCACTCTTCAACGTTGCAGGACAACTAGTGCCAGCCCGGCTAGAGACGACTCGTCACGGTCTTGTGTGGGCGATCCTTGCATCTGATGACCCCCGTAGTAGTGTTCTTGCATACTTCAACGCAAGTCGGGCACGTAGGCGAGAAGTTGCAGTACGGCACGACGCTGCGAAGAATTTTTACGTGGGGGTCGTTCGTGCGCGTGGAATAGTGACAGAGATTAGGTCTAGTCCATGGACTACTCGTGTCGCTATCGTTCGAGCTGATGGAGGATGGAGCCGAGACGTAATAGTCGTAGACAACGGGGCTCAGGGAGGCAACACACAATAGCACCAAAGTGGCAGCACTACAGTTAGGTAGCAATGGCCATTCGCGAACAAACCTTCTTCGTGTGCGATGACCCTAAGTGCATTGGTGTGGGACCGATGACAGAAGAGCAGGCTATCGCACATGTAGAAAGGCATCTGCGCTTAAAGTCGCAAGTGGAACAAAACGAACTAGAGATGCTATGGAGCATGGAACCGGCGGAACGCCACTAATGCTCTAAGGCTTTGGGACGTTACTTCTAGGGGTACGGCGGGGATTCGGGGAGCAACTTACTAGAAGTAGCGGCCATGGACTTAGAGAAAGGAACAGTCGCTCAGATAGCGAAACCGCGATAGCTATCAACAGGTTCTAACAAAGAGGTGAAGGGCTAATCCGTATGAGCCTGAAGAGTCTGCAAAAAGAGTTCCCCTCGTGGAACATAGAGCAGACCACAGGGGGCGCATGGGTCGCGAGGCGCAAGCGTCCAATGCTTCTCACGAACACTCGTATAGATCAGGGGCTACGTGACACCCTCATAGAGGAGTCCGAATCTGATCTACGCACTCAGCTTCAAGACCAGAAAGAAAAGGATGAAGCACTAGAGTCTAATACGAAGTGACGCAATGCCCGTAGGGGCACTTCCCCCCTCAAAAAGGTGCCCCCTACGTGTAGCCCTTCACCTCTGCACGGAACCTCAACCAAGAGGTGAGGTGAGTCAATGGCGGTTGTAGTTTATGACCGTTGGCACAAGTCGCGCCCGAAACCGGACGAACCGAAGTGCAAGGAACACAAACTAGTTCCGAGTAAGGCACACGGACAAGGCGAACGCTGGCAAGTTCGCTGGGATGTCTGGATAGACGGCAAGCGGCATCAGCCTAAGCGCAACTTCAGTCACAAGGTCGGCAAGGATCCCGAGAAGCACGCTGATGCTTTCGTTATCCAGATTCAGACTGAACTGAATGCGCCTAGTGAGCCTGAGTCTCCGCAAATCATGCGTCTCAGAGACATCGGGCAAGAGTGGTTGAATTCTCGGAACATCGCTGAATCCTCAATGAGGACCCTCACGAGTCGAGTCACCAACCATATTCTCTGCGACGGGTTCGGAGATCTGGAGGCATTCGATCTTTACGAGGATCCGAACCTTATCCAACAGTGGCTCAAGGGTCTCGGAGCTAAGGGGCTAGCTCAAACAACGCAACGCGAGTTAAGAGCAAATCTCTCGTCTATTCTCAAGTTCGCGTTTCACAAAAAGGTTATTCCTGCAAACCCGGTTCCGCACAATCCGCTGATCAGTACGCCTAAGCCTGATCGCAAAACCATCGTTCCCTACACCCCCGAACAGTTGGCGGATATCAGCGCCAATCTTCGTCAGCACTATCACCCCGTAGTGAAGGCTGGTTCAGAAGCGGGGTTGCGTATCGGTGAAATCTGGGGGCTCTCCCCTGATGACATCGTAGAGGATGACCTTCACATCAGGCGCCAGGTTCGGGAGAACAACAAACATAAGGGCGGAATGGTGTTTGCCCTTCCTAAGGGCCGAAAGACTAGAACCGTTCCTCTCCCTCACTCGCTGAAGTCGTTCCTGCTAGGACTTCCGACTACAACCGTCACACTTCCATGGGACAAGGTTTCCGGTCCCCCGGTAACCGTGCGCGTTTTCATGGGTCGTAATGGGCGCCTACGAAGCTATTCGGCACTCAGCCTCGCATGGGACACAGCTCTAGCTAAGGCCGGCATCGTACGAGTCCCCTATGAGGATAAGTACCACAAGCTACGGCACACCTACGCAAGTCGTCTCCTTCGTCGGGGTGTGGACATTCGTTCTCTTGCTCTGTACCTAGGACACGACGATCCCGCGTTCACGCTCAGTCGGTACTGTCATTTCATGATCGGCACTGGTGACGACGTCCGTAGGGCGATCGATGGCGATGTGCCCGACGTGTGACCTACAACCCTGGCAACAACACGTAGTGCCAGGTCACAGAACGATCCACCGGATATTACGTAACATTCCGGCGAAGTGTCAGCATCGGAAAGGTCAGTCGGGGGGACCTGCGGAGGCGATCGCGGAGCGCGTCCATGACCGTACGGGCTCGTCACGGTGGCCCCCACCAGCACCGCGGCGGCCACCCCACCCTCTTAAGACGCGTGAGACCCGCTCGCCGTTGCCTTCGGGCGCGCAACATGATCGTAGCCATGGGGGTAACCACCCGAGCGGCTCGGCGTCAGCCGCCGCGCGGCCAGGGCGGCCGCCACGCAGGCGACGGGGATGGCGGGCAGGACGTAGCGGTGGTCGAAGTCGAGCGCGGCCACCGGCGCCACGAGCAGGAACACCGCGAATGACCACGGCAGCAGCGCCGGGCGCGGGCGCAGCACCGCGCCGACGCCGCCGGCCAGCAGCAGGACGCCGAACAGCGTGCCGTGCAGGAACCACGGGTACCGGTAGGCGGCCAGGATCGAGGCGAACGGCTCGACGGACCGCATGCCCCGGATGTCCGGGTCGTACTCCTTCCTGACCCGGTCCACGAGGGGCTGGCCGGACGGCAGCGGCCAGGAGCCCTTCTGGAAGGCCGTGGTCGGGCTCATGCGCTTCGGGTGGGCGACGGGCTCCCAGGTGAAGGCGAGCGAGGTGTCCCGGACGACCTCGCGCAGGTAGTCCAGGGGCTGCGCCGCGATGGCCCTGAGCGCGAACGCCCTGGCCAGGTCGTTGTGGGTGAACCGGTCGCCGGGCAGGCGGTTGAGCGAGGCCCCCGGAGCCCAGACGTACTCGGAGGCGGCGTCCAGGACGGTGCCGTTCGGGCAGAGCGCGGCCTGGTCCGCGGGCGGCTTGATGATCGAGCAGTCGGCGAAGGTCATGGTACGGGCCCACAGGGCGACGCCGTCCGAGCCGCTGAGCGCGAACCTGCCGTGGTGCTGGGCGTACCAGCCGGCGTAGGCGGCCAGGGGCAGCGCTCCGGCCACCACCAGGGCGAGGACCGCCCGCCACGGCGTCCGCCGCAGCAGGAGGTAGAGGGCTGCCAGGCCGAGCAGCGGCACGGTGGCGGTACGGGTCAGACCGGCCAGCGCGAGGAGCACTCCGGCCACCGCCGCCGCCCGCGTGGACACCTCACCACGCCACATGAGCACCAGCAGCGCGGCCACGATGAGGAAGATCACCTGCGTGTCCGACAGCACGGCGTGCTCCAGGCGCACGAACGCCGGGTCGAACAGCACCGGCGCCGCCGCCAGTGCCGCTCCCCAGGCGGGCAGCGACCGGCGGCGCAGCAGCAGGTAGATCATCACCCCGACGCCCAGCCCCATCGCGTGCTGCGCCCCCGCGACGAGCTCCACGCTCTGGAACGGCCGCAGCGCCCACAGGAACCACGAGTAGCCCGCCGGGTGGAACGCGCCCTGCGGACGCATGTGCACGGCCGTGTTCAGGTAGGTGAACGAGTCGTACCAATAGAGCCGCACCGTGTCGTACCCCAGCATGACCAGCACGCGCAGCGCGGCGGCGAGCGCGAGCACGCACCCGAACAGCCCGTGGGCGCGCAGGGGGCCGAGAGGTTCCGGGCGCGGCTCCACGAGCGTGGGCGCCATGGTCTTCTCCCCGAGACAGCCGGGAGGATCCCGGCTTCAGGGGGGCCAGTCCAGCGCGCCGCCTATAACCTGAACGTCACCGATTCTGGTTATGCGCGCGTTATGCCTGCCAGGCCAGACTGGCGGGCATTTAAGATCTTTTTGGGGGCACGGTGCGCGTTTTGGTCGCTGAGGACGAGCGGATGCTCGCCGACTCGATCGCCGAGGGGTTACGCGGGGAGGCACTGGCCGTCGACGTCGCCTATGACGGGGAGGCGGCGCTCGAACGGCTCGGCGTGCACGACTACGACGTGCTCATCCTCGACCGTGACCTGCCGCAGGTACACGGGGACCAGGTGTGCAGGGCCGTGGTCGAGCGCGGCTGGCTGGTGCGGGTGCTCATGCTGACCGCCGCGAGCGACGTGCGCTCGCGGGTGGCGGGGCTGTCGCTGGGGGCCGACGACTACCTGCCCAAGCCGTTCGCGTTCGAGGAGCTGGTGGCCCGGGTGCACGCGCTCGGGCGGCGGGCCAGGCGGGCCGACCCGCCTATGCTGGAGCGGGCCGGGGTGCGGCTGGACTGGGCGCACCGGCAGGTGTTCAGGGAGGGCCGGTACGTGCCGCTGGCCCGCAAGGAGTTCGGCGTGCTGGCCGAGCTGCTGCGGGCCCAGGGAGCAGTGGTCTCGGCGGAGACGTTGCTGGAGAAGGTGTGGGACGAGCACATCGACCCGTTCACGAACACGGTTCGCACCACGATGATGAAGCTGCGCAAGAAACTCGGCGAGCCGCAGGTCATCGAGACCGTGCCGGGATCGGGGTACCGCATCCCATGAGCATGCGCCTGCGTTTCGCCCTGGTCAGCGCGGGCGTGTTCTTCGTGGTCGCCGCCCTCGCGCTGGTCGCCGTCTACTTCGTCGTCCAGACGACGTTCCAGTACCGGGCCTCCGTGTTCACCCCCGACCACATCAGCGCCCCGCGGACCGGCTACCGCGTGTGGTCCTCACGGTACGAGGACGGGTACGAGCTTGCCCGGGGGTTCGCGCTCCAGGTGCACGCCACCTACCAGACCAGCGTCCTGTCCAACCTGCGCACCGCCGGCGGGCTCGCGGTGCTCGCCGGCACCGGGCTGGCGTTCGGGATCGGCTGGCGGGCGGCGGGCATGGTGCTGCGCCCGCTCAGGAACGTCACCGACACCGCCCGCCGGGTCGCCCAGAGCCACAACCTGAGCGAGCGGATCGGCTACGACGGCCCCAAGGACGAGATCAAGGAGCTGACCGACGTCTACGACACCATGCTCGGCCGGCTGGCGCGCTCGTTCGACGGCCAGCGCAGGTTCGTCGCGAACGCCTCGCACGAGCTGCGCACCCCGCTCACGATCAACAGGACGCTCGTCGACGTGGCCGTGCGGCGGCCGGACGCGACCGACGACGTCAAGCGGCTCGGCGAGTCGCTGCTGCTGGTCAACGCCCGCCACGAGCGCCTGATCGACGGCCTGCTGGCGCTGACCGAGGGCGAGCAGGCGGTGCTGGACCGGCGGCCGTTCGACCTGGCGGACGTGGCCGAGCACGTGCTCGACCAGGCGGCGGCAGAAGCGGCCGAGCGGGAGGTGACCATGCACCGGCTGCTCGACCCCGCGCCGACGGCGGGCGAGGCGGTGCTGGTGGAGCGGCTGGTGCAGAACCTCGTGGAGAACGCCATCCGGCACAACCACGCGAAAGGTGAGGTGTGGGTCACGACGCGGCGGCGGGCCGATCGGGTCGAGCTGGTCGTGGCCAACTCGGGGCTGCAGGTGCCGTCGTACGAGATCGAGACGATCTTCGAGCCGTTCCGGCGGCTGCACGGCGACCGGCTGCGCTCCGACCGGGGCAGCGGGCTGGGGCTGTCGATCGTACGGGTGATCACCGAGGCGCATGGCGGCACGGTCACGGCCACGCCGAGGGACGAGGGCGGTTTGACGATCAGCGTGGAGCTGCCCGTCGGCTCCGAGACGTCCTGATCAGTCCAGTCCCTGGATCTCCCAGAGCGCCGTCTCCGGGATGCCCGCCTTGACGAGCTGCTCCCAGGTGCCCACCCGGTCGGCCGGGTCGGCGAGCATGGCGCGCAGGAGCGGCCGCAGCTCCGCGTGGTCGGCGCCGTCCTCGGTCCACATCGCGCCCAGGGCCCGGTGCATGGCCGGCGACCGGACGGCCACGGTCCGCACCAGCTCGTCCAGGATGGCCAGGCGGTCCCGGTAGGGCAGGAAGCGGCCCTCCCCCAGCGCCGCGACCAGCAGGTCGAGCAGGCGCCGGTGCCGGACCGTGTGGCCGGTGGCGACCGCGACGACGACGTCGCCCATGCCGCCGGTCTCCGCGCCGCCGAGCACGACGTCCTCCTTGCCGTCCTCGAGCACGCGGTGCGCCGACAGGGCGGTCACCAGCCCGGTCCAGCCCTCCTGCCCGAGCTGCCCCTTCCACAGGTGGCTGAGCGAGGACCACTGCTCCAGGTGGTCGGGCCCGGACAGGATCGACGACACACGGACCGGCTGCTCGGACGCGCAGACGATGAGCAGGGTGAGGTTGGCCGAGTAGGCGGCCAGGCGGCGGGTCATCGTGTGACGTACCGGCCTGAATCCGGTGAAGTGGCGGCGGGGCCGCTCGTGCAGCGACCGGCGCAGCAGCCCGGCCAGCAGCTCCACGCAGCGCTCGCGTACGGCGGAGGGCACCTCGTCCAGCAGCTCCAGGACGAACCCGACGATCGGCCCGCGCTCGGCCAGGCACGAGTGGGACGTGACCGCGTACAGCAGGTCGTCGTCCACGGCCTGCACCAGCGCGAGCGGCTCGTCCCCGGCCAGGCGGCGGCGCCGGTCGAGGTCGCGCAGCGCGTACATGGCCAGCCAGGCCACCAGGAACTCGCCGAACGTGGCGTGCAGGAAGGCGTGCCCGTTCCTGCGCACGAAGAAGAAGCGCTCGGTGGCCTTGCGCGCCCAGTCGACGCGGGCCTCCTCGTCGCCGGGGTCGTCCTCGCCGCCCTGGCACAGGGCGGGCAGGTCGCGGTTGAGCGCCTCGTCGGTGATGACCTGGCGGCCGCGGGACAGCATGGACAGGGCCACCGCGCCGAGTAGGACCAGCTCCTGGTCGATGGCCACCCGCCGCACGCCGCCGGTCTCGCGTTCGGTGTAGTCGCGCAGCAGCACCTCGTACAGGCGGGCGCGCCCGAGCGGGCCGTGGTCGTGCTGGAGCGCGTTGCTGCCCGCGTCGTAGAGGGCCAGCAGCAGCAGGAGCAGCGGCTGTCTGGCCATCTCGCCGTGGACGAGCGCCGCCTCGGCGGGCAGGGGCTTCAGGTCGCGGCGGGCGAGCAGGCCGCGGTTGCGCTGGCCCCAGATGTTGAGCCACTGCCGCACCTGGTCGTCGTCGAACGGCTGGAGCTGCAGCCCCAGCAGCCCCTTGGGGAACCGGATCCGGTCGGCCACCACCGTGCGGCTGGTCACGATCACCGCCACCGGCCGGCCCAGCTCCGCCTCCCTGGCCTGGAACTCCTGCACCCGTTCGAGGTAGTCGTGGCGGTTGACCCCGCCCTGGACCAGCTCGTCGAACCCGTCGAGCAGGATCACCGGCATCGCCCCGTCGGCGGCCGTCACCAGCTCGGCGTAGTCCACCTCCTCCCCCAGCATCGTGCCGAGGGCCTGCTCGACCTGCTCGGTGACGCTCGCCCGCACGGACACGCCGGCCAGCTCGACCCGGATCGGCAGGAACTCCGATCTGGCCAGCCGCGCGGCGAGCACCTCGGTGAGCTTGGTCTTGCCGGAGCCGGGCTCGCCCAGCACGAGCAGGGGCGCCTGGGTGGCGCGCAGCGAGGTCAGGTGGCCCACCAGGAACGCCTCGGTGTCGGGCAGCGACCGCTGCTCCTCCCACCAGCTCAGCTGCGCGGGCGCGGCGTCCTGGGTCAGCTCGGCGACCCGGAAGCGGGGGCTGAGGTAGCCCTCGCCGAGCAGCGGGAGCCAGACGTCCTCCGGCGACTTCCCGGCGTGCAGGAGGGGCTGGTCGAGCGCGTTGGCGGCCATCCTGGCCAGGTGGATCACGGGCCGGTCGCCCACC
The DNA here is from genome assembly GCF_044458585.1 of Nonomuraea sp. NPDC050451. Lineage (NCBI taxonomy): Bacteria > Bacillati > Actinomycetota > Actinomycetes > Streptosporangiales > Streptosporangiaceae > Nonomuraea > Nonomuraea sp. NPDC050451. Next base: position 231,838 of record NZ_JBITHZ010000011.1, read on the forward strand.
CGGGGCGGGGCGAGCTCAGCCAGCAGCCAGGCCACCCGCGACAGCGCCGTGGCGGGCGGCGGCTTCTCGGAGACGAGGCTGCGCACCCCGAACTCGTGGCTGTCGAGCGCCAGCGACCGGTAGTCCTCGTCGTAGATGCGCAGCGCGCGGGCGGGCGGGCCCTCGGCCAGCATGCGGGGCAGCAGGAGCTGATCGTCGACCGTCAGGTCGTCCCAGACGCTCAGCCCGCCCACGTATCCGGCCATGGCCTCCGACATGCGCTGGTAGGCACGTTCCACGGCGAGGCGGGTCTCGGAGTAGGGCAGGTGCGGCTCGGGCGTGGGCAGCCGCTCCAGCAGCAGGCTCGCCACCAGCCGGGCGAAGCGCTCGGCGGTCGGCACGCCGTGCGAGATCTTGCCGCCGCGGTCGAGCTGGTCGAGCGTGAACGGCAGCTTCGCCTCGCCGAACGCCTCGAAGTAGGCCGAGATGACGATCACCGCGTGCGCGGCGGCCAGCCGCTGGGTGCGGGTGAACCGGTCGACGCCGCTCTTCAGCTCGGGCATGCGCCGCACGACGTCCTCGCCGTAGCCGACGATGCTGTTGCGCATGTCCACCAGGCCCGTCGCGAGCTGCCCCGCCCCGGCCAGCGCCCAGCCGGTACGCGCCGCCGCCGCGGCGAACCCGACCACCTTGACGAGCCGGGCGTCCTTGCACCCGAGGATCCTCAGGGCATCGGCGTAGCTCGGGGTCTCGATCATGTACCTTCTCCCGGGACTGGGATGTCCCATCATGCGCTGTTCGGCCGGGCTTTCTGGCGGAAGTTACCGGGCCGTCATGTTCGCTTCACGGCCTCCTCGATCTCCGGCAACGCCGCGGGATCCTCGATCGTGGAGGGCGTGGTGTACGGGTTGCCGTCGGCGATGTCCCGCATGGTCGCCCGCAGGATCTTGCCCGATCGCGTCTTCGGCAGCCGGGCCACCACGACGGCGTGGCGGAAGGCGGCGACGGGGCCGATGCGCTCGCGCACCAGGGCGGTCAGCTCGCGCTCGATCTCCGCCGGGTCGCGCTCGGCGCCCGCCTTGAGCACCACGAACCCGACGGGGAGCTGGCCCTTCAGCTCGTCGGCCACGCCGATCACCGCGCACTCGGCCACGTCGGGGTGGGAGGCGATCACCTCCTCCATCGCGCCGGTCGACAGGCGGTGCCCGGCGACGTTGATCACGTCGTCGATGCGGCCCATGACGTAGAGGTAGCCGTCGGCGTCCACGTGGCCGCCGTCGCCGGTGAGGTAGTGGCCGGGGTAGCGCTCCAGGTAGGAGCGGGCGAAGCGGGCCTCGTCGCGGTAGAGGGTGGGCAGCGCGCCGGGCGGGAGCGGCAGCTTGACGGTGACGGCGCCGTCCACGCCCGGCGGGCACTCGTCGCCGTCGGGGTCGAGGATGCGTACGTCCCAGCCGGGGACGGGCTTGGTGGGCGAGCCGGGCTTGAGCGGCAGCGGCTCGATGCCGACGCAGTTGGCGGCGATGGGCCAGCCGGTCTCGGTCTGCCACCAGTGGTCGATGACGGGGATGCCGAGCAGGTCGGAGGCCCAGTGGTAGGTGTCGGGGTCGAGGCGTTCGCCGGCGAGGAAGAGGTAACGCAGCCCGGACAGGTCCCACTTTTTCGCGAAAATGCCGGATGGGTCCTCTTTCTTGATGGCCCTGATCGCGGTCGGCGCGGTGAACAGCGTGCGCACGCCGTACGTGGACACCACCCGCCAGAACGCGCCCGGGTCGGGGGTGCCGACCGGTTTGCCCTCGTACAGCACGGTCGTGCAGCCGGCCAGCAGCGGCCCGTACACGATATAGGAGTGCCCGACCACCCAGCCCACGTCGGAGGCCGCCCAGTAGACCTCGCCCGGGGCGGCGCCGTACACGTGGGACATGCTCCAGTGCAGCGCGACCGCGTGCCCGCCGTTGTCGCGCACCACGCCCTTGGGCAGGCCGGTGGTGCCCGAGGTGTAGAGGATGTAGAGCGGGTCGGTGGCGGCCACGCTGACGCACCCGGCGGGCTCGGCGTCGCGCACCGCCCGCGCCCAGTCGAGGTCGCGGCCCTCTTCGAGCTCGGCCAGGGCCTGCGGCCGCTGGAGGATCACGCATCCGGCGGGCCGGTGCTCGGCCTGCTCCAGCGCGGCGTCCAGCAGCGGCTTGTACGCCACCACCCGCGTCGGCTCTATGCCGCAGGACGCGGAGAGCACCACCTTGGGCCTGGCGTGGTCGATCCGCACGGCCAGCTCCCTGGCCGCGAACCCGCCGAACACCACCGAGTGCACCGCCCCGAGCCGCGCGCAGGCCAGCATCGCGACGACGGCCTCCGGCACCATGGGCATGTAGATCACCACGGTGTCGCCCGCCGTCACGCCGAGGTCCCGCAGCATGCCGGCCGTCCTGGCCACCTGGTCGAGCAGCTCGGCGTACGTGAACGTGCGGGCCGTCCCGGTCACCGGGCTGTCGTGGATCAGCGCCGGCTGGTCGCCGCGCCCGGCCGCCACGTGCCGGTCGACCGCGTTGAAGCAGGTGTTGAGCCGCCCGTCGGGGAACCACCGGCCGCCGGCCGTCACGGTCGCCGGCGCCACGTCCCAGGAGATCCCCAGTGCCGCCTCGGACCAGAAGTCGTCGGGTTGCCGGATGCTGCACCGGTAAGCCTCGCCATAACCGCTCACTTATCGATCAGACCAGTCCACGGCCCCATGGCGCAAGATATCCGGGTGACCGATGACATGATCCTTACCGTCGTCATGGGGTCGAGGGCGTACGGGCTGGAAACCGAAGCCTCCGACACCGACCGGCGGGGCGTCTTCGTGGCGCCGACGGCCGCGTTCTGGCGATTGGAGAAACCGGCGACGCACCGGGACGGGCCGCTGCCCGAGCAGTTCTCGTGGGAGGTGGAGCGCTTCTGCGTCCTCGCCCTGGAGGCGAACCCCACCGCGCTGGAGTGCCTGTGGTCCCCTATCGTGGAGGTGATCACGCCTGCCGGGCGGCGGCTGCGCGAGCTGCGCCGGGCCTTCCTGTCCGAACGGGCGCGGCAGTCGTTCGCCGGGTACGCCGAGTCGCAGTTCCGCCGGATCGACCCGGCCGCGCCCAAGTGGAAGCAGGCCATGCACATGATCCGGCTGCTGCTCAGCGGCCTGCACCTGATCCGCCATGGGGAGCCCCTGGTCCAGGTGGGGCCGCACCGGGAGCGGCTGCTGGCGATCCGGCGCGGCGAGGTGCCGTGGGCGGAGGTGGACGCCTGGCGGGCCGAGCTGGCCGCCGAGGTGGCCGCGGCCGGCAGCGTGCTGCCCGAGCGGCCGGACCGGGAGCGGGTGGAGGAGTTCCTGGTCGGCGTGCGGAAGGAGCACCTGTGAAGCTGCCCGGATGGCTGCCCGAGATCCCCGGCGAGCAGCCGTACCCGCTGGTGTTCGCGACGGTGAGCGGGGCGCACCTGTACGGGTTCCCCTCGGTGGACTCGGACGTGGACCTGCGCGGCGTGCACGTGCTGCCGGTGGAGGAGGTGGCGGGGCTGCGGCACGGGCCCGGGACGCTGGAGCGGATGTGGACGCGCGACGGCGTCGAGGTGGACCTGGTGACGCACGACCTGGCCAAGTTCTGCCGGTTACTGCTGGGCCGCAACGGCTATGTGCTGGAGCAGCTGCTGTCGCCGCTGGTCGTGGCGTCGTCGCCGGTGCACGAGGAGCTGGTGGCGCTGGCCCCGGGCTGCCTGACGCGGAACCACGCCCACCACTATCTGGGGTTCGCGCGGACGCAGTGGCGGCTGTTCAGCAAGCGCCTGGAGCTGAAGCCGCTGCTCTACACCTTCCGCGTGCTGGCCACCGGGACGCACCTCATGCGCACCGGCGAGCTGGAGGCCGACCTGACGCGCCTGTACGCGTACGGGCCCGCGTACCTGCCGAACCTGGTCGCCGCCAAGGTGGAGGCCGAGCACGTGCGCGCGCCCTCCACGCTCGGCCTGGAGGCGGACGTGGAGCGGATGACGGCGGCGCTGGAGGAGGCGCGTGACTCCTCCGCCCTGCCCGAGCGGGCCACGGCGGAGGCGGCGCTGCACGACCTGGTGGTGCGGGCGCGGGTGCGCGGGTGGGACTCCCGGACGTGACGTCGGCAGGCCGGGAACTGGTGGGCAGGAAAGACGCGCTCGGGGTCGTCGGCGGGGTCCTGGCGGCGGGGTCGGGGTGCGTGGTGGTGGAGGGGCCGGCGGGCATCGGCAAGAGCCGCCTGCTGGAGGAGGCCGCGCGGCGGGCGCGGGCGCGCGGGACGGCGGTGGCGCTCGGCCGTGCCACCGAGCTGGACCGGGTGGCCCCCCTGTCCACCCTCCTGCGCCCGCTCGCCTCCGACGGCGGGCCGCTGGGCACGGGGTTCGGGGGTGGCGGGTTCCGGCTGATCGAGCGGGTCGGCGAGGCGGTCGAGCGCTTCACGCGCTCCCGGCCGCTGGCGATCGTCCTGGACGACGTGCAATGGGCGGACGAGCTGACCTGCCTGGCGCTGCGGCAGCTCGTGCCGGGGCTGGCCGGGTCCCCCGTGGTGTGGCTGCTGGGACGGCGGCCGCTCCCCGAGCAGGAGGCGGTCGACCGGCTCATCGAGGAGGGCGCCACGCGTATGCCGCTGCCTCCGCTCGGCCCAGAGGAGGCGGCCGAGCTCAGCGCGCGCCTGATCGGCGCCGAACCCGGCCCGTCGGTGCTGGAGCTGGTACGGGGCAGCGGCGGCAATCCGTTCCTGCTGGAGGAGGTGCTGACGGGGCTGCGGGCCGAGGGCCGGATCTCGGTGCGCGGCGGCGTGGCCGAGGTCGTGGCGGGCGGCGCGGACCCGGTCATGGGCACGGTGGAGTTGCCTGCGGGGTTCGTGGCGGCGGTCGAGAGACGGCTGCGCGACCTGTCCGCCGAGGCGCGGCGGCTGCTGGAGGCGGCCTCCGTGCTGCGGCGGCCGTTCTCGGTGCACGAGGCGGCCGGAGTGCTGGGGGTGACGGCGGGGGCGCTGTTCGGGCGCGTGCAGGAGGCCGTGGGCGCGGGTGCGCTCGTCGGTGAGGGGGATCGGCTGGCGTTCCGGCACGACCTCATCCGCGAGGCCGTCTACGGCGGGCTCGGCGCGCCCATCAGGACGGCGCTGCACCGGGAGGCGGCCTCCGTGCTGCGGGCCGAAGGCCGGCCGCCCGCCGAGCTGGCCGAGCACCTGAGGCACGGGGCCCGCCGGGGGGACGCGGCGGCGATCCGGGAGCTGCGGGCGGCGGCCGAGGAGATGACGGCCGCCGCCCCTTCGGCCGCCGCCGACCTGATGCTGCGCGCCCTCGAACTGGCCCACCCCCGCGACACCGGGCCGGAGATCGCGGAGGATGCGGGGCTGATGGCCGGGGCCGTGCGACTGCTGGCTTCGGCGGGGCGGCTGGGCGAGGCCCGGGAGCTCGCCGACTCCCTGGGCGTTCCGCTCGCGGCGGCCGAGGAGGCGGGGGTCGCGCTCGGGCTGGCCGAGGCGCTCAAGCACGCCGGCGACGACCGGGGCGTCATCCGGCGGACCGGCCGGGTGCTGGGCCGCTCGGGCGTGCCGGGGCGGGAGCGGGCGCGGCTGCTGGCCGTACGGGCCCATGCGCTGATGATGACCGGCGAGATCGACGCGGCGGAGGAGGCGGCGGCCGGAGCGGTCGCGGAGGGCGAGGTGTTCGCCCAGGTGGTGGGGTTGCAGGCGCGATCCACCGTGGCGCTGTTCCGGGGCGACCTCGACGGCGCGCTGCGGCACGCCGAACGGTCGGTGGAGCTGGCCGACGCGGCGGGCGGCGAGGCGGCCCACCGGCATCCGCGGTTGTGGCTGGGCGCGGCGATGGCGGCGCTGGATCGGTTCGAGGAGGCCGAGGGCCTGTACGCGGTGGTCGAACGGGAGGCCGGGCGGCTGGGCACGGCGTGGGCGCTGCCGCTGCTGCACCGGTTCAGGGCCGAGCTGCTGCTGGCCTGGGGGCGGCTCGACGACGCGGCGGCCGAGGCCGAGGCGGGGCTGCGGGTGGCCGGGCAGCTCTCGGCGATGGCGCTGGCCCCGGCGCTGCTCGGCGTGCTCGGCCATGTGGCGCTCCTGCGGGACGAGACGGAGGCGGCGCGAGAGCACCTGGACCGGGGCCGCGAGCTGGCCGGGAAGGGGCCCGGCCTGGTGTTCGAGGAGCTGCGGTGGCGGCGCGACCTCCTCGACGAGGCGACGGGCCAGGCCGCCCCGTCCGGAGGCCCGCCTGGCGGCCCGTCCTATGGCGGGGCGCTGGCTTACCTGATCGTGCAGGAGCCGTGGACGGCGGCGCGGTGGCGGGGCGATCCGCGGGTGCTCGCGTGCGCGCGGGACCTCGCCCGCCGCAACCCCGGCGTCACGTCCCTGGCGGCCGGGCTCGCGCACGCGGAGGGAAGGCTGGAGGAGGCCATCGAGCTGTACCGGAACGCCCCGCGGCCGCTCGGGCTGGCGGGGGCCCTGGAGGAGGCGGGGCGGCGGGAGGAGGCTCTCGAGGTCTACCGGGCGTGCGGCACCGCCACGGGGAGGGTGCGGCGGGGCGCGACAGGGCGGGGGTGGGCGGCGCTGACGGACTCCGAGCTGCGCGTCGTACGGCTCGTCGCCCAGGGCATGACGAACCGGGAGGCGGCGGCCGCTCTGTTCCTGTCGCCGCACACGGTCGACAGCCACCTCCGCCACGCGTTCGCCAAGCTGGGGGTGAACAGCCGGGTGGAGCTGACCAGGCAGGTGCTGGCGCACGAGCCCGGCCAATGAGTCAGCCAGTGAGGTCAGCCCGTGAGGTCCGCCCGCAGCCTGGGGAGCAGTTCCCGCGCGTCCTCCTCGGTGATCTCGATCCCCAGGTGCTCGCGCAGCGCCTCGGCCAGCTCCGCGGCCGTGCTCGCCGCCAGGTCCTCGGCGCGGACGCGGGCGTCGGCCGTGGTGCGCTGGGCCAGCACGTGGTGGACGAACGGCGAGCGGGGGCTGTTGGCGACGTAGAAGTTGGCCACCTCGAAGTCGCTGGGATAGTGCGGCTCGTCCGGGCGAAACGCGTACAGCTCGGTCGGGCCCGCGTGCAGCACCCAGAAGTCGCCGTCCCGGCCCAGCCGCCACTCCCACGGGCCGGACCGCGCCGTCGCCCCGTCCTCGAAGGCGATCGGCACCACCAGCCCCTCCCCGCCGAAGCCCACGTCGGCCAGCCAGGTGCGGCCGTCCGCCTCGACGGTGAGCGTGGCGTGCGAGCGCGGCAGGTGGCGGCGGCCCAGCCGGATCCTGGCCAGGTGCCGGGTCAGGGCGAAGCCGAGGCGTTCGAGCGCGGCGGCGAACAGCAGGTTCTGCTCGTGGCAGTAGCCGCCGCGCCCGCCCGTGACGAGTTTGTCCTGGAGGCTGCCCACGTCGAGGGCGACGCCCCGGCCGAGGACCACGTCGAGGTTCTCAAAGGGGATGGAGCGCACGTGCGCCAGGTGCAGCGCGCGCAGCGTCTCATATGTCGGCGCGAGCGGGCCGTCGTGTCCGATCCGGGCCAGGTACGCCTCGAGATCGAGCTTGTCGATGTCCCATGTCATGGGATCGACGATCTCGTACGCGACGGCCCGCCCGCATCACGCGTTCACGGGATTCGGCGACAGGACGAGCCTGATGGCGAAGTTGTGGTACCCGGCGCGTTCGAACGCCCTGGCCATCGGCACGTTGCCGGAGTCCGTGTCCGCCCGGATCTGCTGGACGCCGTGCTCGGCGTGGACGCGGGTGATCTCGCCGAGCAGGTCGTCCACGTACCCGTGGCCCCGGTGCTCGGGCATCACGCCGAGGTAGCCGACCACGGGCCCGCCGTCGTTGGCCGACGGCAGTGCGACCCCGACGAGGTCCCCGCTCTTGTCGTACGCCAGCCGCCACCACGACCGGTCGCCCCGCATGGACCGGTAGTCCCGGACGTCCTCGCGCGCCTGCTCCAGGGCGTCCATCGTGACCAGGGCCTGCCGGGTGTGGAAGTCGAGCGTCCCGACGGCCACCCGGCGGAACGCCTCCACGAACACCTCGTCGTCGTCCTCGCCGCGGAAGACGAGCCGGTCGGACGGCTCGGGGACGGGCCCGGCCGTCCATTCGTAGCGGAGCCGTTCCAGCTCCTCGGTCAGCCCGGCGTGGCCGGCCGCCTTCCAGCGCCAGGCGATGGCCGCCGCGGTCTTCGGGTTGTCGCGCCAGCCGTTGGTGACGAACACGTGGTACTCGATCGCCTGCCCGTACGCGTCGTGGGCGCGGCGCAGCAGCTCGGCGGCCAGCCCCACGCGATCGTCCACCGAGGGATGGACGTACAGGCAGTCGAGCGCGAGGGGCTTGTCGCCGTCGGCGAAGCTCCACCAGACGGCGCGGGCCAGGATCTCGCCGTCGTCGGCGACGGCGAGCCAGATGCGGTCGTATCGGTAGTTGCCGCTCTCCAGGAACGAGAGCAGGCGTTCGGGATGCGCCCAGCTGATGGACTCGTCGACGACGCAGCCGAGCAGGCGGTCTAGATCACCCTCGACCGCGGGACGGAAAAGCACGTTTCCTCCGAGAAGTAGAAGCGGGCGCAGTGAGCGCCCGAAGCAGTGCAGAACATCTCAGCGCCTCCTTTCTTCCGACTTTTCGGCGTCATGGGGCACTGTAGCGGAAATATCGCGACAGGATGGGCTCGTGAGGTCCTACGACGACGACACCCTGCCCCTGCAGCCCCCGATCCGGCTGCCCGAGGAGGCCACGCTCGCGGCGGCCGTCCGTGCCGCTCCCCAGGCCGAGGAGCTGAAGCCGGAAGGCTCCGACGCGGAGGTGCTGGCCTTCTGGGCGGACCACTGCCGCGAACGGCTGGCCGCCGACGAAGAGCTGCTGCTGGAGCTCATCAGGATGTTCCTGTCGCGCGAGCCGCATCCGGGCAAGGCGCCCGAGGAGCTGACCGGTCTGGGCCTGGTACGCCAGGCGGAGCCGTACACGCTGAGCTGGCTCGGCCTGTGGGCGGCGCGGCTGGTCATCGCGGAGACGACCGGGCAGGAGGTGCCGGTCATCGGCTCGCTCGCCGACGCCGACGCCACGACGCTGCTGCACGGCCTGCGCTCCTACCCGGAGGCGGAACGCGGCGAGGAACTGGCCGGGTGGCTCAAGGGCCGGGACACGGACGCGGCGGCGGCCGAGATCGCCTCGGCGCTGGCCACGGTGAGCCCGCTCAGCCGGGCGGTCGGCGTCGAACTGCTGTCGTCGGACTTCGGCGAGGACGGGAAGCGGGCGCTGGCCGGGCTGCTGGAGGAGCCGGGGCTCGGGGCGGTGATCGCCACCAGGACGGAGCGCGAGGACCGCCCGACCGCCCCGGAGGAGATCGCCTGGGTGTTCGTGGACATGGCGGCGGCGCTGCTGGAGTTCGGCGGCGAGGCGGGCGAGGTGATCGAGTCGATCGCCATGGGGATGGACGCGGAGGAGCAGGCGGGGACGATCGCGATCCTGGCGTTCGGGGACCATCCGTGGACGGGGCAGGTGCTGCGGGTGCTCATCGACCACCACCCCGACGAGCGCGTCGCCGCCGCGGCCCGCAAGGCCCTGCGACGGCTGCACGGGCTCGCGGACCTGCGCGGCTGACCAGCGCCGGTGCGACGGCTGCACGGGCTCTAGGACCTGCGCGGCTGACCTGCGGCGGTGCGTGGCCGGCGCTCGTGGCTGACGGGCGCGGATGGCGCACCCGGGGATGGCCCGGGGATGGCCCGGGTGCGCCGGGTGCCCGGGACGGCGGCGGGCGGCGGTAGAGTCGGCCCGGTGACGACGCATGCGATCTCCCCGCAGACCGGCATTCTGGGTGACGCGTTCGCCTGCGAGTGCGGCGCCCTGCTCGCCGGGCGGATGACGGCCGAGCTGCACGCCGCCGAGAACGGCATGTGCTCGGTCTGCCTCGGATCCGGCCAGGAGGAGATGGCGCCCGGGCTGACGCACGGCTGCAGTGCGTGCGCGGCCACCGGGGGCCGCAAGGAGCAGGTCATCTGGCAGCTCGCCTACGCCGAGGCCGAGCACCTCATCACGATCGCCGTCGTACGCGGGATCGTGGCGAACTTCGACGGGCCATTTCACCTGTCGGAGGCCGCCGACGCGGTGCGGGCCGGGATGGGGCTGCCCGCCGGGCGGCTGCCGGTCGGCCCGCGGGTGCGCGACCTGCTGCTGGAGATGCAGGCGGCGGGCGAGATCACCATGCTGTCGGCGCCGGACGAGATGATCGGCTCGGACATGGTCCTCTACCGTGACCCCCAATGGCAGCGGGCCCGCACCCTGGGCCTCTGATCCCCGCCCGCGCCGGGCGTCGTCAGGCGCGGCAGATGATCTCGCCGTGGGCGATGGACAGCCAGCCGTCCTCGGCCTCCGCCCACTTCAGCCACCCCTGCGAGATCCACCGCAGGTCGGCCTCCGTGGCGGCGCCGGTCGACAGGGCCTGCTCGGCCATGGCCGAGCGCAGGATCCGGTCCGCCCACATCCCGCCCCACCAGGCCCGGTCCTCCGGCGTGGCGAAGCACCACGTCGATGAGGTGGCGGTGACGTCGGTGAAGCCCGCCGCCCTGGCCCACGACAGCAGCCGCCGCCCCGCGTCCGGCTCGCCGCCGTTGGCCCGCGCGAGCTTCTGGTACAGCGCCATCCACTCGTCCAGCTCCGGCAGCAGCGGATACCAGGCGAACGCCGCGTAGTCGCTGTCGCGCGCCGCCACGTACCCCGTCGGCTTGGTCACCCGGCGCATCTCCCGCAGCGCCCGCACCGGGTCGCCGACGTGCTGCAGCACCTGGTGCGCGTGGACCACGCAGAACGTGTCGTCGGGGAAGTCGAGGGCGTGCACGTCCGCGACGGCGAAGTCGACGTTGTCCAGCCCCCTGGCGGCGATCTCGGCCCTGGACAGCTCGAGCGTCTCCTCGCTCACCTCCGACGCCGTCAGGTGGCCGACCAGGCCCGCCAGGTCGGCGGCGATCGTGCCGGGGCCGCTGCCCACGTCCAGCACCTTCATGTGCGGCTTGAGGTGGGGCAGCAGGTACGCGGCCGAGTTCTCGGCGGTGCGCCAGCGGTGCGAGCGCAGCACGGACTCGTGGTGGCCATGCGTGTAGACGGCGTTCATCGGCAAACTCCTTCGTTTCCGCTCCGACGCCGATCACTCTAGCGCGCGTCTCATAATCCAAGAAGAAATGTCTTGGATATTGAGACGCCAGGAGACCGTACACTCTGTTGCGAAACGTTCGCAATTTCAGAGAGAGGCGTTGGTCGTGGGAGAGGTCCGGCCGATCGTGCACGTCGGAGATCCGGTGCTGCATCACCCGTGCGAGCCGGTCACCCGGTTCGACGACGCGCTGGCGGCGCTGGTGGAGGACATGTTCGCGAGCATGTACGCGGCCGAGGGCGTGGGCCTGGCCGCCAACCAGATCGGCGTGGCCCTGCGCGTGTTCATCTACGACTGCCCGGACGCCGACGGGGAGCACCACAAGGGCGTCGTCGTCAATCCCACCCTGGAGCTCCCCGGGGTGGGCGAGCGCCACCTCGACGCGGGCGACGAGGGCTGCCTGTCGGTGCCCGGCGAGTACGCGCCGCTCCCCCGCCCCGACCACGCCACCGTGCACGGGTTCGACGCCGCCGGCGAGCCCGTCACGGTCGAGGGGACGGGGCTGCTGGCCCGCTGCCTCCAGCACGAGACCGACCACCTCGACGGCTACCTGTACATCGACCGCCTTCCGGCCAAACGCCGCAAGCAGGTGCTGGCCGCCTACCAGGAGGCCCACTCCACTATCGCGGACAAAACACCGCTATAGTGGAGGAATGGAAGGCGAAGGGGTCCTGTCGAGCGGCCTGTCGATGGGCGAGCTCGGGCTGCGGATCCGCACGGAGCGGCGGGCGCGCGGGCTGACCGTCGAGCGGCTGGCCGCGCTGAGCGGCATCAGCCGGAGCATGGTCTCGGAGGTCGAGCGGGGCACCAAGACCCCGACGGTGCTGGTGCTCGACCGGCTGGCCACGGCGCTCGGCACGTCGATCGCCCGGTTGCTCGACGAGCCGGCGCACTCGGCGATGCGCGTGCTGCGCCACGCCGAGCAGCGGGTCCTGCGCGACCCGTCCGGCTGGGAGCGCCGCGTGTTGTCGCCGGTGCTGGGGGACGTGGAGTTCGAGTTCATGCGGACGACCCTCGGGCCCGGCGTGGACGCGGGCGAGTTCGCGCCGCACGCGCCGGGGTCGCGGGAGTACCTCGCGGTCGAGCTCGGCAGCCTGCGGCTGACGATCAACGGCAGGCCGTACGAGCTGGCGGCCGGCGACTCGGCCTACTACCCGGGCGACTGCCGCCACGCCTTCGCCAACGACGGCGCCGCCGACTGCGTCTACTACCTGGCGATGGAGCTGGGCGGCGCCGGACAGCACGAACCCTGGAAGGAGCCCTCCGATGGCTGACCTCCACCTCACCGACGTGGCCGCGGCGGCGGCGATCGCCGCCGAGCACCTGGCGAGCCTCGGCGAGCGGCCCGTGTGGCGGCCGGTGCCCGAGGCCGAGCGGGCCTGGCTGAGCGGTCAGGAGCTGCCCGAGCGCGGGCGGCCCCTCGGCGAGCTGCTCGAGGACGCCCGTACGCATGTGCTGCCGTACCCCATGGGCAACGGCCACCCCCGCTTCTTCGGCTGGGTGAACTCCCCGCCCAACCCCGCCGGCGTGCTCGTCGAGCCGCTGGCCGCCGCCCTCAACCCGAGCTGCGCCGGCGGCGACCACGCCGGCCCGCACCTGGAGCGCGCGGTGGTGCGGTGGCTGGCCGAGCTGGTCGGGTTCCCGCACCCGCCGGGCGGGGGGCTGCTGACCAGCGGCGCCTCCATGGCCACCGTGATCTGCCTGGCCACCGCCCGCCAGCGGGCCGCGCTCGCCGACGGCTGGGACGCCCGCGAGGAGGGCCTGTCCGGGCGGCCGCCCATGGTCATGTACGTCACCGAGGAGGGCCACAGCTGCCTGCACAAGGCCGCCCAGCTCCTCGGCCTCGGATCGCGGCAGGTCCGCGTGGTCCCGGTGGACGGCGCGTACCGGATGGACGTGGGCGCGCTCCGTACCATGATCGAGGAGGACCTGCGGGAGGGCCTGCGGCCGTTCTGCGTGGCGGGCAGCGCGGGCACCGTCAACTCCGGCGCGGTCGACCCGCTCGACGAGATCGCCGACGTGGCCGCCGAGCACGGGCTCTGGTTCCACGTGGACGGGGCGTACGGCGCGCTCGGCGTCCTGGCCGACGGCGCCGCGCCACACTACGCGGGCCTGGAGCGGGCCGACTCGCTGGCCCTCGACCCGCACAAGTGGCTCGGCGTCCCGGTGGGCTGCGGCTGCGCGCTGCTGCGCGACCCGGGGGCGGCGCGGGCCGCGTTCAGCCTGGTGCCGTCGTACCTGATCGACGACGACGCGGGCGATCTGGGCTGGTTCTCCGAGTACGGGCCCGAGCAGACCCGCCCGTTCCGCGCGCTGAAGACCTGGGCCACGCTGTCGCACCTGGGCCGCTCCGGCGTCGAGCGCCTGGTCAACCACACGACCGGGCTGGCCCGCACGCTCGCCGCCATGGTCGAGGAGGCCGCCGACTTCGAGCTGCTGGCGCCGGTCACCACCTCGATCACCGCCTTCCGCCACCGGCCCTACCCCGACGGGCTGGACGCGCTCAACCGGGCGATCCCGGGCGCGGTGCAGGCCCGCGGGAACGCGTTCATCACCGGCACCCGGCTGGGCGGCCGCGACGCGCTGCGCGCCTGCTTCCTGCACCCGGACACCACCGAGCGGGACCTGGCCGTCCTGCTGGAGGAGATCCGCCTGGCGGCCAAGACGCTCTAGCCGAACGCAGTAACCCGGCAAAGGCGGGTGAGCCCCGCATCCTGCCGGGTAGGGGGTCGGCCGGACCGATCAGGCAGGAGGATCCCCATGGCCGACACCGTGGCAGAGGTCATGACGTCCCACCCGGCGGCGGTCGAGGCCGACCAGCCGGTGTGCGTCGCGGCCGCGCTGATGCGCGACCACGACACGGGCGCCGTGATCGTCAACGAGAACGGGCGGATCCAGGGCATCATCACCGACCGCGACATCGCCGTGCGCGTCGTCGCGGCAGAGAAGTCCCCCCAGACGCCGGTACGCGAGGCGTGCAGCCCGTACGTCGAGGCCATCGATCCCGACACCACCATCGACCAGGCGGTGCGGATCATGCGCTCGCACGCCGTCCGCCGCCTGCCGGTGCTGGAAGACGGCCGCGCGGTGGGCATCGTCAGCCTCGGCGACCTGGCCCTGGAGCGCGACCCGCACTCGGCCCTCGCCGACATTTCGGCCGCGGAGGGCAACCAGTAACGTTTGCCGCGTGGTCACAGTCGACGATGTACGGCAGTTCGCCCGCACGCTCCCCCGCTCGTCGGAGCACCTCATCCGGGACCGGGTCAAGTTCCGCGTAGGCAAGATCGTCTACGTGGCGTTCTCGCGCGACGAGACGCAGATGGGCTTCGGCTTCCCGAAGGAGGAGCGCGCCGCACTGGTGGCGGCCGAACCCGACAAGTTCCTCATGCCGCGGGAGTCCGACCTGCGCTTCAACTGGGTGGTGGCGCGCATGGACGCCCTCGACCCGGCCGAGATGCGGGAGCTGGTCCTGGAGGCGTGGCGGATGTGCGTGCCGAAGAAGGTGCGCCTGGAACAGCAGGCCCGGGCCCGATAGCTCATCAGGGTCGCAGGCCGGCGGCCAGCGCCTTCACCTCAGCGGTCGTCACCGGCTTCCCGCCGACGCCCCAGTCGCCGCTCTTGACCTCCTCCACGATGACCAGGGTCAGCGGGCGCATGTTCTCGCCCTCGACGGCGACCATCGCGTCGGTCAGCTTCTCCACCATCTCGGCCTTCTGAGCGTCGCTGAACACGCCCTCGATGACCTTCACGTTGATCAGTGGCATGGTTGGTTCCCCCTATGGACGCCGACCTGCCCCTGCGCCTTCGGGGCAAACCCGGCTTGCCGCCGTGCCGCCCACCCGACAGCATGGCGATCATGACTGACAAGGACTGGGCGGGCTGGCATGACGCGTACGACGTGCCGGGCTCGCCCCTGGAACGGCGGCTTCAGGTCGTGCGGAAGCGGATCGCCGCCGCGCTCGACTCCGGGGCCGAGCGGGTGGTGAGCCTGTGCGCCGGCCAGGGCCGTGACCTGCTGCCGGTGCTCGCCGCGCACCCCAGGCGCGACCGGGTGCGGGCCCGGCTCGTGGAGCTGGACGAGCACAACGTCGCCGCCGCCGGGCGGGCCGCCCCTCCGGGTGTCGAGGTGGTGCGCGGGGACGCGGCGCTGCTCGGCGCGTACGCGGGCGCGGTGCCCGCGGACCTGGTGCTGGTGTGCGGCGGGTTCGAGCGGGTGGAGGTGGAGGGGGACGACGGGTACGGCGTCGGCGTCCACCGTTACGCGGGGCCGCCCGTCGCGCTCGATCCGGGCGCCCGCATGTTCACGTTCGTCTGACGTCCTGGAGGCGCCGCCGCAGCCACTGCAGCGACGCCTGGCCCAGCGCGGTGGCCATGCCGACCAGATGGCGGTCGGCGCCCGGCCCGGCATTCGCCGCCAACCGCACCAGGAAGCCGGCGTGCGCCGCGAGGAAGACGTCGATCGCCTCCGGTGGGAGGTCGCGGGTCAGCGGATGCTCCTGGGCGTACGCCTGCGGGTCCACCCCGCTCAGCGAGGCGCTCGACAGCAGGGTGAGCACGTCGCAATGCGGGGCCCCGACCCAGGCGTGGGGCCAGTCGACGGCGTGGACCCGATCCTGGGCGAGCATGATGTTGAACGGGTAGAGGTCTCCGTGGAGGAGCGTCTCACCCGTGAGAGACGGGGCAGCCGCCTCCTCGAGCGCGATCAGGTCGTCGAGATGATCGCTCGCCCACCGAGACAACGGGGCGAGCCGTCCGGCGCCGCCCTCGTCCGCCAGCGCGCGCCACCCGCCGAGCCGTGGCCGTGCGAGCACGGCCGGGTCGATCGGCGACGGGGTCAGCATCTTTGCCAGCCTCGTCGCGGCCGCGAGCACCCGGTCGAGCTCGTCGCCCTCCCACGGCTGGGCCGGCAGCCGCCCCTCGATGTCCTCGAACACCAGGGCCACCCACGTGCCGTCGTCATGGGCGTGGAGCAGCCGCGGCGCCGGCACCCCGTCGGGGAGCCGCCGGGAGACCTCGATCTCCCGGCGGTGGAACCGCGCCACTCCGGGCGCCACGAGCGAGCTCGCCGCCTTGACGAACGCGCGACCGCCGTCGGCGAGGCGCAGCCGGGCGGCCACTCCCTCGGAGAAGCCGCCCGGCTGGCTGGTCGCGCTGATCACCTTGCCACCGAGCAGCTGCTCGGTAGCCGTCCGCACCTCGGCGGGCATGTCGTCCCAGGTGATGCGCTGACCTCCGGTCGCGTGCGGCATGCCCGCCATCAGGAGAGGCCGCGGTACAGGTCACCCGTCAGCTTGGTGATGCGGGAGACCGAGGACGCCCACGCGCCGCCCGCCGGGTGCGCCGTCAGCACCGCCATCACGTACCGCTCGTTCTTGCCGGCCAGCCCCGTCGTGTGCAGCACCGGGCGGCCGTAGTCGGGCACGCCCGAGCCGGTGGCGCGCTGCGCGATCCACGAGATGGGCGCCCCGACCGCCCGGGCGCCGGAGCACCGCGTGGGCGGCGTGTTGCCGAACCCCGACCAGCCCTGCTTGACCGCCCACGGCCGGGGCACCGCGTCGGGGATGCCGAACGTCTGGTCGAAGCCGTCGGTGCCGCACGGCGTGGACTGCCGCAGGTGCCCCAGGATCGTGTCGCGGACCCTGGCCTCGGCCCTGTCGAGCAGGTAGCGGTAGGTGCGCACGATGTCGTACGCGCTCAGCGAGGTGTAGCCCCAGAAGCCGGGCTTGGAGGCGGGCGGCGGCGCGGTGTCGGACAGGCCGAGCTTGCGCGCCATCCGCACGATGATCTGCCCCTTGCCGGCGCGGTCCCAGAACGCCGAGGCCGCGTCGTCGTCGCTGGAGCGCAGCATGACCTTCAGCAGCCGGGCGTCGGCGGCCGGCACGCTCTTGCGCCGCTCCAGGTAGTCGATCGCGATGAGGATCTTGACGACCGAGGCCGAGCGGAACTTCCGGTGCGCGTTACGCGTGGCCACGAACTTGCCCGCCTGCCGGTCGAACACCAGCCACGACGCCGTCGTACCCGCGGGCACCCGCGGAGCTGCCTGGGCGGGCGCGGCGAGCCCGACGACAAGGGGTAGGGCCGCCACCGCGGCGGCCAGGGGCTTCCTTCGCATTCGCCTATACCTACCAAGCCTTGACCCGGCCAACAAAGCGGGTATAAACAAAGATGAAACCAACCCGAAACGGCGGTGAACCAACATCATGTACGCCGAGGAACGGCAGCAGGAGATCCTGCGGAGGGCGCGCGCCGCGGGCCGCGTCGACGTGGTGACGCTGGCCGCCGAGCTCGACGTGACCACCGAGACGATCCGCCGCGACCTGACGTCGCTGGAGCGGGCGGGCGTGCTGCGCCGGGTGCACGGGGGCGCGATCCCCGTCGAGCGCCTCGGGTTCGAGCCCGCGCTGGCCGCCCGCGACGAGATGATGACGGCCGAGAAGGAGCGCATCGCCAAGGCCGCGCTGGCCGAGCTGCCCGAGGACGGTTCCGTGATCATCGACGCGGGCACCACGACGGGCCGGCTGGTCAAGGTGTTACCCGCCGACCGCGAGCTCACCGTCGTGGTGAACTCGCCGCCGCTGGCCACCGCCCTGGCCGCCCGCGCCAACCTGCACGTGATCATGCTGGGCGGCCGGGTGCGCGGCAAGACGCTCGCCACGGTCGACGACTGGGCGCTGCGCCCGCTGGCCGACCTCAACGTGGACGTGGCCTTCATGGCGGCCAACGGCTGCTCGCTCGCCAGGGGCCTGACCACGCCCGACCCGGCGGAGGCGGCGATCAAGCGGGCCATGGTCAAGGCCGCCCAGCGCAGCGTGCTGCTGGCCGACCACACGAAGTTCACGAACACGTACCTGGCCAGGTTCGCCGGCCTGGACGAGATCGACGTGCTCATCACCGACACCGGGCTGGACGTCGCCCTCGCCGCCGACCTGGCGGCGGCGGGCCCGGAGGTGATCCGGGCATGATCCTCACCCTGACCCTGAACCCCAGCCTCGACCGCACCATCGAGATCGCCGCGCTCGACCGGGGCGCCGTCATCCGCGCCGCCGCCGCCCACCTCGACCCGGGCGGCAAGGGCGTGAACGTCTCACGCGCCCTGCTGGCCAACGCCGTGGCGAGCCGGGCGGTGGTGCCGTTCGGCGGCGACGAGGGCCGGCAGCTCGTACGGCTCCTCGCGGCCGAGGGGCTCGACATGGTCACCGTCCCGGTGGCCGGCCCGACCAGGTCGAACGTCACCCTGGCCGAACCCGACGGCACCATCACCAAGATCAACGAGCCGGGCACGGCACTGTCGGCCGACGAGCTGGACACGATCGCCGACGCCGTGCTCGCCGCCGCCCACGAGGCCGACTGGGTGGTTGCCTCGGGCAGCCTGCCGCCCGAGGTCCCGGCCGACGTCTACGCCCGGCTGTGCCGCAGGTTCGCCGGCGCGGGCATCCACGTGGCGGTCGACACCAGCGGCCCGGCGCTGGCCTGCGCGCTCGGTGCCGCGCCCGCGCTGGTCAAGCCGAACCTCGAGGAGCTGTCCGCCGCCACCGGCATGCTCATCCGCTGCCTGGGCGACGTGGTCGAGGCGGCGGGCAAGCTGCGGGCCGCGGGCGCGCGTACCGTGCTGGCCAGTCTGGGCGCCGACGGCGCCGTCCTCGTCGAGGAGCAGGGCATCTGGTACGGCGAGGCCGCCGTCACCGAGCCGCGCAGCTCGGTCGGCGCCGGCGACGCCATGCTGGCCGGTTTCCTGGCCGCCGGCGGGCGCGGCCCCGACGCCCTGGCGCGGGCGCTGGCCTGGGGGGCCGCGGCGGTCCGCCTGCCCGGCAGCCGCATGCCCGGCCCCGCCGACATCGACCCCGTCGTCGTCGCCGTCCACCCGCCCGACCCGTCCCGTCCCCTCGCCTCTCCCCTGGTCCCGCACAGCGGCTGATCAACTGCTCATCCCCCCGAAGGAGCAAGTCCATGGCCGACAGTTACACACCCCCGGTCACCGGCACCGGTGTCAAGGCCACCATCCAGCGCATCGGCGGCCATCTGGCCGGCATGATCATGCCGAACATCGGCGCGTTCATCGCCTGGGGCCTGATCACCGCGCTGTTCATCCCGACCGGCTGGCTGCCCAACGAGACGCTCGCGAAGATGGTCAGCCCGATCATCTCGACCCTGCTGCCGATCCTCATCGCCTACACCGGCGGCCGGATGGTCCACGGGCAGCGCGGCGCCGTCGTGGGCGCGGTGGCGGTGATGGGCGTCGTGGTGGGCACGGACTCTCCGATGTTCCTCGGCGCCATGATCATCGGCCCGCTCACCGCCTTGATCCTGAAATATGTGGACAAGTTCACAGAGCAGCGGACCAAGGCCGGCTTCGAGATGCTCGTGGACAACTTCTCCGCCGGCATCGTGGGCGGCGCGATGGCCGTGGTCGGGATGTTCGGCATCGGCCCGATCGTCCAGACGGTCACCACGGCCGCGGGCAACGCGGTGAGCTGGCTCATCGGCCACAACCTGCTCCCCGTCGCCTCCGTGCTGATCGAGCCGGCCAAGGTCCTGTTCCTGAACAACGCCATCAACCACGGCGTGCTCGGCCCGCTCGGCGTCGCCCAGGCGGCGGAGACGGGCAAGTCGATCCTGTTCATGCTGGAGTCGAACCCTGGGCCCGGCCTCGGGCTGCTGCTGGCGTACCTGCTGTTCGGCCCGCGCGAGCTGCGCCCGAGCACGCCCGCCGCCATGATCATCCACTTCTTCGGCGGCATCCACGAGATCTACTTCCCGTACGTGCTCATGAAGCCCCGCCTCATCCTCGCGGTCATCGCGGGCGGCGCGGCCGGCGTGTTCACGTTCATGGTCACCGGGGCGGGCCTGGTCGCCACGCCGTCGCCGGGCAGCATCTTCGCCTACATCGCGGTCACGCCGAAGGGCGGCTGGCTCGGCTCCAGCCTGGGGATCCTCGTGGCCACGGGCGTGTCGTTCGCCGTCGCCGCGATCCTGCTCGGCTTCGGCAGGGGCGAGAAGAAGGACGAGCCGGAGGGCTCGCAGGAAGCCGTCACCGAACCCGCCACCGAACCCGCCAACAGGGAGGCCTGAGCCATGGCCGGCATCGACAGCAAGGACATCCACAAGATCATCGTGGCCTGCGACGCGGGGATGGGCAGCAGCGTGATGCTCGCCTCCACGCTGCGCAAGCAGCTCAAGGACACCGGCGTCAGCGTCGAGCACACGCCCGTCAACTCCATCCCCGACGACGCCGACGTGGTCCTGTGCCACGCCGGGCTGGCCGCCCGCGCCAGGGCCGCCGCCCCCGGGAAGGTCCTGGTCTCGTTCCAGATCTTCCTCGGCGACCCGGCGGTGACCCGGCTGGTGAACACCATCAAGAACGGCGGCACCGTCGATGCGTGACGGCCTGCTCGACCCGCGGGCCGTGCTGCTGCACGAGAGCGCCCCCGACCGCGCCGCGGCCATCCGCCGGTGCGGGCAGGCGCTGGTCGAGGTGGGGGCGGTCGCGGAGCCGTACATCGAGGCGATGCTCGAACGGGAGCGGACGATCTCCACGTACGTCGGCGAGGGCGTGGCCATCCCCCACGGGACCAACGCCTCCAAGGAGGACGTCCAGCGCGACGCCATCTGCGTGGTGCGCTTCCCCGGCGGCATCGACTGGGACGGCGAGCAGGTCACGCTCTGCGTCGGCATCGCGGCCAAGGACGACGGGCACGTGCCGCTGCTGGCGGCGCTGGCCGAGATCCTGCTCGACCCCGACCGCGCCAGGACGCTGCGCGAGGCCACCGAAGTCTCACAAGTGATGAAGGAGCTCACAGCGTGAAAGTCGCCAGATTCCACGCTCCCGGCGACATCCGGATCGAGGACGCGCCCGAGCCCGTCGCGGGGCCCGGCGAGCTGAAGATCCGCGTACGGAACTGCTCGACGTGCGGCACGGACGCCAAGATCCTCAAGTTCGGGCACCACCACATCAGGCCGCCGCGCGTGATGGGCCACGAGATCGCCGGCGAGGTCGTGGACACGGGCGAGCGGGTGCAGGTGATCGCCGCGATCCCGTGCGGCACCTGCCCGGAGTGCCTGCGTGGCCGCCTGACCGTCTGCCCCAACCAGGAGTCGATGGGCTACCACTATGACGGCGGCTTCGCCGAGTACATGGTGATCCCGGCCAAGGTGCTGGCCGTGAACGGCGTCAACGCCATCCCGCCGGGCGTCGGCTTCGCCGAGGCGTCGGTGGCCGAGCCCCTCGCCTGCGTGCTCAACGGGCAGTCGCTGGCGCGCGTGGGGGCGGGCGACGACGTGGTGGTGATGGGCGCGGGCCCGATCGGCTGCCTGCACGTACGCCTCGCGCGGGCCCGCGGCGCCGCCCGCGTCTTCCTCGTGGACGTCAACCCGCAGCGCCTGGCGATGGCCGCCGAGCTGGTACGCCCGGACGCGGCGATCGACGCGGACCCGGTCGAGCAGGTGCTCAAGCTGACCGGCGGGCGCGGCGCCGACGTGGTGATCACGGCGGCGGCCTCGGGGGTGGCGCAGGAGCAGGCGGTACGGATGGCGGCCCGGCAGGGGCGCATCAGCTTCTTCGGCGGCCTGCCCAAGGACGACCCGCTCGTCACCCTGGACTCCAACCTCGTGCACTACCGAGAGCTGACCATCGTCGGCGCCAACGGCTCAAGCCCCGCCCACAACGCCGAGGCGCTGCGGCTCGTAGCCTCGGGGGACGTGGTGGTGTCCGACCTCATCACCCACCGGCTGCCGCTGCCCCGGGTGCTCGACGGGATCGACCTCGTCAGCAGGGGCGCGGCCATCAAGGTCACTATTGAGCCCTAGGAGGTTCGAGATGGCACAGCGAACGGTGATCGTGGCCTCTGCCAGCGGCCTGCACGCCCGGCCCGCCAAGCTGTTCGTGCAGGCGGCGGCACGGTTGGGGGTGCCGGTGACGGTGCGGCTCGGGGAGAGGTCGGTCCCGGCGAAGAGCATGCTCGGCGTGCTGTCGCTGGGGGCCGTGCACGGGACCGAGGTGACGCTGGAGGCGGACGGGCCGGGGGCGGACGAGGCGCTGGACTCGCTGGTGGCGCTGCTCTCGCGCGACCTCGACGCGGAAGAGGCCCTCGATGCCTGACCCGACCCCTCCCGGCCTCTCTGACCCGGCCCCTTCGGGCAGCGGTCGTCCTGACCCGGCCCCTTCTGGCAGCGGTCCCTGGGCGGGTGCCGGCGGGCGCCTGATCGGCCTCGGGGTCAGCCGGGGGCGGGCGGCGGGGCCGACGATGCGGATGGCCGCCCCTCCGACGCTGCCCCCGCCGCGCCCGGTCACCGATCCGGCCGCCGAGGCGTCCGCCGTGGCCGGCGCACTGGAGGCGGTCGCCGCCGACCTCACCCGCCGCGCCGCCGGCGCCTCAGGGGAGGCGGCGGACATCCTCGAGGCGCTGGCCATGATCGCCGACGACCCGATGCTGCTGGAGGACGCCCAGGCCCGGACTCGGGACGGCATGGACGCCGCCCACGCCCTGGACGCGGCCTTCGTCCAGCACCGGGACACGCTGGCCGCGCTCGGCGGCTACCTGGCCGAGCGGGCCGCCGACCTCGACGACCTCAAGCACCGGGCCGTGGCGTTCGCGCTCGGCCTCCCCATGCCGGGGCTCCCCTCCCCCGGCCACCCGTACGTGCTCGTGGCCGAGGACCTCTCCCCCGCCGACACCGCGGGCCTGGGCCCGGACGTGCTGGCGCTGGTGACCGAGCGGGGCGGGCCGACGAGCCACACCGCGATCCTCGCCCGCGGCCGGGGCCTGCCCGCCGTGGTGGCCTGCAAAAGGATCGTGGACGTCCCGGACGGCACCGTGGTCGGCGTGGACGGCGGCACCGGCGAGCTCGCCGTCGGCCTCACCGAGGAGGAGGCCGCCGAGGTCCGGGAGGCCGACCGCGCGGAGCGGGCCAGGCTGGCGGCCGGCCGCGGCCCGGGCCGCACGGCGGACGGCCATCCGGTGAAGCTGCTGCTCAACATCGGCTCGGCCGAGGACCTGCGGCCGGGCGCCGAGGGGGTCGGGCTGTTCAGGACGGAGTTCCTGTTCCTGGACCGTACGACGGCGCCGTCGTACGAGGAGCAGGTGGCCGCGTACGCGGAGGTGTTCGCGCAGGCGGAGAGCGTGATCGTGCGGACGCTCGACGCGGGCACCGACAAGCCCCTGCCCTTCCTCGGCCTGCCCGGCGAGCCGAACCCGGCCCTCGGCGTACGCGGCCTGCGCGTGGACCGGCTGCTGCCGGACGTCCTGGACACCCAGCTCGACGCCATCGCCGAGGCGGCCCGCAAGACGGGCGCGGAGGCGTGGGTGATGGCGCCCATGGTCACCACGATGGCGGAGGCGACCGGGTTCGCGCGGCGCGCCCGTGCCAAGGGCATCGCCAGGGTGGGCGCGATGATCGAGGTCCCGGCGGCGGCGCTGCGGGCCGGGCGGCTGCTGCAGGAGGTGGACTTCCTCAGCATCGGCACCAACGACCTGGCCCAGTACACCTTCGCCGCCGACCGCCAGCACTCCGCCCTCGCCGACCTGCTCGACCCGCGCCAGCCCGCGCTGCTGGAGCTGATCGCCATGTGCGCCGAGGCGGGTCAGGAGGCGGGCAAGCCGGTCGGGGTGTGCGGGGAGGCGGCCGGAGATCCGCTGCTCGCGCCCCTGCTGGTGGGGCTCGGCGTGACCAGCCTGTCCATGGCCCCGGTGTGTGTACCCGCCGTACGCGAAGCCCTGGCAGGCCTCACGCTGGCCGAATGCCGCGCCCGCGCCACCGCGGCCCGCACCTGACCGCCTCCGCCGAAGGACCCCGGCCACGCGCGGCCGCTCGCCTCCGCCGAAGGACACCAGCCGGGTGCGGTGGTCAGGTGGTGGGCTGGGGGGCGGTGGCGCGGAAGGTGAGGTGGTCGCCCTCGACGTCCGCCGACACCCGGCCCCCCTCCTCCACCTCGCCGGTCAGCAGCATCGTGGCCAGCCGGTTGTCCACCTCCCGCTGCACCGTCCGGCGCAGCGGCCGGGCGCCGAACTCGGGCTGGTAGCCGCGCTCCGCCAGCCAGTCCTTGGCCGCGTCCGTGACCTCCAGCGCGATGCCCTGCCCGCGCAGCCGCTGCCGGGTGCGCTCCAGCATCAGGTCCACGATCTGGCGCAGCTGCTCCTTCTCCAGCCGCTTGAAGATGATCGTCTCGTCGATGCGGTTGAGCAGCTCCGGCCGGAGCGAGTGCCGCAGCAGGTCCATGAGCCGGTCTTCGAGGTCCTTGACGTCGCCCGGCGAGTCCAGGATGAGCTGGGCGCCGATGTTGCTGGTCATGATGACGATCGTGTTGGTGAAGTCGACCGTGCGGCCCTGGCCGTCGGTGAGGCGGCCGTCGTCGAGCATCTGCAGCAGGATGTTCATGACGTCCGGGTGGGCCTTCTCGATCTCGTCCAGCAGGATCACGCCGTGCGGGCGGCGGCGGACGGCCTCGGTGAGCTGGCCGGCCTCCTCGTACCCGACATATCCGGGCGGCGCGCCGATGAGGCGGGAGACCGTGTGCCGCTCCTGGAACTCGCTCATGTCGATGCGCACCATGTGCTCCTCGCCACCGAACAGCGCCGCGGCCAGCGCCCTGGCCAGCTCCGTCTTGCCGACCCCCGTCGGTCCGAGGAACAGGAAGCTGCCGATCGGGCGGTTCGGGTCCTTCAGGCCCGCCCGCGCCCTGCGTACGGCCTCCGCGATGGCGGTGACGGCCTCGTCCTGGCCGATCACGCGCTCGTGCAGGTGCTCCTCCAGGCGCATCAGGCGCTCGCGCTCCTGCTGGGTGAGCTGCGTGACCGGGATGCCGGTGCGGCGGGAGACGATCTCGGCGATGTCCTCGACCGTGACCAGGGGCACGCTGTCCGTGCCGTGCCTGGCGCGTTCGACCTCCGGCCTGATCTTGTCGATCTGCGTGGTGAGGTCCTTGGCGCGGTCGAAGTCCTCGGCGGAGACGGCCTGGTCCTTGTCCCGGCGCAGCGCGTCGAGCCGTTCCTCCAGCTCCCGTACGTCGGCGCCGGGCGTGCGCGAGCGCAGCCGCACCCGGGCGCCGGCCTGGTCCATGAGGTCGATGGCCTTGTCGGGCAGGAACCGGTCGGAGACGTAGCGGTCGGACAGGTTCGCGGCGGCGTCGAGCGCCTCGTCGGTGATGCGGACCTGGTGGTGCGCCTCGTACGCGTCCCGCAGCCCGGCCAGGATCTCGACCGTCTCCTCCACGGTCGGCTCGGAGACCAGGATGGGCTGGAAGCGGCGTTCGAGCGCGGCGTCCTTCTCGATGTTCTTGCGGTACTCGTCGATCGTGGTGGCCGCGATGACATGCAGCTCGCCGCGGGCCAGGGCGGGCTTGAGGATGTTGGCCGCGTCCATGGCGCCTTCGGCGGCGCCCGCGCCGACCAGGTTGTGGACCTCGTCGATGAAGACGATGACCTCGTCGGAGTGCGCGCGCACCTCGTCGATGACCTTCTTGATGCGCTCCTCGAACTCGCCCCGGTACTTCGTCCCGGCCACCATGCCGGTCAGGTCGAGGCCGACGACGCGCCGGTCCTTCAGCGTGTCGGGGACGCTGTTGTTCACGATGCGCTGGGCGATGCCCTCGACGATCGCGGTCTTGCCGACGCCCGGCTCGCCGATCAGGCACGGGTTGTTCTTGGTACGGCGCGACAGCACCTCGATGGCCTGCTCGATCTCCTCCTCGCGGCCCACGACCGGGTCGAGCTTGCCCTGCCTGGCCTCCTCGGTCATGTCCCTGCCGTACTCGTCGAGCGTCGGCGTGTCGCTCTGGCGGCGCGGCTCGCCGTCGGTCCGGCGCGGGACGGCCATCATGGCCTCCTGCAGCTCGTTCGCGGAGACGCCCTGATCCTGGAGGATCCGGGCGGCGCTGGAGTCGGGGCGCGCGGCGATCGCGAGCAGCAGGTGCTCGGGCCCGATGTACGACGAGCGCAGGGCACGCGAGATCCGCTGGGCGTCGAGGATGGCCCTCTTGGCGGCCGGTGAGAGCGTGGCGGGCGGCTCGCCGGCCTCGCCGGGCCCGGCCACCTCGTCGATGCGGTCGCGTACCCGGCCCACGTCCACCCCGGCCGTGCGCAGCGTGTTGCGGACGGCGTCGTCCTCCGTCAGGGCGTCGAGGATGTCGAGCACGTCCAGGTCGGGGGCGCCGCGCTGACCGGCGGCGTCCATGGCCCGCGCCAGGACCTCCCTCGCTGGGGCCGACAGCAGCCGGCCGACGTCCACCCTCTGCACGCCGGGCCGGGTCGGCGGCCAGGTCTCCATGCCGCCGAACACCCGGCCCGTGAGCTCTTCGAACCCTCTGAACGGGTCCCCGCCGAAAAACGACATAGCATGTCCCCCCTCGATTCGGGGGACACCTACCGCGGATGCCGAAAGTCACACCCAGCGCCAGGCAAAGCCTGAGGCCCGGTCAGGGACGTCTGCGCAGGCCCGCGTCGCCCAGCTCCGGCGGCTGCCAGCCCCGGTCGGCGGGGTTGAGCGTGACGCCCGGCGGGACGATCTCGTCGATCCTGTCGAGCACGTCGTCGCTCAGGCGCACGTCGGCGGCCTTGAGCTGGCCCTCCAGGTGTTCCATGGTGCGCGGCCCGATGATGGCCGAGGTCACCGCCCGGTGCCTGATCGTGAACGCGATCGCCAGCTCGACCAGCGTGATGCCCGCCTCCTCGGCCAGCACGGCGAGCTGCTCGACGGCGTCCAGCTTGCGCTGGTTGACCTCCTTGGTCATGTCGTACCGCTCGGGCAGCCGGGACGCCCTGCGCGTCTGCGGCTGCTCCTGCCCCTTGCGGTAGCGGCCGCTCAGCCAGCCGCCGGCCAGCGGGCTCCACACGATGACGCCCATGCCGTACTTCTCGGCCACGGGCAGCACGTCGGCCTCGATGCCGCGGACGAGCGGCGAGTACGGCGGCTGCTCGCACACGAACCGTTCGAGCGAGCGCCGCTCCGACGCCCACTGGGCCTCGACGATCTGGTGCGCGGGGAAGGTGGAGCTGCCGATGTAGCGGATCTTGCCCTGCCGTACGAGGTCCGTGAGCGCGCCGAGGGTCTCCTCGATGTCGGTGGCCGGGTCGGGGCGGTGGATCTGGTAGAGGTCGATCCAGTCGGTGCCCAGGCGGCGCAGGCTGTTCTCGACCTCCTGGATGATCCAGCGGCGGGAGTTGCCCTGCTGGTTGGGGCCTTCGCCCATGACGCCGTGGACCTTGGTGGCCAGCACCACGTCGTCGCGTCTGCCCGACTTGGCGAGCGCCTGGCCGACGAACTCCTCCGACTGGCCCTGGGCGTAGACGTCGGCGGTGTCGATGAAGTTGATGCCCGAGTCGAGCGCCCGATCGATGATCCTGGCGCACTCCGCGGGGTCGGATTCACCCCATCCGCCGAACATCATCGCCCCCAGGCAGAGCGGGCTGACCTTGAGTCCAGTACGTCCAAGTGCGCGATATTCAGTCACAGAAATCACTCTGTCCCAAGGAGGGTCTTGATGGGCGTGTCCCCGGAGACGAGTTCCAGGGTCCTGCGGACCGTACCGGGGGCTTCCAGCAGGGCCACGATGACGGCGGCCACGTCGTCGCGCGGCACCGCCCCCGGCTGGACCTCGGGGGCCAGCCGCACCAGCCCCGTGCCGGGCTCGTCGGTCAGCCGCCCGGGCCGCCGCTGGTCGCGTATTCTCGCGGGGACTTCGTCGCTACGGTCCTCTCCGTACGAAGGGGCGCGCAGGTCCTCCTCGGCCTCGGTCTTGGCCTTGATGTACGCGGCCCAGACCTCGTCGCCACCCCGCGGCGGTTTGCCCGCGCCCATGGAGGAGACCTGGATGAACCGCCGCACCCCCGCGCGCTCGGCGGCGTCGGCCAGCAGCACGGACGCGGCCCGGTCCACGGTGTCCTTGCGGGCCGTGCCGCTGCCGGGACCGGCTCCGGCCGCGAAGACCACCGCGTCGGCGCCCTCGGCGATCGCCGCCACCTCTTCGACGGTCGCCCGCTCCAGGTCGCACACCACGGCCTCGGCTCCGATGGCCTCGACGTCGGCGACATGCGCCGGATTGCGTACGATGCCGACCGCGCCGGACTTGAGCCGTTCCTCCAGGCGTAGGGCGATCTTCCCGTGACCACCCGCGATGATGATCCGCATAGTGCCTCATGGTGTCATGGACCCATGAGCGAGTTTCCGGAGGCCCCGACGCCCGCGTTCCTCTTCGACCTGGACGGCACCCTGATCGACAGCGTCTACCAGCACGTCATCGCGTGGCGGCAGGCACTGTCGAGCATGGGGATCGACCTGTCGGTGTGGCGGATCCACCGGCGCATCGGCATGAGCGGCGGGCTGTTCGTCAGCGCGCTGCTGCGCGAGACCGGGCTGAAGCTGACGCGGGAGCAGATCGACCAGTTGCAGACCACGCACATGGAGGCGTACGAGCAGCAGGTCCACTCCGTCCGGCCGCTGCCCGGCGCGGCGGAGCTGCTGTCGGAGCTGTCCTCGCGCGGCGTGCCGTGGGCGATCGCCACCAGCGGGTACGCCCGCACGGCGCGGCTCGCGCTGGGCATGCTGGGCCTGCCGGACGACACCCCGATGATCACGCGTGACATGGTGCGCAGGGCGAAGCCGGACCCCGACCTGTTCCTGGCCGGTGCGGCACTGGTCCGGGTGGACCCGGCGCATGCCATGGTGGTGGGCGACAGCGTCTGGGACCTGCTCGCCGCCCGCCGGGCCGGCGCGCTGGGCATCGGGCTGCAGTCCGGTGGGTACGGCAGGGACGAGCTCGAACGCGCCGGCGCCTTCAGGGTCTACGCCGATCCGGCTGACATGCTGGACAGGCTCGACGAGCTGGGCGTCCGGCAGTCGGACTGATGTTGGAATATCCCTTGGAACCACCGAGCTGGATCATGCGTATCCCCCACAAAGGAGCTTGAGATGGACTTGGCAGACATCGGCGTCACCGGCCTGGCCACCATGGGGCGCAACCTGGCCCGCAACCTGGCCAGGCACGGATACGCGGTAGCCGTGCACAACCGCACATATGGGCGCACGCAGCAGCTGGTCAAGGAGTTCGGCGGGGAGGGCACGTTCGTCCCGTCCGAGGACCTGGCCGCCTTCGTGGCCTCGCTGAAGCGACCACGGCGGGCGATCATCATGGTGAAGGCGGGGGCGGGCACCGACGCGGTGATCGACCAGCTCGCCGACCTGATGGAGCCGGGCGACATGATCGTCGACGGCGGCAACGCGCACTTCGACGACACCCGGCGGCGCGAGGCGGCGCTGCGCGAGCGCGGCCTGCACTTCGTCGGCACCGGCATCTCGGGCGGCGAGGAAGGCGCGCTGAACGGGCCCAGCATCATGCCGGGCGGCTCGAAGGAGTCGTGGGAGGCGCTCGGCCCGATCCTGCAGGACATCTCGGCCAAGGTGGACGGGGTGCCGTGCTGCGTCCACGTCGGCCCCGACGGGGCCGGACATTTCGTGAAAATGGTCCACAACGGCATCGAGTATTCGGACATGCAGCTCATCGCCGAGTCGTACGACCTGCTGCGCCAGGCCCTGGGCGCGACTCCGGCCGAGCTGGCCTCGGTGTTCCGCGAGTGGAACCGGGGCGAGCTGGACTCGTACCTGATCGAGATCACCGCCGAGGTGCTCGACCAGGTGGACGCCGAGACGGGCAAGCCGTTCGTGGACGTCGTGGTGGACCAGGCCGAGCAGAAGGGCACCGGCCGCTGGACCGTCCAGAGCGCGCTCGACCTGGGCGTGCCGGTGACGGGCATCGCGGAGGCGACCTTCGCCCGCGCCCTGTCCGGCCACCCGGAGCAGCGCGCCGCCGCCGCGTCGCTGCAGGGGCCCGCCCTTTCCGGGGTCGGGGGCCGCGAGCTGGTGGAGGACGTGCGGCAGGCCCTGTACGCGTCCAAGATCGTCGCCTACGCGCAGGGCTTCGACCAGATGGCCGCCGCCTCCCGTGAGTACGGCTGGGACCTCGACCTGGGGGCCATGGCCACGATCTGGCGCGGCGGGTGCATCATCCGGGCCAAGTTCCTGGACCGGATCCGGGCCGCGTACGACGCCAACCCGGCCCTGCCGACCCTGCTGGCCGACCCGACCTTCGCGGCCGCGCTGGACGCGGGGCAGGAGGCCTGGCGGCGCGTGGTGACGACGGCGGTGCAGATCGGCGTGCCCACGCCCGGCTTCTCCTCGGCGCTGGCCTACTACGACGGCCTCCGCCGCGACCGCCTCCCGGCCGCGCTGGTCCAGGGGCTGCGCGACTACTTCGGCGCCCACACCTACCGCCGGGTGGACAAGGACGGCTCCTTCCACACGGACTGGTCCGGCGACCGCACCGAACACCCGGCCTGACCCACACCTCACCACCGCCACCCGCGCCGGGGTGCGGATGGCGGTGGTGCAAGGATGTTCAAGACCCGGCCGCCCCTTCGCCGCGAGGCTGGGCGCATGACAGCGACACTCACCTCCATCGTCATCGACTGTGCCGACCCCGCCGCACTGGCGTCCTTCTACGCCCGGGCCACCGGCTGGCGGATCACCTCGGACGACCCCGACTTCGTCACCCTCGAGGGCGGCCCGGTCTCGGTCGGTTTCCAGCGGATCGACGGCTACCAGGGCCCTGCCTGGCCGGACAGCGGCAAGCACGCGCACCTCGACTTCACGGTCGCCGACGTCGAGGCCGCCATGAAGGAACTGGCCGAGCTCGGCGCCACCGTGCCCGACTTCCAGCCGGGCGGCAGCGACTGGACCGTGCTCCTCGACCCCGAAGGTCACCCCTTCTGCGTCATGAGCGGCTGACTCGTCCGGTGTCCCCTCGCGTTCTCCGTCAGGGAGCGCGGGGGGCGAGCAGGCGGCGCAGGGCGGTCGGGGTGTGGCCGACGTGGTGGCGGATCGTACGGGTGAGGTGGGCCTGGTCGGCGAACCCGAGGTCGGCGGCCAGCCCGGCCAGGCTCGGCTCGCCGTCCTCCAGCCGGTCGAGCGCCCGGCCCACGCGCACGCGGTTGCGGTAGTGGGTCAGGGAGACGCCCAGCTCCCGGGTGAACGCCCGGCTGAGCTGGTACGGCGAGACTGCCAGGAGCTCCGCCAGCGACATCAGCCCACCGGCCGCCGGATGATCGGCGGCGATGGCCTCCCGAGCGGCGTCGGCGATCGCCGCACCGGATCTCGGCACGCCGCCACCCCGGGAGCGGCCCGCCGGAGAAGGTCTCCCCTTGGCCGCATGCGCCTTGGCGACGCTCCGATCCCTGGTGGTAAGACCTCCGGCGTCGGCCGTCCGGGAAGCGGGCGCCACGGCGTCGTCGGTATCGGAGCCGCCCGGCCGAGGGACGGGCATCACCCTGGCGGTCGCCTCAGCACCGCCCGGCCGGACAGCGGGCGCTTCGGGGCTGTCCGGCCCGAGGGCGGGCGGCTCCGTGTTGCCCGTCGTCTCGGTGGCACCCGAGCCGGAGGAGGCCGGCGTGGGCGCTGGGGTGAGTTGGGCGAGGGTGGCGCCGATGAGGGAGAGCAGGGACTCGGCCAGCTCGAAAGCCGTGTCCCCGCCCCGCGCCGCCGCGAGGACCCGCCGGTGGGCGAGGTCGAGGCGGGCGTCCACGTAAAGGGTCGGCCGGGTAGGCGTGCCCTCCCCGGCGAGGGTGCGCCACAGCTCGGGGGTCAAGGACACCGAGGTGCACACGTCGCCGCCCGCCGGGTGGGCGAAGTGCTCCTCCTCGCCGGGCACCCCGAGGTAGGCCATCGTCGGGTCGATCACGGCGGCCCGGCCGTCGGCCTTGCGCCGGAACAGGCCGCGGCGCACCAGCACCAGGCGGTGCCCTGAGCCCAGCTCCGCCGCCGACCACCCGCGATGGTCATCGAGGCAGGTCACGGCATCGAGCCGGAACCCGTCCCCGGCGGCGAGACGCACAGCTGAACGCACCCGCGCAACGTTACGCCGCGGGTACGACAATCTCCGGCGGGCACGAGGCCGGTCCGCCTAGCGGCCGCCGATGCCGATCGTGTTGGCGACCGCCGTGACCACGCAGAACCCGAACGGCCCGTTCGTGTCGTGCATGGTGACCTGCCCCGTGGCGACCCCGTCGGCGGAGAGGTGGCCGGTGGCCTCGACCCCGATCAGCTCCGCGGACGGGAGCCGGGCGAGCGTCAGCGTGTAGTCGGCGTTGATGAAGCGCAGCCCCTCCACCCCGGAGTTGCTCAGCGGGCTGGCGAAGTCGGCGGCCAGCGCCGCGCGTACGAACGGCGTCAAAGGCTCCTCGTCCACCAGCGGATACGACTCCCGCAGCCACACCCGCCCCGGCCCCGGCGCCGCCCACTCCGTCACGCGCCACAGGTCGAACGGCGGCTTCCACGTGGCTTGCCCGTCGACCGGCGCCTCGGAGGGCGCGGGCGTGTCCCACGGGGGCGTGACGAACGTCTGCTCCCCCTCCGGCTGCTCGCCCTGCCGCAGCAGCACGGCGCCGGCCCGCCCGATCACCCCCTGCTCGGTGATGATCACCGCGTCGGCCACGAGGATCCTGCGCCCGGCCCTGACCAGCGAGGTCTCCACCGTGACCGGCACCATCGGGCTGTTGCGGAACAGGTCGACCGTCAGGCGGGCGAAGTGCAGCCCCGGCTGGGCGTAGCGCCGCTCGATGGCGCGGGCGGCGAGCCCGCCGAGCAGGCGGCCGTGGAGCATGTCGGGGGACCAGGGACCTCGGGCGTGCGGCGCGGGCACCAGCTCGCCCTGCTTCTGGGTGAAGAACGCTGACACAGAATCAGATTCTAGAGGAAAGCCGCCGTTCACCAAGGGCACGAGCCGGACCGCCGCGCTGTGGCCGGCATCCCGGTCCGCCCATGAACTCATGGGGCGCACAGAGTGAACATCTGTGCCGAGAGTGGCTCCCTGAAGAGCAACTTGTCTAGCTTTCTTCCATGTCCCTTATATCCCATTCCTTATCGCGATGCGTCCGCGCCGTCGCCGCGTTCACCGCAGCGCTGGCCGTCACCCTCGGAGTCTTGGCTGGTCCAGCCGCCGCCCATCTGGCGCCCACGCACGGCGAGCTGGTCGTGAGTGGCACCAACGAGATAACAAGCGGTCGCTTGGTTGTGCACAGGGAGGTCGTGTCCCCTGACCGTGCCGGTGCGTGGGCGGCCGGTCTGCTCAGCGCCAACTGCCCCGTCAGCGCGCATGGCGTGTCAGGCGAGGACGGCGGCATCCCCGATGGCGTGGTCATCGAACTGGCATGGTCGTGCCCGGTGGACAGGCTGGATCTGGGCCCGCTGCTGCGCGCGGGCGGGCTGTCGCAAGTGGTCGCCGAGTTCGACGGCGCGGCGTCGACCGTGACTCCCGTGCTGCCCGTCGTCGACGGCACCGGTTCGCACGCGCCGGCCCCGATCTGGCCGCCCCTGCCGTCGCTGCCTGTCATGCTGACGGTGCTCGGCCTGCTGCTGGCGATCGCTGGACTCGTGTGGCTGCGCCGCCGTACGGGATGGGCGGGTGCCGTGGCGGCGGCAACCGTGATCGCGGTGCTCGCCCCCGGCACCGCGCAAGCTGTCGCGGAGGGCCCGCAGGCACAGAGCATGGACGCCTCGGCCAGTAGCCTCACTCTCACCACGACCGATCCGAAGGTCGGCCAGCCCATTACCTTCCGCTACGTCACCGACAAACCGAACGCGCGCAACTGGGTGGGCATCTACGGCACCGATGGCAAGCCGGGCTCCGTCGCCTCGAGGACCTGGGTGTACGCGCCGCTCGCCGAGGGAACCGTCACGCTGGACACCGGCCCGCTGGGAGAGGGCTCCTGGACCGCGTACTTCCTGGCCGACGACGGCTACGTATCCCTGAGCGACCCGGTCACGTTCACCCTGACCGGAGTCGGCTCCGACGTCGTGACCGTCGAGGGGACGGTCTTCACCGACCAGGACGGCGACGGCGTCAGGGACGCCGGTGAGAAGGGACTGCCCGGAGTGTCCGTCACCGACGGCGCCGGTTGGGCGACCACAGGAGCGGACGGAGGCTACACGCTGCCCGTCGACCGTAACCGCAGGGAGACGGACCTGGTCAGCGTCGTCTCCCCGAACGGTTACACGCCGGTCCTGCGCGACGACTTCGTGCCGGCCTTCTTCCGTGAGGTGCCCGCCGGGCGGGGACCGTTGAAGGGGCTCGACTTCGCGCTGGTCCCCGACCCCAACGCCGCCGACCCCACGGAGAAGTGGCTGATGGTCTCGGACGTCGAAGTGGGCAACCGCGACGACGACGAGGCGAAGAGCGCGCTGCCGCGCTGGCAGGGCCAGGTCGAGGCGATGGCGGAGGTACACGGCGCCACGATGACCATCACCACGGGCGATCTGACCGTGACCGACTATGCGGCCGAACCACGCCGCCAGGGTGGCTACGACATTCTGCGCGAGGGCCTTCGCAAGGGCCGGCTCGGCCACCCGTACTATCCCGTCATAGGCAACCACGACGTCGGCGGCACGGCAGCCTCCACCGGGTACGGCGGCAGCCTGGAGTACTGGCGTAGGAACGTCGGCCCGGAGTGGTACAGCTTCGACCGCAACGGACGCCACGTCGTCGTGCTGGAGGACAACTACGACGCCAGAGGATTGGCCCCGCAGCTGGAGTGGCTGCGCGAGGACCTGCGCAGGCACGCGACAGGCAAGCAGGTGCTGGTGTTCGCCCACCGCTCGCTGTTCACCCGCTGGGGACCCGGCGCCGGCATGCAGCCGACCGTCGACGAGCTGGCCAAGTATGACGTGCGGATGTTCGCCGCGGGCCACAACCAGCAGGCCGAATACCGCAGGGGCGCGTTTTCCAGGTCGGTCGAGGTCAACAACATGGGCGTCTACGGCATCGACTCTGCCAGGCCCGACTACAAGATCCTCGACTTCCGCGGGATCACCGACGACCCTGACACCCGGCGCAACGAGGACGTCGGCTACGTCACCGGCACGCACCGCCAGTTCGAGGTGGACGACGACGTCGCACTGGTCAGCCCGGCCGAGGGCAGCGTGCACGGGGCGAGGGGCGGCGTCCCTCTCGAGATCTACGCCGAGGACGACGGCCGCACCCCGGCCACGGCGGAGCTGACCGTCCGCGGCAAGAACGGCAAGGTGGCCTGGCGCGGGCGAGACCTCGAGTTCGGCCGCGAAACCAGGCCCACGGGCCGGGTCAACTGCTACGCGCCGCCGGGCGGCACCCCCGAGCCGTGCCCCAAGGCACATGTCTCCTGGACCAGGGTCAGCTCCAGGATCGCCGGGCTGCACCCCGGCTCCTACGCAGCCGAGCTCGCCATCGTGGACACGGCGGGCAAGCCGTGGCCGACGGTCAAGACTGCCTTCGACGTGGTCGCCGACGCCCGGCTCAACCAACCCCGGCTCGGCCAGGACTGGACCAGGCAGGGCGGCGGCGAGGAGGCCCGCTCATCGGCCCAGAGCGACCCGGGCGCCCGGCTCGGCCTGCGCTGGGCGGCCAGCACCGGTGAACAGTTCCACCTCAACGGCGCCGCCGTGTCGGGCGGCAAGGCGATCGTCGCCTCGCAGGCGTTCGACTCGCCGTACAGCATGATGCTCGCCTACGACGCGGCCACCGGCACGGAGGTGTGGCGCACCTACCTGGATGGCGACGCCGAGTCCTTCCCCACCGTGCACGCCGGCAAGGTGTATCTCACCACGGGCGTCGGCCGCGTCTACGCCCTCGACGCGAGGACGGGCAAAGTGGTGTGGGAGACGATCGACGACGAGCATGTCGCGGGATCGACCGTACGGCGCTACGGCCGGGCGGGCGGCCCGGTCAGCGTCTTCGACCTGCCGGACCGCGCGGTGGCGGTCTACCAGGCGTGGGACAAGGTGCTCTGCCGGGACGCGAAGACCGGCGACACCCTGCCCGGAGGGTTCGGCGCCCCCGCCGGCTGGGGCGAGTTCCACAGCGTCGCCGTACGGCGGCCCGGCTCCACCACCGCCTACCTGCACTCGGGATCGAGCCAGTCCCTGATCGCCATGGACCTGACCACCTGCAAGCAACTGTCCACCGTGAACACGGGAGGCGACCTGTTCACCCAGTCCTCGCCCGCCTTCACCGACACGGGGCTGGTGACCGCGACCTCCTCCGGCGTCCGCGGACATGACCCGCAGGACGGGGCCAAGGTCCGCTGGCACGCGAAGCTCGGCACGTCGAGCGCCTGTGAGCCGGGGCCGCCGCCGGTGACGAGCCCGGCGACCAGAGGCTCCATGGCGTACGTCGCGAGCGTGGACGGCGTCGTCAGGGCCTACGACACCGCCACCGCCACCCCCGCCACGCCGGTCTGGGAGACACCTCTCGGCTACCTGCCGGACGAGAGCCCGATGGACGACAAGTGGCGGATCGCCGCCGGGTGCGCCGCGGCGGGACCCGGGTCGCCGGCGATGCACACGCTGGCGACCGAGACCGTGGTCTACGCGACGACCTGGGACGGGCGCGTGGTCGCGATCGACCGCGCGACCGGCCGCAAGCTGTCCGAGTACAACCTGGGTGGCGGCGTGGCGTCGGCGCTGTCGGTGAGCGGCGATCTGCTGTTCGCGCTCACCGACGACGGCTCGATCCACGCTTTCGCGGCCACGAGGGTCCTCGGTCAGTGAATGCGATGTTGGCACGGGTGCTGACCCGGCTGCTCGCGGTCGCGGGTGTGACGGGGCTGACCCTGCTGGGAGCGGCGGGCCCGGGGTGGGCACACCCCTTCGGCCCGCCGCTCGCGGCGAAGGTTGCCGCGTACGGTGACACGGTCGAAGTGACCTGGTCGGCGGCGGACGACGACCTGTCGCGGCTCGACCAGGCGCTCGCGGGTCGCGGCCAGGGCGTCGGCGACTATCTCGGCCGGCACATCCAGGTGGTCCAGAACGGTGGGGCTTGCGCGCTGAAGTCGGTACGAGCGGAGTCCATCGCCGCCTCCGGCGCGGTCTTGCGCTTCCGGTGCCGAGCGGAGGTGCGTGCCGTCATCTTGAGGATCACCACGCTCACCGATCTGGACAAGGCGTACCGGACGGTGTCCACCACACCGAGCGGCGGGGGCGCGCTGCACACCGCGGCGGCACCCGCTCACGTTCTCCGCTTCGGCGGCGCATCGGCCTCCGATGCGTCCCTTCCGCCGGCCGGGCCTGCCGGGATATGGGCGGCTGAGCTGTCTTCCCTGGTGGACACTGACGTCGCGTTCCCTTTGGCGTTGCTGGTCGCGTTGGTCACAGGGGCGGCACATGCCTGCGCGCCGGGGCACGGCAAGACGCTGACGGCCGGATACCTGGTCGGGGGGAACGGCCGGATCCGCGACGCGATCCTGCTGGGCGGGGTGGTGGCGGCCATGCACACCGTGTCGGTCGCCGTGCTCGCCGTGGGGTGGTGGCTGGCCGTGGACAGCGTTCCCTCGCTGGGGGTGGTGACGCGGTGGCTCCAACTGGTGGCGTCGCTCGTTGTCGTCGGTGTCGGCCTGTTCCTCCTCGTACGGCATCTGCACAGCCATCGCGCCACACACGGACACGGACATGGGCATGGACACGGGCGCGGGCATGGACACGGGCACGGGCACGGGCACGTCGCGTCGCTTCTGACCTGGCGCGGAATCGTGACGATGGGCGTGTCGGGTGGGCTGCTGCCCTCTCCCTCGGCCTTCCTGCTGCTGCTTGCGGGACTCGTCACGGGGAAGGCGCTGCTCGCCCTCGCCATGGTGGCCGCGTTCGGCGTCGGGATGGCAGCCACCCTCGCCGGAGCCGGCATCCTCGTCCTACGAGGCAGGGATGCCCTGATGCGCGCGACGACCTCCGCCAGACTGCGCGCGTGGACCCGGAGCCTGCCACTGGCCGCCGCAGCGCTGGTGACCGCGGGCGGCCTCACAGCGACACTCATCGCAGTCGTTGCCCTCACGACATCGTAAGGAAGCCGCAGCCAGTGCAGCAGTCTCGCCGAGACCCGAGGTGTACTGCATGCACACCAGTTGCGGCCCGAATCTGACCGCATTGCCGCATAGCGTCGTCGACATGGACGAATTCGTCATCGACATATCCGAGGACCGGCTCGACGACCTGCGTGAGCGGCTGGAGCGCACCCGCTGGCCCGACGCCCTCGACGGTGTCGGCTGGTCGTACGGGGTGCCGGCCGAAGCGGTGCGCGAGCTGGCCGCGTACTGGCTCGACGGCTACTCGTGGCGCGCGCACGAGGCCAGGCTCAACGTGTTCCCGCAGTACACGACCGTGATCGACGGGCAGCGCGTGCACTTCGCGCACGTGCGCTCGCCCCGGCCCGACGCGCTGCCGCTGCTGCTGACGCACGGCTGGCCCAGCACGTTCGCGGACTTCTCCCGCGTCGCCGGGCCGCTCAGCCGGGACTTCCACCTGGTCATCCCATCCATCCCGGGGTTCGCGTTCTCGGGCCCCACGACGGAGCCGGGCTGGGGCGTGCGCCGGGTCGCCGCCGCCTGGGTGGAGCTGATGGCGCGGCTCGGCTACGAGCGGTACGGCGCGCAGGGCGGCGACTTCGGCGCCCTGGTGTCCCCGGCCGTGGCGCGGCTGGCCCCCGAACGGGTGGCCGGCGTGCACGTGAACGCGCTCACCGCGTTCGTCACCGACGACATGTCGGGGCTGACCGAGGCCGAGATGGAGCGGGCCCGGGGCGTGGAGCGGTGGCAGAAGGAGTTCTCCGGGTACGCCGCCGTCCAGGGCACCAGGCCGCAGACGCTCGCGTACGCCCTGGCGGACTCGCCGGCCGGGCTGCTCGGCTGGACCCTCGACGCGTTCGCCTCCTGGGGGCGGGACGCCGGCGGGGTGGCCGCCGACGACGTCCTCACCGACGTCACCATCCTCTGGCTCACCGGCACCGCCGGATCCTCCACCCGGATCTACCGGGAGAGCGGCGGCGACTGGGCGGTGCCGGACGCGCCGGGCAAGACCCCGACGGGCGTGGCGGTCTTCCCCGGGGACAGCACGGTCCGGCGGTACGCCGAGCGGGCGCACAACGTGGTGCACTGGTCGGAGTTCGCGGCGGGCGGCCACTACGCCGCCCTGGAGGCCCCCGACCTGCTGGCCGCCGACATCAGGACCTTCTTCGCGGGGCTGTGAACACCCCACCTGGCTGGATTTCGGCGGCGCGCCGCCGTAGGCTCCCCCAATGCGCGATCTAGGTGAGGACCCCCGACCCGTCCGGGGCGCGGTACGCGAGATCCACTCCCTCGGCGACTCGGCCACCCTGTCCTACTCCCCCGACCTCGACGGCCTGGCCGACCCGGGGGAGATCGTCTGGGCCTGGGTCCCTTACGAGGAGGACCCGTCCCGCGGCAAGGACCGTCCCCTACTGATCGTGGGCCGGACCGGGCGCAGGCTCCTCGGCGTGATGCTGTCCAGCAAGGGCGACGACGGGCCCGACTGGGTGGAGCTCGGCGCCTGGGGCCGGGACGGGCGGGTGTCGCACGTGCGGCTGGACCGGGTGTTCGTGCTGGACGAGGACGACATCCGGCGCGAGGGCGCGGTGCTCGACGGCGACCGCTTCGCGCGGGTGGCGGCCCGGCTCATGAAGAGCTACGGCTGGGACGCCGCCCGATAGCCTCATCACGGCGCGTCACCCCATGAATCCCGCGTGGCCGAGCCAGTCGAGATACCGGTCGGTCCACGAGCTGCTCGGCGGGCCGGGCGGGGCCGCGGCGAACCTGTGGCCGCCCGTGGCGTAGACGTGCATCTCGGCCGAGCGGCCGGCGGCGTGCCAGGCCGCGTACAGCGCGAGACAGGACGACACGACCCCCTCGCCCACGTCGTCACTGGCGAACGAGATGAACAGCGGCGGCGCGTCCGGCGGCACGGTGTACGGGTCGAAGAAGGTGCCGTAGATCGGCGCGGCGAAGTCGGGCCGGGTGTCCGCGTCGTAGCCCGTCGCGGTGGCGGTCGTGAGCAGGCCGCCCGCGGAGAAGCCCATGATCCCGATGCGCCGCGGGTCGACGCCCCAGGTGGCGGCCCGCTCGCGGACGACGCGCATGGCCAGGAGGGCATCGTCCTTGGCGACGCGGGCGTGCGTCTTGATGGCGTCCATGATGCCGTTCATCACCATCCGCACGAATTCGCCGTCGTCGCGCGGCGTCGGCATCAGGTGATATCTAAGGACGAACACGGTCAGGCCCGGCTCTGTGAGCCGGCGCACGATGCCCTCGATCTCGGGGTCGTCCCAGTGGGGAAGGGTGGCGAAGCTGCCGCCGGGGCAGAGGATCACACCGGTGCCCGTCGCGACGGACGGGTCAGGGGTGTGGACGGTCAGCGAAGGGGCTCGCACGTTGCGGATCAGCCGGAGTTTCCCAGGGGCCGCGACCTCGGGGAGGAAGGTCTCGTGGCCGAGCATCGCCTCCTGCGAGGCGCCCTCCCACAAGGGGATGAATTCCATGGTGCTGCCTGCTCTCGTGTGAGGTCAGGAGTGGACGGGGGTGACGGTTCCCGCGTCTCCGTCGACGACGACCTTCTGGCCGTCGGCAAGGCGCCCGGTGGCCGCGCCGGTGCCGAGTACGGCCGGGATGCGGTATTCGCGGGCGACGATCGAGCTGTGGCTGAGCGGGCCTCCGACATCGGTGACCACGGCGGAGGCGAGCGCGAACAGCGAGGTCCACGCGGGGGTGGTGATCCTCGCGACCAGCACGTCGCCCGGGCGCATCCGGTCGAACTCGTCGGGGCCGTGGATGATCCGCGCGGGCGCGGTCACCCGCCCCGGGCTGCCGGGCACGCCCTTGATGACGTCGGAGGAGCCGTCGTCGTGGTGCCCGGGCAGGAGGCGGGAGAAGTCGATGCCCAGGACCTTCGTGCCGCCGTCGGCCGGGAGCACGTGCGGCGGCGCGATCGCCTTCTGCGCCCGCCACGTGGCCCGCCGCTCCGCCACGACGGCGCGCGAGTCGGCCGGGGAGCCCGGCCCGGAGTCCAGTACGCCCACGGCGGCTTCCAGCTCGTCCAGGCGCAGCCAGAACACGTCGTCCCGATCGGCCAGCGCCCCGGCGGCGACGAGGCGGCGGCCGATCTCGCGCAGCGCACGGCGTGCCGCCGGCCAGCCGAGGCCCACGTCGGCCAGGGCGTCCTCGCGCAGCGGCGCCATCTTCTGCGCCCAGCGCAGCACCCGCCGCGCGAACGCCGCCCGCGGCCCGCGGCGGGCCTCCAGCCGGCGCATGGCGTGCTCCCGTGCCTCCACGGCGACGCGCTGCCGCTCGTGGGGGCTGGGCGCCTCGCCGGTCTGGAAGAAGCGCAGGGTCTGCAGCAGCGGCTCCGGATCCTCCGCCGGCAGGGCCTTGGCGAAGTCGAGATCGTAGACCGTGTCGCCGAACTCGGCCAGATAGGCGGCGAACCGGCCGGAGATGTCCTGCTCGGGGTGCTCGCGTCCCCAGCACGCCAGGTCGTACAGGGCCTTCTCCGCCCGCAGCGGCTTGTGCTCGAAGCCCAGCAGGAACGTCACCGGCAACGGGTCGCCCGGCCGTTTGACGAGTTTGTACGCCGCGGTGAACATCGACTCGCTCATGTACGCGGCCGGCAGCACGCCGCTCTGCGCGGCCCCGTAGTAGTGCGCCGCGGTCTCGACGATCTCGCGTACCCCTGACAGCAGCTCGCCCGCCGGCGCGGCCTCCACGTCGGCGGCGCCGCGCCGGGCGGCCACGGCGGCGTAGTCGGCGTGCGCCTTGCGGAAGCGCTCCGGCGCCGTCCGCAACCCCTTGGGCAGGGTGAACGTCAGGAACCGCGGCTGCGCCACCGCCATCCGCGCCATCATCCCGGCGGTGTAGGTGATGTTGTAGTAGGCGTATCCGCCGATGACGGCGAAGGGCTCGGCGAAGTACGGCAGCCGGACACTGGCGTAGTGCTCCAGCGTGGCCTTCTTCCAGGCGTCCAGGCCCAGCGTCGCGAAGAGCGGGGACAGCGGCTCGGGCAGCAGCTCCGCGACGCTGCCGCGTACGTACTTGCCCTTCGGGTCGGGCAGCTCCCAGTCGACCTGGCGGGCCTCGGGCAGCGCGGTGATGGGACGGGCCTGCAGGATGTACAGGTGGCCGTCGTGCCGGGCCCACTCGATGTCCATCGGTTGCCCGTACAGCTCCTCGATCCCGACGGCGAGGCGGGCCAGCCCGGCCGCCTGCTCCTTGTCGAGCACAGGTCGTTCGCGCAGGTCGGCGGGCACCGGCTGCTCGCGGGTCCCGTCGGCGGTGCGAACCGTCATGACCTCCTTGACGCTGACGTCCTGGCGCAGGACCGAACCGCCGGCCTTGGCGACGACGAGCGTGTCGGGGCTGACCTGGCCGCTGACGACCGCCTCACCGAGCCCCCAGGCCGCGTTGACCATCACCCGGTCGCGGGCGCCGGTCAGCGGGTCGGCCGTGAACAGCACGCCGGCCGCGTCCGCCGGCACGAGCTCCTGGACCACGACCGCCAGGCTGACGTCGTCCGAGGCGATGCCCTGGCGGGCGCGGTAGCCGATGGCGCGGGCCGTCCACAACGACGCCCAGCAGCGCTTGACCGCGTCCAGGACCTCGGGGGTGCCGCGGATGTTGAGGTAGGTCTCCTGCTGCCCGGCGAAGGACATCTCGGGCAGGTCCTCCGCGGTCGCCGACGACCGTACGGCCACCGCAGGGCCGTCCTCGCCCAGCGCGCCGTACGCGGCGGCGACGGCCTCGGCCACCTCCGCCGGCATCGGCTGCTCGGTGAAGAGCGCGGAGATCTTCTCTGCCGCGGCGTCGCAGGTCTCCGGCCGGTCGGGGGACGCGGCGGCGGCGAGCTCGACGATGCGCTCCTGCAGGCCGTGCTCCGCGACGAAGCGGCGGTAGGCGGCCGTCGTCACGTGGAAGCCCGGCGGCACGGGCAGCCCGGCCGCGGCCAGGCGGGCCAGCGAGGCGCCCTTGCCCCCGGCCCGGTCCAGGTCGGCGCGTTCGTCGTCCAGGGCCAGGACGAGTAGGTCGTCCTTCATGATTCCTCTCCTTCTTCCGCTATGCCTTCTTCTGGGCCCAGCTCGGTGGCGAGCTCGGCCCGGACCTGTCTCAGGCCGCCGAGCAGCACCGCCTTGCCCTTCTCGAGGTCTCCGCCGTCCGCGGGGGCCAGGGCGCGATCGAGCAGGTCCGCGAGCGCTTCCAGCAGCTCGTCCGACGTCGGCTGATCGGGGTCCGGCGAGCCCGCCCGATCGGCCGCGAACGTGCGCCGCAGGGCCGGGGTGAGGGCGTCGAGGATGTACGCCACGGCGCGGGTGTCCACGTCTTGGCGCACGGTGCCCGCCTGCTGCATCACCTCGAGGAACTCACGCATGCCGAACGTGCGGG
The DNA here is from genome assembly GCF_044458585.1 of Nonomuraea sp. NPDC050451. Taxonomy (NCBI): domain Bacteria; kingdom Bacillati; phylum Actinomycetota; class Actinomycetes; order Streptosporangiales; family Streptosporangiaceae; genus Nonomuraea; species Nonomuraea sp. NPDC050451. The sequence goes on from NZ_JBITHZ010000011.1 coordinate 275,166, forward strand.
GCAGCCGCTCGAAGAGGTTGCCGGGCTTGCGCAGGTACTTGCCGAAGACCTCCGGATCCCGCGCGGCGATGGCGGCGGTCAGGGGGCGATCCTTCAGCACGCGCACCATCAGCCGGTAGACGCTGGCCACGTCGCCGCCGCGCGGGTCGGCCTCCATCTGCTCCCGCCAGGCGCCGGCGTAACGGCCGCCCTCGCGCCGCAGCACCGCCTCCACGAGCTCGTCCTTGGACTTGAAGTGCAGGTAGACCAGGCCCCGGTGGAGTGCGACCGCCTCGGCCACGTCGCCCATCGTCAGCTTGTTGTAGCCGAGCCTGATCAGCAGGTCGGCCGCCGCGTCCAGGATCGCCTGCTCGCGGTCTTGCTCGTTCACGCTCACGTTTGTCACTTTGACACTTTTTGTGATTTTGTCAAACCCCCAGCCTGCGGCACGCGTTGGAGGCCCGCTCGGGGAAGGAGGGAACGACGCGCCTTCGACGAGCACACCGCCGCCCCGCCCGGAAACGGCGCGCAGGCAGCGGCCCGCCGACCGCCGGGCCCATGGGATAGTGCCGAGGGGGCACGTCTCCGCCCGGGAAACGCGCACACGCGGCGCCGCACCGATCCTGCGCGCACCAGGGGGCACCGGCTGCCGGGCTCTCGCGTCGCAGCCGGGGTTACCTGGTGGAGGCGCGTTCCACCAGGTCGGGCTGGAAGATCACCTGGCGGTGCTCGTGGCCGGCGGGCCGGTTGGCCTCCTCCAGCAGCATCAGGGCCGCCGTGTGCCCGAGCTGCTCGCGCGGCTGCCGGATGGACGACAGCGGCACGGCGGCCGCCGCGGCGAAGTCGATGTCGTCGTACCCGATGATGGCCAGGTCGTCCGGGACCCGCAGCCCGCGCTGCGTCATCTCCTGCAGCACCCCGATGGCCACCAGGTCGTTGGCGCAGAAGACCGCGGTGGGCCGCTCGGACGGCGGCCGGGTGGCGATCTCCTCGCCCGCCAGCCGCCCGGTGGCGATGGTGAGGTCGGGCAGGGGGATGACGGTCAGCCGGTCGTCCGGCGAGAGCACGGCGGACAGGCCCTCGTGCCGCTCCCGCACCTGGCGCACGGTGAACGGCCCGCCGGCGAAGGCGATGTGGCGGTGCCCCCGCTCGCGCAGGTGCCGGCCGGCCATCCGCCCGCCGAGCACGTCGTCGACCGCGACCGCGCACCCGTGGCTGTGCGGGGCCGAGCTGTCGAAGCGCACCACCGGGATGCCGCGCGAGACGAGCCGGCTCAGCCGCTCCTCCTCGGCGCTGTCGTTGACCGGTGTGATCAGGACGCCCAGCGGGCGCTGCTCCTCGAACGTCTCCAGCAACCCCGCCTCGCGGTCGGCGTCCTTGTTGCTGTTGAAGACCATCACGGTGAGCTCGGCCCGCTGCGCGGCGGTCTCGACGCCGCGCAGCACGTCGATGAAGAACGGGTTGGCCAGGTCGAGCGCGACCACGCCGATGGTCCGGCTGTGGCCGGCCCGCAGCTGCCGGGCGGAGCCGTTGCGGACATAGCCGAGGCGGGCGATCGCGGCCCGCACCCGCAGCCGGGTGTCGGGGGCCACCATGTCAGGCCGGTTGAGCACATTGCTCACCGTGCCGACGGAGACCCCGGCGAGCCGGGCGACCTCTTTGATGCTCGACATCGTTCCTCGTCGCAGGCGTGACGTCGCTATGATCATAACGCCTTCGACCAGGGGTTCGGCACTACGTGTGGCAACCTCCGTCCGAGGCCGCGGCCAGGTCGGTCGCGGGGTTGCGGTCGAAGAAGCCGGCGGGCCTGAGCGTGAAGCCCGTGTACTCCACCGGCATCACCGGGAAATCCTCGGGGCGGCAGAAGTGGGTGGTGCCGACGGTGTACCAGAGGACGATGTCGGCGTCCACGACCGGCCGGTCGGCGGCGGTCCACTCGGGCAGCCCCGCGCCGCCGGGGTGCTGGTTGGGGAAGTCGCCCGCCGCCCGGCGCTCCCCGGCCGCGAACGGCGTCACCCACAGGTGCTTGGTCGCGAAGGCCGCCCGCCCGCTGATCGCGGCCTCCTCGCCGGCGAGGAGCACGGGCCCGACGTGCGTGGGGATCAGCTTGTACGCGACCGGCTCCCCCACGGCGTTCCGCGAGGAGTGGTTGACGATCTTCCAGTGGCGGCCCTTCGCCGAGTCGGCCAGCCGCTGCGCCTGAGCTTCGGTCTTCAGCAGCGTCTCGGAGGCGGTGAAGGCGTTCCCGTACGGGTTGCCGGGCCCCGGCGGGACGCGGACGGCGTCGACCTCGTACACCGAGTTGAGCGGCCCGTCGAGGCACATGTCCAGCCGGAAGTTGAACAGGTGCTGGTGGTGCGGCCCGGCCAGCTCGGGGGTGACCAGGTTCGCGTACGGGGCCGTGGTGCCGGGGGCGACGGCCTGGGTCTGGATGATGCCGGTGAGCTTCACCTCGGCCTGGATGGTGCCGTCGAGGTAGAAGTACCAGAAGAAGCCGTACTCGTAGTTGCCGACGGTCGCGATGAACGACACGACCAGCCGCCGCGACCTCCTGACCTCCGACTTGTCCCCCATCAGGTCGAAGTGCTTCCAGAGGATGCCGTAGTCCTCCTCGTGCACGCAGATCGCGTTGGGCATCGTGGCGGGCGTGCCGTCCTCGTCCACGGTCACCGCGTCGAGGTAGACGATCTCGCCGAGGCAGTCGCAGCCGAGCTCCAGCGCGTCGGCCATCTTCCCGAGGCCGACGTCGCCGGCGTCGAAGGCGTTCTTCCACCAGTGGTTCATGCTGGTGGAGCCGTACGGGACGACCATCTCCGACAGGCTCGCCCGGTAGACGACGGGCCGCGCGCGCTCGCCCTCGACGTAGCAGATCTCGTGCAGCACGAGGCCCTCGATGGGGTGCATGGACGCCCGAAGCTGCCAGGGGCCCCAGCGCAGCGCGCCGTCGTCCACGGTGAAGCCGGGTCCGTCGGGCTGGACGATCCGCAGCGGCGCGAGTTCGCGGGTGCCCTCGTCGTAGCGGCCGGAGGCGCGCGGGACCGGGACGACCTCGCCGTCCTGGAGCTCGACGATCTCGCCGGTGTCGCGGTCGAGCAGCACGACGAGGTTCTCGATCGGGTGGGCGTAGCCGTTGTCGCCGGGGCCGTCGAGCACGTACGCGACGCAGCGGGCGAGCCTGCGGCCCTCGGCGTCCACGGGCAGCCCGAAGTTGCCGGCCGGCCAGGGGTCGATCTGGACCATGGACATGTCGGTGACCCCGCGCCTGGCGCACGCGGCCTGGAAGGCGGGGTCGCCGCGTAAGGTCTCGGAGTTGGCCCGCCACTCCTCCAGCATGATCGGCGGCTGCGCGGCGGGCGCGTACACGCAGGAGACGAGCTCCCCGCCGGGCACGCCGACCGTGAGCACGCTCGTCCTGCCGAGGCCCTTCTCGTACGTGACCACCGTGACCTCGCGCGGCAGCGGCGTGCCGTCCCAGCCGAGCACGGCCTCCTTGGCGGGCTCGGCCGGCGCGCAGTAGACGATGCGCGCCCCCGGCTCGACCGCGCCGGACGCCAGCGCCGCCCGGCAGGCCGCGCCCGCCTCCTCCTCGGTGAGCGGCGCGAGCGGGTGGCGTACGGAGGCACCGGCCGGGACGTGACTGTCCGTCTGGGTCATTGCGGGATTCCCTTCCGTGCTGAGCTTCGCGAAGCGGACGAAGAACGAGGCGGGCGGAGAAGTGGACGAGCCCTGCGACCACGAGTCTGACACCGCGCGAGCCGATTCCGGCGGCGCTCTCACAGCGGCACGATCAGGGCCTCGGGACGGTCGGCGGGGAAGGCCCAGATGTGCTTGCCGGCCGCGACCACCAGCGCGAGGCGGGCCTTCAGCCCCAGCCGGATCACGCGGACGGCGGCCCCTGCGGCCGGGGCCAGCGTGAACAGGTCGCGTCCTCCGCCCGCCAGCACCCCGTTCGCGCAGACCAGGAACGGCACCGGCCCCTTCGGCACCTTCACGAACCGGCGCTGTTCCCCCGACCAGGCGGACACCCGCTCCAGACCGCCCGCCACGCTGATCCACAGGGAGCCCGCGCACACGGTCATGCCGCCGCGCTCGCGCGTCCAGAGGTCCACCTCCCTCGGGCCGCCGCGCAGCCAGGTGTCCTGCTTCGAGGTCCACCACAGGCGCTCGCCCTCGACCGCGCACTGGTCGAGGCCGGGTAACTCCACCGGTTCGCCGAGCTCGCCGGGGGCGGTCAGCCTGCGTGCCCGCTCCGCGCCGACGGCCCAGATCTCGCCGCCGCCCGCGAGCACGCGGCCGTCGAAGGGGGCGCCGGCGAGCGGGGCGCCGGTGGGGTCGAGCCAGTGGACCCGGCCCGCCGCGGTGCCCGCCAGCGTTCCCCGCAGCGGGCTTTCGGATAACGAGCCCAGATGGGGCGGCCCCGCGAACGTCCTGGGCACGACCACGGTCTCGGGCAGCGTGCCCGGCACGCCCGCCGTGCGCGGCACGGTCGCCGGGACCGCCGCCAGGGAGCTCAGCTCCGGCAGCCGCACGGCCTCGCCGCCGTCCAGCGGCGCGCCGGAGGCGGTGTAGACCCGCATCCGGCCGTCCGCCGAGCACCAGACCGTGGTCCCGTCCGACGCGGCGACCCGGGCGGGCCACGGCAGGTCGATCCTCGTGACGGCGACGTTCATGCGCTGACCATAGCCGTCCGGACCCCGCGTGCCAGCCCCCGCACGGGGGCGACGTGCCCGGCCACCGGGCCGAGCACTGAGAGGCCCGCGCCGGGGTATGCGGTAGGTAAGGGGGCGATCCCCGTATCAGCCGAGGCCAGGCGGACTGGGATCATGGGACGCATGCGTGTTGTGGTGATCGGGAGCGGCATCGTCGGAGCCAGTGCGGCCTACTACCTGAGCCGGCAGGGCGCCGCGGTGACCGTGGTGGACGGCGGATATCCGGGCGAGGCCACCCAGGCGGGGGCCGGCATCGTGTGCCCGTGGGTGGACCACCCGGAGGACGACGACTGGTACCGGCTGACCCGCGAGGGCACCCGCCGCTACCCGGGGCTGGTGGAGGCGCTGGGCGAGGACATCGGCTACGCCAAGGTGGGCGCGCTGCTGGTCGCCGCGGATCCGGCCGACCTGGAGCCGGTGCGCGCCCTGCTGCGCCGCCGCCACGCCGGCGCGCCCGAGATGGGCGACGTCATCGACGTGGCGACCCCGTCCGAGCTGTTCCCGCCGCTGTCCGACGACCTGAGCGCCATCCTCGTGCCGGGCGCGGCGCGCGTGGACGGCTGCTCGGTCCGCGACGAGCTCCTGCGCGCCGCCGTGTCGCAGGGGGCGGAGGTACGCGTGGGCGCCGCGCGGCTCACCCCGGGCGGTGAGGTGTTCGTGCACGCCCTGGCCGGCGAGGCGCCCGCCGAGGGCGAGCCGTGGATCCCGGCCCAGGCGGCCGCGGGCGTGCCCGACGAGCCCCTCGATCAGGGCGGGTCCTGGCGCCAGGGCGCGCCCGTCGCGCGGGCGGCCGAGCCTCCCGTGCCGATGGGGGCGCGCCGGTTCGCCGGTCAGGGCGAGCCGCTCGACGCCGACATGGTGATCGTGGCCGCCGGGGCCTGGACGGGCGAGGTGTGCCGGCCCTTGGGCGTGGAGCTGCCGGTGTTCCCCCGGCGGGGGCAGATCATGCACGTGACGCTGGAGGGCGTGGACACCGCGTGGTGGCCGATCGTGCTGCCGAGGGTCGGGCCGTACCTGCTGGGCTTCCCCGACTCCCGCGTCGTGATCGGGGCGACCGTGGAGGACGTGGGGTTCGCCCCGCGGGTCACGCTGGGCGGGCTGGACGAGGTGATCCAGGCGGGGCTGCGGGTGGCGCCCGGGCTGTTCAACGCGACGGTCGCGGAGACCAGGGTGGGCCTGCGCCCCGTGTACGCCCCCGGCTCCCCTCTCATCGGGCCGCTGACCGGGCGCGTGGTGGTGGCGACGGGCCTGAGCGCGTACGGGCTGACGGCGGGCCCGTTCACCGGCGAGATCGCCGCCGCGCTCGCCCTGGGCGAGGAGCCGCCCATCGACATCACGCCCTACGCGCCCGCCGTCGGATAATCCCAGCAAGCACTCACGTAACATCGGATTCCTCCCCACCGTGACGCCGTGGGGAGGCCGTGTTGCCGCTGCTCGCACTCCTGATGCTGCTCCTGCTGGTGACCTCCTGCGCCTCCGCGCCGCCCGCACCCGTACCCGCGCCTTCGCCGATCCAGCCTCCCCCCACCCCCAGGAAGCGCGTCGCCAAGCGGCCGCCCGCCAAGGAGGTGTGGGTCCCGTACGCCGCCTCGGGCCGGTACGCGGTCGTGCCCGGCGGCGCGCCCGCCCGGCCGGGGTCAGGGGAGGTGGTGCGGTACGTGGTGGAGGTGGAGTCCGGCCTGCCGTTCGACCCGGCCGTGTTCGCCGCCGACGTGCATCGGGTGCTCAACGACGTACGCGGCTGGGCGCGCTTCGAGCGCGTCGACCACGGCCCGGTGCACGTCCGCGTCGCCCTGTCCAGCCCCTTGCTCACCACCCTCCAGTGCCGGCCCCTCCGCACCGGGGGCGAGCTGTCCTGCTGGAACGGCACCCGCTCGGTCATCAACGCCCTGCGCTGGGCGAAGGGTGTCCCGCAGTACCGCGGCGACCTGGCCGCGTACCGGGCCTATTTGATCAGCCACGAGGTCGGGCACAGCCTGGGGCACGGCCACGAGCCCTGTCCCGGGCCCGGACGGCTCGCCCCCGTCATGACCCAGCAGTCGAAGTCGCTGGGCCGCTGCCGTCCCAACCCGTGGCCGTTCCCCGATCGAGGCCGCGAACCCGGGTGCGGCGACACCCCGTCCGATCGCGACGGGGGCTGCCGCGAGGCGCGAGGATGACGACCGGTAGGTTCTTCCGGTCGATGAGGTCGCCGCACGCTGGGGAGCGTCGGCGAAGCGATCGAAGCGGCCTGACCTATCGCGATATATCTTAGGACGGGAACACCGGGGAATCCCGCTCGGTTGAGCGGGATGCACAGACTTTCCAGGGGAGTGTGGCTGATGGCAGGAATGCGTACGGCACGGCGGGTCCTCGCGGGCGGCGTGGCCCTGGCGGCTGCGGGCTGGGCGTTGCGCGAGGTCCCCGCCGAGCTGGGCGTACGGCCTCTGACGTCGGGGCCGGACCGGACGGCGCGGATGCGGCGCTCACCGCAGTTCAGGGACGGCACGTTCTTCAACCCGATGCCGGAGCCGACCAACATGATGACGGCCCCGCCCGCCGGCCTGCTCGGCGAACTGGCCAAGAACAAGGAGCAGCGCCGCCCCGCGGGCCCCATCCCGCTGCGCGTCCCCCCGTCCGACCCGCCGCCCGCCGACGGCCTGCGCGCGATCTGGTACGGCCACGCCTCGACGCTGGTGGAGATCGAGGGCAAGCGGGTGCTGTTCGACCCGGTGTGGAGCAAGCGGCCCTCCCCTTCGCAGTTCGTCGGCCCCAAGCGGCACCACCCGGTGCCCGTCGAGCTCGGCGAGCTGCCGCTGGTCGACGCCATCGCGATCTCGCACGACCACTACGACCACCTCGACCTGGCGACCGTGCGCTCGCTGATCAGGACGCAGAAGGCCCCGTTCCTGGTGCCGCTGGGCATCGGGGCGCACCTGGAGCGGTGGGGCGTGCCGGCGTTCCGGATCATCGAGCTCGACTGGGAGGAGGAGGCCGAGGTGGCGGGGCTGCGCTTCGTCGCCACGGCGGCCCGGCACTTCTCCGGCCGGGCCTTCACCCGTAATGACACGTTGTGGGGGTCCTGGGTGGTGGCCGGGGCGAACAAGCGGGTCTTCTACGCGGGCGACTCCGGATACTTCGAGGGTTACCGGGGCATCGGGTCGCAGCACGGGCCGTTCGACCTGACGCTGATGCCGATCGGCGCCTACAGCCCCGCCTGGCCCGACATCCACATGAACCCGGAGGAGGCCGTCAACGCCCATCTCGACCTGGGCGGCTCTCTGCTGCTCCCCGTCCACTGGGCGACCTTCACGCTGGCCCTGCACCCGTGGTCCGAGCCGGTGGAACGGCTGTGGCGCGAGTCCAAGGCGCGGGACGTCAAGATCGTCGTCCCCCGCCCCGGCGAGGCCGTGGACACCTCCGCCGCCCAGGTGGTGGAGGGCTGGTGGGAGATCCTGAGCTGACCCCTGCCCGGCTTCCTGGCGCGCCGCAGCCCGTACAGTCATGGCGTGAGCAACCTGGAGCTTGACCCGCAGGAGATCCGCTGCGGCGCCGAGGCGGGCGCGGACGGCGAGGTGCTGATGGGGCGCGAGGTGCCGCTGGGCGGGCCACGCGCGATGCTGGTGAGCAGGACGCTGCCGGGCGTGCACCGGCGCATGATCGGCGCGTGGTGCTTCGTGGACGCCTACGGGCCGCAGCGCGCCACGATGCGGGTGCCGCCGCACCCGCACACCGGGCTGCAGACGGTGAGCTGGCTGGTCGAGGGCGAGGTGCTGCACCGCGACAGCCTGGGCAGCCTGCAGGAGATCCGCCCCGGCCAGCTGAACCTGATGACGGCCGGCCGGGGCATCTCCCATTCCGAGGAGTCGCCGGAGTCGGTGCTGCACGGGGTGCAGCTGTGGGTGGCTCTGCCCGGCGAGCACCGGCACACCGGGCCCGCGTTCGAACACCATCCGGCGCTGCCCGTGCTCACGGGGCCCGGTTTCGAGGCGATCGTCGTCATGGGGTCGCTCGGCGGGGTCGAATCGCCCGCCACCGCGTTCAGCCCGCTGGTGGGGGCCCAGATCGCGGTGGACGGCGCGTGCGAGGTGCCGCTCTCGCCCGGGTTCGAGCACGGCGTGCTGCTGCTCGACGGCGCGGTCGAGCATCTGGAGCCCGGGCCGCTGGTATACCTGCCGCCGGGGCGGTCCGCGCTGCGGCTGTCGGGGCGCGGCCGGGTCCTGCTGATCGGCGGCGAGCCCTTCGGCGAGGAGATCGTCATGTGGTGGAACTTCGTCGGCCGCTCCCACGACGAGATCGCCGCGTTCCGGAAGGACTGGATGGAGGGCGAGGGGTTCGGCGCCGTCGAGGGGTTCGACGGGGCGCCGCTCCCCGCGCCCGTCCTGCCCACCACGCGGCTGAAGCCGCGCGGCCGGGTGCGTCAGTCCTTGCGGAACGTGTAGACGACCTCGAGTTCGTCGCCCCTGGTCGGGACCTCGGCCAGCAGGCGCACCATCTTCCCGGTGAAGTCGATCACCTGGACCTGCTGCTTGTCGGAGGTGCTGTCCGGGCGCACCCAGCAGAGCAGGTGATCGTCGTCGAACCAGGCGGCCAGGCCGCCGCAGGCCGACTCGATCCGCTTCACCTCGGCGCCGGTCCGGCTGTCGTACACGCAGTTGTTGCCGCTTTCCAGACCCGGGCAGTCGGTGACGAACAGCCTGCCCGACGGCGAGAACAGCTCGTCGGCGATGCCGGCGCCCACGTTCGGGATGCGGCGGACGCGCAGGCCGCCGGCGTCGAAGAAGCGCAGGGCCTGCTGCTCGGCGTTGATCGACATGGCGACCACGCCGGTGTCGGTGTCGTCGAAGCCGTACCTGATGTTCTTCAGCGAGCCCTCCCGGAGTGAGGCGACCGTGGCCTTCCTGGTGGTCACGTCCACGATGGCGAAGCCGGTCGACTGCCAGGTGTCCTTGACGGGGTTGCCGACGTTGACCAGGACGCGGGTGCTGTCGCGGGACCAGGCCTGGATGTACGCGCTGAGCGGCTGCCGCGAGGTCTTGATCGAGAACCGCTCGCCGGTCGTCTTGTCGGTGATCTCCACGGAGTCGTAGTTGTCGATGAAGTTCTTGCCGCGCTGGGCGAGGTAGCGGCCGTCTGGGGAGAGCATGCTCTCCCACTGGCCCCGATATTTCGTGAAACCTCCCGTCAGGGAGTCGCGGGCGTAGTACACCCAGTCCTTGGACTTGGGGTCCATGACCATGTACGTCGTCAGCCTGATCGGGTCGTCCGGGCTCTCGTACACGGTGGCGTCGGTGTCGGGGAGCCGGACCGGGGTGAGGTTCGCGGTCGGGACCGGGGACACGGTGGGGCTCGGGGACGCCGTCGTGGTGGTGGCGGGGACGGGCGTGGGGAGGGCCTTCGGCTTGGGCGGCAGGTTGACGACGGTCACCACGACGATGGCGATCGCCGCCACCAGCGCCACGCCCGCGATGGCTCCCCCGATCACCCAGTTCCGCCGGTTACCGGACGGGCTCGGGGGCGGGCCTCCGTACGGGATGCCCCTGGGCGGTGTGCCCGGGCGCTGGAAGGGGGCGGGCGGCTCGAACCCCGGCCGCCCGCCGGGCGGCTGATCCCCACGCAACGGCCGATACTGACCGGGCGGCGGAGGGGTCGGCGGGGGATACGGCGACTGGGGGTACGGCGGCTGCCCGGCCCACCCCTGCGGCCCCGACCCACCGGCCCGCTCACCACCAGGCACCTGCCACACAGACCCCCCGCCTCCGACCGGCACCCCGCCACTCGGCGACCCCACACCACGAGACGGCACCCCGCCACCCGGCGACCCCACACCGCCTCCCGGCGACCCCACACCGCCAGGCGAAGGCGCCCCGCCCGCCGGAGACCACCCACCCGCCGGAGAGTCGCCCGGCGAAGCCCCGCCACCAGCCGAAGGCACACCGCCTGCTGACGGCCCGCTACCCGCCGAAGGCCCCGCCCCCGGCGAATACGCCCCGCCCGCCGGAGGAGGCCAGCCACCCGCCGACGACCCGCCGCCCGCCGAAGACGCGGAGCCCACCGGCGTTGCGCCGCCTGGCGAAGACGCGCCACCCACAGGAGCAGCGCCACCCGGCGGGGCCGCGCCACCAACCGGAGACCCGCCGCCAACCGAAGGCGGCCCGCCCACCGAGGGCCCGCCTGTCGGAGGGGTGGCGCCGAAGGCGGCTGCGGCGTGGTGGAGGGCGTCCGGGTTCGAGGTCGGGTGCTCCAGAAGGCGGTGGATCACCTGCTCGGCCGTCGGCCGCCGACCGGGGTCCTTGGACAGGCAGGCCGCGACCAGCTCCCGCAACGTGCCCGTCAACCGCCCCAGGTCCGGCTCGGCGTTGAGCACGCGCTGCACCGTCGCGGGCATGTTGCCGGCCGCGAACGGCCCCGCGCCGGAGGCCGCGAAGACGATGGTGCACGCCCAGGCGAACATGTCGGCCGCCGGCCCGGTGGGATCCCCGAGGAGCTGCTCGGGCGCCAGGAACGCCGAATCGCCCACGGGCACGGTCGTGTCGCCGGAGGTCACGTCGAGCGCCCTGGCGATGCCGAACCCGATCACCCTGGGCCCCTCGCTGCCCAGCAGCACGTTGCCGGGGCTGAAGTCGCGGTGCACGATGCCGGCCTGGTGGATCGCGGCGAGGGCGGTGGCGGTGCCGATGGCCAGCCGGTGCAGCGCGGGCCCGGTGCGCGGCCCCTCCTCGCGCACCGCCCGCTCCAGCGCCAAGCCGTCCACGTACTCGCTGACGATGTACGGGCGGCCCTCGTGCACGCCGCTGTCCAGCACCTTCGCGGTGCAGAACGGCGCCACCCGCTGCGCCGCCGCCACCTCCCTGGCGAACCGCTCCGCCGCCGCCCCGTCACCTGCCAGCTCAGGCCGCAGCCATTTGACGGCCGCCTGCCTCCCCTGCTCGTCGACGCCCAGGTAGACGACACCCTGAACGCCTTCTCCCAGCCGTCCCCGGATCTCGTAGCCTCCGAGACCGGAGGGATCTCCTGCTCTGAGTTCAGTTATCGGCGGCATGGGCGCATTATGAGCGGCGAATCTTGCAAACGGCTTACATCAATCGTGAGCCTTCTTCCCGTCCGCGTAGTGGGTACAGCGGCCATGGACGACCTGCCGCTCGACGGTCTTCGGCAGACCGCCCCGCCGGTCACGTACGGCGCCCGCTCGCCCTTACGTGAGCCGCTGCGCCTTGCTCAGCAGCCGCTGCGCCACCACGACCAGCGCCAGGAACATCCCACTCACCACCTGCTGGAACGCCGACGTCAGGCTCCCCACCTGGTTGATCAGACTCTGGATGACGCCGAGCAGCAGCACGCCGGCCACGGTCCCGGTGATGCCGCCCGCTCCCCCGGTCAGCAGGGTGCCGCCGATCACCACGGCCGCGATGGCGTCCAGTTCGAGGCCGATACCGAGGATCGTCACCCCGGAGGAGAGCCGGGCGGCGTTCAACGCCCCCGCCAGGCCCGCGAGGAGGGCGGACATGACGTACACGTAGACCTTCGTGCGTACGACCGGGACGCCCATGAAGGCCGCCGCCTGCTCGTTGCCGCCGATGGCGTAGACGTTCTGGCCGAAACCGGTGCGTTGCAGCAGGACCATCGCCAGCAGGGCCAGGACGATCGTGATGTGGACGGGGTACGACAGGCCGAGGAGCTCGCCCTGGCCCAAGGTGGCGAAGGCCGGATTTTTCACGAGATAGGTGGTGGCGCCCTCGTTCGAGATCGCCAGCATCAGCCCGCGCACGCCGAGCAGCCCCGCCAGGGTCACGATGAACGGCGCCATCCCCGTACGCGCGATGACCAGGCCCTGGAGCAGGCCGACCACCCCGCACACGGCCAGGGGCAGCAGCAGCGCCACGATCAGCCCGTACTGCGAACCGTACGCGGCCAGCACGCCGCCGAGCACGAACAGCGACCCCACCGACAGGTCGATGCCGCCGCTGATGATGACGAACGTCATCCCGATCGCGATGATCGCCAGGAAGGACGACGACACGACGACGCTGGCCGCGTTCTCCGGCGTGGCGAACGAGTCGAACGCCAGGCTGCCCACGATGACCAGCAGGCCGAGCACCATCATGGCGCCGTGCTGCTGGAGGATGCGGCTCACCTGTTCACGGTTCATCGGCGCTCCCGGGTGGCGTAGACGGCGGCGAGGATGATGACCGCCTGGACCATCTGGGTCCACGACTGCGGCAGGTTGTGCTTGATCAGCGTGGCCGACAGCAGCTGCATGAGCAGCGCGCCCATGACCGTGCTCAGCACCCTGATGCGGCCGCCGGTCAGCGGGGTGCCGCCGACCACGACCGCCGTGATCGCCGACAGCTCGATGAAGAGCCCGAGCGAGGTCGGGTCGCTGGCCTGCAGCCGGGCCGTGGCCAGCACCCCGGCCAGCGCCGCCAGCAGCCCTGAGATCACGTAGACGGTCAGGAGTACGCGTTTGACCGGCAGCCCGGACAGCTCGCTGGCCGACCGGTTGCCGCCGATCGCCACCACCTGCCGCCCGAACGTGGTCCGCCGCACCACGAACAGCACGACCACCGTCAGCGCCGCCGCGATGAGCACGATGACCGGGATCCCGGCGACCGAGCTGCTGCCGAGCGCGATCAGGTCCGGGTTGCGGAACTCGACGAGCTGCGGCACCAGGACGTTCGCCAGCCCGCGTACACCGACCAGCAGCGCCAGGGTGGCCACGATCGGCTGCACTCCGACGTACGCCACCAGCGCCCCGCCGGCCGCCCCGACCACGGCGCCGCCGGCCACGGCCACGATCAGCGCGGGCAGCCAGCCGTACCCGAGGTAGAGCACGACCAGCGCGGCCGCGAGCGCCATCACCGAGCCGACCGACAGGTCGATGCCCTGGGTGCCGATCACCAGTGCCATCCCGAGCGAGACGATCACGATGGGGGTGACCTGGACGAGCTGGGTTCGGAAGTTCGCCGCGTCCAGGAAGTGCGGGGTGAACAGCACGTTGAACAGCAGCAGCGCCAGCACCGCCGCGTACACGCCGTAGTCCTGAACCCAGGCGAACACGCGCGGTTTGAGCACCGCGACACGCGCCTGCACGGTGAGCTCAGCCATCGCCCCGCTCCTCGCCCGCCCGCTCCTCGCCCGCCTGCTCCACGCCCGGCTGATCCCCAGCCGCCCTTTGATCCGTGAGCGGCTGATCCACGGCCGTGTGCTCCGCGATCGTCGCCATGATCCTCTCCTCGGTGACCTCGTCGCCCGACAGCTCCCCGACGACCGCGCCCTCGCGCAGCACCAGGATCCTGTCGGCGCCCTCGACCAGCTCCTCCAGATCGGAGGAGATCAGCAGCACGCCCAGCCCTTCCTCGGCCAGCTCGTCGATCAGCGCCTGCACCTCGGCCTTCGCCCCGACGTCGATGCCCCGGGTGGGCTCGTCGAGCAGCAGCACCTTGGGTCGTACGGCCAGCCAGCGGGCCAGCAGCACCTTCTGCTGGTTGCCACCGGACAGCTCGGACACCAGCTGATGCGGCGACGCGGCCTTGATCCTCAGCCTCCGCATGAAGATCTCGACCACCCGGTCGATCTTCGCATCGGACACCACGCCTGCCGTACCGAGACTGGGGAGGGCGGCCAGCGCGATGTTCTCCCGCACCGAGAGGGTCGGGATGATGCCCTCGGCCTTGCGGTCCTCGGGCAACAGGCTCACCCCCGCCCTGATCGCCGCCGTCGTCCCTCTTTTGAGTGGCCGGCCCGCCACGAGCACCTGGCCGCCGTCGAGCGGGAGCGCGCCGACGATGGCCTTCGCTGTCTCGGTCCGTCCCGCGCCCAGCAGTCCGCCCAGCCCGACGACCTCACCGGGCGCGATGGCCACGTCCACGCCGTCGAGAACGTGACGACGCGAAAGCCCCCGCGCCTCGACCACGGCGCTCCCCCGCCCGTCTTCGGCGGAAACACCGCCGCCCACCGCCACAGAGGCATCACCCTCGCCAGAGACAGCAGCTGAAACACCGCCGAGGGTCGCACCTCCCTGCGACGCCGCATGCCCCGACGGCGTCACGGCTCCCGCCGACGCCGCAGGAACCGCTGAGCCCACCGAGGTCGCCAGTCCCTCCGACGTCGGGAGTCCCGCCGACGCCGCACGGGCTGCCGGGCCCACCGAGGCCGCGGGCCCCTCGGAAGTCGCCGGTCCCTCCGACGTCGAGACTCCCGCCGATGCGGCACGGGCTGCCGGGCCCACCGAGGCCGCAAGCTCCTCCGACGTTACGGGTCCCGCCGATGCTGCGGAGCTCGGCAGGGACGGTGCAAGGGTGGTGCTCCGGTGGCGGGTGCGGGAGAAGCGGGTGAGGCCGCCCGTACGGACCTCGTTCAGGTCACGGCCCAGCATGAGCGAGATGAGCCGCAGCCGCTCCACCTCCGCGAGCGGCCCCGAGTGGGCGACGCGGCCGTCCCGCAGCACCGTCACCTGGTCGCATACCCGGTACAGCTCGTCCAGCCGATGGCTGACGTACATGACGGCGATCCCCGCGTCCCGTAGCCGCCGGATCACCCCGAACAGCGTCTCCACCTCGCGCGGCTCCAGCGAGGACGTGGGCTCGTCCATGATGACCACCCGCGCGTCCACCGAGACCGCCCTGGCCAGGGCGACCATCTGCTGGGCCCCGACCCCGAGGGTGCGCAGCGGCCGGCGGACGTCGGTCGCGACCCCGTACCCGGCGAGAACGCGTTGCGCCTCCCCGTTCATCGCGGCCGCGTCGATCACCCCGAAGCGGCCGCGCGGCTCGCGGCCGAGCAGCAGGTTGCGGGCCACGCTCATCATCGGGACGAGGTTGACCTCCTGGTAGATGGTGGAGATCCCGGCGCGCTGCGCTTCCATGGGTGTGCCGAAGACGGCGGGAGCGCCCTGGTAGCGCAGCTCTCCGCCGTCCGGCCGGTACACGCCGGTGAAGACCTTGATCAGCGTGGACTTGCCCGCGCCGTTCTCGCCTACGAGGGCGTGCACCTCGCCCGGGCGGAGGGCGAGGGACACGCCGTCGAGAGCGAGTACGCCGGGGAAGCGCTTGCTGACCGCCCGGGCCTCGAGAACCGGTTCCAAGTCAGTACGCCTCACCGAGGGAGTCCTTGGCGTTGCCTGTGTCGTAGTCCCGGTCGGAGATGACCACCTTGTCCGGGATGGGCTGCCCGTCGAGGAACTTCTGGGCGGTCTCGAAGGCGAGCGGCCCGAAGCGGGGGTTCGACTCGATGACCGCGTGCAGCCAGCCGTCGGCGATGCCCTGGACGGCGCTGCGGGTGCCGTCCACCGACACGATCTTGATGTCGCCGGGCTCCTTGCCCGCGCCCTTCAGCGCGGTGACGGCGCCCAGGGCCATCTCGTCGTTCTCGGCGTAGATGCCGTTGATGTCGGGGTTGGACTGGATGAGCTGCTCGGTGACCTGCTGTCCCTTCTCGCGGGCGAACTCGCCGGTCTGCTCGAACGAGATCGTGATCCCGGGCGCCTTCTCCTTGACGCGGTCCTTGAAGCCGTTCGTACGCTCGGTGGTGACGTTGTTGCCAGGGGCGCCGAGGAGGATGGCGACCTTGCCCTTGCCGTTCAGCGCCTCGATCATGCGGTCGGCGGCGCGCTTGCCCTGCTCGTAGAAGTCCGAGCCGATGAACGTCAGGTAGTCGCTGCACGCCTTGGCGTTGATCTTCCGGTCCACCGTGATGATCGGGATCTTCTTGGCGGCGGCCTGCTGGAGGACCGGCTCCCAGCCGTCGGAGTTCAGGGGCGCGATGACCAGGAGCCGCACGCCCTGGGCGATGAGCTGCTGAACGTCGGTGATCTGCTTGGAGAACTGCGACTGGGCGTTGGTGACCTTGAGGTTCGCGATGCCGAGTTTGGCGGCCTCGTCCTTGATCGATTTGGTCTCGGCGATGCGGAAGGGGTTGGCCTCCTTCTCCGACTGGGAGAACCCGACCGTGGCCGTCTTGAGGTCGAACTTCGTCCCGCCGAACTGATCCAGCGTGCACGTCGGCCCGGCCGAGCCGCTGGGCGACTGCACGACCTGCTGCCCCGCCGTGCTCGCGGCGGCGGGCGCGCTCTGCGGCGCCTCCGCCTTGGCGCACGCGGCCGCGGTGAGGAGGACGGCCAGTGCTAATGCGGCTGTCCGGATATGGGGGGTCATGGCGTTCCTTTCCTATCAGGCCCGGCGCCCGGACCACAGGGGCCCGGACGACCGGCGTTCACCCGCGAGCGCCGTGTTCACGCCCGCGGTTGAGGCGGGGCTCGGCGCCCGAAGTTCGAGCAGGAGCTACGCACGTGGCTTCCAGACGCGGTGTCCCGCGTACGGCCTTCCACGCGCGGTGTTTCAGGCGCGGTCTTTCAGGCGCGGTTTTCGTTTCTAGGTGCGGTGTTTCAGGTGCGGCGTCGCAGCTGCGCCGTGTTACCGGTGCAGTGGCCCAGCTGCGGTGTTTCAGGTGCAGGCTGGGTTGATGGCGCTCGTCAGGGCCGTGTTGGCGTCGTGTACGCGCTTCACGTCCGGCTTCGTGACCGCCCGGTCGTACGTCATCAGACCGTTCAGCTCGGTCTCCACGTCCGTGGTCTGGGTGTAGATCGCGGCGCTGAGCTGCTCGCAGGCGTGCAGTCGCTCGAGCTCCTTGACCATCCCGACGTATCGGGTGGTGAGGGCCTCCGGGTCGGGTTCGACCGCGTAGCCCCAGCCGCCGCCCGACCAGGTGTGGCCGATCAGCGGCAGGCCGAGCCCGCCGTACTCGCCGAGCACGTTCGCCCGCGTCCCCGACGGCTTGCCGGGGTTGCCGGGGCCCGGGTAGATGTGGAAGTCCTTGACGTCGCCGTTGCCGCCGTCGACCGCGCCGCAGCAGTTGATCCCGCTCATGTTGTTCACCAGGCGCGACGGGTCCCAGCTCTTGACCAGATCGGCGATGCGCGCCTGGTCGTACTGGCCCCACCCCTCGTTGAACGGCACCCACATGATGATCGACGGGCTGCTGCGGTGCTGGTCGACGAGTTCGCGCAGTTCGGCCTCGTACTGGGGTCTGTCATCCGTGCGGAACGCCGCCGGCATGTCCTGCCAGACCAGCAGGCCGAGCTTGTCGGCGTGGTAGTACCAGCGGTCGGACTCGACCTTGACGTGCTTGCGGACGGCGTTGAAGCCGAGCGCCTTGGTCTGCTCCAGGTCGTACCGCAGCGCCTCGTCGGTCGGCGGGGTGTAGATGCCGTCCGGCCAGAAGCCCTGGTCGAGGGGGCCGAGCTGGAAGACGGGCTGTCCGTTCAGCAGGATGCGGTTGCCGGAGACCGCGATGGAGCGCATCCCGAAGTAGGACTCGACCTTGTCGTCCTTGAGTTTGACCTCCAGGTCGTACAGGTGTGGGTTGTCCGGGGTCCAGAGCTTGGGGTTCGGCACCGGGAGTCTGAGTTCGCGGCCCACCTGGCCGGTCACCTTGCCCACGACGCGGCGGCCGTCCCTGGCGATGACCGTCGCCTTGCCGCCGGTTCCCTGGACGGTCACGTAGAGTGCCTGGCCTCGCAGGTCGGGCACGGTGTCGACGCGGTCGATGCGCTGCTTGGCGACCGGCTCGATCCAGACGGTCTGCCAGATGCCGGAGTTCGCGGTGTACCAGATGCCGCTCGGGTCGAGCCGCTGCTTGCCGATGGCCTGGGCGCCGGCGTCGGTCGGGTCGTACACGCCGACGATGAGCTCTTGCGGGCCGCTGCGCTTGAGCGCGTCGGTCACGTCCGCGGTGATCCGGCCGTAGCCGCCCTTGTGGGTGGTGACCTGCTTGCCGTTCACGTACACCGTGGACTGCCAGTCCACCGCGTCGAGGTGCAGCAGCAGCCGCTCGCCGCGCCACGAGCGGGGCACGTCGAACGTCCTGCGGTACCACATGCGCTCCTCGTGCCGGCCGATGCCGGACAGCTGCGACTCCACCGGGTACGGCACGACGATGCGTTCGGGCAGATCACGGCCGACGGGCGCGGCCTCGTCCGCCTTGGCGGGGGCGAACTGCCACTTGCCGTTGAGGCTGCGCCAGCGGTCCCGGACGAGCTGGGGCCGGGGGTACTCGGGCAGCGGGGCGGCCGGGTTGACGTCGTCAGACCACTTCGTCCGCAGGATGTAGGCGGAGCCGTTGGCGACGTAGGCGTACGGGAAGGCCTCGACCGCGCTGCCGTCGGCGTAGGTGAGGCCGCCCGAGCCGTTGTAGGCGGCGCGGACGGTGCTGCCGGCCTTGGACGGGACCGGATACTTGAGCTTCAGCTCCACCGTCTGCGGATTTTTCAGGGTTGCGGAGCTGGTGGGCCACTTGGTGCCTGCGACCGTGACGTCCAGCTTGCTCAGGGCGTCCGCCGGCAGCGCTGCCAGGGGCTTGGCGAACGTCAGCGTCGCGGCGTCACCGGCCGCGTCCACCCTGGCGTCGGACGGCCCGGGCGGCGCGAACCCCTCGGGCAGCGTGAACGCCTCCGCGGGCACGATCTGCTTCGGCTGGCTCGGGCTCTGCCAGCGCAGCCGCAGGTTCGCACCGCCGAAGTGCTCGAAGTACTCGACCTTGAAGTCGTACTTCTTGCCCGCCTCCAGGGCGATCGGGGTGCCGGTCTGCTCCCGGTCCCAGTCGTCCACCCAGTGGTCGATGATCGGCTTGCCATCCACCCAGAGTCGGAAGCCGTTGTCGCCGATGATGGAGAAGGTGTACGTCTCGGAGTACTTGGGTTGGATCTGACCCGTCCACCGTACGGAGACGTCGTCCTCCCTGCCGGTCAGCAGCCTGAACGTCGGATTCAGGTCTGTCAGCTCCAGGTTGGGGTCGACGACGCTGGCCTTCAGCTCGGCGAAGTCGAACTTCCCCGCCCCGGAGGCGAGGTAGTAGTCACCGCGCAGCCCGTTCAGGGCGGCGGCGGCCTGGTCGGGAGCTGCGGCAGTGGCGGGGAGCGACGGCTGCCATAACAGTGACATCAGTACGGCCAGCGGGAACGCGAGGCGCTTGCGCACGGGGGGTCCTTTCGAAACGCGCCGATCAGGTTCGGACAGCTTTTGACCCTGACACGCTCTCAAGTAAGCACCTGCGGACGGAGCCGGTCAAGATTTTCGATCAAATTCGTTCTCATACGATCAGAGGTGAACTCATCTTGGCCTGTCCACTATGATCGGGACGTGAGCGACACGCAGAGCGACGGACGCAGGCCCGTGTTCGCCGCTGAGCGCCGGCAGCGCATCCTGGAGCTGGTGCGCGCCAACGGCGCCGTGTCGCTGCGCGAGCTCGCCCAGGCCGTGCACTCCTCCGAGGTCACCGTCCGCCGCGACCTGCGCGCGCTGGAGTCGGAGGGCCTGCTCAACCGCCACCACGGCGGCGCCACCCTGCCGGGCGAGCTGTCGCGCGAGGCCGGATACGCGCACAAGGTGTCACTCGAGTCCGCCGAGAAGGCCGCCATCGCCGACCTGGCCGCCGCCCTCGTCGAGGACGGCGACGCGATCGTGATCGGTCCCGGCACCACCACGCAGGAGTTCGCCCGCCGCCTGACCAGGCACTCCGAGCTGGCGGTGGTGACCAGTTCCCTGCTGGTCGCCCAAGTGCTGGCCGGATCGCCGCGGGTCGAGGTGATGCTCACCGGCGGCACGCTGCGCGGCTCGATCCTGGCCCTGGTGGGCAGCGCCGCCGAGCACTCGCTGGCGGGGCTGCGGGTGCGCCGGGCGTTCATCTCGGGCAACGGCCTGACGGCCGAGCGCGGCCTGTCGACGCCCAACATGCAGGTGGCGGGCGTCGACCGAGCGCTGGCGGCGGCCGCGGAGGAGGTCGTGGTGCTGGCCGACCACACCAAGGTCGGCGTGGACACGATGGTCCAGACGGTGCCGCCGGACCGCATCGACCACCTGGTCACGGACGACGCGGCGCCTCGGGACGTACTCGACGACCTGAGCGCCCGCGGCGTCCGCCTCCACGTCGCCCAGTTCTGACCTCCTCCGCCCAGCCACCCCCGCGGCGCCGCCCGTCCACGGCCCCCGCGGGTGGCATGCGCGGGGGGAAGGCCCGGCACGGAGCAGGCGCGGCAACCATGGCCAGGCAGACGGCCGGGGGCGCAAACGCCCGCAGGCGCAGACGAGCGGGCGAGCGCGACAGGCAAGCGCGAACGGGCGGGCGAGCGCGACAGGCAAGCGCGGACGGGCGGGGCTCGGGGGTCAGACATCGGGGCTCGGAGGTCGAGGCTCGGGGGGCGAGGGTCGAGGGTCGAGGGTTCGGGGGTCCAGGGTTCGGGGGGAGGCCGGGGCGGGGGGCGAAGGTCGAGGGGTGGGGGCTGGGGGTCGAAGGTCAAGGGTCGGGCTGGGGGTCGAAGGTTGAGGGGTGGGCTGGGGGTCGAAGGTTGAGGGGTGGGGCTTGATCTCTTTGGGGCCGGGGCTTCGGGGGTTGGGCGGTTTGCGTTGTTGTGCTGGAGGGGGACCGGTGACGGGTTGCGCTCGTTTCTGATCGAATGTGACAAGGCCGTTACTGTAACGTTTCCTTCCTCGACCACCATCGAGGCGGAGGCAACCGTGCTACAGGTGGCAGGCGTTCTCAAGACGTTCCAGGGTGTCACCGCCCTCGACCACGTCACCCTGTCCGTGCGCCCCGGCGAGGTACATGCGCTGATCGGCGGCAACGGGGCGGGCAAGTCGACCCTGGTGAAGGTGCTCTCCGGGGTCCATCAGCCGGACGCGGGCGAGCTGCGCCTCATGGGTGAGCCGGTCAGGTTCGCCGGCCCGGCCGATGCCAAGCGGGCCGGGATCGCCACCGTCCACCAGGAGACGAACCTCGTACCGACCATGAGCGTCGCCCGTAACCTCCTGCTGGGCAGGGAGCCCAGAGGGCGGCTCGGGCTGATCGACTCCGCGGCCGTGCACGCGCGGGCCGAGCGGGTGCTGGCCGCGTACGGGCTGGAGGTGGACGTGCGCCGGCCGCTCGGCGCGCTGGGTGAGGGCGCCCGCCAGCTCGTCGCGCTGGCCAGGGCCGCCTCGGCGGACGCGCGGGTGGTCATCATGGACGAGCCCACGTCGGCGCTGGCGCACGGCGAGTTGGAGACGCTGTTCGGGGCCGTGCGGCGGCTACGTGAGGAGGGCCGGTCGGTCGTGTACGTCACGCACCGGCTGGAGGAGCTGTACGGGATCTGCGACCGGGTCACGGTGCTGCGCGAGGGGCGGGTCGTGCACACGGGACCGCTGGCGGGGCTCGACCGGTTGCGACTGGTCTCGCTCATGCTGGGAAGGCCGTTCCACCCCGTGGAGCCCGCCCCGCACACCGGCGAGCCGGCCGAGTCCGCCGACCTGCCGGTGCTCGAGGCCAAGGGTCTGACCCGCCACCACGTACTGGACGGGGTGTCGCTCGCGATGCGGGCGGGCGAGGTGATCGGCCTGGGCGGGCTGCTCGGCGCGGGGCGCAGCGAGACGGCCCGGGCCATCGCGGGCGTGCTGCCGGTGGACGCGGGCCAGGTGACGGTGGCGGGGGCGCGTTCCCGCAAGTGGTCGATCAGGGACGCCATCCGCGCCGGTGTCGGCCTGGTCCCCGAGAACCGGAAGACCGAGGGCATCGTGCCCACGCTGTCGGTGCGCGACAACATCGCGCTGGCGGCCCTGCCCCGGCTGTCGCGGGCGGGGATCGTGTCGGACGCGCGGGTGGACAGCATCGTGGCGACGTTCATGAAGCGGCTCGGGATCAAGGCCGTCTCCCCACGGCAGCCCGCCGGGGAGCTGTCGGGCGGGAACCAGCAGAAGGTGCTGCTGGCGCGGTGGCTGGCCATGCACCCGAAGGTGCTGCTGCTCGACGAGCCGACCCGGGGCGTGGACGTGGCGACGAAGGTGGAGATGCAGGCGCTGCTGGACGAGCTGGCGGTGGACGGGCTGGCGATCCTGCTGATCTCGTCGGACGTGAGCGAGCTGGTGGAGAACTGCGACAGCGTGGTCGTGCTGCGGGACGGGGCGATCACCGATCAGCTGGTCGGGCCCGAGGTCACGGAGGACCGGCTGCTGGCAGCCCTGGCCAAAGACTGAGCGGTCGGCTCCGGGAGTCGTTCGGAAGTTGACCGGAGGGATGCGGTCGTGCCGGCGGCTGGTCAGAGGCAGCCGGCGGACCGACTGGCATTTTGTCCCGTTCCGCGAACCGTCGCCATGTCCTGCGTGCGCTTGACCTTCACCTTTGGGGAAGCCGCACAGTGGTCGCGACCGGGTGACCGCCCGGAACGAGGGAGCCGTCCATGGGCATGCTCAACATCGGTGAGTTCGCGCGTCTGTCGCGTCTGTCGCCCAAGGCGCTGCGGCTGTACAACGAGCTCGGGCTGCTGTTGCCGGCCCGCGTCGACCCGGGCACCGGCTACCGCCCCGCGCCGACGAGCGCGAGCGCGACAGCATGGGCCGCCCGCAGTCGGCGGTGCCCTGCGGCGGCTGGTGCGCGGACACGCAACTCGATCAGGCCCGCCTGGTGGCCTCGCTGCGCCGGATCCGCGTCCCGTCGGCCCGGATCCGGGACATCTTGGCCCTGGACGCAGTCTCGGCCTCCGAGGAGATCCGCGCCTACCGGGCCGGAACCGAGGCCGAGCACGCCGCCCAGCGCGAACTGGTCGGCCACCTCGTTGACCGCCTTCACGGAGAGAAGTCCGCCATGTACGAGGTCACCGTCCGCGACATGCCCGCCCGAAGCCTCCTCAGCGTCATCCGCCGGGTGCACCAGGACGAGCTGGTGCCCATGGGCCGGGAGCTGTTCATCCACCGCCTGCGCCGCGGTGGCGTCCCACGGATCGAGGGGGTCGCCGGAGCCCCGTTCATGATCTTCCACGGGGAGGTGAGCGCCGACAGCGACGGCCCGGTCGAGTGGTGCCGGCCCGTACCCGACGATATGGCCGACGCGCTCGCAGCCGGCTTCCCCGACCTCACTCTCCGCACGGAGCCCGCACATCAGGAGGCGTGCGTCGCCCCTGACGCGCCGGCGCAGTGGCTCAGCGGGACGCAGACCGAACTCGCCATCGAGGCGCTGGCTGCCTGGACCTCGCGGCAGCAGCGCCGGCCGTCCGGAGGCATCCGGCTCCTCCTGATCCCGAACCCCACAAGCCAAGGGGCCGGACCGGACAGCCAGTTCGCCCTGCCGCTGCACTGACCCGCGCTCGGGCCCATCCCCTGACGCCTCGTCCGACCAGGGCGCGACACACAGCGGCCTTGCCCGCCATGCCTGACCTGGAAGAATCGGCTGCCGCTCCGCGATGCCCGCCTGCTCCGCCGTGCCCGTGGTGGTCACCGCCGCCGAGACCCGCCTGCACGTGAACACCTGGCGCGGCGCCCAAGGCCGGCTGCCCGCCCTGGCCGACCGCCCACGCTCGGGACGGCCCGCGCGCTTCACCCTTGCACAAGTCGCCGAGGCCAAAGCCGACTCCCCCACCGAGCCGGCGTACCACCGTCACGCTGAAGGACTTCCGGAGCCGACCACTGAGCCTCGACCGACGCGGGAGGCGGCAGGGTCAGGCGTCCAGGTGGTGGGAGGCTTCGCCGAAGACCCAGGGTGAGGTCTGTGCGATGAAGTCGGCGGGGAAGCCGAGGGTGAAGCCCGTCGCCTCGTCCAGGCGTCGTACGGCATCCTCCGGAAGGTCGACGTCCACCGCCCCGAGGTTGTCAGCCAGTTGCTCCACCGTCCGCGCCCCCACGATCGGCAGCACGGCCCGCGACCGCGCCCGGGTCCACGCGATCGCCACCTGCGAGCTCGACGCCTCCAGCGAGCCGGCCACCTCCTGCACCGCCCGCGCCACCTGGTGGTCGTGCTCGCTGACCGAGTCGGCCGCCACCCGAGTCCCCGGCTGCGCCGTCCCCCGGGTGAACTTGCCCGACAGGATCCCGCCGGCCAGCGGGCTCCAGGCGGTCACGCTCATCCCGTACGACTCGGCCATGGGCAGGAGCTCCCGCTCGATGTCCCGCTGCAGCAGGCTGTACGGCACCTGCAACCCCGCGAACGGCGCCCACCCGCGGAACTCGGCGATCGTGTTGGCCCGCGACACCACCCACGCCGGAGCATCGGATATGCCGACATAGAGCACTTTGCCGGACCGCACGGCCTCGTCGAGACCGCGCATCGTCTCCTCGATCGGCGTGTGCCGGTCCCACAAATGGACCCAGTAGATGTCCACGTAGTCGGTCCGGAGCCGGCGCAGGCTGGTCTCGAGGGAGAGCCGCAGGTTCTTGCGGTGGTTGCCGGCCGCGTTCGGGTCGGCGCCGTCACGGCTGACGGTGTACTTGGTGGACAGGACGAACCGGTCCCTGCGGCCTTCGAGCAGCTCGCCCACGATGGCCTCGCTGGCCCCGCCCCGGTAGTTGATCGCCGTGTCCACGACGTTGCCGCCCGCGTCGGCGTACAGGTCGAGCATGCGGCGGCACTCCTCGATCGGCGCGCCCACCCCGCCCTGCTCCCCGAACGTCATCGCCCCGAGGAGCAGCTCCGACACCCGTAACCCGGTGTTGCCCAGCAGCCGGTAGCGCATCGCCCATACCCCCTAATAAACGGAAATATGGGGATGATCGTAGTGGTTGGCCGTCGTGCCGCCCCGGTCCGACATGGTCCGCCAGGAGCCCGTCCTGGCGTGCCAGATCCGCTGCCGGTAGATGATGTACATGATCCCCAGCCGCTTGGAGTTCTTGATCGCCCACTCCGCGATCTCGTTGCCGCGCGCGACCTCCGCCCCCGACGGCATCGCGCCGCCGCGGCTCAGCATGAAGTCGCAGGCCCGCCCGAGCGGATGCTCGCCGCCGTCCTGGATGGCCCGGTAGCACCCGATCCCGTTCGGGACGCCGAACCGCTCCTGGATGAGCTGCTTGACCAGCCGCATCCGGGGCGTGATGTTGTCGGCCCCGCCGGGCAGCTGCGGCACCCACGTGCCGTCCGGCCGCCGCACGCCCGGCCCGATGTACAGCTGGTCGATCTTGTCCTTGATCCGCTCGATCTGCTTCTCGGCCTTGTTCTTGCGCTTGTCCAGCTCGTCCACCGTCTCGGTGAGCTCCTTGGCCCGCGCGTCGGCCTCGTCCTTGGCCTGCTGGTGGGCGTCCCTGACCTGGGCGTAGCCGCGCAGCCGGGTCTCCTGGAGCGTGACGAGGTGCTGGTTGAGCGCCATCCGGCCGAGCAGGGACGTCGGGTCCCGGTCGGAGGTGAGCATGGCGATCTGGCCGGGGTCGCCGCCGATGTACTGGGCGACGGCCATGGCGCGGAGTTCGGCGGACTCGCGGTCGTAGACCGCCTGGGCCGCTGCCAGCTTCTCCCGCGCCGACTTTTCCGATTTTTCGGCTTTTTGCTGGGCGATTCTGCTGCTGTAGTAGTCGGTGATGAGCTTGTCCGACTCCTTCTGGAGTGCGGCCAGCTCCTTCTTGAGCTGCTTCACCGAGGGTTTGGGCGCGGCCTGCGCCGGAGCCCCCGTCGTCAGCAGCGCCACGGCGAGCGTCGCCGCGGAGAGCCTACGGACCAGGCCGCGTAGCCGGTCGGCGCGGGACGCAACCGCCACACTTCTCCTCACCCCGAGCCGCAGGGCAGGTTCCGGTCAGCAGTTATCCAGGCCGGGGGGACGCCCTCTATCCGACTGCTGATAGTAGAGGATGACCCCGCTCCGCACACAACTCACGACTTTTCGGTATCGCGCGGCCGCCGTACCCTCCGTGCCACGATCTGCCGCCCGACCAGCACCGAGCCGGGCACGACCACCATCCCCAGGAGACTCGACCCCAGCCCGAGGTCGATGTCGGCGTCCAGCAGCCCGTCATCGTCGTCGCCCCCGAGGATCGGCAGGTTCACCGACACCTTGACGGAGACGGAGATGAGCGGATCCCTGTTCCTGGTCGCGGGCGGCGTGCCGGGGTCGGGCGCGCTCGTGGTCGGAGGCCGGGTGGCGGGCGGGTCGGTGTCCGGCGGCCTGGTCGTCGGGGGTCTCGTGGCCGGGGGTTCGCTGGTGGGCGGCCGCGTGGTGGGCCGCTCGGTCGGCCGGCTGGACCGCGTCGGCTCTCTCGTCGGCTCCCTCGTCGTGGGCCTGCCGGTCGGCTCCCGGGTGGCGGTGGGAGGGCGCGCGCCGGGGCCGGCCGTGGGTGGAGCCGTCGGCTGACCGGCGTACGTGACGAGCGGCGTCCCCGTGACCGGCACGCTCGGAGTGGGCCCGAAGGAAGTCGGCGCGGACGTCGGCGGCGCGGAGGTCGGCGAGGCGGGCGCGGGAGTTCGCGACGGTTGCGGCGCGGCGGACGTGGCGGGCGGCAGCGCGGCGCCCGGACCCGGCTCCGGCGAGTCCCCCAGGATGACGAACGCCGACACGACCGCGGCGGTGGTCGCCAGCACCAGCCCGCCCGTCACCGCGAACTTGGCCGCCGGCGCCAACGTGCTCTGCACCACGCTGGTGGCGCTCTCGGCAACCGGTTGCGGCTTGGGTAACAGCGCGGCCAGCGGCAGCATCAGGATGCCGAGCCCGGCCCGCCCGCGGGTCTCCCATTCGTCGCCGTACTCGGCGAGCGCGACCCCCTCCAGCTCGGCCAGGAACGCCTCCGCCGACGCGGGCCGCCCGGCCGGGTCCTTGGCCAGGCCGTGTTCGAGCAGCGGCCGCAGCGGCTCCTCGACCTCCCCCAGCTGGGGCAGGATGTGCTGGTGCTGGTAGGCGAGCGCGGCCACGTTCTCGCCCTGGAAGGCGCGGTGGCCGGTCAGGCACTCGAAGAACACCAGCGTGGCCGCGTACACGTCGGTCGCGGCGCTGGCCGGCGCGTCGTCCCACTGCTCGGGCGCCATGTACGAGGGCGTGCCGACGAGCGCGGCCGTCTCCCCGAAGTGGGCCGCCACGCCGAAGTCGACGAGCTTGCTCTCACCCTCCTGGGTGATGATGACGTTCTCGGGTTTGAAGTCCCGGTGGACGACGCCGCGCCGGTGCGCCTCGGCCAGCCCGAGCAGCGCGCCCTTCAGCACCACGAGCGCCGCCTCCGGGCCCGTCGCGCCCTCGTGCTCCAGCAGCCGCCGCAGCGTGACGCCGTCGACCAGCTCCATCACGATGACGGCGTCGTCCTGGCCCTCGACGTATTCGAGCAGGCGGGCGGTGTGCGGGCTGTCGATCTCGCGGATGACCTCGGCCTCCGCCCGGAACCGCTCGACGAACTCCCCGTCCGCGCGCAGCGGCTCGGACAGGTGTTTGATCGCGACGGCCAGCCCGTCTGAGTCCCGTACGGCGAGCATCACCCGGCCTGTCCCGCCGTGTCCGAGTTCCCGGATCTCGGTGTAGCCGGGAACTTCCATGTGGGACCTCCTGACCGGATAAAGATCCTTATGTCAGGACGCTAACCTGGGGTCACACCCCGTGTCGAGTCCCTTCGCAGGAGTGACCGTCCCGCTGCCGCAATCGGTATTTTTACTACTCCGCATAGTAGGTTCGGTCAGGCAGCCTGCCGCGCCAGGTATCCGTGGACGTTGCGCGCGGCCGTGCGTCCGGCCCGGTTCGCGCCGATCGTGCTGGCCGAAGGGCCGTAGCCGACCAGTTGCAGGGCCGGCTCCCTGACGGCCTGGGTGCCGTCCACCTTGATGCCACCGCCCGGCTCCCTGAGCCGCAGCGGCGCGAGATGGTCGAGCGCCGAGCGGAAGCCGGTGGCCCAGATGATCGTGTCCGACTCCAGGTGGAGGCCGTCAGACCAGGTGACGCCGTGCGCGGTGATGCGCTGGAACATGGGGAGACGTTCCAGCGCGCCCTTGGCCAGGGCCTCGCGTACGACCGTGCTGTAGCCGAGGCCGGTGACGCTCACCACGCTCTGCGGCGGGAGCCCCGCGCGCACGCGCTCCTCGACCAGCGCGACGGCCTCGCGCCTGGCGTTCTCGCCGAAGTCGTCGTCCCGGAACACCGGCGGCCGCCGCGTCACCCAGGCCGTGCCGGCGGCGATCCCGGCGATCTCCGACAGCACGTGCATCGCCGACGCCCCGCCGCCCACCACGATCACGCGCCGCCCCGCGAACTCCTCCGGCCCCCGGTAGCCCGCGTAGTGGAGCTGGCGGCCCGCGAAGTCCGGCGCGCCGGGGTAGTAGGGCCAGTGGGGCCGGGTCCAGGTGCCCGTCGCGTTGATCACGGCCCTGGCCGACCACTCCCCCGCGTCCGTGCCGATGACCAGCCGGCCGTCGGCGCCGTGCCGGACGGAGGCGACCCGCACCGGCCGTACGACGTCCAGCCCCAGCTCCTCCTCATAGGCCGCGTAGTACTCGGGGACCGCCTCGGCGGCGGGACGGCGCCCGTCCACGCCCGGGGGACGGGCGATGCCGGGCAGGTCGAAGATCCCGTGCACCTTGTCCATGGTCAGCGACGGCGACCGGTGTCGCCACGCCCCTCCCGCCCCGCCGGCCGCGTCCAGGACGACCGGCTCGAACCCGAACCGGCGCAGGAAGTACGCGCTGGACAGCCCCGCCTGCCCGGCGCCGATCATCACCACCTCGGTCTCTTCCACGATCAGGTGCAACCGCCGCCGGGCCCGCGCTCTTCCCTCACGTCTTCGCGCACACGTCCCGGTACGGCGTGGCACCCAGATAGTCGCGCCACTCCTGGGGACTGAGCGTGCGGCCGGCCCGCGCGCACACCGCGCTCACCATCGCCTCCGGCGCGACCGGCAGGTCGTGGACCCGCTCCGACTCGCCGACCACCCGCAGCAGCCTCCCGTCGCCGGTGAAGGCCATGAGGTGCACGCTGCCGCTGCTGTCGAGCCGGATCTCCCCGCCCAGCGGCTGCCGGGTCGCCACGTCCCACAGATGGATCCCTCCGCCCACGTCGGAGACGGCGATCACGTCACCCCCGGGGGCGAACACGACGGCGTCGAATTCCAGGCCGGAAACGCGCAGGTCAGGCACCAGGAGCCGCCGGGCACTCAGGTCCCACAGGCTGAGGCGGTGCCCGTCGTGCGTGGCCAGCCGCCGCCCGGTGGGATCGGCGACCATGAAACCCTGGTTCCGCGCCGCGCCGAACCCGTTGCCGACGGGCTTGCCGGTCATGATGTCGTAGAAGTGCCCGCTCGCCGACGCGATCGTCCTGCCGTCGGCGAGGAAGACGAAGTCGCGGGTGACGAACGGCAGTTTCACGCTGCTGACCGCCTTCCCGGTGCGCGCGTCCCACACCCGCAGGCGGAAGTCATCCTGTTTCTGGTTGTTCTGCGCGAAGACCGCCGCGAACAGGCGGCCGTCCCGGCTGTAGGCCCCGCCCATGGGGAGGAACGCCGGAATGCCCCCGAACGACCACAGCCGCCGCCCGTCGGTGAGGCTGTACGCGATGATCGCCTCCCCGTCCTGGAAGACCAGGCTGTCGTTGGCGGGGCTGAACAGCCACGGCATCGGGTTGCCGGGGTTGGGGTACGACGCGATCGAGCGCCGCGCGGCCACGTCCCACGTCCGGTACGCGGACGACGTGCTGATCAGCAGCCGGCGCGCGTCCGGGCTGATCGCGTCGATCTGCGCTCCGGAGGGCGCCCGGGTGCTCGCGGTGCCGGGCCGCAGGGCGAGGCTGACGATGCGCTCGTCCACCTGGTAGCGCAGCGTCTGGCCGGTCGGGTCGAACCACACGTCGGTGACCTCGCCCGGCGCCACGTAACTGAGGATCTCCTGGTGCGTGGTCACGTCCCAGACCCAGACGCGCTGCCCGCGCGCGCCGGCGACCAGCTGGTTGTCGGCGCTGAGCCGGACCACCCACCGGGTGCCGGGGGTCGCCTGGCTTACTACCTCCCCCCAGGTCAAGCCGTCCTCCTCCGCCTCCGAGTCGGCGACCAGCCTGCCCGACGCGGTGTCCCGGAGCTGGAACCGCTCCCCGGCGCAGTACATGAGCCGGCTGTCCGCGCTGAATCCCACGACCGGTTCCGTGCCGCAGCCCTTCTCGAGAGCGGGCACGCGCCGCATGCCCGGCAGCCGCCACACGCGGATCGTCTGCCCCGGGGGCGCAACGGTCGCGACCAGCCTGCCCGAGGAGGCGACGGTGAACTGGATGAACTCGCCCCACTCCTTGGTGGGGAGCTCGCGGCCGCGCTCGGCGTCCCACAGGTCCGTCGCGCCGTCGGTGACGCTGATCGACAGCAGCGAGTCCTGGTCGCCGAAATCGGGGCGGAGCAGCTCCGGGTCGTCGCCCGGCTTCTTCTTGACGCCGACGAGGCGGCCGGTGCGCGTCTGCCACACGGTCATGGCCGGGCCGGCCACGATCGCCAGCAGCCGGCCGGTACGGCTCAGCGCCACCTGGTTCACGCCCTCGGCCAGCCGCGGCGAGGTCCAGGAGGCGATCTGGCGGCCGGTCGCGACCTCGTACACGCGCACTCCGCGCTCGCTCACGGCGGCGAGGACGCGGCCGTCGCCGCTGACCGCCCGCGTGGCCGCGCCCTCGTCGGCGGGCGGGCTGAACGCCGTGGTCTCGCGCTGGTAGACGGCCGAGGTGAGGCTGGAGCGGGTGTCGGTGCCCGGGGCCAGCCGCCAGGCGGCGACGCTCAGCAGCATGGCCCGCACGGGGTTCACCGTGCGCAGGTCGGCGGCCTGGTGGACCAGCTCGCGGCCACGGGCGCGGTCGCGTTCGGCCGCCACCTGGTCGCGCTGCTCGGCGGCCTGGCGTCCCTGCTGCACCGCGACCCCGGCGCCGATCACCGCCACCACCAGCAGTCCCGCCAGCGCCACGGTGAGCAGGCGGCGGCGGCCGGCCCGGCGCCGGGTGACGCCGCTCGCGGCGGCCAGGAAGTCGCGTTCGAGCGGGGTCAGCGTCACCTGGTTCCGGCCGGTGGCGGCCCAGCCGAGCACGGCCTCGAGCCTGCTGCCCTGGAACAGATCGCCGTCCTTGCGGCCGTGGTCGTGCCAGGCGTGGGCGGCGCGGGAGATCTCGGGCAGGACGCCGAGCCCGTGCCGGTCGGCCTCCACCCAGCCGCGCAGCCTGGGCCAGGCGCGCAGCACGGCCGGGCGGACGATGCTCACCTCGCCGTCGCGTTCGGTGAGGATGTAGCCGAAGACGTCCAGGATGCGCCGCCGCTCCTCGGGCCGCTCGGGGAGCAGGTCGTCCACGGACGCGCGCCGTACGGTCTCCGTGCCGTCGCCGTCGATCGTGATCAGCCGCAGCAGCAGGTCGGGCACCAGCTCGCGCTCCTCGGGGGCGAGCAGGTCGTAGGCGTCCTCGGCGAGCGTGCCGAGCCCCGGGTCGGCCGCGGCGCCCCGCAGGCCCTCGCCGCGCTGGCTGCCCTCGCCGAGCGGGTCGATCGCGCCGCCGACGAGGGCGAGCAGCAGCCCCCGCGCGCTCGGCCGCCGCCCGGGGTCCTTGCTCAGCGCCGCCGCCACCAGCGGCCGCAGCGACGCGGGCAGCGCGCCGAGGTCGGGCTCGAAGGTGAGCACGCGGTGCATGACCCCCGCGAGGGTCTCCGCCCTGAACGGGTCCTGCCCGGTGGCGGCGAACACCATGATCCCGCCCCAGGCGAACACGTCGGCCGCGGCGCCGGCCCTGCCTCCGGAGAAGACCTCCGGCGCCATGTACGTGGGCGTGCCCGCGATGTAGTCGCCGGCCGTGCGCGACATCTCCTCGGTGCGGGCGATGCCGAAGTCGATCACGCGTGGCCCGTCGGGGCCGAGCAGGACGTTGTCCGGTTTGAGGTCCCGATGCACGACCCCGGCCTCGTGGATCGCGGTCAGCGCGGTCGCCACGGCGGTGGCCAGCCGGTGCAGGTCGTCGCCCGCGAACCGCCGCCCGGCCCGCCTCAGGTCCATGCCCTCGACGTATTCGCTCACGATGTACGGCGGGGTGGCGGCCGGGTCGGCGTCGATCACCCTGGCGGTGCAGAAGGACGCGACCCGGCGGGCGGCGGCGGCCTCCTTGGCCAGCCGGTCGCGTACCTCCGAGTGCAGCACCTTGAGCGCGTACCGGCCGCCGTCGCCGTCGTACGCCTCATAGACGACACCCTGGCCGCCGGAGCCGAGCCGCCCGGCGAGCCAGTATTTGCCGATCTTGACCGGATCACCCGGTGCCAGACTTTCCACGTGACCTTTGATGCGAATGGGGCGCGATTGGTTGACCTCACCCGGGCACGGGTGCCGTGGAACCGCGGACGATGAGCTCGGTGGCCAGCTCCACGTGACGGGAGTCGATCTTCTCGCCGGCCGCCAGCCGCAACGCGGTGCGCAGCGCCATCCCGCCCATCTCGCGCAGCGGCTGGCGGACCGTGGTCAGCGGCGGCGAGGCCATCCGGGCGACCTGGGTGTCGTCGTAGCCCACGACGCTGATGTCCTCGGGGATGCGCAGCCCGCGCGCCCGGGCGGCCTCGATGACCCCCAGGGCCACCTCGTCGCAGCCCGCGAAGATCGCCGTCGGCGCCCGCGGCAGGTCGAGGACGGCCGCGCCGCCCAGCAGCCCGTCGTGGTAGCGGAACTGGCCGGTCCACACGTAGCCGGGGACCACCGGCGCGCCCTCGGCCTCCAGGGCGGCGCGGTAGCCGTGCAGCCGGGCCTGGTTGCAGGCGGCGGTGGACGGGCCGCCGACGTAGGCGATGCGGCGGTGGCCGAGCGAGAGCAGGTGGCGGGTGGCGGCCAGCCCGCCGGCGAAGTTCGTGGAGCCGACGCTGGTCACGCTGGCGCTCTGCAGGTTCAGCGGGTCGATCAGCACCAGCGGCAGGCGGGCCCGCGCCAGCGCGGCCACCTGCTGGGCGGCCAGCTGTTCGCACGTGACGGCGATCAGCGCGGTGCGGCCGGCGGCCACCAGGTCGCGGACCCAGGCGGTGCTGTGGCCGGCGTCCTTCTTGACGCTGACGACGATCCCGACGCCGATCTCGGCCCCGGCCTGCACCGCGCCCTGGATGATCTCGATGGAGTAGGCGTTCAGGTCGTCGTCGAACTGCAGCTCGACGCTTCCGCACAGCTCGCGGCGCCCCGTGGCCGGGACGTACTCGTGCTCCCGCAGCAGCGACTCCACCAGGGACCGGGTGGCGGGCGCGACGTCGCTGCGGCCGTTGAGCACCTTGGAGACGGTCGCGACCGACACGCCGGCCGAGGCGGCGACGGTGGCCAGGGTGGCGCGCCTGGGGTTGTCCGGCATCGTGCCTCCTCGCCTCGACGGGCGTGCCGCGGCTGGACCGCTCATCAGGGTGTCACAAGGGCGGACCGGAACGCGGACTCGCAGCGGGCCAGGTGCGCCATGTCCGCATGGTAGAACCGGTCGTCGCCCCGGGCTATGTGCCCGGCGAACGCCTCGTCGCCGGCGGCTGCCTGGTCGTACATGTGGCGGACGAGGTGCTCCAGCCGGGCGCGCGCGGTGGACGGGAGCGCGTGCCGGTCCGCGTCGCCGAGCCCGTACGCGTCGGCGAACAACCGCAGCCGCCGCGCCTGCTCCGCCACCGGCCACGAGCCCACTCCTCCGTGCCGGGGATCGCTGAGCGAGACGAACCGGTAGGCGGCGTAGGACACGTCCCAGATCCGCGGCCCCGGGTGCGCGGTGTCGAAGTCGATGAACGCGACCGGCAGCCCGTCGCGGAACACGCAGTTGTACGTGGCCACGTCCCCGTGGCAGATCACCTCCGCCGGGCCCACCGGCGGGAAGTACCACGAAAAACCGGGATCGACGGAGAAACCGAGCGTGGCGTCGTGATACTCCCGCAGAAGCGTGCCCGCGGCCGCCAGCGCGTCGTCGGTCAAGGCCCACTCCGGCAGCGGATGGCCGGGAACCTCGCCGGGCACGAAGTCCAGGATCTCCCGCCCCTCGCCGTCGATCCCGTGCGCTCGGGGCGCGCCGGTGAACCCGCGCGCCCGGAGGTGGCCGAGCAGCGCGTGCACGGCCGGGGTCCAGGCGCCCGCCGGCCGCCGCACGGTCGAGCCGACCCGTACCACGTGGTTGACGCCGCCACCGGTCAGCACCTCTTCGTCGGCCACGGCCGCCTCTCCCCCGATCACCGCCCAGGCCCGAACGATGATCTCCGGGCCCGGCGGTCAGTGTGTCACGCGGCACCGGGACGAGGCACGCGAATAACGGATCAGCGGCGGGAGCGGAAGGCCACGGCCGTCGTCGAGGTGATCGCCGACACCACCACGGTCATCACCAGCACGGTGTTCAGCGGGCTCTTGCGCCGGGACGGGCCTGCCTCGGCATGCTGGTAGCGCGTCAGCGGGACGGTCGCCTTCGGCTTGGGCGTCTTCTTGGGGGTGGGCGTCGGCACCGGCACCGGCGCCACCCAGGGGGCGGACGGGCGCACCCGGCCCGCTCTCCTGCGCGGGCACTCCCCCACCTGGACCTCTGCCGTGCACACGCCGTCCCGGTAGACCGTCACGTCCGGCAGCACGACCGCGGGCGGCGCCCAGCGCTTGCGGGGCGGCACCGAGATCGACACCTTCGGCCTGGGCCAGCGCCGAGTCCGGACCCGGGGCACCGTCACCGTGGGGCCGACGGTCACGTTCTTCGGGGGTGCCGGCGGGCGGACGGTCACCTGCGGCACCGGGCGCGGCCACGGCACCCCGTCGGCCGCGGCGGGACCAGCGACGGTCACGGCGGCCAGGGCGACGGCGAACAGCAGCGGAGCACGCCGGACGCCCATGCTCACACTCCCCCGCCGATGCGGGTGAACTCCTGCAACGCCCCCTGGAACGCCTCGGGCCCGACGGCCAGCGGCCCGGCGAAGGCGTGGGAGATGTCCCACGTCAGGTAGATGCCGAAGCCCAGCAGTGCGGCCGTCGCCAGCAGCGGCAGCATCGCCAGCCCCCTCGGCCTGGCCCCGGCCAGGAACGGGAAGACGACGACCAGGGCCCCGGTGAGGACGGTCAGGTGCAGCAGCCCCTCCGGAGGCGTGGCGGCGGCGTCGGCGGTGCGCTGGGCCCGCGCGGTGGAGATCGCGCTGAGCTTCTCCAGCACGGCGTTCTTGGCGTCGTCCTGCTTGTCGCCGCTCACCTGCAGGTCGGTGACGCGGCCGCGCAGCTCGTCCATCCTGGCGGCGCCGACCGGGTCCATCCGGCCCTCGGCCATGAGCGGCCACTCGTCCCTGACCACGAACGTGATGTAGTCGCGCAGCGCCCTGCGCACGTCCTGCGGCGCGGTGCCCGGCAGGGCGTCGGCCGCCCAGTAGGCGTCGACGGCGGCCTGGCTCTCGGTGTGGGTGTTGAGGCGGGCGGCGTCCGCCGTGGTCCAGGGAACGATGATCGCGATGGCGAAGACCAGCAGGAACATGGCCGACAGCATCGCTCCCGCGTGCGCGGCGGACGGGCCGTTGGGGTCGCGATCCTCTCCGGCTCGTTTGACCTTCCTGAAGATCAGCGCGGTGAGCGCCACCGCGCCCACCGCCGCCACGACTGAGAGCGTGTACGCCACCATGAAGAATCTCCCGAAACTCATCGGATACGCAACGTCACATTACTATCACACAGTGCAATGATGGCGTGAAGCACAGATCGGTAAAGGCCCGGGCACCCTCGAGCCCCGGCGCGGCGATGAACGGGATCGGGGCGGCCACGTGTGGCTACGCTCGTGACCGCCCCGTGCGGCCTCCCCCGTGTGACGGTGGTGACACGGGTACGGGAGGCGTGCCCTCCTGCGCGGCGAGGACCGGGGCCGTTCTGCGCGAACCGCCGACAGCCCTCGCCCGCACCCCTCCCATTGGGGCCCGCTCACATGATCCGCCGCCTCGGGGCCCCGCGCTTCAGGGAGCGCCCCGGGGATTCCCCTGGAGTTCGGACCTTGGAGCCCGCGCGGCAGGTCCGGCCGCCCGCGGAGCGGCCACGGGGACCCGGACCGGCCCGGCGACTTGGGGCGGCACCTGGGGATAACCCCTGATTTTCGCGCATCCTCTGGACAAGGGGACAGGCAAGTCTTACTTGAGCCGCCCGCCGCGCCGCGCAACGTTGGATTTCCCAGCGTGCGGAGGCCGGTATGACGTTCGTCGGACGGGATCAGGAGCTCCGATGCCTGGCGGCGGAGTTCGAGCGCGCCCGCGCCGGACTGCCCAGGCTCGTCGTGGTCGAGGGACCGGCGGGGATCGGGAAGACGACGCTGGTCCAGCGGTTCCTGGAGACGTGCGGGACGGGCAACGTGCTGTTCACCGACGGCGACGAGGGCGAGGCGCTGCTGCCGTACGGGACGCTGACCAGGCTGTTCGGCGGGCTCCCCGAGCAGATCGAGGCGCCGGCCACGGCGGAGCCGCCCGATCCGCTGGCGGTCGGGGCGGCGCTGCTGCCGGAGCTGAGCGAGCGGCAGGCCAGCGAGCCGCTCTGCCTGGTCGTGGACGACGTGCACTGGGCGGACGCGCCGACGTTGCGGGCGCTGACGTTCTGCCTGCGCAGGCTGCGCGTGGACCGGGTCATGGCGGTGCTCATGCTGCGCGAGGCCGCCACGCTGCCGGGCCCCGAGGGGCTGCGGCGGCTCATCTCGGCCGACACCACCCACCGGCTGCGGCTGCGCGGACTGCGAGAGCCGGAGGTGGCCGCCCTGGTCGGCGGGCGGGTGTCCCAGCGGGCGGTGGCCAGGCTGGTCGCCCACACCGAGGGCGTGCCGCTGCACCTGCGGGCGCTGCTGGAGGAGGTGCCCCTGCAGGCGCTGGACGACCTGGCCCAGCCGCTGCCGGCGCCCCTGTCGTACACGATGCTGGTGCTGGCCAAGGTGGCCAGATGCGCGCCGCCGGTGCGGGAGCTGGTCGGCGCGGTCAGCGTGCTGGGCATGTCGTGCCCGCTGCACCTGGCGGCGCGGGTGGCCGGGGTGGCCGAGCCGCTGCAGGCGCTCGAACAGGCGGTGCGCGAGGGCGTACTGCTGGAACGGTCCTCTTCGCGCGGGCCCGTGGCGGCGTTCGCGCATCCGCTCATGCGCGCGGCCGTCTACCGCGACCTGGGCCCGGCGCAGCGCTCGGCCCTGCACGCGCGGGCGGCGCTGGTGGCGGAGGGCGAGCAGGCGCGGCTGCGGCACCGTATCGAGGCGGTGGCGGGCCCGAGCCCGGAGCTGGCCGCCGAGCTGGCGGAGCTGGGCCGGGCGCAGGTACGGCTCGGCGCGTTCGGCGGCGCGGCCGAGCACCTGAAGGCGGCGGCGGAGCTGTCGGGCGACCCCGCGCCGCTGGCCGCCGAGGCGGTGGAGGCGCTGCTGCTGGACGGTCGGGTGGACGAGGCGGCCGGGCTGACCGCGAGCCTGCCCGAGGACGCGCACCCGGCGGTGCGCGGCTACGCCCTCGGTCACCTGGCCATGGTGCGCGGCCAGGTCGAGGAGGCGCGGGCGCAGCTCATCACGGCCTGGGAGCAGGCCGGTCCGCTCGAGTCGGGCCTGGCGGCGCGAGCGGCGCAGCAGCTCGCCATGCTCTGCCTGGTCAAGGCCGAGGGCAGGCAGGCCGCCCACTGGGCCGAACGCGCCCGCAACTCCCCCGGCTACCGCCTCAGCATCGACTACAACCGCTTCACCCAGCTCACCGGCCTGGCCGTCTCCGGCGAGATCGACGCGGCCCTGGCCGCGACCGCCGACCTGCCGCCGCCCGCGTCGGCGACCATCGCCGACCTGGACGCCCTGCTCGGCCGCGGGCTGCTGCGCACCTGCTCCGACGATCTGGCGGGCGGGCTGGCCGACCTGTCGGGGGTGGTGGCGGCGTGCGGGGAGCGTTCGGTCCCGTTCCGCATGCTGGCCACGGCCATGCTGGGGCAGGTCGAGTACCGCTCCGGCCGCTGGGACGACGCCGCCCTGCACACCGGGACCGCGGCGTCCGTGGCCGACGACGCCGACCAGCGGTGGCTCTCGCCCATCTGCCACGGGCTGGCCGCGCTCGTCCCGGCCTCGCGCGGCGACTGGGCGCTCGCGGAGTCCCACGTCCGGGCGGCCGTGGTCAGCGCGGACTCGGTGGCGGCGCTCGCGCACGGGTGCAGCGCCGCCGCGCACCTGGCCACCGCCAGGGGCGACCACGCCGCGACGGTGGCGGCGCTGGAGCCGCTGCAGGCGGTGGGGGTGCACGACATCGTGTACGAGCCGGGCATCGTGCAGTGGCTCGACCTGTTCATCGACGCCCTGGTGGGGCTGGGCGAGCTGGACCGGGCCGAGACCTGCCTGACGGCGGTCGAGCGGCTGGCGGAGCGGCGCGGCAGGCGTTCGGCACTGGCCACGGCGGCCCGCTGCCGGGGCGGCCTGCACGCGGCCCGCCACGAGAACACCCTGGCCGACACCGCCTTCACCACCGCTCTCGCGCACGCCGGGGCGGGGGCCGGGCTGCCGTTCGACGAGGCCCGGCTGCGGCTGGCGTACGGGCGGTTCCTGCGCAGGCTGGGCCGCCGCCGGCAGGCCCAGTCGCACCTGGAGCTGGCGCTCGGCCTGTTCGCCAAACTGGGCGCGGCGCCGTACGTGGGGCGGTGCGAGCAGGAGCTGAGCGCCTGCGGGCTGCCGCGCGCCGAGTCGGGCGCCTCACCGCTGCTGAGGCTGACACCGCAGGAGCAGGCGGTGGCGCGGCTGGTGGCGACCGGGATGACGAACCGGCAGGTGGCCAGGGAGCTGGTGCTGAGCGTGAAGACGATCGAGTACCACCTGGGGAACGCGTACGCCAAGCTGGGGGTGAGCTCCCGCGTGGCCCTCACCACCAAGCTCATGCACTGAGCCCCGTGCGGGCGCCGACCAGTGCCCGGCTGATGCCCGCCCGGACCGGGATGCCTTGCGGAACGGCGGCGAGCGA
Organism: Nonomuraea sp. NPDC050451; assembly: GCF_044458585.1. Taxonomy (NCBI): domain Bacteria; kingdom Bacillati; phylum Actinomycetota; class Actinomycetes; order Streptosporangiales; family Streptosporangiaceae; genus Nonomuraea; species Nonomuraea sp. NPDC050451. The sequence goes on from NZ_JBITHZ010000011.1 coordinate 314,413, forward strand.
GACCCGACATGCGCCTTGTCGGTCCGCTCCGCGTCGATCGCGTTCTTCAGCAGGCCGGGTGCCGAGTGACTGCAGTCGGGTGTCACGGCAAGATCCGGTACTTGAGGTGGGTGACGCCGGGCGCCTCGACGGCCCGGACCTGCTCGAGTCGCACATCCGCGTCACCGAGGTTGTCGAGGAGGCGAGAACCGCCACCGAGCAACACCGGAACGACGTGCAGCTCGAGCTCGTCCAGCAATCCCGCTGCCAGGTACTGTCGAGCGACGTGGCCGCCGCCCCACAGCATGACGTCCTTGCCGCCGGCGGCCTTCTTCGCCTGCTCGAGCGCGGACTCGATTCCGTCGGTGACGAAGTGGTAGGTGGTCCCTCCCTCCATCTCCACCGGATCCCGCGAGTGATGCGTGAGGACGAACACGGGGTAGTGGTAGGGCGGGTTGTCACCCCACCAGCCCGTCCACTGCTCGTCGCCCCAGGCGCCACCGCCGATGGGGCCGAACATGTTCCTGCCCATCACCCCGGCGCCGATGTTCTCGAGCGCCTCCTCGAACACCGGGGTGCTCGCGTTCACCTCCCCGCCCTGCTCGCCGTGGGCTCGGCGAAAGGCGGCCAGCGCGGCCACCCAGTCGTGGAGCCGCTCGCCGCCCTCGCCGAGCGGGTTCTCCTCGCTCTGGTTCGGGCCGGCGACGAAACCGTCCAGCGAGATCGAGATGTGACACCTGAGCCTGCTCATCGTGGCCTCCTCAGTCGGCTCGGCGCCGCCCCTCCGGCGCCCTCACCAGAGAGCATGGCCGGATAGAAGAATCTGGTCCATCTCAGGGTGCCGGCCGCGGTCGCGCGACACGGGTCCGTGACCGAAGCAGCGAGGGAGCCGCACCACTCGCAGCCGTCGGCGAGTCATCACCTGTCCCGCTTGGAAGCGGCCACCGGCGTCAAGCTCGTCCAGCGGGTAGGTCGTGGGATCCGCCCGCCCCGCCCGCCACCGTCGCGCTGATCCAAGCCATCCAAGAGTCGGCCACTGACCGAACGGCCTGGGCGTCCCGCTACGAGGGTTCCACGAGCAACTCTGACAGGTGGTCCGCGAACTCGGTGAGCCAATCCAGTCGCGGTCCGCTGCGGGCGATGCGGAACCCGTGACGGCGGCCCCAGAAGGCGGCCTGCACGGCGTGGAATTGGGCCCAGCGCCGGGTGCGTTCGCGATCGAGCTCGGCGGCCTCGGCGAAGACGTCCAGCGTACGGTGGAGGGCCTTGCGCAGGTCGTCCGCTTCGAGAAGGGTGAGCGCGCGCGACTTGAGCAGCGTGCCCCCGTCGTAGGCGGGGTCTCCCGCCTGCCCCTTGGGATCGACGGCCAGCCATGGCTCGCGGTCGGCGCGCAGGATGTTCCTGGGGTGGAGGTCCCCGTGGACGAGGACGTCCGGCTGGAAAGGGCCCAGCTCTCGTACGGTCGCCGCGGCGGCGTCCACCACGTGGCTCGCCAGCGTGTGCGGCAGTTCCTCAGCGTCCTTGCGCAGCTGCTCCTCCCAAGCGCCGGCCCGCTCCCGCAGCCGGGGCAGGCCAGGCGGGGCGGGGACGGCCAGGCGCCGGTTGATCCGCCCCGCGACCGTGACGACCTCGTCGCCGTCCTCGACCTCCGCCAGGGTCGACGCCTGGACCCGCTCGAGCAGCATGGCGAACCGCTCGTCGTCGCGCTCGTACAGCCGGACGGCTCCACGCCCGCCCCACGCCGTGAACGCGTCCGGCTCATGGACGTTGCCGGGATGCGGGAACGACACCTTCAGCACGGCGTCCCCCTCGCCCCGCCGGCGCACCGGGACGATGACCCCGACGCCCCCGTGCATGACCTCGCCGTCCGGCACGCACCCCCAGCGCTCCAGCAGCTCATGCACGATCCCGGGCAGCTCGGCGAGCCATGCCGCTCCCGGTTCCCCCTCACGCTCGACAGTGCTCCGCGCGAACGCCTCCGGTATCCCGATCATCCGGGCACCCTACGTGCCTGCCCACCGCCGCCACCACCCGTTCCGAGCTCCGTCGGGATATGATGACCTTGTATCCCGAGCGGTTGTCCGCCCGGGATTTTGCTCCGGTCCAGCCTGTCGAGCACCGCCGTAGAGGTGATCCTGCTTCTCCTCTTGGTGCCGGGATGGGCATCCGGGGCGCCGCCATCGCGCTCCTGACGTCCACCACCCTGGCCGTCACCGTGTCCAACGTTCTTCTGCTGCGTCTGCCGGGACTGGCGGGGCGGTCGCCGTGGCCCGGATGCCCCCGCCCGCGGGAGATCTGGCGCATGGCCAAGGTGGGCCTCCCGATGTCGGCCACGGTCGTCATCAAGTTCACGGTCATGGGTGGCGTGGCCTACGCCGCCGCGCGGACAGGGGCCCACAGCGCTGCCGCACACGCGATCCTCACGTCGCTGGCCGGACCCCTCGGCCTGACCGCCTTCGCCGTCGGGCAGGCCGCGACGCCGGAGATCGCCAGAACGATCTCCCCTGGTGAGGCCCGCCGCGTCAACCGAGCGGCCATGACACTCGCGGTCATCGGCGTGCTCGCCGGCGCGCTCATCGTCCTGCTTGCTCGCCGAGCCGGTGTTGGGCCTGTTCACCTCCGACGCCCGGGTGCTCGCCCTGGCCCTTCCCCTGCTACCGCTTCTGGCGGCCTATGCCCTGGCCGACAACTGCGGGATCGTGATGGCCACCGGCCTGATGGGTCTCAGGCGCTCGACCTGGACCCTGGGCTCGGCCATCGTGGGGAACGGCCTGCTCGCTCTGGCCATGACACCGGTGACAACGGCCTGGGGCCTGGCCGGCCTGTGGATCGCGCTGACCGTCAGCCGCCCATCAGGGGCAGGCAGGGCTCCAGCCCGTCGATCTGAACGGGGACCGTGCGGTGCCGCTCCCAGGCGTCCCGCGTCAGGCGCAACCGGTGCTCCACGACCATCCTGCCGTCCAGCGCGTGGCGCAGGCGGCCGTCGGGCTCGTAGCCGAGCTTGCGGGAGACGGCCAGGGAGGCGACGTTGTGCTCGAGCGCGCCGGACAGCGCCACGTCGGCGTCCAGACCGGCGAAGGCGAGGTGGAGTACGGCGGCCCGCATCTCCGTGCCGAGCCCCTGCCCCTGGTGGCGACGGCCGAGCCAGGAGGTGGTGCGCACCTGGCGCGTGATGCCCAGGTCCCGGGCGGCGAGGCTCTGCTGCCCGGCCACCACGCCGTCCCGGAACACGGTGAGGTCGAGCGACCACTCCCGCGGCGTCCACGCGCCGAGCTGCCGCCAGTGGTAGTGGATCACACTGCGGGCGGCCTCGGCGGGCGGCGCATCGGTCCACCGCACGAGGAACGGCGAGGCGCCGGGGTCATGGATGCCCTCGGCGGCCAGGTCGGCCAGCTCGGCCAGTTCCTCGGGCGAGGGCAGCCGCAGTTCGAGCCGCGGCGTGCTCAGCCGCAGCCCGACCAGCGGAAAGCGATCGACCAGCATGGCATCATCGTGATCGCCTTCCGGCGGCACGTCATCCGGTTTTACGCCCCTACCGGCACCACGTCCGACGGCCACTTCATCTCGGCGAGGATGCGTAGCTTGGTGACGGTGTTCTCGGACCGTCCCTTCAGTCCTCGGATACTGTAGTCAATCATCTCAAATCAATACAAAAGGCCTATTCTTGCGGGATATAGGTGCGTTACCTGGGTGGACGAGGAATTGCGGGACAGATATGTTGATGCGTGAATTAAATAGAACGAAGGGAAAGTTTGCCCTTCGGGCTGGCACATCAATCTCGGCGCTCTCCGGAAGGAGTTCGATCCATGGGGCAGGGTGGCTATCTGACGCTGCGCAACAACACGCCGCACGAGTGGAAGAGGGACGAACAGAACAGCTACCAGATGAACGCATGGGATTTTCCCGAGAGAATCCCTGCTCACGAGGACCACAAGGTCTACATCGAGTACGACGAGGGGCCCTTCAAGACCAAGACGGACGACTACGGGAACGTCACCTACAAGCTGGGGAACTCCGATTTGAGCTTTCAGATCCAGGCGCGGGCCGCGCAGGAGGGATCAGGCGATTATCACCCCAATCTCCGGGCAGACATCCAGGATCTCCTCAAAAAGAGCATCTCTCCCGACCCGGCCGCGATCATTAATCTGGGATGGGCTCACGACGGGAACGTCGATTTCAGCCTGTCCGGGAAATAGGTTTCCGTCCGTTCGGGTTCACGCCAAGACGGATATCGAAAAAGGGTAGGGCGAGCGCCTCGCGCCGATGTCCGCCGCGACCTATTACACGAAAAAGCGCCAGCAGTGGGAAGGCCACCACCAACGGGTGACGGTGGCCGGTAAGCCGAGCTTGTCGCCGAAGACGCTGTTCATCGTCTGGGCGCCCTTGACCAACGGCTTGAGCTGGTGCCGGTAGACCGCTTCCGTGACGGTGATGCCCGCGATGGTCGGCCAATCGCGGGCGCTACGCGAGTAGGGCTGGATCAGCTCCTCGGAGATCGAGAGGGGACTCCGCGCCGTCACCGTGATGGCCTGGTCGGCGCAGGTCGCGGAACGGCGAGCCCCAGTGCCCGTGGGCGCCGCTACCAGGTGACCGGCAGGCTGGCCATGCCGTAGATGGTGGCCCGAGGCCGTAGCGGCACCTCCTTCGCGGGTACGGCCAGCCGCAGCCCGGGGAAGCGGCGCAGCAGCGCCGGATAGGCCAGCCGCATCTCCAGCCGGGCCAGCTGCTGGCCCAGGCACTGGTGGATGCCGTGGCTGAAGCCCAGCTGCCGGGTGGCCTGGCGGGTGACGTCGAAGCGGTCGGGGTCCGGGAAGCGGGTCGCGTCGGCAGCGCGAACGCCTTGACCAGGTCCGCGGGAGCGCCCGCGCGGGCCATCTCATCGAGCTGACCGTCGATGACCTCCTGGATCCTGGGCTCCAGCCGGCGCATCTTCCGCATGCTGAAGTGCCCGGTCAGCAGCCTGCGATACCGGGAGTGCTCAGGGTCGTCCATCGCGATGAAGAAGCCCGGCGGGATCACCAGATCCGCCAGCCCCTCGGGCGGCGTCAACGTCCGGTCTGGCGTTCCAGCCAGTTCTGGATGGTTCCGATCAAGGTGGCGAAGATCCCGCCCGAGGCGCTGAAGGCCACCAGCAGCGCTCCGAGCGTGACCGGATCGACTCCTTTGGCGCCGCGCGGGATCTCTCCGGTCGCCACCGACGCGACGGACTCGACGTCGATTTCATCGATCTCGCCGCGCAGGCGGCGCATCAGGTGCTCTTCGCGTTCCGGGTCGGTGTCCGGATCCGCCTGGAGCACAAGCATCACGCGCACCGAGGCGGTCGCATCCGTGCGGTCGCCGCTGGTCATCTGCCTCGCCCCCTTGCATCAGCTTCCTGGTCGGCGCTGTCGGTGTTGAACCCCCGTCGACTGTGCCGGCCATATCCCGACATGGCGGTGGAGCCACGCTCCAGAGGCTTTCAGTGCACCCGGCGGTGGTCCGCCCAGCCGAGCGGGTCGGCGTGGGCGGCCGCCCGTTCTACCGCGTCACCGAGGTGATCGAGCGGTACGGCGGGCGGCCGCCGCTGAGCCTTCACGCCTGAGGGGCCGGCCTTACCTCGAAGGCCGTCTCGGGCTCGAGGGCGCCGCGGATCAGCAGCACGTCGGGCCCGTACGCGTTCGACACCGCCACGACGCCCTCCCCGTTGCGGATGCGCGGGTCGTCGGGCAGGTCGCCGTACTGAAACACCATGCGGCCGTCGGGATGGAGCACCGCCTCGAAGGTGAGACGCAAGCCGGTGCCCTTGAGCAGGACGCCGCGCCACTCGACGACGAACGCGCCGTTCACCGTCGCCGTGCGCACCGATGACTGGTCGTCGTAGGTCAGGTTGTCGGTGTACGGCGCGGCCCAGGACCACTCGCCGGTCAGCGCGTCGTAGAAGAGCAGCATGCCGAGACCGGTGACGCCCACGCTGGTGAAGGTGTCGCCGGAGAGCGGGAAGGAGAAGGGCAGCGGCACCATCGCGCTGGTGGACGCGTTGACGTCGATCACCTCGGTACCCTCGACCCACGCGCGTGGCTTGCGCGTGCAGGCGAAGCCGGAGTCGTCGACGGGCATCCCCTGGGTCAGGTCGACGACCAGGTCGCCGGTGACCGTCAGCCGCTTCTGGACGATCACCTCGCAGGCCCGGGCGAACACCTGAATCCACTGGGTGCCGCCGTGGACGCCGGTCAGCCGGTAGGCGCCGGTCTCGTCCGTTTTCGCGACCGCGATGTTGCGGTCCATGACCGCCACGTTCACCCCGGGCAGGGGTTTGCCCGAGCTGTCCCTGACGACGCCGGAGACGTCGTTGCTGCTGGGATACAGGGTGATGTCGAGGTCGACGACCTGTCCCTCCTCGCCGAGCGTGACCTTGGAGGAGTAGTACTCCCAGTCGCTGGCGGCGATCGAGACCGTGTACTCGCCCGGCAGGGGGAACAGGCGGTACGCGCCGGTGGCGTCGGTGACGGCCTGCTCCATGAGCGTCGAGTCGTTCGGCATGGCGTAGCCGACCTCGATGCCCTTGAGGGGCGTGCCGGCGGGGTCGCGCACCACGCCCTGGACGACGCCGGCGCCGTAGAAGCGGATGCCCATGCCCGAGCGCAGTACGGGCACGTTGCTGGAGTACTCGAAGCCGAGCGTTCCCGTGCTGTTCTCGATGCCGATCGTGGCCGAGGAGCCGCGTGGCATCAGGCCGCTCGACAGCGACTTGTACTGGATGAGGATCTGCCCGTTCTCGTGCAGCTCCGCGGAGAAGGTGAGCCGCGCCGTGGGCTGGGAGACCAGGCTGACGTTGCGCCACTCGACGAGGTAGCGCCGGTTGGGCGCGGCGCCGAGCGTGGCGGTGAGCACCTGCGCCGAGGAGTCCACGACGAGGTCGTCCCAGAAGGCGTAGATCGCGGAGTTGGGCAGGCCGCCGCTCGGGATCGCACCGTTGATGGACATGGTGCTGAGCCGCTGGAAGTTGATGAAGCCGTTGGTGGAGATCCACGCCTTGGTGTACGGCTTGCCGTACAGCGGGAAGGTGAAGGGCAGGGTGACCGCGACGCCCGCGTCGTCACCCGTCAGCGCCAGCGCGGTGGTGCCCGGCTCCCAGGTGAGCGTCGGGATGACGTCGCACTTGTTGTTGAAGGCGTCCTTGCGCAGCGGGGTGTCGATCTGGAGGATCTCGTCGGAGTCGACCACGAGCGTCACCGTGGTGGAGGCGCCGCACCTGGCTCCCTGCACGTTCACCCGCCAGGTGCCGACGGGGACGCCGAGCATGGCGAAGGCGCCGTCCGTCTCGGTGGTGACCGGGGCGTAGGGCGTGCCCTCGATGCTGACCACCGCGCCGGGCAGCGGCTCGCCGCCGGACTGCCGGACCTCTCCGTAGACGTCGTAACGGGGGACCGTGGCCAGGGACAGGTCGCGGGTGGCGGTGGCGCCGGAGGCCACGGTGGCGGTGCCGGTGGCGGGCGCGAAGCCGAAGGCCCAGGCGGTGACCTCGTAGGAGCCGGGAGGCAGCGGGATGCTGAAGGTCCCGTCGGCGCCGCCGGTGAGGGTCCGCTTGACGCCGGAGGCGGTCAGGGTCACGGTCGGCTTCGGCACGGCCGCGCCGGTGGCGTCACGGACGGTCCCGGCGAGAGTGCCGGTCTGACCGCGCGGCGCGAAGGTCACGGCGGCGAAGGCGTCCAGCCGTCCCTGCCCCCACACCCGGTTGTTCGAGCTGTCGCCGCCGCAGCTGTAGTCGGTCACGTCGACGGCGGTCTCGTCCAGCGCCCGCCGGGTGGCGGCGATGTCGCCGCGCAGGGTGGGCGCGGCGGACCACAGCAGCGCCACCGCTCCCGCCACATGGGGCGTGGCCATGGAGGTGCCGCTGTAGGCCGAGTAGCCGCCGCCGGGCACGGACGAGCGGATCGCCACGCCGGGCGCGGTGATGTTGGGCTTGATCGCCGTGCCCTCGGGGTCGCCGCGGCTGGAGAAGTCGGCGATCTTCCCGTCGGACTGGTAGGCGCCGACGGCGTAGGTGTTGGCGTAGTCGCCGGGCGAGTGCGCGGTGGCGCACTCGGGGCCGGCGTTGCCCGCGGCGAAGAGCGGGAAGATGCCCGACGCCACCCAGGAGTTCACGATCTCCTGGTAGAAGGGGTCGCCCGCGGCACCGCCCCAGGAGTTGCTGACCAGGTGCGGGGCCAGGTCGGGGCGCGGGTTGTCGCCCTCCAGGTCGGTGGGCGCCAGCATCCACTGGCCCGCCTCCAGCAGGAAGACGTCGCTGCACCTGCTCGACTCGCAGCCCTTGGCGCTGATCCAGGTGGCGCCGGGCGCCACGCCGATCCCGTCCGCGCCGACGATGGTGCCCATGGTGTGGGTGCCGTGCCCGTTGTTGTCGCACGGCGTCGCCGAGGGGACGCCGCAGACCAGCGTCGGGTCGAACCAGTTGTAGTTGTGGTCGTAGCTGCCGTCGGCCTTGCGCCCGCGGTACTGCCCGGCCAGGGCGGGGTGGTCGTACTGCACGCCGGAGTCGATCGTGGCGACGACGATGCCCTCGCCCTTGGCGCCGAAGCCGGACCAGACGCGCGGGGCGCCGACGGAGTCCACGCCCCACTCCATGCCAGCGACCTGGGCCACGGCCTTGGCCGCGCGCTCGGGCTCCGGCAGCGAGACGCTGCCGGCCGGCCGTACCCGGGCCACGTCGGGCCGCTCGGCCAGCCGCTTGACCAGGCCGGCGTCGGCGCCGCGCACCAGCACGGCGTTGACCAGCCAGTACGGCGTGAAGATCGCCTTGGAGTCCTGGAGGAAGGAGCGCAGGCCGCGCTGGCTGCGCTCGGCGGTCGAGCGCAGCGTACGGAATCCATGCTCCGCCTTGGCGGCATGGCTGCGTAGCGACCGCCCGCCGGACAGGTCCGCCTTCTCCTTGAGCATCACGAACACGTCGGTGGTGTCGTGCTCGGCGAGCTTGGCGGCGACCGCGCGGTCGAGCCGGTCGGGCAGGGGGTCGTTCTCGGCGGCGGCCGGCACGGCTGAGCCCAGCAGTAACGCGGGCACCAGCCAGAGGGCCGTCAGGAGGCGGCGGCGCATGTGTTTCCTTAGTCGAAGAGTGATTCGAGGTAGGCGTACGCCTCGTTGACCGACATGCCGACCATCGACTGGATGTTGGCGTACTCGAGTTCCGAGCGGGCCAGAGCCGTCCAGGTGCCGTCGCTGCCCGCGTCGATGTCAGCCTCGAGGTAGGCGTTGACCAGCGCGTTGATCTCGTCGATCTGCCCCTGCGTGACGGTTGTCAGGTCGCCCTGCGGCGTGTTGACCGTGCGGAAGGCCGGTTCCATGCTCTGCATGAGGTGCGCGGTCTGCCTGCGGAGCGTGTCGCTGGTGGTGAGCAGTTCCATGGCGCGGCTGTTGGCCCGGGCGTACAGCTGCGCGTAGTGCATGACGGCGCCGGACTCGGCGTTCTCGAAGATGTCGCGGACGCGCAGCAGGCCGGCCACGGTCGCGTCGGTGCCGGCGCCGTCGGGGTCCAGAGCCTCCAGGCCGACGCCGGTCAGCGACTCGTCGGCGAAGCACATGCACTCCTGGCGCGGCGACTCGTAGCTGCCGTCGATCCCGACCGCGCCGAAGGCACGCCAGGCCTCCAGCATCTCGGGCGAGTTCTTGCCGTACAGGTCCGCGGCCGCCTGGATGGCGCCGGCGCGAGTGTCGGAGAAGCGCGAGCGCGGGCCGAGCTGGGTGGTGAGGTCGCGGTAGGCGATCTCCTGGGTCTTCTCGATGCCGATGCGGGTGGCCAGGATGTACCAGGCGTGGCTGGGGATCAGGCTGTTGAAGTGCACCCAGCCGCCGTCGGCGCAGCCCAGCCAGTACTTGCTGTAGTGGTCGGGGTGCGGCTTGCCGTCATAGCTGAGCGCACTGGGGTTGGCCAGGTCCCGGATGACGCCGAGCGAGCTGCCCTCCCCTGCCTTCCAGCTGGTGCTGCCCTTGACCTTGTACTCGGTGAAGGCCGCGAAGACGTCGGAGAAGCTCTCGTGGAGCGAGCCGCCCTGGAAGAAGGAGAACAGGCCGGCGCTGGAGTGGGTGACGCCGTGCTGCCACTCGTGGGAGACGATGGTGAGCGTGGCGGTGCCCTCGCCGAACATGGTCTCGCCGGTCAGCGGGTCGAAGAAGGCGTTCTTGACCGGCTGGTGGTTGCGGTCGTTGGAGTAGCGGGCGTAGGAGTTCATCTTGCCGCCCTCGCCGTCCCAGCTGTCGCGGCCGAACGTGCTCGACAGGTAGTCGTAGAAGCGGCCGCTGTGGTCGTAGACGGCGTTGACGTCGGGCTCGGACACGGGGCCCTCGCCCTCGGTCCTGGCCGGGCCGCCGCTGGGACGCGGGTTGTTGTTCAGGTCCCAGACGCTACGGTTCTTGTACTCCAGGTGGCCGGGCTCGAACTTGACGATCCGCCCGGTGCTGAGCGCGTCGACGAAGAAGACCGTCGAACGGCCGTCGTCGGCGGCCATCGGCACCCGCCAGACCAGCGTGGCCGCCACCGGCTTGCCGGGGTCCGGCTCGTCGGGCAGCAGCAGGAGCTCGGGCGCCGCGCCCGCCTTCGCGCCCGGCATGGCCCGGCCGGCGGCGGTCACGGCGGATCGGGCGTCGAGGGTCGGCTTGGTGCCGGTGGGGGCCAGGTCGGGGATGAAGTTGTTGGTCAGGCTGAGCACGGTCTTGCCCTTGGCGTCGCGGTGTACGCCCACCCGCGCGCCGTACACGGGCACACCGTCGATCTGCTGCTGGAACCAGTCGTGCTTGAGTCCCAGCGGATCCTTGGGCCTGGCGGGCAGCTCAATGAGCTGGGCGACGGGGTCCTTGGCCGCCAGGAGCCCGGCGTTGGCGCGCAGCCAGCTCTTGACGTCCTTGCCGGCGGGGCTCCGCATGCTCAGCATCGTGGGCACGCCCAGCCAGGGGTCCTTGGCCATGGTGACGCCGGTGTCGGCGGCGATCCTCGCTCCGTCGGCGGCGTTGGAGATCCCCACCTTGGCCAGCGCCTCGGTCACGCCCGGACGGAAGTAGCCGACCGGAGCGGGCTCGGGTGGGCCCGCGGCCGCCATGGTCACCGGCAGCTCGGTCTTCGCCTTCGCCGGAGGGGCGGCGACCGCGGAACCGGAGACGGAGAACTGCGCGATCAGCAGGACGACCGCGCCGGCGGCCACGACCTTCACGCGGCGCGCCGCCTGGCCGGCCAGCCCGGCGGTGAAGCACCAGGCCAGGGCGAGCACGAACGCGATCGGCCAGGGCGTGCTGACGGCCGCGAGCTCGCCGGGCGCCACCAGGGCGGTGACCGTGGCAACGGAGGTGATCACGGCGGCGTAACCGGCCGAGGCGGCCAACAGCCGGGCCCTGCCCCGGGTGAGCAGGCCGGCCGTCAGACCGGCCGCGACGGGCCCGAGCGCGAGCAGCACCATCGGTGAGCCCTGGAACAGGAAGCGGAGCGGCCAGATCCGGCCGCCGGAGGAGAGCGTGGCCGACCACCAGTCCACCGGGCCGCCCGTGGCGGCCGCCGCCGCGGTGGTGACCCCGTTCACGCTCCTGGCCAGGAAACTCCCGACCAGTCCTTCCGCGCCGCTCACGAGCAGCGCCAGCATCGCCCATGTCACCGCGACGCAGGCCGCGGCCGCGAGCCCGCCCACCCATAAGGCACGGAAAACGTTTTTGGCCAAGCGCATGGCATGCTCCACACAGGTGCGGGGGGTAACGACGGGAAGGGTGCAGACCGCCAGCACACAGGCATGCGTCGACCAGTGCTCACGGGCGCCGTAGAGAGGCCAGGGGGATTGATCACCTGGAGTATTGAGCCTCCGTCATGTTCCGTCAATATCCATTTTTCGGACTTGACCGCGTACGTGTTGATGTATACGTTTTCTCCGCTTTGATCTTGGTGTCGCTGGTCCCGGCCCGCCGTGACACGAACGCCCGGAGCGAAGTCCGTTCTCACGGCCCGACCCAGCCTGGAGCAGCCGATGCGCCGCAGGTTCTTATTGGTCATGCTCGCCGTCGCGATGGCAGGGACCGGATTGACCGCCCCCGCCCCCGCCCTCGCCGATCCCGCCAGCCCCTCCCCCGCCCCGTCCGCCACCGTCGCGCCCTCCTCGGAGCGCCACACGATCTCCGTCGGCAGGCCCGCCGACCGCAAGACCGCCCGCGAGCGCGCCGCCAAGGCGCGCAAGGCTCGGCAGACCCGCTCCTCCGCCGGCGTCACCACGCTGGACGTCGACGCGGGCAGCGTGACCCCCGTGGGCACCGGCGCCGACGGCGCCAGGGCGCTGGCCGGCGCGCTGGTCGGCGACAGCAGCCTGGTCACGGCCTCCTACGTCACCACCCCGCCCACCACCGGGACCAACGGCCTGGGCACCGGCATCGGCGGCCTCTCCGGCACCGGCGCCCTGCTGACCACGGGTGACGCCACCCTCGCGCCGCAGGCCAACCAGTTCGACTCCGACGGGCGCGACTCGGGCGGCGGCAAGGTCCGCGGCGACAGCGCCTACGACGTCACCGTGCTCCGGGTCGACCTGGACGTCCCGACCTGGGCCAAGTGCATGACCGTCGAGGTCAAGTACTTCAGCGAGGAGTTCCCCGAGTTCGTCAGGTCCGCCTACAACGACGGCTTCGTCGCCGAGCTGGACCGCAGCACCTGGACCACCGACGAGTCGACCATCCTGGCGCCGGACAACTTCGCCTTCGACCCCTCCGGCAACGTCATCTCCACCAACACGACCGGCCTACTGGCGATGACCGCCTCGGCCGGGGCCGGGACGACGTACGACGGGGCCACGCCGCTGATGAAGGCCTCCACCCCCATCACCGGCGGCTCGCACAAGCTCTACCTGTCGATCTTCGACCAGCACGACGCCGTCTACGACTCGGCCGCGCTGGTGCGCAAGCTGACCTACACCCAGGACGAGCCGTCCACCTGCGGCACCGGCGCCAAACCCGTCACCAAGCCGGTGATCTTCGTGCCGGGCATCATGGGGTCCAAGCTGAGGGACGCGAGCACCGAGTACTGGCCGGGCACCCTGGCCAAGCTGCTCAGCCTGAGCGACGCGCACCTCGACAACATCATGCTGAACGACGACGGGGAGACCGACGCCAAGGGCAACGACGTCTACGCCCCCGAAGTCATCATGAAGATCCTCGGCATCAAATCCATCTACGCGGGCACCGTCACCCACCTGCAGAACGCCGGGTACGTGCTGGGCGACATCGAGAACCCCCAGCCGGGCGAGAACCTCTTCCTCAATCCCGTGGACTGGCGCAAGTCGTCGGACCACAACGCGAACCAGCTGCTGGACCGGATCGAGACGGTACGGCAGGCCACCGGCGCCGACCGGGTCAACATCATCGCCCACTCCCAGGGCGGGCTGGTGACGCTGGCCGCCACGCGCATGCAGCGCTCCGTCGGCAAGATCAACCGGATCTCCACCATCGCCACGCCGTACCTGGGCGCCGCGAAGGCACTGGGCGTCATGCACTACAAGACGCCCTGCGTGATCGACCTGACCGCCGGCCGCTGCCTGCTCAACAGGAACCAGGCCGCGAAGATCACCAGGAACTTCCCCGGCTTCCTGGAGCTGCTGCCTTCCGACAACTACCACACCGTGGTCGAGCCGCCGGTCAACCGCGTACCGGGGGGACCGCTCACCCCCGACCAGGTACGCGACATGCTCAGCGACAAGAACCTGGCGCTGATCGACAAGGCCCGCGCCTGGCACCGGGCGGCCGACGCCTGGAACCCCGCCGACTCCAGGGTCGGCCTGACCCGCCTGGTCGGCACCGGCGTGACCACCCCGGTGAGCTTCGACGAGTTCCCCGAGGCGCACTGCAACGAGAAGAAGGGCTGGTGGGACGGCTGCGTCAACGGCACCGGCGTCATGATCAACTGGAGTGACCTCGGTGACGGCACGGTGCCGCTCGGCTCGGCCCGGCTCACCGCGGGGCTACGCGGCAACTCCGTGACCGAGCCCGCCTACTCCGGCATCGGCCACGTCGAGCTGCCCAACGAGTCGCAGGTCGTCTACGACGCCGTCAACGCGATCCAGGGCGAAGGGCCCACCACGGCCGCCCTCGCGGCACAGCAGGACGACACCGTCCAGGCAGCCGCCGCCGGCGGGCTCACGGGCACCGAAGTGCAGGTCAGAGGCCCGGTCAACCTGCTGCTCACCGACGCGGGCGGGCTGCGCACCGGGTTCACCGACCCGTCGACCGAGGTCGAGCTGGAGGACATCCCCGGCAGCTCCTACGCCGCGGGCGTCGGACCGTACAAGCGCATCTCCGCCTTCCTCACCCAGGGCAAGGCCGCGGCCACGATCACCTCGACGGACTTCGGCTACGTCTACATCCGGCTGCGCACGTACGTGAACGGCGTCATCACCTCGACCATCCCCTACGAGCCCATCCTCATCGGGCCGTACGACCACATCACCCTCAACGGCGCCGGCGTCACGGTCCCCGCGACCCGGGTCTCCGTGACGCCGTGCGACTCGGGCTGCCCGGCCCAGGACCCGCTGCCCACGGTGACCGGTTCGGGGGCCGACGACGTGACCCCGCCCGACACCGACGTCACGCTGGGGTACGACGAGTACGACGGCAGGAAGCGGGTGCACATCGACGCCTCCGCGACCGACACCGGCGGGTCGGGCGTGGGGCGGATCGAGTGGGCCATCGTGTCCAGCGATCCGGACGACACCCCGCAGTACTCCACGTACGGCCTGCCGTTCTACTGGATGAAGCCCACCGGTTCCACCGGGACCTGGACGCTCCACCTGCGGAGCCTCGACAAGGCGGGCAACATCGACGGCACGTACGTGAAGATCCCGCTCAACCTCTGACCGGGACCCCCGCATGACGCTGACCCGGCCCGCGGCGACGGTCCCGGGTCAGCGTCCGCGCGCCCGGTCCGGCGAGGGTCCAGGGTGGGTCAGCGTTCGCGCGCTCCTGTCAGGCCGCGCGGGAGGACACCAGCTCGCACAGGGCCTCCAGGACCTGCTTGGCCGGGCAGTCGGGGAGCCGCCCGGCGGCCGAGCGCGCCTCGGCCGCGTACCTGGCCGCCTCCGACCCGGCGGCGGCCAGGCCGGCCGACGAGCGCAACAGCTCCAGCGCCTCGGCGTGCAGCTCGGCGTCATGGAGCGGGCCGGCGGCCAGGAGCTCGCCGAGCCGCCCGCCCTCGCGCAGCGCCAGCAGGGCGGGCAGGGTCAGCACGCCGGCGCGCAGGTCGGTGCCCGCCGCCTTGCCCGCCCTGTCCGCTCCGGAGACGATGTCGATCACGTCGTCGGACAGCTGGAAGGCCACGCCGAGCGCTTCGCCGTACTCCCCCAGCGCCGCGACCGTGCCGGCGTCGGCGCCCGCGCAGATGCCCCCCAGCCGTACGGACAGCGCGATCAGGGACGCGGACTTGTCGCGTACGACCTCCAGGTGGTGCGCGACAGGATCCTGGCCGGGACGCGGGCCCGCCACCTCCCTGATCTGCCCCATCACCAGCCGCTCGAAGGCCTCGGCCTGGGCGCGGCGGGCCTGCTCGTCCAGCCCCAGGCTGAGGGTGGCGGCGCGGGCGACCAGGTGGTCGCCGGCCAGAATCGCGATCTTGTTGTTCCAGCGGGTGTGCGCGCTGGGCACCCCGTGGCGCAGCGGCGCCTCGTCCATCACGTCGTCGTGGTACAGCGAGGCGGCGTGCACGAGCTCGACGACCGCCGCCGCGGCCGGCACCGAGTCGCGTTCCGGGTCGCCGAACTGGGCGCCCAGCAGCACCAGGAGCGGGCGCCACCGCTTGCCGCCCGCGCCCAGGAGGTAACCGGCCGTCTGGCTCACCAAGGGGTCGGGCGATTCCGCGGCTGCCGCGTGCAGCCTGGCCTCCACTTCGGCCATGCTCTTGCGCAGGCGTTCCGCCAGGTCAGGGTCGGTTAACTTCAGCTGCTCGATAGCCGACATATCCGCCTTCTCCGTGATATTTCATGATCCGGCAGACTCTAACCCCGAGATCCACGCGACCACACGCGCCGACGATCCGAGCCGCCTGCTCCGGGCGCTACAGATTCCCGAACAACGAGAACATGAAGTAGCCCGCCGAGCCGAGCAGCAGACACACCGCACCGACCGCCGCGCCCGCCGCAACTGCGAAGATCCGCGTTTCACGAGGTCGCCCTGCCGTGACAGCTCCCCCTATGGCGATGCCTGCGGCAGGAAGAGCCACGGCCGCGATCGCGCTGCCCGTGATCAGCGCAGTGGTCATCCACCCCACCACATAGACGCTCCAGGCCAGCAGCCCGTAACCGGCGAGGGCCACCACGCACACGACGGAGAAGCCGAGAGTGCCGAACCGGCGGCCGCGCTGATCAAGGGTGGACGTCATGGCGCCGATGATCGCATGTCGTCGCGGCCGCTGTCCTCCCGGACCTCTGGTAAGCCCTTGCCGGGATCATGGACAGACTCGAGCGGGAAAATTATGGTGGAGATCGCTGGCCGGCAAATGGCTGACCCGGGGACCGGTGACATGCGGAGCCACCGCGAACCGACCGTACACGCACTCACGACGCGGGACGGTCATGGCCGCTGAGCAGCTCATGGGCGGCAACGACCAGGCCGTGGTGCGGATCGGCGCCACGGTGAGACGGCCGGTGCGCGCGTGGTCGGCGTCGGTCCACGAGCTCCTGCGGCACCTGGAGCGCAAGGGGTTCGGCGGCGCGCCCCGCGTCCTGGGCGTGGACGCGGAGGGCCGGGAGATCCTCACCTACCTGACGGGCGAGATCGCCGGCGAGCCGCCGTGGCCCCCGTGGGCGTGGAGCGAGGAGGCGCTGGTCCAGGTGGCCCGCTGGCTGCGCGACTACCACGAGGCCGTGGCCGACTACGTGCCCTCTCCCGGGGCGCGCTGGCGGCTCGGCGGGGTCTGGACACCGGGGACGATCATCGCGCACAACGACGCCGGGCCGTTCAACGCCGCCTGGCACGAGGGCAGGCTGACCGGCTTCTTCGACTGGGACTTCGCCGGGCCGGTCACCCCGGACTCGGACGTGGCGTGGGTGGCCATCGCCTGGGTGCCGCTGTACGCCCGGCGCGCGGCGACGGCCGACGGCTTCGGCGACCACGCCGCCCGGCCGGAGCGGCTGCGCCTGTTCCTCGACGAGTACGGCTGGCGCGGCGGCCCCGAGGAGATCGTCCGCGAGGCGCAGGCGCGCCTGCGCGTGCGGGCGGGCCAGATACGCAGATATGGCCGCGGCCCCGACGAGCTTTACATCCAGCTGTACGAACGCGGCGTCGCCGACGACCTCGACCAGGCGATTCAGGAGTTGACCGAGTTTCCCTTGTAAAAAATTCCGGCATGGAGAGAATGCAGTGAAGGAATCCGTTCGGACGAAAGGTGGGGCCATGAGAAGGCGTCCTGTCATGGTGAAGCTCGAGGAGACGAGCATGCGCGTCGGCGCGGTCACCGCTTCGAATTCCGCCGGCAACTGACAGCGCGTGCGGGTGAGGTGTTTTCACCTCACCCGCTCTCGGAGGAACATGTGACGGATTGGCGCCCTCGCCTGCGGGAAAGCGTGATCGTCCAGACCGAGGGCGACGAACTGCTTTTCCTGTGCACGGCGGACAGAACGGTGAAGAGGTTCGCCGCCGACGCGTTTGTGAAACAGGTGATAACTCTTCTGGACGGCACTCGTACATATGCCGAGATAGCGCGGTCCGTCGGCGACGGACAGCCGCTCGGCGAGGTGCTGCAAATCCTCACGGAAGAGAAGCTGCTGAGTCGTGTCGGCCATCTCGAGGGATCGTTCGCGCGGCTCGGCGGCGATCGCGCCCAATTCTACGACCGCCAATTGCGGCTGCTCCAGGATTTCTGCGACCAGGGCCTCACCGACCTTTCCAGCGGCGTGCAGCTGCAGGAGCGCGTCGACCGCTCGACCGCGGTGGTGTGCGGGGTCGGCGGGCTCGGCGGCTGGGTCGCGCTCTCCCTGGCGAACGCGGGTGTCGGCACCATCCGCCTGTGCGACTTCGACCGGGTCGAGCCGTCGAACCTGACCCGGCAGACCCTGTTCTGCGTCGCCGACGTGGGAGCGCCCAAGGTCGAGGCGGCCGCGGCCAGGCTGCGGGCCGCCAATCCCTTCGTCACGGTCGAGACCTTCGACCGGCGCGTCACCTCCGCCGCCGATCTCGCCGACCTGGTGGACGGGGCGGACATCGTGATCAACGCGATCGACCTGCCCACGCCCAACGACACGGCCACGTGGGTCAGCGAGGCTTGCTGGCCGGACGTGCCGCACATCCTGGGCACCGG
The DNA here is from genome assembly GCF_044458585.1 of Nonomuraea sp. NPDC050451. Lineage (NCBI taxonomy): Bacteria > Bacillati > Actinomycetota > Actinomycetes > Streptosporangiales > Streptosporangiaceae > Nonomuraea > Nonomuraea sp. NPDC050451. Next base: position 332,669 of record NZ_JBITHZ010000011.1, read on the forward strand.
GTACGCGTACCACATCGGCGTGCTCGGCACGACGGTCCTGCCCGGGGAGACCGCCTGCTGGACCTGCGTCCGCGCCGAGACCTTCGCCGACCACGGGCGCGAGCGGATGGAGTCGCTGGTCGGCAAGAGGCAGAAGGCGGGCGCCATCGGGGCGCTGTGCGGGCTGGTCGGCACGATTCTGGCCTGGGAGGCGATCCGGGTCCTGGCGGGGTTGCCCCCGGCACTGAGCGGACGGTGGAGCGAGGTGGACTTCTGGCCGCTGGAGATCCGCTCACGGCCCATCCCGAGGCGACCCGACTGTCCGACCTGCGGTAAGGGACGCGACTGAGAAGACCCGGGAAATAACGCCGCAAATCCTCCCCGAATGCTTACCTTTATACGAGAATAGCTTTCATGGAGGTTGTCGGCGATGGAATGATTGCCCGGGCTTTCGTGAATTCTCTGCCGGCGATGGATGATGTGGTGGTGTTCGCCGCCGGGGTGTCACGGTCGACCACCACCGAAGCGACGGAGTTTCATCGGGAAGCCGATCTGCTCCACGAGGTCATAGGCAGGGTGAAGCGCCGCCGGCTCCTCTACTTCTCCACCGCGTCGGCGCATCTCTACGGAAACGGCGACGGATCACCCTGTTCGGAGGAGGACCCGGTTCACCCCACCACCGCGTACGGGCGCCACAAGGCGGAGATGGAGGACGTGATACGAGCGTCCGGAGTGGATCATCTCATCCTCCGGGTGACGGAGGTCGTCGGACCACACCAACGGCGGCACCAGCTGCTACCCGCACTGTTTTCCCAGGTCATCGACGGCGCTGTGACCGTCTACCGGGGCGCGCGCCGCGATCTCGTCGACGTCGCGGACCTCGTGGCCATCACCGCGGAACTCCTGTCCGGCGATCTTCATGGCGCGACGGTCAATATCGCCTCAGGCCATCCGGTGACCGCCGAGGAAATCGTCTCCTATCTGATGACACTGTCCGGCCGGGCCGTCACCAAGGTCTATGTGGACATCCCGGCCAATGACTACAACGTGTCGACGAAACGAATGACGCAACACGCGCCTTCGACGGCCCGGATGGGATTCTCGCCGACCTACTATCGACGCGTCATCGACCGCTATTACCGCTCCTGAAGAAGCTCAGGCGTGCGCGGCCGCGTGAATGCCGTAGAGGTCCGCGTAAATGCCGTTCCGGGTGAGCAGTTCGTCATGTCTGCCGGACTCCACCAGCTTTCCGGCGGCCATCACCAGAATGAGGTCGGCGTCGGCCACGGTGGAGAAACGGTGGGAGACGATGACGCTGATCGCTCCGTTCAAGGCCGCGAGTTCGCGGGAACGCTGCGCGTAGCGGCTGAAGATGGCGTGCTCGCTCGGGGCGTCCAGGGACGCGGTGGGCTCGTCCAGGACGAACAGCAGGGGCCGGGCCCGTACGCCGGAGCGGGCGAGCGCCACCTTCTGCCACTGGCCCTCCGACAGCTCGATCCCGCCGAAGCGCCGGCCGAGCTCGGTGGCGGGACCGTCGGGCAGGCGCGAGACCAGCGCCTCGGCGTCGGCGGTGCGCACCGTGGAGTTGAGATCGCCGGCAGCGCCCATCATGACGGAGTCCTCGAAGGTGGTGCAGTAGCGGCCGAAGTCCTGGAAGGCGGCGCTCATCGAGGCCCGCCAGCCGTCGGTGTCCAGGGCCGACAGCTCCACGTCGTCGACGAGGATGCTGCCCGAGTCCGGGGCGTACATCTTCGCCAGGAGCTTGACCAGCGTGGTCTTGCCGGAACCGTACTCGCCGACCACCGCGACCACCGCTCCGGCGGGCAGGTGCACGGACAGGTCCTCGAGGACGGGCTTGGTGGTGCCCGGGTAGGTGAAGGACACGTTGCGCAGCTCGATCCCGCGGTGCAGCCGGGCGGGCGGGGCCGCGTCGGCGGTGTCGCGATGCGTGCGGGCGTACTCCATGAGCCACAAATACGGCCGCAGCAGCCGGCGGTACCCGCCGACCTGCATCGATCGGTGCAGCGCGTGCTCGACCACGTTGCGGAACTGCACGCCCATGGACACGGCCAGGATGATGTCTCCCGGGCGACCTGTCGCGGTGACCAGGAAGATCGCCAGGGTGAAACCGGCGCCGAAGACCAGCCAGCCCGCCGACGACCAGCCGGCGGCGATCAGGGCGGCGCGGGCGCGCGAGCGCGTCACCCGTTCCCAGGCCTCGGCCTGCAGCTTGAGCGCCTCCCCCGCGGTGCCGTAGACGCGCAGCTCCTTCAGCGCGGCCGGGTTCACGCAGATGTCGTCGTACAGGGCCCGATGAAGGCGCAGGTCTTCGGCCGACCGCAGGTCCTCTTCTGCGATCTTCTTGCGGCCGTGCCGCTCCATGGCCAGCTGTACGGCCGCGCACGGCAGCAGCGCGAGCAGCCAGGGGTTCACGCCGCCCAGCACCACGAGCGCCACCAGCAGTCCGATCGTGGCGGCGACGGCCTGAAGGATCGACCACGCCCAGTCCACCACCGCGCCGGACTGGCCGCGCAACGTGGTGACCCGGTCCAGGAACTCGGGCTCCTCCAGGTGTCGCACCTGCGGCAGTTCCGCGCACGCGCGCAGGATCCGGGGTTCCACCTCGGTGAGGCTGATCCGCTCCACCAGGTGGATGGTCCGCAGGTAGGCGATGTGCTCGACGCCGAGGTTGACGGTGAGCACCAGCGCGGCAGCCAGCGCCGCCACCCCTATGGCGGTGGCGGTGCCCGCCTGGGTGGCCTCCACCAGCGCACGCAGCGTCAGCCCCACGGCCGCGAACATGACCGTCGAGGCCACGTGCCAGCCGATCAGGAAGGCCGTCGACCCGGGATAGCGCTGCCGGCACAGCACGATCAGCTCACGCCACAGGCGCGCGTACTCCCTCACGCGAGATCTCCTTCGTCCAGCCGGTCGTCGTATCCCTGGCTGAAGCGCTGGGCTTGCAGCGCGTACATGGTGGCGTACTGCCCGCCCTCGGCCATGAGCTCCTCGTGCGTGCCGGACTCGGTGATCCGGCCGCCGTCGAGCAGCACGATCCGGTCCGCCTGCCGTACCGTCGAGAGGCGGTGCGAGATCAGCACCACGCTGATCCCCTCGGTGATGTCCGACAGCCGCTGGAACAGGTCGTGCTCGGTGCGCACGTCCAGGTGCGCCGTGGGCTCGTCCAGCACCAGGATCCTGGCCCCCCGGCGGGTGGCGTACAGCGCGCGGGCGAGCGCGACCTGCTGCCACTGGCCGCCCGACAGGTCCACCCCCGCGGTACGGCTGCGCGACAGCGGCGTGTCGTAGCCGCCGGACAGCCGGCTCACCACGGGGACCAGCCCGGCGTCCCGGACGACGCCGGAGAGCAGGCCGGGGTCGGCGGCTCCGAGGGCGATGTTGTCGCGCAGCGAGAGGGGATATTTCAGGAAGTCCTGGAACACCACGCTGAGCCGGGACTGCCAGTCGGGGAGGTCGGCGATGTCCGTCCCGTCGGCGAGGATCCTGCCCGAGTCGGGCCGGTACAGCCCGGCCAGCAGCTTGGTCAGCGTCGACTTGCCCGCTCCGTTGAGCCCGACCAGCGCCAGCAGCTCCCCCGGCCTGATCTCCAGATCGACGCCGTTGAGCACCTGCCGGCCCGGGTAGCTGAAGCGCACGTTCTCGAAGCGCAGCAGCGGCGGCGCAGCCGCGGGGATCTCGGCGTGCGCGCGCAGCGGGATCGGCTCGGGGTTGATCCGCTCAAGCTCCCCGGCGGCCCGTCTGACCGGCCGGGCCCCTTCCAGGGAGATCACGTCATCGGTCCTGATGGCCACGCTGAACACCGACCAGGCCGCGGTGACCACGGCCACCTCCAGGGCGATGCTCCCCTGACCGGCCGCCGTGCCGAGGGCCACCCAGGTGAAGGCCGCGGTGCATCCGGCCAGCGGGAGGAGCAGCGCCAGCCACAGATGGCGCAGCACCCGCCGATCGTCCTCCCACACGGGATCCACGTGGGTGCGCATGTCACGCGTATAGTGCCCGAGCAGCCATTCACTCGCTCCGAAGACGCGCAGCTCCCGGCCCGCCGCAGGCGTGGTGGCGACCTCGCCCCAGTACTTCCAGCGCCGGTGGTACAGGACGCCCTCCACCCAGATCCGGAAATGCCGGACCCACTGGCGGCCGTGCACCATGCGGAAGAACACCGCCGGGATGACCGTCGCCGGCACCAGCCACCATGACCACCAGGCCAGCACCACCGAGGACGCCGCCAGCCCGACGGCATGGCCGACCAGCTCCAGCTGGCTCACGGCGCCGTCGCCCGAGGTCCTGTCCACCCAGTCCCGCGGCTCCGCCGTGGTCGTCTTCACCCGATCCTGGACGTCCTGCCGCTCGGCCACGTCCACGGTCGGCACCCCCATCACCAGGGCGGCGATCCGCGTGCGGTGCGCGCCGTCGATGCGGTCGGCCGCCAGCCGCCCCACGGGGAACCGGAACGCCAGCGCTATCTGCCCGGCCAGCACCACGCCGCTCATGAGCAGCACCGGCGCGAGCACGGATCGGCCGTCCACCGCCACCAGTTCCTGGACGGCGAGCGCGATGCCCGCGGGCACCACCGCATCGATGAGAACCATCACGGTCAACGCAATGGACACCGCCGGGCCCGCGTAGCGGAAGAGCCTCAGCAGGTCCAGCCGTTCTCGCATGGGCATCCCTCAGGCAAGGCCGATGAAAACTTTCCAATCTCTCGCGAAATCTTGCGCAGCGTATGTCCGATTCTGCGGGCCGGTCAATGGAGCCTTCCCGTACGGCAGCCCCCGCTCAACGCCCTCGATCCGCGTATGACAAGGCTGACGATGACTCTTGACGATCAGAAAGTGCTCACATACGCTCCGGCTAGCTTATCGGGGGCAGTCCGAAAGTTTCGGCAGGGCGGGCTCCGCGATGGGCGGAATGCAGAGGAGTAAGGTCCTTCGGTCCACGCGAAGCACGTGTCTGCGAGGGTGATCTGCGTCGATGCCGAAAGTCTTCACCGCGCTCACGCTGACGGAGTGCGAACCGATCGTCGTTTCCTTCCAGGGCGATCGCGCCGGTGAAGGGCCCTTGACCCTCGGCCAGCTGAACATCCTCCGCTGGCTGGACGGCTTTCCCGAGTCGCACGGCTGGATGCGGTGGGTGCTGGACCTGCCCGAGGGCACCGATCTGGACGATGTCACCGAGACCTTCGCCGTCCTGCTGGCCCGCCACGAAGGGCTGCGCTCCACGTACGCGGCCGGCCCTCCCCCGGCCCAGCAGGTCGCCGCGGCAGGTGAGCTGATCATCCACCGCTTCGACGCCGGCACCGGCCCGGTCGAGGCCGGCACGTTGGCGTCGGAGCTCGGAGCCCTCCTCGACACGCGCCCGCCGTACAGCCCCAAGACGCATCCGCTGCGCGTCGCCCTGGCCACGCGCGGCGGCACGGTCCTCGCCGGCGTCATGGACCTCTCCCACCTGACCGCGGATTTCCTCGGCCTCGCCGTCTTCGGCCGGGAGTTCGCGCACATGGTGCGCCACCCCGCGGACCGCGAGATCGGGGAGGTCCGTCATCAGCCGCTGGACCAGGCCTGGGCCGAGCGGCGCCCGCCGCTGTCGCGCCGTACGGCGAGCGCTCTGACGCTGTGGGAGAGCGTGCTGAACCGGGCGCCGCACCACCTCTACACGGCTGCCTCCACGGGCTCCCCGCGCGACTCGGTCGCCGCCGAACTGTGCTCGCAGGCAGCGGCGACGGCCCTGGCCCGGACAGAGGCGCGCGTCGGGTTCGGCCGCCCGGCGATCGTCCTGGCCGCGATCTGCACCGTGCTCTCCCAGCGCACCGGCCACTCCTCCGGCGACTTCCTGACGCTTTCCAGCAACCGGTACGACAGCCGGTCGGCGGACTACCTCGGGACTCTGGTGCAGTCGGCCCCCATGAGCATGGACCTGGAGTCCATGAGTTTCGACAAATGCGTCCATCAAGCCTGGCTGGCGACCGTGAAGGCGGGCAAGCACGGCATCTACGACGTCGAGAAACGCACGCACCTCGCCGAGCAGGCCCAGCACCGGCGGGGTGTCCGCTTCTGCTTCGAGCCCTTGTTCAACAATCTCGTGGTGGGCCGGATCGACTCGCAGGCTGTGAGCGCGCCGGCCGAGACCGCTCTCACCTGGACGCCGATGGCGGAGACCGATGTCATGCTCAGGTTCGACCTGTTCGCCGCGGAGGAGACGCTCCGCCTGCGGCTGTGGACCGGTCACCTGGACCGGGTCCCCAGGGACGAGCTCGAACGGATCCTGCTGGCGATCGAGAACCTCCTCCTGTCGGCGGCCTCGGAGGATCTGAGCCGCCCGCGGATGGACGAGGTCACCGGGCTGGGCCCGCTTCCCCGGGACGGCGACTGGCTGCTGGTCGACTCGTGCCGGATCCAGGTCGGCGAGGTGCAGCGGCTCCTGGACGAGGTGCTTACCCCGCTGCCCGCCCGGGTCTTCCCCGAGGTCCGGGGTGAGCCACTGGTGGCCTTCCTCGCCCATGGCCCGCGGGTCCGATCCGCCGAAGAGGCACACACGCTCTGCATGGAGGGGCTGCGCCACCGGCCCACCGCGATGACACCCCGCCGCTACGTGCTCTGCGATCAGGCCCCGGACGACGTGACCGACCTGGACGCCTGGCTGAGCCGGCCCGTGATGGCGGAAGGCGCGGGCCGTACGACAGGACACCCGCGATGACCGGCGTGGTCGGCCGGTGGATGCACAACGTTCAGGCCCATCCCGAGGACATCGCGATACACACCAGGAACCGGGCCGCCACCTACCACGACCTGGCCGTCCGGGCCTCGGGACACCTGGCGGAACTCGACACCGTCCCGGGCGGCGATCCCGTGCTCATCGTGTGCGCCGATCCGGTGGAGACCGTCGCCGCGATGCTCGCGGCCATGACCTCCGGCCGCGTGTTCGCTCCGGTGGACGTACGGACGCCGCCCGCGCGGCTGGCCATGGCCATCGACGACCTGCGGCCGGGAGCCGTCGTCGTCGACCGGGCCGGATCGCCGGCCCTGGCCGCGACCGGCAGGGAAGGGTTCCGGACCCTGGACGCCCGCGACGTGCGGGATCACGCGGTGGATCCGGCACGATGGAACCCCGGCGAGCCGGACGGCCCCGGCTACGTCTATTTCACCTCGGGCACCACGGGCCGGCCGAAGGGCGTCGTGGGCAGTCTCCCGGCGATCACGCATTTCATCACCTGGGAGATCGACCTCTTGGGCGCGGGCAGGGGAACGCGTGTCTCCTCGCTCACCTCTCCGGGATTCGACGCCTTCCTGCGCGACGCCTTCGTCCCGCTGTGCTCGGGCGGGACGATGGTCGTGGCCCCGCTCAGCGCCCGCAGCGGGCAGGGGCTCGCCCACTGGCTGGAGAGCAACCGCGTGCGGATCCTCCACTGCGTCCCCACGGTCTTCCGCACTCTCCGAGCGGTGAACCTGACACCCGCGTCGCTGAGCGAGCTGCGCACCGTCCTGCTGGCGGGAGAACCGCTGCGCCCCTCCGACGTCCGCTCCTGGCAGGCGCTCTTCGGGACGGAGAAGGAGCTGATCAACCTCTACGGCCCCACCGAGACCACGATGACCAAGCTCTTCCACCGGGTCACCGCCGCGGACGCGACGGCGGAGCCGATCCCCGTCGGCAAGCCGCTCCCCGGTGTGGCGGTGCGGCTCCTGGAGTCGGGCGAGATCGAATTGCGCACGCCCTTCCCGCTCCACGGCTACCTCGGGGAGCGACAGGGAGGCTTCGACCCGTCCGATCCGCACCGATTCCGGACGGGCGACCTCGGGCGGTTCCGGCCGGACGGCTCTCTGGAGCTCCTGGGCAGACGCGACCGTCAGGTCAAGGTGAACGGCGTGCGCGTCGAGCTCGACGACGTGGCGAACGTGCTCATGCGCTGTCCCGGGGTCCACGACGCCCACGTCGTCCTCGCCGATGAGAAGCTCTGCGCGTACGTGGTCGCCGATGACGGCCACCAGGAGCAGGAGGTGCTGCGCCATCTGCGCGAGCACCTTCCGCCCGGCGTCATTCCCACCGTGTTCGTCTGGCTCGACGCACTGCCACGGACCTTGAGTGGGAAGGTCGACCGCCCCCGGCTACCCCAGCCTCCGGAGAAGACCCGCGGAAGAGAAAGAGCCGATGCGTTTTAGTCTGTTCTACTTCGCCGACGACAGCACGCAACCTTCCGCCAACCGCTACGAGCTGCTCCTGGAGGGGGCACGCTACGCGGACACGCACGGCTTCACGGCCGTGTGGACGCCGGAGCGCCACTTCCACGCCTTCGGCGGGCTCTATCCGAACTCCGCGGTGACCGGCGCGGCCGTCGCCGCGGTCACCGAACGCGTGGCCATCCGCGCGGGCAGCGTGGTCGCCCCGCTGCATCACCCGATCCGCATCGCGGAGGACTGGGCCGTCGTCGACAACCTCTCCGGCGGGCGGGTGGGGGTGTCCTTCGCCTCCGGGTGGCACGCGGTGGACTTCGCCTTCAACCCCGACGCGTACGCCGACAGGACCCGCATCACCGTCGAGACGCTGGAGCAGGTCCGCCGGTTGTGGCGGGGAGACGAGACGACCGTCGTCACCGGGGTCGGCGAGGAACAACCGGTCCGCATCTTCCCGCCTCCCGTCCAGCCGGAGCTGCCGGTCTGGCTGACGAGCTCCGGCAGCGTCGAGACGTTCCGTACGGCCGGCACCCTCGGCGTCGGCGTCCTCACCAACCTGCTCAACCAGAGCGTCGACGAGCTGGCGCTCAAGATCAAGGAATACCGTGCGGGACTCGACGGCAGGCCCGGCGACGTGGTGGTGATGCTGCACACCTACCTGGGGCCGCCCACCGACGCGGTGCGGGAGGCGCTGACGGCGTACGTCCGGAGTTCGGTCGGCCTGCACCTCGGCTCCAGCGCGGGCTCTGCGCGCGACGTCGACCCCGCCGCGCTCGGGCGGAAGGGCGTCGAGTTCATGACGCGCAGAGCCGTCAAACGCTTCTTCGACGAGGCGGGCCTGCTGGGCGAGCTGGACGTCGCGGCGGAACGGGTCCGCCGGCTGGCGGCGATCGGCGTCGACGAGATCGCCTGCCTCATCGACTTCGGCATGGAGACGTCCGCGGTCCTCGGGAGCCTGGATCAGCTGGGCAAGCTGCTGGACAGCGGTGATCACTGATGGACGCGCACACCAAGAGGCGCCTGCCCGAAGCCGAGGTCAAAGGACTCGTCCATCGCGCCCTCGGACGCCGCGCCGTCGCCGCGCGAGAGCTCGGAGCGGGTACGTTCGCCACGCTGTGGCGCATCCGGCTGGACGACGGTCGCGAGGTGGTCCTCAAGCTGAGCCCTCCCGGCGACGCCGGACTCCTCGCCTACGAGCGGGACATCATCCGGACGGAGGCGCTGTTCTACCCCCTCTCCGAACGAACCGGCGTCCCGCAGCCCCGGCTGCTCCACGCCTGCCTCGATGACCCCGTACCGCATCTGATCATGACCGCGGTCGAGGGGATCCCCTGGTCGGAGGCGGCCGAACGGCTGGACGAGGAGGAGTCCGGGCAGTTGCGCTCCACGCTCGGCCAGTACGTCGCCGCGCTGCATCGCATCAAGGGGACGGAGTTCGGCTACCCGCACCTGCCCTCGATGAGGGCCGCCACCTGGAAGGAGGCCTTCCTGGCCATGGTCGACGGCCTCCTCGCCGACGCCGTCCGGTTCGGCGCCGACCTTCCCTGGCCGGCCGACGAGATCGCGCGTGCCGTACGGGCCGATGCCGGCGCGCTCGATGAGGTCACCGAGCCCGCCCTCGTCCATTTCGATCTGTGGCCCGGCAACATCCTGCTGGACCTCGACCGCCGGCCGCCGCGCATCGCGGCGCTGATCGATCACGAACGCGCGTTCTGGGGGGATCCGCTGGCCGACTTCGTCTCCCTCGACGTGTACGGCAGAGCCGAGCACGACCCGGACCTGCTGCGAGGCTACCGGCAGGCCGGCGGGCGCCTCGAGCTCACCGAGAGCGCGCTCACCCGGCTCGCTCTCTACCGGACCTACCTCTACCTCATCATGATCATCGAGGAGAAGCCCCGCGGCTTCGACAATGCCGACCGCCATGACCGCGTCGTGAAAGAGCTCCTCGAACAGCTGATCCGCTGAACCGCGCAGGGAGATGACCAAGGTGGAAAGAAAGCTGACGGAGAATCGATCCAGCAGAACGCTGACCCCGACCGAGTTCGCCGACGTCCGGCGCAAGCTCACGGTGCGGTCGCGGACCAAGAGGGGCGTCGGAGCCGATCCCGGCTATGCGACCGACCTGCCCGGCGAGCTCAGCCTGCAACTCACCTACTCCTGCAACCTGCGCTGCGATCACTGCTTCCAGTGGAACGACCAGGGCTTCCTGCGCGACTACAGCAGGGAGCGGGTCACCGCCGAGCTGGACATCGAGGTGCTCGAGCGGCTGCTGCGCGAGACGGACGAGACCAGGCCCAAGACCTGGCTGTGGGGCGGCGAGCCGCTGATGTACCGCCGCCTCCCCGAACTCGTCGAACTCCTTCTCCGCTACCCCCGCAAGGTCAACATCTGCACGAACGGTCTCCTCATCGAGCGCAACCTGGAGCACCTGCTCAAGCTCGGCAGCAACCTCAACCTGACGGTCAGCCTCGACGGGCTCGAAGCCGACCACGAGGCGCTGCGCGGACCGAGGTCGTTCTCCAGGACGGAGCGCAACCTCAAGACCCTGCTCGACCTGCGCAGGAGCGGGGAGTACAAGGGCGAGGTCACCGTGAACTCCATGGTCAGCAACGCGACGGCGGGCCGCCTCTACGAGTTCATGGAGTGGGCCGAGGAGCTCGAGCTCCACTCGGTCTTCTTCCAGTTGCCCTGGTGGATCACTCCCGAGGCCGCCGCGCGGATGGACGAGGTGTACGCTCGCGACTTCGCCTGGCTCAACCCGCCGCCCCCGCCCGGGCAGGCCACCTGGCACTCCTACACCTACCACCTCGAACCGGAGAACATCGCCGTCCTGCGGGAGTCGATGAGAAGGCTCGCCGGACGCGTGTGGCGGCCCTGGATCCGCTACACGCCCGAGGTGACGCTCGACGACGTCACCGACTTCGCGCTCGGCCGCAGCCGTCTGGTCGCGGGCAAGTCCACCTGCCTGGCGGTCTCCAGCCGGTTGGAGGTGCACGCCGACGGCAAGGTCAGCTCGTGCAAGTTCTTCCCCGAGTTCATCGTCGGGGACATCAGGGACGGGACGCTGGCGGAGGTCTGGCACAGCCCCGCCTTCCGCCGGGTGCGCACCACACTGCGCGCGACGGGCCTGATGCCGGTCTGCTCGAAGTGCTCATCGCTCTACGAGAACGGAGTGTGAACCAGATGGACGACATCCTGCCGCAGATCAAGTCGATGCTGGCCGAGGCCCTGGGCGACGACTGGGCCGCGGAGGAGCTCGGCGACGACGCGGACATCATCCGCGAGCTGGGCATGGACTCCATCCAGCTGATCAACTTCCTGTTCATGGTCGAGGAGAGGTTCAACGTGGAGCTCGACTTCGACCGGCTGGACATCGAGGGGCTGTACTCCATCCGCGCCTTCTGCGGTTTCGTCCTGTCGCATGTCAACGCCCTGGCATGATCGCGATCCTGACAGGCGGCCCTGGGCTCGGCGCCCACGTCACAGGCCTGCTGCTCAGGCGACGACTCCAGGAACTCGGGACGCCGAGCGAGGTCTTCCTGGCCGAGGCGTTCTGGCAGCCGGAACGGCGCGACAAGATCTCTGCGAGCAAGGAGGCGTACCAGCGGGACTTCCGTCTCGCCCGGGTCGGCCAGCGCCTGTTCCGCAACCTGTCGGACGCCTTCGACCCGATGCTGATCGAATCGGTGAAGAAGCGCTGGCATGACGACGCGGTGCGCCGGTTCGTCGTCTTCAGCGGTCTCTGGCTGCCCGTCGTGGAGGGTTACGCGGAGGAGTTCGGGGCGGTGCCCGTCGACGTGTGCCACGCCGATTCGGCCAACTCGCCGTCCTTCGCCCGCCGGACCGAGTCGCTGAGCAGGCACCGGGAGGTATGGCTGTTCGACTCCGCCGGCAATGACATCCCCTGGACGATCAGGGCCACCAACGAGCCGCCGCTGCGCTGGGAGGATCGGGACAGGCGCGTCCTGGCGCACGGCGGCGGCTGGTCGATGGGCACGTACCTGGAGCGGGCCGCGGAGCTGAGCGCCAGTGGATTGCCGCTTGACCTCGTGGTACGCGACGTCGGCGAGGCTCCCGACCTTGCTCCCGGCTCGCGCCGCTTCATGATGGACCCCTCCTGGAGCCCTTGGCACGACGACGGCTTCCCGCCCTTCGGCGAGATCGTCGCCGATGCGCCCCCCGCGTACGAGCAGGCCGAGGACCACCACCAGGCGCTCGACCTGACCAGGCGCGCAGTGGCGATCATGGCCAAGCTGGGCGGAGGCACGATCCTCGACGCGTTCACCGCGGCGACGCCGATCATCTGCCTGGAGGGGTACGGCGAGCACGAGGACCGTAACGTGCAGTTCTGCGTCGACCTGGGCATCGGCATCACGTTCGAGACGTGGCGGGACACCGGCTTCTCGCTGGAACCGCTCGCGCGGATGCACCGGCGCCTGCTCGACCTGCAGGATCGGCCCCGCGATTACGCGCGGGAGCTGGCTATCCTCCGTTGACGCAATGCATTCTGCATTTTACCTTGAGGCCACGTTCCAGCCCCTGGTGAGGTGACCTTCCATGTCCCTTGACGACGCGACGGTCCAGTTCCTCAAGCAGATGAGCGAAGCGGGCGGCAAGCCGCTGCACGAGATGACACCAGAGGAGGCGCGCGCCATGGGCGGCGCGCTGGGCGACCTGTACGGCAAGGGCCCGGAGATGGCCCGCGTGGAGGAAGCCGTGATCCAGGCGGCGGACGGCGGATCGTTCGGCGCGCGCGTGCTGGTCCCGGTCGAGGACCCGAGAGCGCTGATCGTGTACTACCACGGCGGCGGCTGGGTCATCGGCGCCCTCGACGAGTTCGACACCTTGGGCAGGACGCTGGCGCACCGGACGGGCTGCACCGTCGTCCTGGTCGACTACCGGCTCGCCCCCGAGCACCGCTACCCCGTCGCGGCCCGCGACGCCTACGACGCTCTGTGCTGGGCCGCGGCGAAGGAGCCGGACCTGCCGATCATCGTGGCCGGGGACAGCGCGGGCGGCAACCTGTCGGCCGTCGTGACCCAGCGCAGCCGCGACGAGGGCGGCCCCGCCATCGCGCTGCAGGTCCTCGTCTACCCGGTGACCGACTGCGACCTGGACAACGCCTCCTACACCGACCCTGCCAACCAGCTCATGCTGAGCCGCGACAGCATGATCTGGTTCTGGGACCACTACGCGCCCGACCCGGCCACGCGGGCGAACCCGGACGTCTCCCCGCTGCGGGCCCGGGACCTGTCGCGCCTGCCGCCGGCCGTAGTGCTGACCGCCGAGCACGACGTGCTGCGGGACGAGGGCGAGGCGTACGCGCGGCGGCTGCGCGAGGCCGGCGTCCCGGTGCTGTTCAAGCGGTTCGAGGGCCAGATGCATGTCTTCTTCACGATGGTGAACGTGCTGCCGGGCAGCGCGGAGGCGATCACCATGGTCGCCGAGGCCATCGACGGGAGCCTGGGATGAGGTACGACGCCGTCGTCGTCGGCGCGGGCTTCGCCGGCATGTACATGCTGCACAGGCTGCGCGGCCTGGGCCTGGCCGTCCGCGTCTTCGAGACCGGCGACGGCGTCGGCGGCACCTGGTACTGGAACCGCTACCCGGGCGCCCGCTGCGACGTCGAGAGCATGCAGTACTCCTACTCCTTCGACGAGGAGCTCCAGCAGGAGTGGGAGTGGAGCGAGCGCTACCCGTCCCAGCCGGAGATCCTGCTCTACGCCAACCATGTCGCCGACCGCTTCGACCTGCGCGAAGACATCCAGTTCGGGACCAGGGTGACCCGCGCCGGCTACGACGAGACCGCGAACCTGTGGCGCGTGGAGACCGACCGCGGCGACCACGTGTCGGCGACGTACCTCGTCACCGCGGTGGGCTGCCTGTCGGCGGCCCGGATACCCGGCTTCCCCGGTGCCGGCTCCTTCCAGGGGCCCAGCCACCACACCGGGCGGTGGCCGCACGAGGGCGTGGACTTCACCGGGCAGCGGGTCGCCGTCATCGGCACCGGCTCCTCCGGCATCCAGGCCATCCCGGTGATCGCCGAGCAGGCGGAGCACGTGACGGTGTTCCAGCGCACCGCCAACTACAGCCTGCCGGCCTGGAACCGGCCCATGGATCCGGAGTACGCGCAGTGGGTGAAGGCCAATTACGCCGAGCTCCGCGCCGGCATGCGCACCTCCCCCGCCGGCGTCATGGGCACCTCCAACACCGGATCGGCACTGGAGGCGACGGAGGAGGAGCGGCTGCGGGAGTTCGAGACCCGCTGGGCCAGGGGCGGCGTGGCCTTCCTCGGCGCCTACGGCGACACCGCGATCGATCCGGCGGCCAACGAGATCAGCGCCGAGTTCGTCCGCGGGAAGATCCGCGAGATCGTCACGGATCCACGGGTGGCCGAGCTGCTGGCGCCCAAGGACCATCCCATCGGCACCAAGCGGATCTGCGTCGACACCGACTACTACGCCACCTACAACCGTCCCAACGTGACCCTGGTCGACGTGCGTACCGCGCCGATCGAGGAGATCACCCCGACCGGCGTGCGCACCGCCGACGCCGAATACGCCGCCGACATGATCGTGTACGCCACCGGCTACGACGCCATGACCGGCCCGCTGCTCGGCATCGACATCACCGGCAAGGGCGGCCTGTCGCTGCGGCGCAAGTGGGAGGCCGGGCCGCGTACGTATCTGGGGCTGATGACGGCCGGCTTCCCCAACATGTTCACCATCACCGGCCCCGGCAGCCCGTCCGTGCTCAGCAACATGATGGTCTCCATCGAGCAGCACGTCGACTGGATCGCCGACTGCCTCCAGCGGCTGCGGGCCCGCGGCATCGCCACCATCGACGCCGACCCGCCGGCCGAGGACGCCTGGGTGGACCACGTCAACCAGGTCGCCGGCCGCACCCTCTACCCGCGGGCCGACTCCTGGTACCTGGGCGCCAACATCCCGGGCAAGCCCCGGGTGTTCATGCCGTACGTCGGCGGCGTCGGCGCCTACCGGCAGAAATGCGACCAGGTCACGGCGGACGGCTACGCGGGGTTCGTGCTCTCCGCCTGACCTACGAGGATCACCCCGCCGGCCGTCCCCTCGGCCAGGTGCTCCTTCACGGTGACGAAGATCTGCCCGAACCGCCGGAGCGCGCCGGCGCGGTCGCCGGCCTCCAGCAGGGTCAGGGTCTCGCCGTAGCCGGACTGCCACAGCGGCCAGAACCCGCTGGCGGCGGTGAGCATCATGAGGCGCTGCGCCCTGGCGATCACCAGGTTCCACAGCGCCTCCAGCTCGCCGTTGCCGGCCGCGTGCACCATGATCAGCGTGAACCGGCCTCGACGGCACGGCAGCTCGGCCGGAAAGTCACCCTGATCGACTCCGCGCCGACTCGGCGAGCATCGCCGCCGGATCCCCAGAAGAAGATCGCTTCGCCGTGGCCTTCACGCGGGACGGCGTGCCGGTCGGCGCCGTCGCCGTCAACTCCCCCAAGGACCTGATCAAGCTCAAGCGGGCGATCACAGCACGCGAAAAGCTCTGACTACGATCGCCGGTAGCATTGCCGGTATGACGCGCGGCCTCGGCGAACTCGAATCCACGATCATGGACAGGATGTGGGCCCGGCGCCGGCCCGCCTCCGTACGAGACGTCTTGGAAGACCTCCGCCAGGAGCGGACCATCGCCTACACCACCGTGATGACCGTGATGGACAAGCTGCACAGCAAGGGCCTGCTCAAGCGCCGGCCCGTCGGTCGCGCCTACGTCTACGAACCCGTCGCCTCCAAAGAGGCGTACACCGCCGACCTGATGCGCAGCGCGCTGGCGGGCAGCGGCAACCAGGCCGCCACCCTGGTGCACTTCCTCGAGCGGCTGACGGTGGAGGAGGCCGCGGCGCTGGAGGCGGCGTTGCAGGTGTTCCCGCACCGAGGCAGCCGACCCTGATTCACGCGACGGCGGCGTACGCTATTCCCCCGGTCGCGACGCTGACGCCACGAAGACGGGCAGCGCCAGGAACATGCGCCCCCCTTGGGCGCGCGTCCGCTGATCGCTCACCCACGCCCTTTCCTGTTCGTGGGTGATGGCTCCGGCGGCGCGCGCTCCCTCCGCGATGCCGGTGAGCATGGGCAGCATGGCCGTGTCGGTGAAGACGCCCACGTGCGCCTCCACCTGGACGTCCTGGAAGCCCGCGTCGAGAAGCAGGTTGCGGTAGCGGCGGGCCGCGCGGGGGTTCGGGATCAGGTCGGCGCGGGCGTGCACGATGGCCCGAGTGAGCATTGGGTCATCGGAGTCGATGACGAAGGCGTCCCAGTCCTGCCCGACGAGCACGATGCGCCCGCCTGGAGCGAGCACCCGCTTGGCCTCCTCCAGCGCCTTGGCCGCGTCGGCGAGCTCGTGATAGACCTTGTCGGCTCGATACCCGGCGACCTCCCCGTCTTCGAGCGGCAGGTCGAAAGCGTCGCCGATCCGGAAGTCCGCATGCGGCCGGCGGTGGCGGGCCACCGCGATCATCTTTTCGCTGACGTCCACGCCGATCGATCTCATCCCGCGCTCCGCGAGCTCGTCGACCGCGCGGCCCGCGCCGCAGCCGACGTCCACCACGGCCGCGCCGTCGGGGAGAGCGAGCAGGTCGTACGAGCGCGCGCGCAACGCGACGGCCCCGGGCAACGCGTCGGCGACGTCGAGCAGCTTGATGAGTGATTCCATCGAATCGTTGTTGTCTTTGGACATGTGGGCAAGCATGCGACTTAATGTCGACATGAAGTCAAGTGTGCATCGCCGAGGCGCAGGTGTCGCTTGAGCTCATCGACTGCGCGCTGGACTGCGATCATGAGGACTTGGCCGGTTGTCCCCCTTTCCAGTCCGCGGTCATGGAGCGGGTCCCCGTAGCCGTCAGGAGTCCTTGAGGCCGGCGCCTGGCGCCCGAGAGGCGACGTCTACTATGGCTAATAATAGATCCATCGCTACCGGGCGGGTGGAGGAGAACCATGACGACCGGGGACATCAAGGATCGCAGCACGGCGGTTCTCGACGTGAGCGGGCTGCAGTGGGCCTCCGAGCAGAACGTGGTGCGTGCCGTCCTGAGCCGCCGCCCTGGAGTGATCGAGGTCGAGGTGAACCCGGTCGGGCAGACCGCCGTCGTGGTGTTCGATCCGAGGGCCACGTCCTTGGCCGAGCTTCGCCGCTGGGTGCGGGAATGCGGCTATCACTGCGCGGGGCAGTCCGTACCGTCGCACGTCTGCGATCCCCTGGCAGAACCCGACCCGCCGGGCGTCGCTTCGGCCGTCCGGGAGGCCCCTGCCGAGCATGGAGAGCAGGCGGGTCCGTCGCCGCACGAGATGATGGGGCACGGGGGCCATGGCGCCATGTCGATGGAGGCCATGGTGGCCGACATGCGCAACCGGTTCCTCGTGGCGGCCGTGCTGTCCGTCCCGATCCTGATCTGGTCGCCGATCGGGCGCGAGGTGCTGGGGCTGGACGTGCCGGTGCCGTTCGGGCTGCGCGAGGACGTGTGGGCGCTGCTGCTCAGCCTGCCGGTGATCTTCTACTCCTCGTGGATCTTCTTCGACGGCGCCGTACGGGCGCTGCGGGCCCGCACGCTGGACATGATGGTGCTGGTCGCCGTGGCGATCGGAGCGGGCTGGCTGTACTCGCTGTACATCACGCTGACCGGCGGCGGCGAGGTGTTCTACGAGGCCGCGACCGTGCTGGCGGCGTTCGTCCTGCTGGGGCACTGGTTCGAGATGCGGGCCAGGGGCGGCGCCAACGACGCGATCCGCGCGCTGCTCGACCTGGCCCCGCCCAGGGCCGTGGTGATCCGCGACGGCGAGCAGGTGGAGATCCCCACCGCCGAGGTCGTGGCCGGGGACGTCCTGCTCGTCCGTCCCGGCGCGAAGATCGCCGTCGACGGCGCGGTCGTGGAGGGCGAGAGCGAGGTCGACGAGTCGATGGTCACCGGCGAGAGCCTGCCGGTGCACAAAGCCCCCGGTTCCGCGGTGGTCGGCGCGACCATCAACAAGAACGGCACCCTGCGCGTCCGGGCCACCAAGGTCGGCGCCGACACCGCCCTCGCCCAGATCGTCAAGCTCGTCCAGCAGGCCCAGAACTCCAAGGCTCCCGGGCAGCGCCTGGCCGACCGGGCGGCGTTCTGGCTCGTCTTCGTGGCCCTCATCGGCGGCGGGCTGACGCTGGTGGCGTGGCTGCTGGCGGGCGCGGCGGCCGGCACGGCGATGCTGTTCGCCATCACCGTCGTCGTGATCACCTGTCCTGATGCGCTGGGCCTGGCCACCCCCACGGCGATCATGGTGGGCACCGGCCTGGGCGCCAAGCGCGGCGTGCTCTTCAAGAACGCCATGGCACTGGAGACCGCGGCCCGCATCCAGACCGTGGTCATGGATAAGACCGGCACCCTGACCAGGGGCGAGCCGGAGGTCACCGACGTGATCGCCGACGGGATGGAGGAGGCGGAACTGCTGCCGCTGGTGGCCGCCGTCGAGCGGGAGTCCGAGCACCCGCTGGCCGAGGCCGTGGTCCGCTACGCCGACGCGCACGCTCCGGGCCTCCTGCAGGCCACCGGGTTCGAGAACGTCCCGGGTCACGGTGCGACGGCTCAGGTGGACGGACGCCGGGTCGTGGTGGGCAACACGAAGCTGATGCAGATCGAAGGCGTGGACCTGGGCCCGCTGACCTCCCGGCGTGAGGAACTGACCGCGGGCGGGCGTACCGCGGTCATCGCCGCCGTGGACGGGCGCGCCGTCGGAGTGATCGGCATCGCCGACGCTCCCCGCGACAGCTCCGCCCCGGCGGTCGCCGCGCTGCACGAAGCCGGTGTCGAGGTCGTCATGCTGACCGGCGACAACGAGGCCACCGCCCGGCGGATCGCCGACCGGCTCGGCATCGACACCGTGATCGCCGAAGTGTTGCCGGGTGACAAGGCCGCCAAGATCGCCGAGCTGCAGCGCGACGGGCGCAAGGTCGCGATGGTCGGCGACGGCGTCAACGACGCCCCCGCGCTCGCCCAGGCCGATCTCGGCATCGCGATCGGCGCCGGGACCGACGTCGCCATCGAGACCGCCGACGTGGTGCTCATGCGCTCCGACCCGCTCGACGTCCCGACGGCGCTGGCCATCGGCCGCGGCACGCTACGCAAGATGCGCCAGAACCTGGGCTGGGCGATCGGCTACAACACGATCGCGCTGCCGATCGCGGCCGGCGTCTTCGAACCCGCCTTCGGCCTGGTGCTGCGGCCGGAGATCGCCGCGCTGTCGATGTCCGGATCGAGCTTCATCGTCGCGGTCAACGCACTCGCCCTCAAAGGGCTCCGCCTGCCGCGACCTGCCGCTGCCGGAGACTGAGCGCCGACCGACGGCTATCCCGTGGCGGCCATGGTCTTCTTGCGGCGCTGTTCCTGCTGCTTGCGCCAGCCGTACCGGGTCAGGCCCTGCGGTTTGACCATGGAGAGGACCGTGATCAGGAGCAGCACCGCCAGGCCGCCGATGGAATGCGGCAGTGTGCCGGGCATCGGTCGGGGATCGGGGCTTGAGGCGGCGTACTCCGCCAGGGTGGCGACGGTCCGCGCCTCCACCAGCAGGACGGCGGTGGCGACGACTGTGAGGAGGAGTTTCGCCAGCACCCAGTAGTGCCGGATCAAGCCCCATGAGGTGCCCAGGGCCTGGATGAGGCCGGTGGCCAGGGCCGCCAGGGCCAGCGGGACGATGACGTACGAGACCGTCAGATCCATGGCGAGATGTGCGCCGCGCACGGTCTCGACCTGCCGGCTGGTCACCGCCGTGACGTCGAGCGCCGTGTACGCGGCGACCGCGCCGAACCAGCCGACCGAGCACGTGACGTGAGCGACGAGCGCGGCCCTGCGGAGGCCAGGCGACAGGGTCACGCCCCACCTCGCTGATGGGTGAGCCCGGTTCCCGTCGGCATGTGCCGTCCGGGCCCGTGCTCGCCACCGAGACCGGTGACTCGCGCGACGACGAACAACAGGACGAGGATGCCGAGGACGATCAGGGCCGTCCTCACCCAGCGGGGCATGCGCGGGGGCGATCCGCGGTCAGGGACCGCATCTGTGTTGGAGTTGGCCATGTTGCGTCCTTTCGGGTGATTCGGTGGCTCGCAGAGCAGTCCACACGAGGTGGCGGAGGCGGCGATTCACCCCGTGGGGAGAACTTCCGCGTCCCCATGGCGTTGACACGGCTCATCCATCAGGGGGATTCCCGCCCGTGCGTACGCGGGTAGCGTCTACGTCCGTGTCCCCGAAGACCAGCGCGCATCGGCTCTTCGCGCCCCGGCCCCTCTGGGGCACGCTGTTCGACCTCGCGCTCACGATCGCCGCACTCAGCGGGTCGCTGATACTGCTCGCCCACGGACTCGGGCTCCTCCCCCATCAGGGCATGGACCCGGCCCGCGCCGGATCCGGTGCCATCGATGTGATCGCCCTGGCGCTGGTGTGCTGTTCGGCACTGCCGCTTCTCCTGTGGCGGCGACACCCGCTCGGCGTGTTCGCGGTGACCGCCGGCGCGAGCGCGTTGCTCTCCGGCCTCGACTATCGCTCCGCGCTGACGCTCGGTCCCGCCGTCGCGCTCTACTTGCTCACCGCCGGCCGCGAGCGGCACGCCCCCTGGACCTGGCGCACAACGGCCGTCGTCGGCGGCCTGGGCCTCGTCCATGTGGTCGCGACCGCGCTGTCGATCGGCGGCACCTCGGGCGTCGCCGCGTTGTCCCTCACGCCCGGGGCCTGGGTGGTAGCCTGGTTCGCCGGCGAGCGGACCAGGCTGCGGGGTGAGCAGATCGCCGAGCTGCGGGCCCGCGCCATGCACGCCGAGCGCGAGGCCGAGCGCGAGCGGCTGCTCGCCATCGCCGAGGAGCGTGCCCGCATCGCCCGCGACCTGCACGACTCGGCGGGCCACGCCATCAGCGTGATAGCCGTCCGCGCCGGCGCGGCCCGCCTGCGGCATCACCAAGATCCTGACCGCTCGCTCCGGACGCTGGAGGCCGTCGAGGAACTGGCGCGGCAGACTGTCGGAGAGATCGACCAGATCGTCAGCACCCTGCGTACGGAAGGCACGGGCGACGCAGCACCACCCGGACTCGCGTCGGTGGACGGCTTGATCGCGCACCACTCGGCGGCAGGGATGCGGATCACGCTGGACACCGCAGGCCCGCCTCCGGCCCTCGGCGGCCCGGCCGACCAGGCCGTCTACCGGATCCTGCAGGAGGCGCTCACGAACGCGGCCCGCCACGGCGCCGGCAGCGCCCGCGTCGAGCTGACCTTCAGCGAGACGGCTGTCGGACTCACTGTCACCAACCCCGTGGCCGCCAACGGTGCCCGTCGCCGCAGCGGCGGTCACGGGCTGATCGGCATGCGTGAACGCGCGACCCTGCTCGGCGGTAGTCTCGACGTCGAGCAGGCCCACGACGCCTTTCGCGTACGCGCCCGCATCCCCTTCGGAGGCCACCGCCCATGACTCGGGTCCTGATCAGCGACGACGACGACCTGATGCGGGCCGGCCTCGCCGAGCTGCTCTCCAACGACCCCACGATCGACATCGTCGGGCAGGCCGCGACGGGGCGGGAAGCGGTCGAGCGGGCGTCCCGGCTGATGCCCGATGTCGTCCTCATGGACGTCCGCATGCCAGACCTGGACGGCATCATGGCCACCCGCGAGCTGTCGCGAACCGCCCCTGAAGTGCGGGTTCTCATCCTCACCACGTTCGAGCAGGACGACTACATCTTCGGCGCCCTGCGCGCCGGCGCCTCCGGATTCCTGCTCAAACGCACCCGCCCCGAAGAGCTCATCGCCGCCGTGCACACCATCGCCGCCGGCGACTCCCTGCTGTCGCCATCGGTCACCCGGCGCGTGGTCGACCGCATGGCCCAGCAGCCGACTCCCGACCTCTCGGACCGGTCCAGGCTGGCCGGGCTGACCCCGCGTGAGCGGGAGGTCCTCACCCTCATCGCCAGGGGTCTGTCCAACCGCGAGATCGCCGCCGCCCTCGTCGTCGAGGAATCGACGATCAGGACCCACGTCAAGCGAGTCCTCATGAAGCTCGACCTACGGGACCGCGTTCAAGCCGTGATCTTCGCCTACGAGAGCGGTCTCAACCGATCATCGCCGTGACACCTGACATCGAGGTCAGCTGAGTGCTCTTCGACGAGTTCGTCGAAGGTTCCGCCGGTGAACAGCCGGTCCAGGACGCCGGCCAGGTGCGGGCACTCGCTCGTGGGACGGTCGGCGGGGCAGGTCAGCGCTGCCGAGAGGAACGTGCGCGCCCCCTGAGCTCGCTCGATCAAGGCGTCCAGTTCGTCGATCTGGTCCCGTACCGTTGACCGCCATTGCTCGCTGGACTCATCCAGGACGGCGGCGGCGGTGTCGAGCCGGACTCCGAGCCGCTGCATCAGGGCGACCAGTGCGAGGCGGCGCAACTCGGTCCGGCCGTACATCCGCTTTCCGGCATGGCGAGCCGCCGGCCGTACCAGGCCTCGTTCCTCGTAGTACCGCAGAGCCGAGGTGTTGAGGCCGAGGCGACGGGCAGCCTCACCGATGGATATGAGCTCCATGCTTCCATTTGACTTCAACCCGACTTGAACCGCGAAGCTGAGGACATGGCCACCAAGGAGATCCAGTCCTGGGCGTACGACGAGCCGATCCGCTCTCCGTTCGCCCTTCCGCAGGGAATCCTCGGGCGTTTGGCAGGGCGACTCATGCTGTGGCTCAACGATCCGAGCGAGCTCCTGGCGCTCATCGGGAAACAGGACAGCGTGCTGGAGGTCGGATGCGGGCCGGGCGGCCTGCTGCGGCACCTCGAGGCCGAGCGGGTCTGCGGCATCGACCCCTCGCCCGAGATGCTGCGTCAGGCGACCCGGCACAACCGCGGGCGCGACGTCGAACTGCGGCTCGGCACCGCGGCGGACACGGGCTTTCCCGACGACAGCTTCGACGTCGTGGTCTCGGTGAACAACGTGGCGATGTGGCCGGACCTGGAGGCGGGCATCCGTGAGTTGCGCCGGGTGACTCGGCCGCGTGGCAGGCTGCTCATCGCCTGGCACAGCGCTACCGGCCGCTCACCGATCGCCAGGAAGAACGCTCTCCCTGAGGAGAAGCTGGGCCGTATCGCTCACGCCCTGGGCGAGCCGACGCAGCGCCATGAGCTCAGGAATCTGACCGTTCTCGAAAGGCCTGGGTGAACTCCTGTGGCCCGAAGGCGGTGATCGCCTTCGGGCCACAGGGGGCGGTTCCTTACTTGAAGCGGCGTAGCCGCAGGCTGTTGCTCACCACGAACACGCTGGAGAACGCCATCGCCGCACCCGCGATCATCGGGTTGAGCAGCCCCAGCGCGGCCAGCGGCAACGCCGCCACGTTGTAGGCGAACGCCCAGAACAGGTTGCCCTTGATGGTGGACAGCGTGCGGCGCGACAGTCGCAGCGCGTCGGCGGCCACCCTCAGGTCGCCCCGCACCAGGGTCAGGTCCGAGGCCTCGATCGCGGCGTCCGTGCCGGTGCCCATCGCCAGCCCCAGATCGGCCTGGGCCAGCGCGGCGGCGTCGTTGACCCCGTCGCCGACCATGGCCACGACCCTGCCCTCGGCCTGCAGCTTCTTGACCACCTCGACCTTGTCGGCGGGCAGCACCTCGGCGATCACCTCATCGATGCCCACCTCGGCCGCCACCGTCCTGGCCACCGCCTCGTTGTCCCCGGTCAGCAGCACCGGCCGCAAACCGAGCGCCCGCAACTCGGAGATCGCCTCCTTGCTGGTGGGCTTGATGACATCGGCCACCACCAGGACGGCACGCGCCTTGCCGTCCCAGCCAACCGCGACCGCGGTGCGGCCCTTGGCCTGCTCGTCGGCAAGCTTGCGCTCCAACTCGACAGGCAAGTGCTGCGACCATTCCGCCAGCAACTGGGGCCGGCCGACCAGCACCGCGTGGCCGTCCACGATCCCCTGCACGCCCAGCCCCTCGACGTTGGCGAAGTCCTCCACCGTCGCGTCGGACTGCGCGGCCCGGGCGATGGCCTGGGCGATCGGGTGCTCGGAGGCGTGCTCCAAGGCCCCGGCCAGCCTGAGGACCCCCTCCCGGTTCTCCCCCTCGGCGAGGTGGACCGCGACCAGGGTCATCTTGCCCTCGGTGACCGTGCCGGTCTTGTCCAGCACGACGGTGTCGACCTTGCG
The DNA here is from genome assembly GCF_044458585.1 of Nonomuraea sp. NPDC050451. NCBI lineage: Bacteria > Bacillati > Actinomycetota > Actinomycetes > Streptosporangiales > Streptosporangiaceae > Nonomuraea > Nonomuraea sp. NPDC050451. The sequence continues at coordinate 356,995 of NZ_JBITHZ010000011.1, forward strand.
GGTGGACTCCAGCACCTCCGGCCCCTTGATCAAAATGCCGAGCTGGGCGCCTCGCCCGGTGCCCACCAGCAGCGCGGTCGGCGTGGCCAGGCCCAGCGCGCACGGGCAGGCGATGATCAACACCGCCACCGCCGCGGTGAACGCCGCCGCCACCCCGTTCCCGGTGCCGAGCCAGAAGCCCAGCGTCCCGACCGCCAGCGCGATCACGATCGGCACGAAGATGCCCGAGATCCGGTCGGCCAGCCGCTGCACGGCGGCCTTGCCGGTCTGCGCCTCCTCCACCAGCTTGGCCATCTGCGCCAGCTGCGTGTCCGCGCCCACCCGGGTGGCCCGGACGATCAGCCGACCGCCCGCGTTCACCGTCGCCCCGGTGACCGCGTCCCCGGGGCGTACCTCCACCGGCACCGACTCACCGGTCAGCATCGAGGCGTCCACCGCCGATGAGCCCTCAAGGATGACGCCGTCGGTGGCGATCTTCTCGCCCGGCCGGGCCACGAAGCGGTCGCCGACCTTGAGCTGGCCGGTGGGGATGCGCCGGCCGTCGGCCAGCTCCACCTCCTTGGCGCCCAGCTCCAGCAACGCCCGCAACGCCGCCCCCGCCCGCCGCTTGGAGCGGGACTCGAAATACCGGCCGGCCAGGATGAACGCCGTCACCGCCGCCGCGGTCTCCAGATAGATGTTGCCCGACCCGTCGCTGCGCTCAATGGTGAACGCGAACGGGTGGGTCATGCCGGGGGTGCCCGCGCTGCCGAAGAACAACGCCCACAGCGACCAGCCGAGCGCGGCCAGCGTGCCCATCGAGATCAGCGTGTCCATCGTCGCCGTGCCGTGCCGCAGGTTGGTCCAGGCCGCCTTGTGGAACGGCCAGCCCGCGTACACCACCACCGGCGCCGCCAGCACCAGCGACAACCACTGCCAGT
>NZ_JBITHZ010000012.1:0-350168 GCF_044458585.1 Nonomuraea sp. NPDC050451
ACCAGGGCCATGTGTGCTGCGCCGGGTCGCGGCTGCTGGTGCAGGAGTCGGTTCAGGAGGAGCTGCTGGCCGCGTTGAAGCGGCGGCTGGGCACGTTGCGGGTGGGTGATCCGCTGGACAAGAACACCGATGTGGGGGCGATCAACTCCGCCGAGCAGCTCGCCAAGATCAAGGAGCTGTCGGCGCTGGGGGAGTCGGAGGGGGCCGAGCGGTGGTCGCCGGTGTGTGAGCTGCCCGAGCGGGGGTTCTGGTTCCCGCCCACGATCTTCACGGGGGTGGCGCAGTCGCACACGATCGCCCGGGACGAGATCTTCGGCCCGGTGTTGTCGGTGCTGACGTTCCGGACCCCGGCTGAGGCGGTGGAGAAGGCCAACAACACGCCGTATGGGTTGTCGGCGGGGATCTGGACGGAGAAGGGGTCGCGGATCCTGTGGATGGCTGACCGGTTGCGTGCGGGGGTGGTGTGGGCCAACACGTTCAACAAGTTCGACCCGGCCTCGCCGTTCGGCGGTTACAAGGAGTCCGGATACGGCCGCGAGGGCGGTTTGCACGGATTGGAGGCCTACCTCGATGTCTGATCGACGCGTGACCGTGCGCAAAACGTACAAGCTCTTCATCGGTGGAGCGTTCCCGCGCTCGGAGAGCGGGAGGTCCTACCCCGTGACGAGAACGGAGCACGCCGCCAGGGCCTCGCGCAAGGACGCCCGCGACGCGGTCGTGGCCGCGCGCAAGGCGTTTCCCGGCTGGTCGGGCGCCCCCGCCTACAACCGGGGACAGATCCTCTACCGCGTCGCCGAGATGCTGGAGGGCCGCCGCGCCCAGTTCGCCGACGAGCTCGGCGGCCCGCGCAAGCAGGCGCTGGAGCAGGTGGACGCCGCCGTCGACCGGCTCGTCTGGTACGCGGGCTGGTCCGACAAGATCGCCGCCGTGCGCGGGACGGCCAACCCGGTCGCGGGCCCGTACCTCAACCTGTCCTCGCCGGAACCGGTCGGGGTGGTCGCGGTCATCGCGCCCGCCGAGCCCCTGCTCGGCCTCGTCACCGCCGTCGCACCCGTGATCGTCACCGGCAACACCTGCGTCGTGGTCGCCTCGGAGCGGGCGCCGCTGCCCGCGATCACGTTCGCCGAAGTGCTGGCCACCTCCGACCTGCCGGGCGGCGTGGTGAACATCCTCACCGGGCACCAGGCCGAGCTGGCCCCGTGGCTGGCCGCGCACATGGACGTCAACGGGCTCGACCTCACCGGCGTGGCGGCCCCCGAGCTGAAGCCGGCCTGCGAACAGGCGGCGACCGAGAACTTCAAGCGCGTGCTCACCACGGCAGAGGACCGCGGGACGAGACGCATGACCGCGTTCATGGAGACCAAGACGGTCTGGCACCCCGCCGGGATCTGATCGACCCCGCACCCGCAAGGACACGGCACATGGGCCGTGCCCTCGGGTCACCCATCCCCGAATCTGGAGGAACCCCCATGGAACCCACCGGTGTTCTCGTCGTCGGGAGCATCACCGCGGACGTCACGGCGTTCAGCCGGCGGCTGCCGCGGCGCGGTGAGACCGTGCTCGGTGACGACTTCACCCTCGTGCTCGGCGGCAAGGGCGCGAACCAGGCGGTGGCCGCCGCCCACTCGGGCGCGCCGACCTGGATGGCCGCCTGCGTGGGCCAGGACCCGTTCCGCGACATCGTGCTGTCCGGCCTGGAGACGCACGGCGTCACGCTCACCGAGGTCCGCACGGTCGAGGGCCGCACGGGCGTCGCCCACATCCGCGTGGACGCCTCGGGCGAGAACGACATCGTCATCACGCCGCTCGCCAACGCCTCCCTCGACGAGGCGATGGTCACGGAGAGCATCGAGCGCGTCCGCGACCGGGTCGGCGTCCTCCTGCTCCAGCTCGAGATCCGGACGGAGGTCGCCTGCCACGCGGCGCGGGAGGGCGCGGCGGCCGGGCTGACCGTGGTCCTGGACCCGGCGCCCGCCCAGGAGTTGCCCGACGACGTGTGGCCGTACCTCGACATCGTGACCCCGAACGAGAGCGAGGCCACCGTGCTGACCGGCGTCCAGGTCACGGACCTGGAGTCGGCGGAGCGGGCGGCGGCCTGGTTCCTGGAGCGCGGCGTGCGCCACGCGATCATCACTCTCGGCGCGGGCGGGGCCCTGTCGGTCACGAAGGAGCGCACCCGCCACTTCCCCGCGTACGCCGTGACGCCCGTGGACACCACGGCGGCCGGCGACGCGTTCACCGGCTTCTTCGGCGGCGCCCTCGCCGCCGGCCTCGACGTGGACACCGCCATCCAGTACGGCATGGCGGCCGGCGCCCTGGCCACCACCAAGGCGGGAGCCAGCCCCTCGCTCCCCGGCAGGGACGAGGTCGAGCCACTGGTCAACACCTCCATGGAAGGAGCCACCCGATGAGGCGCAACCAAGGGACGCTCAACGCCCAGCTCGCCCGCGTCATCTCCGAGCTCGGCCACACGGACACGATCGTCGTCACCGACGCGGGCCTGCCCATCCCGAGGGAGGTGGAACGCGTGGACCTGGCCGTCAGGGAGAACCTGCCGCGTTTCCTCGACCTGCTGGACGTGGTGCTCGACGAGGTGGCCGTGGAGGGCGTGCTGCTGTCCGAGGAGATCAAGCAGCACAGCCCGGACATGCTGGCCGCGATCGAGGAGCGGTTCGACCGGCTCGGCCTGACGCTGGAGTTCCTGCCGCACACCGAGTTCAAGCGGGCCACCGCAGGGGCCAGGGCGGCCGTGCGCTCCGGCGAGTTCACCCCGTACGCCAACGTCCTGCTCACCGCGGGCGTCGTGTACTGATCGGGAGCCTGGCATGCATCTCCAGCTGGCCGATGTGCGCAAGTCCTTCGGCGACAACAGCGTCCTGCGCGGCGTCAGCTTCGACGTCGGTCCCGGCGAGGTCGTGGCGCTCATCGGGGAGAACGGGGCGGGCAAGTCCACGCTCACCCGGGTGATCTCCGGCGCGCACCAGCCCGACTCGGGGCGGCTGCTGATCGACGGGACCGCGACGGTGTTCAAGGACCCGCAGGCCGCGATGGCGCAGGGCATCGAGGTCATCTACCAGGAGTTCCAGCAGAACCTGTTCCCGCACCTCAGCGTGGCCGAGAACATGTATGTGCTGGACCGCGAGCGCGTCTTCGGCCGCCTGTTCGTCTCCAAGCAGCGCATGGCCGCCGAGGCCAGGCAGGCGCTCCGCCGCCTCGGCATGGAGATCGACGTGCACCGCCAGGTCAGCGAGCTGAGCGTGGCCGAGCGGCAGATGCTCGAGATCGCCAAGGCCATGACGCACGAGCTGCGGCTGATCATCCTCGACGAGCCGACCGCGGCGCTCGACGAGCAGGAGTCCGAGCAGCTCTTCGCCCAGGTGAACCGGCTGCGCGAGGCCGGCGTCTCGGTGATCTACATCAGCCACCGGCTGGACGAGGTCTTCGCCCTCTCGGACCGCATCGTCGTGCTGCGCGACGGCCGGGTCACGCTCGACGCCCCCACCGAGCGGCTCACCCCTGCCGAGGTCGTCACCGCCATGGTCGGCGACGCCGTGGACGACTTCTACCCCAAGGAGCGCAACGCCCGGGACGAGGTCGTGCTGGAGGTGCGCGGCGGGGGCGGCTCGCGCTTCCACGACATCGATCTGCAGGTCAGGGCCGGCGAGGTGGTCGGCATCGGCGGCGTGGTCGGCTGCGGGCGCAGCGACCTGCTGCGCGCGCTGTTCGGCCTGCAGCCGCTGACCGGCGGGTCCGTGCTCGTGGACGGCTCCGGCGTACGCGTCGCGAGCGTCCAGGACGCGATCGGCAGCCGGATCGCCTACCTGTCGCCCGACCGGCAGGCGGAGGGCCTGTGCATGGGCCAGTCGGTCGAGTCGAACGTGTCGCTGGCCTCGCTGCGCGAGTTCAGCTCCGGGAGCGGCGTCGTACGGCGTGGCAAGGAGCGCGCGGCCACCGGCGCGGTCATCTCGGAGCTGCGGGTGCGCGCCGCCTCCCCGTCGATCGCGGTCAGCTCGCTGTCCGGCGGTAACCAGCAGAAGGCCCTGTTCGCCAAGTGGGTGATGACCCGGCCGCGGGTGCTGCTCATGGACGAGCCGACCCGCGGCGTGGACGTCGGGGCCAAGACCGAGATCTACCGGATCATCAACCAGCTCACCGCGGACGGCGTCGCCGTCCTGCTCGTGAGCTCCGACCTGCCGGAACTCGTCGCCATGTCCGACCGCGTGGTCGTGATGCGCGAGGGACGGCTCGTCGCCGAGCTGACCGGCGACGACCTCGACGAGCAGTCCATCCTCAAGCACGCACTGGTAGGTGCCGCATGACCTCGAAGCTCAAGACCGTCGCGGGCCGGCTGCGCGCGGTGTGGATGCTCCTCCTGGTAGGGATCGTCCTCTCGGTGGCCTCGCCGGTCTTCCTCACCCCGACGAACCTGCTCAACGTCGCGCTCGCGACCTCCGTCGCCGCGCTGCTCGCGGCCGGGCAGACATATGTGATCATCCTTGCCGAGATCGACCTGTCCGTGGGCTCGGCGCTCGGCTTCTCCGCCGTCGTCACCGCCCTGACGCTCGGCACGTACGGGCTGATCCCCGCGCTGGCCGCGGGCCTGGCGACCGGCGCGGCCATCGGGCTGGTCAACGGCTTGCTCGTGACCAGGACCAGGATGCCGTCGTTCATCGCGACGCTGGCCACGATGTCGGTGTTCGCGGGGCTCACCCTGCACATCACCTCGGGCAACCCGATCCCGGTGACGGACTACGACTTCCAGGGGATCGGGCAGGCGAGGTTCGCGGGCGTGCCGGTGCCGGTGTGGATCATGCTGGTGGCGTTCGGGATCTTCGGGTACGTCCTGGCGCGCACCCGCTTCGGCCGCTACGTCTACGCCACCGGCGACAACGTCGAGGCCGCGCGGCTGTCCGGCATCAGGGTGCACCGCGTCAAGATCCTCGCCTTCGTCATCAGCGGCGTGCTGGCGTCCCTGGCGGGGTTCATCATCACCGCCCGGCTGTCCACGGCCCAACCGACCGCCGGCGCCGGCCTGGAGCTGGACGCGATCGCGGCCGTCATCATCGGCGGCACCAGCCTCGCCGGCGGTCGCGGCACCCTGCTCGGCACCCTCGTCGGAGCGCTCGTGCTCGGCGTCATCGACAACGGGATGAACCTGCTCGACGTCTCCCCGTTCCTGCAGGACGTGGTGAAGGGCCTGGTCATCCTCCTGGCCGTCTTCCTCGACCGCAACGTGGACATCCTGCGCAGGCTCGTGCCGCGCAGGGCCGAATCCCCCGTCCGTACCCCAGAACTCGCCCAGCACATCTAAAGGAAAGATCCATGCGCACTCCCCGCAAGCTCATCGCCGTCGCCGCCCTGGCCGCCGTCTCCCTGACCGCCTGCAGCCGGGGCGGCGAGGAGGCGACCACGGGCGCCCCCCAGGCGTCCGGCAAGAAGGACGCCACGATCATCATGAGCACGCTCGGCAACCCGTTCTTCATCAGCGTGAAGGACGGCGCCGAGGCCCAGGCCGCCAAGAGCGGCATCACCCTGAACGTGCAGAACGCCGACAACTCCGACGCCACCTTCCTCAACCAGGCGACGACCGCCATCTCCAAGCAGACCGGGATCCTCATCCTCGACCCGGTGGGCAGCCAGTCGGCCAGCAGCTCCGTCACCCAGGCGAACTCGGCGAGCATCCCCGTGATGGCCTTCGACCGCAAGCCGTCCGGCGGCAAGCTGGCCACGTTCGTCGGCTACGACGCCGTCCAGGCCGGCAAGAACGCGGCCGACGCGCTGGCCGAGGCCGTCGGCGGCAAGGGCAAGGTCGTCGAGATCCAGGGCATCCTCGGCACCAACGTGGCCCAGGACCGCAGCAAGGGCTTCCAGCAGCAGATCGCCACGCACAAGGACATCAAGGTCGTCGCCACGCAGGCGGCCGACTTCGACCGGGCCAAGGCCCTGAACGTGATGACGAACGTGCTGCAGGCCAACCCCGACATCGACGGCGTGTACGCGGCCAACGACGAGATGGCGATGGGCGTGCTGTCCGCGCTCAAGGCCCGCAACCTGGTGGGCAAGGTCAAGGTCGTCGGCAACGACGGCATCGCCGACGCGCTGGCCGCCGTCGCGGCGGGCGAGATGTACGCCACGAACGCCGAGTCGCCGTTCGCGCTCGGGCAGAAGGTGGTCTCGCTGGCCTCCGACGTCCTGGGCGGCAAGCAGGTGCAGGCCGACGAGACGCTGCAGGGCAAGCTCGTCAAGAAGGACAACGTGAAGGAGTACGCGGACTACCTCGTCGGCCTCGGCGACAAGTCCGGCGTCCCGGACAGCCTCAAGTAGGACCCTCGAACCCCGGCCCGGGCATCGGGCCGGGGTTGCCATGACGGCGGGGTGGGGCGTACACGCCCCGAATTTCGCGCGGCTCCGGTCTGCGCGGCGGGCGAGCGCCGTTCGGCGCTGGTGCAGACGATCGACTTCCGGTCGACGCTGCTCGAATGGTTCGCACTCCCGACAACGGCCCGCTGTTCACGCTGACGCCCACGCGCATGATGGCCCGCTTCCGCCCCGAGGAGTTGCGCGACGCCGAACTGGTGGGACGACGCGCTGAAGGCCCGGATGATCCGCCTCCTGGTCGAGCTGCTGCGGGACACCGACGCGCCCGCCGAGCTCAGCGACGCGTTGCTGCAGTAAGTTACTGAAAGGTAGGGGTTTCTTACCTACCGAGTACTCGGTAAGTTACGAGTAACCGGAGCAGCGGGCGCCGAAGGGGAGATACGCATGGCACGAGCGGAGAGCAGCCGGGTCCGCCGCCCGGCCGCCGCGCGACGGGAGCAGATCCTCGCCGTCGCCGCGGACGCGTTCGCCGTCGCGGGCTTCCGGGGCACGAGCCTGGCCGAAGTGGCCCAGAAGGTCGGGGTCTCCCAGCCGGGCCTGCTGCATCACTTCGACAGCAAGGAATCCCTCATCCTCGCGGTGCTCCAGCAGCGCGACCTCCAAGACGAGCAGCACGTCGAAGCGCAGTTCCAGGGGGTGGAGGTCACCACCAGGGAATGGCTGATGGCGTTCTGCCGTCGCAACGAGACCCAACCCGGCCTCGTCCGGCTGTTCACCGTCCAGGCGGCCGAGAGCCTCAACCCGGCGCACCCGGCTCACGACTTCTTCTACCAGCGCAACCAGCGAGTCCGGGACCGGATCGCCCGGCTGATCATCGCCGACCAGGAGAAGGGGCGCATGTCCCCGTCCCTCGATCCGGCCGCCACGGCCGCCGAGCTGGTCTCTCTGATGAACGGCCTGCAGCTGCAGTGGCTCCGTGACCCCACGACCGACATGTGCGAGCTCTTCGAGACGAGTCTGCTGCGGCTCGAAGCGATCCCGAAGGCCTGACCTTCCAGAAACACCCCCGGCGCCGGTCCCGCGCGTCAGCCGGCATGACGACGCATGCGCAGGCGGCGCCGTCCCCGGCTTCACGAGGAGTTCCACCATGCGTACAGGCGCACGAAGCCGTCCAACTCTCCGAGCCCTGCCGGCGTCGTCCGCGGGGCGGCGCCTGCCCTCCATCCCCGGCGCTCCCCCCGACCCCGCCCACCTGCCGAAAGGTCGTCCCTTCCGCCTGAGCGAGGACGTCTGCGCGCAGGAGGCGCCGGAGCTGTCGCCGCGCGGCGTCGGCCATTGTCGGCATCAACGTGGCGGCCTCGGGATCGGCCCGCATCGGGGCCGGTTCGTCGAGATCGGCGACGCCGACCGGGCGACCGGATGCCGGTTCCGCACCCGCTGCCCGATCGGGCCGCTGAAGCGCCCGGGCCGTACGGTCTGTGTCGAGCAGGCGCCGGAGCGCACGCCCGCCGCCACGGGGCAGCCGGCCGCGTGCCACTTCGCCGGAGATCCGGCCGCCACTGGAGCGGTGGCATGAGCGAGCGAAGCGAGCGACTAATCGAACACGGCCGGCTGTCGCTCATGCGACCGACGCAGGAGGGCGTATGAGCGGCTGTTGCACCCCAGGCCGGCCGTCGTCCGGCGCGTCGACGGCGGCGGCGCAGCCCCTGCGGGCGGGGCGCGGATCCGACGTCGGAATGGCGCGGCTTCCCGGCGGGCGCTTCCGGATGGGCAGCGACGGCGCCGAGGGCTTCCCCTCCGACGGTGAGGGCCCGGTCCGCACGGTGGAGCTCTCGCCGTTCCTCATCGACCGCTGCGCAGTGACGAACGATGATTTTTCGGGATTCGTGGCCGAGACGGGCTACGTCACGGAGACCGAACGGATCGGCTGGTCCTACGTGTTCGTCCGCTTCCTGAACCGGGAGCTGCGCCGGATCTCGCCGCGGCCCGAGGTCACCCCGTGGTGGGCGGCCGTCCGGGGAGCGGACTGGCGCCATCCCGAAGGACCGGGGAGCGGCCTGGACGACCGCGGCGATCATCCGGTCGTCCACGTGTCCTGGCACGACGCCGACGCCTATGCCCGCTGGGCCGGCAAGCGGCTGCCGACCGAGGCGGAGTGGGAGTACGCCGCGCGAGGCGGCCACGACCAGCGGCGCTACCCGTGGGGCGACGAGCTCACCCCCGGCGGCAGGCACATGGCCAACATCTGGCAGGGCCGCTTCCCGGTCACGAACACGGCCGAGGACGGCTACGCGGGGACCGCGCCGGCGCACGCGTTCCCGCCCAACGACTTCGGCCTGCACAACATGGCGGGCAACGTCTGGGAGTGGTGCGCCGACTGGTGGGGGACCGATCACCCCGCCCAGGAGCGAAACCCGGTCGGCCCGCGTTCGGGCACCGACCGGGTGACGCGCGGCGGCTCGTACCTCTGCCACGACTCCTACTGCAACCGCTACCGGGTCGCCGCCCGCTCGCACAACACGCCGGACAGCTCCGGGGGCAACACCGGCTTCCGCTGCGCCCGCGATCTCGACTGACCGACACACGAAGGGTTCCCATGCGCGTCATCTACATCGACGTCGACACGCTCCGAGCCGACCACACGCAACCCTACGGCTACCAGCGGCCCACCACGCCGAACCTGCAGGCACTGGCCGACAAGGGCGTGGTGTTCGAGCGCTACTACTGCTCCGACTCGCCCTGCCTGCCCTCGCGCACCGCGCTGACCAGCGGGCAGTTCGGCATCACGAACGGCGTCGTCGGGCACTTCGGCGAGGCCGCCAGGTTCCGCCTCGACTCGGGCCACGGCAACCATCCGGAACGCCCGCTGCTCGGCCAGCGGCTGGGTGCGCACGGCTACTACACGGCCGCCGTGTCGATGTTCGCCGAGCGGCACCGGGCCTACTACTTCCTGGGCAACTTCCGCGAATCGATCCGGGCCAGCAACGAGATCAACGACGAGGACGGGCGTGACATCAACCGGGTCGGGCTGGACTGGATCCGCCGCCACGCGCACGAGGACGACTGGTACCTGCACCTGACCTACTGGGAGCCGCACACGCCGTACCTGACCGAGCCGGGCTGGACCGAGAAGGCGGCCGCCTCCGGGCCGCCCCCGGCCTGGCCGGACCAGGAGGCCATCGACGGCCACGCGGAGGTCTACGGGCCGCGCAGCGCCCTCGACCTGCACTACTCGGCCCTGCCGCGCAGCTCCCCGGTCCCGCACAACATGCCGGAGGCCATCCGCACCCGCGCGGACTTCGAGCACCTCATCAACGGGTTCGACGGCACGATCATGTACTGGGACAGCCTGTTCGGCGAGCTGCTGGCCACGCTGGAGGAGCTCGGCATCGCGGGCGAGACCGCGATCATCGTGAGCGCCGATCACGGGGAGTCCTTCGGTGAGAACGGCTCCTACGCCGAGCACGGGCACGCCAACGAGCCGGTCCACCGGGTGCCGCTGGTCGTCTACTGGCCCGGCGTCACCGACGACCTGCCCGAGGACGCGCGCCGCTGCGACGCCCTGCTGTACAACATCGACCTCGCCCCCACGCTGTGCGACCTGCTCGATGTCCCGATCCCGGGCGGTTGGCAGGGCGCCTCGTTCGCCGACGCGGTACGCGGCTCCGCCATCCCGTCGCGCCCGTACCTGGTGCTCGGCCACGGGGCGCACACCTACCAGCGGGCGGTCCGCACCCGCGACCATCTCTACATGCGGACCTACCATCCGGGCAGCTTCCGCGCCGAGTGGGAGCAGCTGTTCCACGTCACCGCCGACCCGCATCTCACCACCGATCTGATCGAGAAGGAGCCGGAGCTGGCGGCGCAGATGCGTACGTACCTCTCGGAATGGTGGCACACCTACGCGGGCCGGCCGGGCGCGCTGCCCGACCCCATGCAGACGACGCTGCAGGTCGGGCCGACCTACTACAACGACCCGGTCCGCTACATGGAGCACCTGCGCGCCACCGGCCGGGCCCACCTCGCGGACGACCTGGCGGAGCGGCTGTCCACCGCCACCGGTGCCACGCCGGTCTCGTGGCACGCCGCGGAGGCCGCCTGGACGCCCGAGCGGCACGCCATGTGGGAACGCAGAGTCGCCGCGGCCGGCCGCTGAGGAGACCGCATGCCACCGAACATCCTGCTGATCACCGCGGACGACATGGGCGGCGACACCCCGGGCTGCTTCGGCGGCCCGGCGGAGGTGACCCCCGCCCTGGACCGGCTGGCCGCCGAGGGGATGACCTTCGGGCGCGCGCACGTGGCCATCGCGGTGTGCCAGCCCAGCCGTTCCGCGATCATGACCGGTCGCTGGCCGCACCGCAACGGCGCGCAGGGCTTCGAGCCGATCGCCGACGGAGTGCCGGTGCTCACCCGGGTCCTGCGCGAGGCCGGGTACGTGTCGGGCATCCTCGGCAAGGTGGAGCATCTGCAGCCGGTGGAGGCGTTCGGCTGGGACTACGCGCGCGGCATGCGCGAGCTCGGGATGGGGCGCGATCCGCGCGCCTACGGCGAGGCGTCGCGGCGGTTCATGGAGGAGGCGGCCGCGCGGGGCCGGCCCTGGTTCCTCATGGCCAACGCGCACGACCCGCATCGCCCGTACTCCGGCAGCCAGGACGAGCTGGACCGGTTCCCGGCCGAGGCCCGGGCCTCCTACCCGGCCCCGTCGAAGGTCTTCGGGCCGGCGGACGACGTCGGAGGCGTGCCCGGTTTCCTCCCCGACCTGCCGGAGGTGGCGTGGGAGTACCGCGAGTACCTGAGCTCGTCCCGCCGCTGCGACGACGTGGTCGCCGAGGTGCTGCGCGCGCTGGACGAGGCCGGCGCCGCCGGGGAGACCCTGGTGGTGTTCCTGTCGGACAACGGGATCGCCGTGCCGTTCGCCAAGGCGAACTGCTACCTGCAGAGCAGCCGGACGCCGCTGATCGTCCGCTGGCCCGGGGTGACCCGCCCGGGCGGGCGCGAGAACAGCGCGTTCGTGTCGATGATCGATCTGTTCCCCACGTTCTGCGCGGCGGCGGGCCTGCCCGGACCGGCCGGACTGGACGGGCGGACCATGCTCCCGCTGCTGCGCGGGGAGCCCCAGGACGGCCGGGACGCGATGTTCACGGTGTTCCACGAGACGGCGGCGAAGGGCCGGTACGAGATGCGGTGCCGGCAGGACGACCGCTTCGGCTACATCTGGAACGAGTGGTCCGACGGCACCCGGGAGTACCGGGCCGAGAACATGATGGGACGCACCTGGCCGGCGATGCTCGCCTCCGGCGACGAGCGGCTCGCCGAGCGCGCCCGCTTCTACCGGCACCGGACCCCCGAGGAGCTCTACGACCTGCACGCCGACCCGCATTCGCTGGCCGACCTGGCCGGCGACCCGGATCGCCGCAAGGACCTCGACGTGGCACGGCAGGGCCTGCTCGCGTGGATGTCCGAGACCGGCGACCCGCTGCTCGACACCTACCGGGCGTACCTCCAGGGTGAGGGTGCCCCCGCCAAGTGACGCCGGACGGCGGCCACGTCCCGGGACGCCTTCCGGCTGTGATGGGGCGACCCGGATGATCTCCACCCCACTCCTTCGAGACGTCCGGCTTATCGGATATATTGCAAATGCAGCATAGGCGTTGCAACATTTGCAATAGGGAGTGCCTTCGTGCGAGTGGTCACGTGGGCGGAGGGTGAGCGGCCGATGAGACCCGCAGACGTGCTCGCGATCGGCGAGACCATGGTGATGGTCACCCCGACAGCGGGCGGCCGCCTCGACGGGGACAGCGCGTTCATCCTGCGCCCCGGCGGCGCGGAGTCGAACGTCGCCGCGCTGCTGGCCCGGCTCGGCCACGTCACGGCCTGGGCGAGCGCCGTCGGCCGCGACCCCCTCGGTGACCTCGTCCTCGACGCGCTGCGCGCCCACGGCGTGGACGTCGATCTGGTCCGCCGCGACGACGAGCGGCCCACCGCTGTCTACTTCAAGGACCCGACCGCCTCGGGCACCCGCGTCTACTACTACCGGCGCGGCTCGGCCGCCTCGGCCATGACCGTGGCAGAGGTCGCGGGCTGGGCCGCCCGGCCGTCCAGGGTTACGCACATCTCCGGCATCACCGCGGCCATCTCCCCGCAGTGCCTGGAGCTGACCAGGCACATCGTGTTCGACCGGCCGCTCGGACCGGCCGCGGTCAGCTTCGACGTCAACCACCGGCCGAGCCTGTGGAAGGACGCCGACGCCCCGGCCGTGCTCCTGGAGCTGGCACAGCGCGCCGACATCGTCTTCGTCGGTCGCGACGAGGCGGCGGCGCTGTGGGGCACCTCCGACGCCGAGAGCGTGCGCCGGCTCATCGACCGGCCCCCGTACCTGATCGTCAAGGACGCCGCGATCGAGGCGGTCGCCTTCACCCCGGCGGGCGTCCATCGAGCGCCGTCGACGCCGGTCGAGGTGCTCGACGCCGTCGGCGCGGGCGACGCCTTCGCGGCCGGCTGGCTGAGCGGGTTCCTCGACGGCCGGGACGAGCTCACCCGCCTGCGGCTGGGACACTACGCGGCCTCCCGCGTCCTGATGTCCCCGGCCGACCTGGCCGATCTTCCTCCCGCCGGCGAGATCGTCTCGTTGCTCGAACAAGGAGCACACCAGCATGTCGCAGACCGTCGCACGGGCCATTGACATCGTCGGGTTCGTCTCCGTACGTCACCGCACGCTGGGCGAGATCGCCGAGCACCTCGGCGTCCACAAGTCCACCGCGCTGCGCCTGCTGCAGACGCTGGAGGAGGGCGGTTTCGTACGGCGTGTCCCCGGCGGCATGTACGGCATGGGCTTCCAGCTCATCGCGCTCGGCCAGCTCGCGCTCGACCAGGTCGAGGCCCGCTCGCTCGCGCACCCGATCCTGCACGGCCTGAGCGAGCGCTACGGCCAGACGGTCCACCTGGGAGAGCTGGTCGGGGACCAGGTCATCTACGTGGACAAGATCGACGGCCGGGGCACCGTGTCCATGGGCTCGCGCATCGGGCTGCCCGCCCAGCCGCACACCGCCGCCGTCGCCAAGGTCATCCTCGCCTACCAGGACGCCAGGACCTGGGCGCGGGTCATGGAGCGCACCACGTTCACCCGCTTCACCCCGACGACGATCACCACCGCCGAGGCGCTCGAGGCCGAGCTCGCCCTGACCAGGGAACGAGGCTGGGCCGAGGACGACGGCGAGCACGAGGACTACATCAACTGCGTGGCGCTCCCGGTCTTCGACGCCCGGGGCAAGGTCACGCACGGCATCTCGATCACCGCTCTGCGAGCGGTCGTACCACTGGAAGAGCTGCGCGCGTACATCGACGACCTGCGCGACGCGGCCCACGAGATCTCCAAGAGTCTGGGCTGGGGAGGAGACCGCTATGGACGCCGCTGACTTCTTCGACACTAATCTCGGCCGATGCCCGATCCTGGGCATTTTCCGCAATCTCGACCCCGTGGCCACCGTGGCCATGTGCGAGCGCGCCTGGGCGTTCGGCGTCGAGCTCATCGAGGTGCCCGTGCAGGCGCCCGACGCGCTGCCGTCCCTGCGTGCGGCGCTGGACGCCGCCCGGGCCAACGGCAAGAGCGTCGGAGCAGGAACGGTGACCACGGCCGAGCAGCTGACCGCCGTCAGCGAGCTGGGCGCCGCCTTCACCGTCGCGCCCGGGCTCCACCCCGAGGTCGTGGCGGAGTCGCTGCGGCTCGGGCTGCCGCACCTGCCGGGCGTGGCCACGTCCACGGAGATCGCCGCCGCCCTGGCCCACGGCTTCACCTGGCTGAAGGCGTTCCCCGCCGCGCAGCTCGGGCCCGACTGGATAAAGGCGCAGCTCGCGCCGTTCCCCGGCGTCCGTTTCGTCGCGACCGGAGGTGTCGACGCGGGCAACGCGGCCGCCTTCCTGGCCGCGGGCTGCAGGGGAGTGGCCGTGGGATCGGCGCTGAGCGATCCGGACGCGCTGGAACGGCTGCGCAAGGTCACGAATTCTTGACAGCCCCATCGAGCGAACCGGTCGCGGCCAGGGGTGGTCTGCGGGTACGTGGTACACCAGAGCCTGTCACGCGCGCTTGACCAGGCGTTTCATGGGCGATGGGGCGCGTTCGCCGTCGGGGGCGTACGCGCCCGGACCTGTCACAGGAGACATCCATGAAGATCTTGAAGCAGCCGCCGACCACCAAGCTGCCCGCCGAGTGGTTCACCGGCGACGCCTGGGCCGACGTAATCCAACGGGGCGAGGACCCCTCCCGCGCGCGGGCGAACATGGTCAGGTTCGCGCCCGGTGCCCGTACCGCCTGGCACTCGCACAGCCTGGGCCAGACGCTGTACATCGTCGAGGGCGTCGCGCTGATCCAGTCGCGCGGCGGCGAGATCATCGAGGCCCATCCCGGCGACATCGTCTACACGCCGCCGGGCGAGGAGCACTGGCACGGCGCCGCCCCGGACCGGTTCATGATCCACCTCGCGATGTGGGAAGGCGACGACGCCACCTGGCGGGAACACGTCACCGACACCGAGTACAACGGCCCGCGCGTCAGCACCCGGACCGGCTCCTGACCGTGGCACCGGCCGGGCGGCCGAAGTCCGGCGTCAATCGGCCGGTTGCGGCTGCAGGGTGGAGTCCGCCTCCTGCGAGGCGGCCCACGACGCGAGCAGGCGCAGCCCCTCCTCGGACGGCGAGCCGGGCTCGGCGGCGTAGACGGTGAGGGTGAGACCGGGTTCGGCGGCCATCTCCAGGCCCTCGTAGGCGAGGGTGAGGTCGCCGACGATGTGGTGGTGGAAGTTCTTCGTGCCGCTGCCGTGGTGGCGCACGTTGTGGGCGCCCCACCGTCTGCGGAACTCGTCGCTGCGGGTCGACAGCTCGCCGACCAGGTCGTGGAGTTCCTTGTCGTGCGGGTCGCGACCGGCCTCCGTGCGGAGGATGGCGACGCAGGTGTCGGCGGCAGGGCCCCAGTCCGGGTAGAACCGGTGGGCTCTGGGGTCGAGGAAGGTGAACCGGGCGATGTTCGCGGGGCGCTGCGGATCGGCGTAGACGTCGGCGTAGAAGGCTCGCGCGAGCCGGTTGGCGGCCAGGAGATCCATCCGGCCGTTCCGGACGAAGGCGGGGCCTTCGGTGACGGCGTCGAGGGTCCACTGCAGGCTCGGGCGCGGGGTCCACTGCTTCGCCGGACGCCGCCGGGGCCGTACGATCGCGCTCGATCTGCTTGCGGTCTGGGCCAGATTGAACAGGTGCGCACGTTCGGCCTCGTCGAGCTGGAGCGCGCGGGCGATGGCCTCCAGCACGCTGGGCGACACTCCGGCGAGGGCGCCTCGCTCGAGTTTCGAGTAGTACTCGATGCTCACGTCGGCCAGCGCGGCGACCTCGCTCCGGCGTAGTCCGGGGACCCGGCGGTTGGTCCCGGAAGGCAGCCCGGCCTGCTCCGGCGTTATCTTCGCGCGCCGCGAGACGAGGAACTCACGAACTTCCTGTCGATTGTCCACCTTTCGACCGTACGCTCCGCGGCCCCCGCGCCGGGATGCCCTGCCAGTACACCTTTCATCAAGAACTCCCTGGTCAGGAGCGGTCGGGGTGTCATGGACAACTACGCACCGGCTCGCATCGACCCCCGACAGGAATCCCAAGCCACCATGCCCCGACGCGAACAGGTCATCGGCCGCCCGCTGGCGGTCGTCCTCGGCCTGCTGACGATCTTCGGTCCGATCTCCATGGACCTCTACCTGCCCGTACTCCCCGCGCTCACCGCCGAGCTGCGGTCGGCGACGTCGGCCGCGCAGCTGACCGTCACGGCGTGCCTGCTCGGCCTGGCCCTCGGCCAGATCGTCGCCGGGCCCCTGTCCGACCGGTTCGGCCGCCGCCGCCCGCTCCTGGCCGGCGTCGTCGCCTACATCCTCACCTCGGCGCTGTGCGCCCTCAGCCCGGCCATCGAGACGCTCGTCGCCGCGCGGTTCGTCCAAGGACTCGCCGGCGGGGTGGGCATCGTGATCGCGCAGGCCGCGGGCCGCGACGTCTACTCCGGCGGCAGGCTCGTCCGGTACTACGGCCGCCTGACCGTGATCGGCGGACTCGCCGCCATCGTCGGTCCGGTGATCGGCGGGCAACTCGCCTCCGTCACCGACTGGCGGGGCATCTTCCTGTTCCTGTCCGCGGTCGGCGCGGCGATCCTGGTCGCCGCTCTCGTCGTCTTCCGTGAGACGCTGCCCCCGCCCGAGCGGGTCGCCGGCGGGCTCGCGCGGACCGGGCGCGACTTCCGCCGGCTGCTCGGCGACCGCGTGTTCCTCGGCGCCGTGCTCGTCACCGGGTTCGTGAACGCCGCGCTGTTCGCCTACCTGAGCGGCGCCACGTACGTCCTGCAGGGAATCTACGGGCTCTCCCCGCAGGGGTACTCGTTCGCGTTCGGCCTGAACTCCCTCGGGTTCATGGTCTTCGGCTTCGCCGCCGGCCGCCTCGCCGAGCGGTGGTCGGAGACGCGGACCCTGGTGATCGGGCTCGTGATGTGCCTCGTCGGCGCCGGCGGGCTGCTCGCCACCGCCGCCCTCCACCTGCCCCTGATCGCCGTGATCCTCTCGCTGTTCACGATGGTCAGCGGCGTGGCGGCCACGACCCCGCCGACCACCTCCCTCGCGCTGGCGAACTATCCCGGCATCGCCGGCACCGCCTCCTCGCTGCTCGGGCTGGCCCGTTTCGCGTTCGGCGGGCTCGCCGCGCCCCTCGTCGGCCTCGGCGGCGCCGGCGACGCCGCCCCGCTCGGGCTCGTCACCGTCGCCTCAGCAGCACTCGCCGCGACGGTCCACCTCGTGTGCATCCGGCGCCGGCCCGTCGAGGAGAGCTCGCAGCCGTACGACAGCCTCGCCGTATAAGCGCGTTACAGGACGGCCAGCTCGGCCAGCTTCCGCACCTCGTCGGCGGGCACCGGGACGCCGGGGGTGTCCAGGAACCAGCGGTACGACTCGTCGAAGTCCAGCCCCTCGGGCCGCTGCGCCGGGAAGTACGGCTGGACGTAGACGGGCGTGCCCGGCTGGATGCGCCAGCTGTCGGCGATGGTGCCGATGTCCACCGCGTCGTAGCCGAGCACGTCCAGGAGCCGCGCCACCTGCGCCTTGGCGCCTTCGTCGTCACCCGCGACGGGCAGGGCGCTGCGGTCGGGGGCGCCGGCGGGGCGGGCGAGGGTGAGCAGCCGGTGGAAGTCGATGTTGTTGAACGCCTTGACCACATGGGCCCCGGCCAGGTGCCGCT
The DNA here is from genome assembly GCF_044458585.1 of Nonomuraea sp. NPDC050451. Taxonomy (NCBI): domain Bacteria; kingdom Bacillati; phylum Actinomycetota; class Actinomycetes; order Streptosporangiales; family Streptosporangiaceae; genus Nonomuraea; species Nonomuraea sp. NPDC050451. The sequence goes on from NZ_JBITHZ010000012.1 coordinate 17,569, forward strand.
GCACCAGGGCGGTGGAGGTCAGCGTGCCGGCGGCCAGCTCCGGGATGTCGCCGTCGCGGTCGGGATAGTAGTTCATCGTGTCGATCACGGTCTTGCCGGCCAGGTCCGCGGCCGGGAGCCGGTCGTAGGCGTGCAAGGGGATGGTGGCCACCACCAGGTCGCCGGCGCGGGCGGCTTCGGCGGGCGTGGCCGCGCTCGCGTGCTCGCCGAGCTCGGCGACGAGGTCGGCGAGGGATTCCGGCCCGCGCGAGTTGCTGAGGACGACGTTCACGCCGGCGGCGACGGCGAGGCGGGCCACCGTGCCGCCGATCATGCCGCTGCCGATGAGGCCGAGAGTCTGAATCACGGGGTTATGTCTCCATTCAGGTGAATCTGTACGTCGATAGTGAAACTGAGTGTCAGGTTAGCTATATGGTCCTATCTCTGCAAGCAAGGTCCGAATTGGAGGTAGGATCGCGGAGTGATCGAAGCAGCGCGTACGAGCACGCGGGACATCGCACGGGCCGCCGTACGGGCCGAGCTGGCCCAGGTGGCTTTCGACCTGTTCATGCGCGAGGGCTTCGACAAGGTCACCATCAACGACCTGGCCGAGGCGGCCGGCGTCTCCCGCAGCACCTTCCTGCGCTACTTCGGCACCAAGGAGGACGCCGTCGTCAGCGCCCTCGACGCCCAGGGCGACAAGGTCGCCGACGCCCTGCGTGCCCGCCCCGCCGGGGAGGACGACTGGACGGCGCTGCGCCGAGCGCTGGACGCCGTCATCGAGCTCTATCACCAGGACCGCGCCGGCACCCTCGCGACGACCCGCCTCATCAGGGACACTCCCGCCCTGTGCGCGCGCCACCTGGAGAAGCAGCACTGCTGGCGCCCCGAGCTGGTCCAGGCCCTCGCCGAACGCACGGCCGCCCCCGGGTCGACGGAGCTGGCCCTGTCGGTCCGGGTGGCCGCCGCCCTCGACTGCCTGAACATCGCCGTCGACCACTGGACGGCGTCCGACGGCCGGCTCGACCTCGTCGAGCTCCTGGACGAAGCCTTCACCGCCCTCGCGCCGCCCCGAGATCAGGTCCGGGGAGCGACGGAGTAACCTGCGAGGTGAATCACGAACGCGGCTGATGGGGGCTTCGATGGCGGATCGGCTGAATGGCACCGTGGCGCTGATCACGGGAGCGTCGAGCGGCATCGGGGCCGCGGCCGGGCTGGCGCTGGCCGCCCAGGGAGCCACCGTCGCGCTGGTGGCCAGGCGGGCCGATCGCCTGGAGGAGCTGGCCGACAAGATCCGCGGCCAGGGCGGGACCGCGCTGACGCTCGTGGCCGACGTCAGTGACGAGCGGCAGGCCAAGGAGGTCGTGGAGCGCACCGCGACCGAGCTCGGACGGCTGGACACCCTGGTCAACAACGCCGGGGTGATGCTGCTCGGCCCGGCCGCCGACGCGCCGCTCGCGGAGTGGCAGCGCATGGTGGAGGTCAACGTGCTCGGCGTGCTCTACTGCGCGCACGCCGCGCTGCCGTACCTGGTACGGGCCGCCGCGGACGGCCCCCGCCAGGTGGCCGACATGGTGAACATCAGCTCGGTGGCCGGGCGGGTGGCGCGCAGCGGCAGCGGTGTCTACAACCTCACCAAGCACGGCGTGGGAGCCTTCAGCGAGTCGCTGCGCCAGGAGTTCGCCGGCCGGCACGTCCGGGTGTCGCTGGTCGAGCCGGGAGCGGTGGAAACCGAGCTGGCCGGCCACAACCGCCCGCAGATCCAGGAGCAGATCAACCAGCGGTTCTCCTCGGTGGAGCGGATGCAGGCCGAGGACATCGCCGACGCGATCAGCTACATCGTGACCAGGCCCCGGCGCGTCGCGGTCAACGAGCTGCTGATCCGCCCCACCGAGCAGGAGGGCTGACGTACGCCGCAGGGCTACGCCCGGCGGGCGGTGGTCTCCCGGGGGATGAGGCGGTGGCTCAGGATCGTCGTCGTGGCGTCGTCCGTGCCGGGGGCGGACTCGATGATGTGGCGGGCGGCCATGGCGCCCATCTCGTACAGCGGCAGGCTGACCGTGGTGAGGCCGACGAACTGCGCGACCCTGAGGTCGTCGAGGCCGGCGACGGAGATCTCGCCGGGCACGTCGATGCCCGCCTGACGTAGGGCGTTGAGCGCGCCGACGGCGGCTTCGTCGTTGGCGGCCAGGATGGCGTCGGGCAGCGGCGGGCGGGCGATGAGCCGCATGGCGGCGGCGTGCCCGGCCTCGAAGTCGAAGCCGCCCGGGAGGCACCGCGCGTTCTCGGCGAGGTCGGCGTCGCTCATGCAGGCCAGGAAGCCCTCGCGGCGCTGCCGGCTGGCGATCATGCCGGACGGGCCCTCGACGAACGCGATCCGGCGGTGGCCGAGCGAGATCAGGTGGTCGGTGATGTCGTACGCGGCGGTCCGGCTGTCGGCGGTGATGACCGGGCAGCCGATGTCGCGGACGGTGAGCGACACGGTGTGGATGCCCTGCTCCCGGGCCTGGCGCACGGCCTTGACCAGCTCCGGTGTGTGGGGGTCGTCGTCGTAGCCGCTGCCGGCGAAGATCACTCCGGCGGCGCGGTAGTCGCGCATGGTCTGCAGCCGGTTGATCTCGGTGGTGGTGCGCCGGTCGACGTTGGACAGCATGGTGACGTAGCCGGCGCGGCTGGCCACGTCGTCCACGCCGCGGGCGATGACCGAGAAGTACGGGTTGACGATGTCGCTGACCAGGACCCCCAGCAGGCGGCTGTTGCGCGAGACCAGCGCGCGGGCCAGGGCGCTGGGGGAGTAGCCGAGCTGCTCGGCGACGGCGATCACCCGGGCGCGCGTCTTGGCCGAGATGGGATGGCTGGAGCCGGTCAGCACCCGCGACGCGGTGGACACCGACACGCCGGCCGCCTTGGCGACCTCCATCAGCGAGCTCACGTATCACCCTCCCGAAGGACAACGTTTGCCTAAACGATGGCACGGTTTGCCCAGGTCGGCAATCGATTGGTGAAAACCGCCACGTAACTAACCTGCAACGCCCTCTTGACGATGTCGTGCCGCAGATCTTTAACTTGCCCGTAAGGCAGACGTTTGCCTAGCCGGTGACCTTGGCTTACACAGGGCCGAGGCCACGGGTGCGAGCTCGAAGGAGGAGCCATGCGCGCCGGGACCCATGTGAAACGGATCGCCGCCCTCGCGGTCCTGTCAGCCGTGGCCGCCTGCGGCGGCGGGGGCGCCGGCACCAACGCGGACGGGACGTCGTCGTTCACGGTGGCGGTGATCGAGCCTGACCTCACGACGGTGCCGATCCTGGCGGCCGTGGACGCCGTCCGCCAGGCGGGTCACCAGGTCAAGGTGGTCGAGCTGGCCGAGCCGGAGCTGGCCATCGAGGGGCTGGCCAAAGGCGACTACGCGATCTCGGCCGAGGCGACGAGCCCGGCGCTGATCGCCATCGAGCAGGACGCCCCCATCAAGATCATCGCCGATGTCATCGGCAACCAGTGGGCGATCTACAGCAAACCCGGGATCTCTTCCTGTGACGACCTGAGCGGGCGTCCGTTCGGCATCTTCAGCGAGGGCGCGGTGGCGACCGCGATGGCCAAGGAATGGGTGGGTGCCCAGTGCGGCGCCGGCAAGCGGCCCGATTACCTGACCATCGGCGGGTCCGATGTGCGGGCCCAGGCCCTGGTCGCGGGCCAGATCGACGCGACGCCGCTGGAGATCTCCGACGTGGCCGTCCTGGAGTCGTCGGGGAAGGAGAAGTTCACCCAGGTCGTCGACTTCGGCAAGACCCTGCCCGACCTGCACCCGCAGACCGTGTACGCCAACGCCGGGTTCCTGACCGAGCACAAGGCCGCGGCGCAGGCGTTCGTGACCGCCCTCGTCCGCGAGCACGCCAAGATCAACGCCGACCCGCGGTACCTGGTGAGCCTGGCCGCCAAGTACCTGCCGGACGAGGACACCGGCCACGTCGCCGAGATCGCCGAGCGGTACGTCAAGGCGAAGCTGTTCGACGCGCCGGCCCTGACCGAACAGAACCTCCAGGGCACCATCGACTTCTTCGTCCGGGCCGGCGTGATCAAGCAGGGCATGACCGCCAAGGACGCCGCCGACCTGTCCTTCATCAAGGCGGCCGCATGACCTCCGGACCCAGGCCCGCGCGCCGTCCAGGGGCACTGCGCCGCATCGCCGGCGCGAGCCTGCCATACCAGCTGCTGACCTTCGCCGTCTTCGCGGCCGGCTGGGAGCTGTACGCCCGCGAGTGGGGCGGGCTGCTCGTCCCCACCTTCACCGAGACGGTGGAGGCGACCGTCGAGCTGCTGGGCAGCTCGGAGCTGTGGCGCGCGATGTACGTCAGCAACCAGGCGCTGGTGCTCGGCTTCGGCATCGCCGTCGTGCTCGGCGTGCCCGCGGGCATCGTGCTCGGCCGCTTCCGGCTGCTGGAGCGCCTCACCGACGTCTACCTGAACATCCTGCTGGTCACGCCGATGGCGGCGATCATCCCGCTGCTGGTGATGTCGGTCGGGTTCGGGCTGGCCTCGCGGGTCATCCTCGTCACGATCTTCTCGATCGTGATGGTGGTGGTCAACGCCCGCGCCGGCGTACGCCAGGTGGACCCGTCGCTGATCGAGATGGCCCGCTCGTTCGGCGCGAGCGAGCGGCAGATCTGGACCCGGATCCTGCTGCCCGGCGCGCTTCCCGCGATCATGACCGGCATCCGGCTGGGCATCGGCCGGGCGGTCACCGGCATGGTGATCGTCGAGCTGCTCATGGTCTCCACCGCGCTGGGCGGGCTGATCCTCGAATACCGCGGCCTGTTCAAGGCCCCGCTGCTCTACGGCACCATCGTGATCATCCTGGCGGAGGCGCTCCTGCTGATCTCCGTCGCACGGTGGGGCGAGCGCAGGCTGACCGGCTGGGCCCACACCATCACCGCAAGGAGCGCTGGATGATCGAGATCCGTGGATTGAGCAAGAGTTTCGTCGGCCAGGACTCCCGCCCGGTCGACGCGCTGCGCGAGGTGAACCTCGACGTCGCCGAGAACGAGTTCCTGACCGTGCTCGGGCCGAGCGGCTGCGGCAAGACCACGCTGCTGAAGGCCATCGCCGGGCTCATCCCCTGGAACGACGGCGACATCATCGTCGACGGCACCCCCGTACGCGGCCCGGGCCCCGACCGCGCCATGGTCTTCCAGAACTTCGCGCTGCTGCCGTGGGCGACCGTGCTGGAGAACGTCACCTTCGGGCTGCGCCTGCGCGGCGTCGGCCGGGCCGAACGCGAGGAGCGCGCCCGTTCGCTGATCGCCATGGTGGGGCTGTCCGGGTTCGAGACCAAGCGGCCCGGCGAGCTGTCCGGCGGCATGCAGCAGCGCGTCGGCATCGCCCGCGCCCTGGCCGTGCGGCCGCGGGTGCTGCTCATGGACGAGCCGTTCGGCGCCGTCGACGAGCAGACCCGCCGCCTGCTGCAGGAAGAGCTGCTGTCGATCTGGGAGGAGCACCGGATGACCGTCGTGTTCATCACCCACAGCATGGAGGAGGCGGTGCTGCTCGGCGACCGCGTCGTGCTGATGAGCGCCCGCCCCGGCCGCATCGCCGAGATCGTCCCGGTTCCGCTGGAACGGCCCCGCTCCAGCGACGTCGGCGCCCTCGAACGGTCCGGCCAGTACGTCGAGATCACCGCGTACCTGTGGGACCGGCTGCGCGACATGCACGAGGAGCACCGCCCGGCGAAGGCGGCCGGATGAGCGTCCTCGCCCAGCGGCGCGCGGCCCGCGCGCCCCGGCAGCTGTCCTGGCGGCGCCTGCCGGCCGCCCCCGTCAGCCTGGCCGTCGGCGCGGCCGCCTGGGAGCTGATCGGCCACCTGGCCGGCGGATCGTTCTTCCCCCCGCTCAGCACGGTCCTGGCCCGTCTCGCCGACATGACCGCCGGCGGCCTGATCGTCACCAGCCTCGGCGACAGCCTCGTCAACCTGGCCCTCGGCTTCGCGATCTCGCTGGTCGCGGGCCTGCTGACCGGCGTGGCCATGGGCCGCTACCGCAAGGTCGAGGCCGCGCTGGGCGTCTACGTCTACGCCCTGCTCACCGCCCCGTCACTGGTCTTCGCGCCGATCTTCTTCTCCCTGCTGGGGGAGGGGCGCGGCTCGATCGTCGCCGTGGTGGTGATGTACGCGATGTTCGTCATCATCATCAACACCGCCTCGGCCATCCAGTCCGTGCCCGCCCATCTGGTCGAGATGGCCCGGTCCTACGGCGCGAGCGAGGGCCAGGTGCTGCTGCGCGTCATGCTCCCGGCGGCCGCCCCCATGATCATGGCCGGGGTACGGCTCGGCGTCGGCCGCGCCGTCACCGGCATGATCAACGGCGAGATGTTCATCGCCGTCGTCGGCCTGGGCCGCATCGTCACCCAGGCCGGCGGCCGGTTCGACAGCGCGAGCGTGCTCGCCGTGCTCCTGGTCATCATCGCCGTCGCGCTCGGCGCCGTCGCCCTGGTCCAGGCCGTCGACCGGCGCATCACCCGCTGGGTCCCGAAGACGACAAGAGGAGATCGATGAAGGTCGACGCCTACAGCCACATCCTGCCCGCCCGCTACTTCGAGCGCATGCGCGAGCTCGCCACCGACCCCGGCGCGCTCAAGCGCTGGCTGGAACTGCCCGCGCTGCACGACCTCGACGCCCGGTTGCGGATGATGGACGAGTTCGGCGACGGCTACCAGCAGGTGCTCACCCTGTCCTCGCCGCCCATCGAACTGCTCGCCGGGCCGGCCGAGTCCGCGGCCCTGGCCCGGCTGGCCAACGAGTCGATGCTGGAGCTGTGCGAGAAGCACCCCGACCGGTTCCCGGCCTTCGTCGCCTCCCTGCCGATGAACAACCCCGACGCCGCCCTGGACGAGCTGGCCCACGCCATCGACGAGCTCGGCGCGCGCGGCGTGCAGGTCTTCACCAACGTCAACGGCCGCCCCCTGGACGATCCGGCCTTCCAGGCCGTCTTCGACGAGATGGCCCGCCGCGACCTGCCCATCTGGATGCACCCCACGCGCAGCGCCGCCTTCTCCGACTACGCCACCGAGGAGCGCTCCAGGTACGAGATCTGGTGGGCGCTGGGCTGGCCGTACGAGACCAGCGCCGCCATGGCCCGCCTGGTCTTCTCCGGCCTGTTCGAACGCCACCCCGACATCAAGATCATCACTCATCACATGGGAGCCATGATCCCCTACCTTGAGGGCCGCATCGGGCTGGGCTGGAGCGACCAGCTCGGCAGCCGCACGGCCGGCGAGGACTATCGCGATCTGCTGCCGCGCCGGCCGCTGGACTACTTCCGCCGCTTCTACGCCGACACCGCGCTGTCCGGCTCGGCCATCGGCACCCGTTGCGGCCTGGACTTCTTCGGCGCCGACCACGTCCTGTTCGGCTCCGACTGCCCCTTCGACCCCGAAGGCGGCCCCATGTACATCCGCGAGACCATCCGGGTCATCGATGCCCTCGACGTCACGGACGCCGCCCGCGAGCAGATCTACCACCTCAACATCCGGCGCCTGATGCGGCAGCCGGACTGACCGGGAAGAACGCGCCACGCACTGGCGGCGTGCCCACGGGTCCGTCACCGCTGCCCCGGCCCGAGCAGCACCTCGGCGACCCTCTTCCAGCTCTCGCCGAGGCTGAAGGCGCCGGGGTCGAGCAGCCAGTGCGTCTGGAGGCCGTCGAGCACGGCGAGGACGCGGCGTACGAAGCCCTCGTCCTCGCCGGTGATCGCCCCATGATCTACCAGCAATCGCGCGAACCTGGCGGGGCGTTCACGCAAGTTCTCGGTGCCGGAGATCGTCTTCGGCGCGGTCGAGCGGGGATACACGGTCGCGGCCGATCAGCGGTACTACACGATGCGCTGGACAGGCGCGGAAGGGAAAGCGAGCGAGTGACCGCTCGCGTACGACCTGTACCGGCCGGCACGCGCGGTCGCCAACGTCGAGCTGCCCTTGGCGATGCACTCGTCGAACGCCGACTACTACGGCGTGTGGGGGCAGATGACCGATCAGTACCTCCTCCGGTTCGCTCGGCTGGTCCTTCCCGATAACCGGTTCATCCGGCCGTCCAGGTGAACTTGTTCGACACGACTCGTTCCCCGTCCGGCCCTTCGGCGACGATCCACACCTTCTGGCCGGTCGCGCTGCACGGGAAGCGGTCGTGCGTGTGCTGCTCGCCCTTCTCGTCGGTGGTGAACGTCGCTCCAGGGTTGAACGCCCCCCAATTGTCGGCGTACGGCCGGAAGACATACTTCGTGTTCGGCTTGAGGCCGGTGGCCCGGAACTCGACGAAGGCGCAGTTCTTCCGGCAACTGCCGTAGGTCGTCGAGGGGCCTTTGGATGCGACGATCCTCGCCTTTTCGCTGGGACTGGGCGAGTTGGACGTCGCGGGCGGCGAAATCGGCAGGGGAGCGGTGGGACGGTCGTCGCGGTCGGCGAGCCAGAGCGTCCCGGTCGCGGCCAGCGCCAGGGCGGCGGCGCCCGCGGAGAGCGCCTGCCACCGGCGCCCGGCGACATTGCGGGTCCTCCGCCACCGCGAGGGCGGGTCGGCGATGTCGCGCAGCGCGTCGCGGGCTCCGGTGGCGGTCGGCCGCTTGCCGGGCTCGCTCCGGAGCATCGCCGTCAGCACCGGCCGCAGCGGCCCGATCTCCGCGCTCAGCTCGATGACGCCGTGGTGCGTCGCCCATCCCACGATCCGCCGGTCGTCGTCCGGCACGCGCTCGTCTCCTTCGCCCTGCGCCCAGGGGCGAGGGGGGTTCCCGGCGACCAACGTGTAGACGGTGGCGCCGAGCGAGAACACGTCGGAGGCCGTATCCGGGCGGCCCCCGATGAGCTCGGGCCCGGCGTAGTCGGGCGTGTAGGAGATCGGGCGGTCGGGAGAGATCGTCTCCACGCCGCCGAGCCGCCGCGCGGCGTCGAAGTCGGTCAGTTTCGCCGCCCCTTCGGCGTCCATGACGATGTTGGCGGGCTTCACGTCGCAGTGGATCAGACCCTTGCGGTGCAGCGCCGTCAGGGCGTCGGCGATCTGCGCGCCGATCCGGGCCGCCTCCTGGGGGGAGAATCTCCTGTCCGACAGGCTGCCGTTCGGCACCCGTTCCATGACCAGCCACGTGCCGGCCCGAGGGCCGTCGTCAACGGTCAGGACGTCGTGAACGGTGACGATGTGGGGATGGACGAGCTTGGCGAAAGCGCGGGCCTCGCCCGAATGGGTGCGCTTGAGCACAACGGGGAGCTTCAGCTTCTCGTCGTAGGCGAAGAGCACCTCGCCCTTGCCTTCGGCGACGGTCGCTCCCTGCTCCACCTGGAATCGCGCGCCAAGTCCTTCATCTCCGTTCAGCCGCAATTCGTCCGCCTCCACAGTGACTGGCGTGTGCTCGTACCGGGGCGAAGCATCCCAGATTTCACACACCATCGTCACACGCGGTAGGCCGATCGGTCACGAGAGTGACGCTCCTCGAACTCTCGGCCCGGTCTAGCCGCCGGTCGCGTGCCGTACCAGTGCTTCGAGCTGGATCGTGACGTCGTCGAGGGGGCGGATGTCGCGTTGGGCGCGGCACATCGCCACCGTGCCTTCGGTCGCCGCCACGATCAGGGTCGCCAGCTGGGCGGCTTGGGCCTGGTCGGCGCCGTGGTCGCGCAGTGACGCGGCGAGCATCCGTTCCCACGTGCCGAACACCTCGGCGGCCGCGTCGATCGCTTCGGGAGGGCCGTCGGCGGGAGGCTCTTCGACCGCGACGGCCAGGACGGGGCAGCCGGCGCGGAAGTCGCTGTCGAGTACGGTCTGCCGCCACAAGGTCAGGAACGCGCGCAGACCGGCCGCCGGGCCGGCCTTGAGCTCCCGCTCCAGGACCCGCGTGACCAGGTCGCCGGCGAAGCGGACCGCCTCGGCGGCCAGTTGCTGCTTGCCGCGCGGGAAGTAGTGGTAGGTGGAGCCGAGGGGCGCGCCGGAGTGCGCGGCCAGGTCCCGGACCGTGCTTCCTGCCAGGCCGCGCCGCCGGATCAGGTCGGCGGCGCCGAAGATGATCCGCTCCCGTGACCGCGGTTCCCGCTGTGCCATGTAGTACCCCAGGTTGATTATGACGTGCGTTATAGCCTACCGTGAGCAGCGGTTATAACGACCGTCATAAATCGTCCTCCCCAGGAGGTGTCTCAGGCCGATGATCCAGCTCACCGCCTCCTCCGGGGCGCTGACCGGCCAGGGCCGGGCGGAGGTCCGGCGCGAGCTCGCGCGGGCGCCGCTGCGCCGGGAGGGCGCACCGGACACGGCGTTCTTCCGCGCCCGGGCGTGGAGCTACCTCACCGGGCCGCCCGCGCAGGCGCGGACGACCGCCGAGGACGAGGTGCCCCGCATGGTGGGCGGTCTGCGAGCGCCGCGATGACCCCCGACAGCGTGCGCGAACTCGTCTTCCTGCGCAGCGGTCGCCTCGCCTGGCACGAGCGTGCCGCGTCTCAACCGGCCGAACCGGGTGACGCCATCGTCCGCCCGTTCCTGGCCGGCCGCTGCGACGGCGACACCCTCCCGATCCACCGGCCGGTCTCACGAGCGCTGCAGGCGGGGATGGCGCTCGGCCTCGTCGACCCGATCGTGGCTTCCATCTGCGGGAAGGTCCCCTTCCACGGGCCTTTCCCGATCGGCCACGAATGCGTCGCCGAAGTCGTCGCCGTCGGGTCCGGCGTGCGACGGGTCCGGATCGGCCAGACCGTCGTCGTCCCGTGGGCGGTCTCGTGCGGCACCTGCCCGCGCTGCCTGGCCGGGCTCACCTCCAAATGCGCCACCACCACCCGCGGCACCCTGGCCGCCTACGGCTTCGGCCCCGCCAGCGGCCCGTGGGGCGGCATGGTCACCGACCGGATCCGCGTCCCCCACGCCGACCACATGCTCGTCCCCGTCCCGGACGGCGTTCCGCCGCTGCGCGTCGCCGCGGCCAGTGACAACCTCGCCGACGCCTGGCGGACGGTCGTCCCCCTGCTCGCCCGGCGCGAAGGCGCGAGGGTGCTCATCCTCGGCGGCGGCGCCAAGAGCATCGGTCTGTACGCAGCCGGGCTCGCCGTCGCCCACGGCGCCGCAACCGTCCACTACCTCGACGACGCCCCGGGGCGACGCCAGATCGCCGAATCCTTCGGCGCCGAGGCCCGGCCGCTGACCGGTCCCGTCCGCGGCGCCTACGACATCGTCGTCGAAGCCACCTCACGCGCCTCCGGCCTGCGCCGGGCGCTCACCGCGACGGCTCCCGGCGGCGTCTGCACCGCAGTGGGCTACTACCTGGCGACCGGCACCCGCGTCCCTCTCATGCGCATGTACGCCACCGACGCCACTCTCCGGGTGGGCGTCTCCCACGCCCGCGCCACCCTCCCGGACCTCCTGGAGTTCGTCCACCGCACCGGCTTCCCCGCCGAACGCGTCATCACCCTGCTTGCCGACTGGGACGACGCCCCCACGGCCTATGCCGCCCGTACCACCAAACTCGTCCTGGCCCGCGACCCGCTCCCGACCCGAAACGGGCCCACACCATGATCAACCTGCACCACGCCCACCTGATGGCCAGTGACATCGACGCCACCATCGCCTTCTGGCGCGACGGCTTCGGCGCCCGAGTCGTCTACGACGACGTCTTCGCCGGCGCCCGCAACGTCTTCATGACGGTCGGCGCCGGCCGCATCCACCTCTACGACCAGCCTCCCCGCAGCACCGAACGCTCCACCGTCCACCACCTGGGCATCCAGACCGACGAACTGGAAACCGTCGTGGAACGGCTGCGCGCCACGGGCGTCCCGGTCACCGACATCCGCCACGAACCCACCGCCCGCTACGCCATGGCCGAGGCCCCCGACCGGCTCCTGCTGGAGATCTTCCAACCCGACCCCGCGGCCCTGCCCCCGGAGCTACGAACCTACTTCGCCCTTTGAGGACGACCGTCACAGGAGGAAACAATGACAGTGATCACGGTGACCGCGCCGCAGGGACGGCTGAGCGTCGAGCAGCGGCGCGTGCTGGCCCGGACGCTGACCGACGCGGTCCTGGTGCCGGAGGTCGGGCAGCTCGCGCCGGCCGCCTGGGTGGGCTTCCAGGTCCACTTCGTCGAGCGCGCACCCGACATGATGGCGATCGGCGGCACCCTGCTCGCCGACGCCGAGCAGGACGTGATGGTCATCGACGTGGTCGTCATGGACGCCGACTGGCGACGCGAGGTTCGCGCGGAGGCCGTCGAACGCATTCTGGCGGCGCTGGCCGAGGCCTGCGGCCTGCCGGCCCCGTCCCCGGCGTGGTGGGTGAACTTCCGGGTGATCGAGGACGGCAGCTGGGGCTCGGGCGGCCGCGTCCTGTCGATCCTCGACCTGCTCGACACGGGGGTGTTCACCGAGGAACGCGTCAAGGCGGTCCGTGCGGCGCTGTCGCCCTGACGGCCACCGCCGGCCGCGCGGGCGAAACGGCTGTCCGTCGAGGACCTCGGCCAGAACGCCTGGCGTACCCCGTCGGCACCGAGCACCGGGTCGTAGCCGGCGCGCGGTGCCGCGGGGTGCCTCCTCTCAGCGCGCCGAAGAAGGTGGCGGGAGCCTGTCATCCGTATGCGTCTCCCAGGTTGTAGTCATCGCCAGAGACAACGAGCGGAGATGATGGATGGACGACGGGTTCGCCGAGTACGTGGCACACCGGCATTTACGGCTGTGCCGGATGGCATATCTCCTGACCCGCGACTGGGGTACGGCCGAGGATGTGGTGCAGACCGCGCTGGCGAAGGCGTGGCTTGCCTGGCGCCGGATCGAGGGCAATCCCGATCCCTACGTCTATCGGATCATCGTGAACACCCACGCGTCGTGGTGGCGCAGGCTCTGGCGCGGGGAGGTCCCGGCTGAGACTCTCCCCGAGACGGCCGATCCACGCGACCTGGCCGCCGAGGTGGAAGAGAAGGCCGCGCTGTGGAACGCGATCGGCACCCTTTCTCCTCGTCAGCGCGCGGTGATCGTTCTGCACTACTTCGAGGGCCGGACGCTCACCCAGGTCGCCGACATCGTCGGTTGCTCGCTGGGAACGGTGAAGACCCAGCTCAGCCGGGCCCTCGCTCGTCTTCGGGTCGATCCCGACATCCAGACCATGAACTTGGAGGGGGTCCAGCGATGAGGCAGACCGAGAACGACCTGCGTACGCTTCTGACCGAGCATTCCCAGGAACGGGCCGGCCGCGAACCGTCGGCTCATCTCGACGCGATCGTGCGGCGGGGCCGGCGCATGCGCCGTACCCGGCAGGCGGTGACGGCCGGGGCAGTGGCGGTCATCGCGGTCGCCGCCGTCGGACTGGGCAACGGCCTGCTGGCCGGAGCACCCCGAGTGGGCGGGGCCACGGCAGCCCAGCCTCCTGCGGACTCGGTGCAGGTCGAGCCCGGACCGAAGCTCCCCGAAAGCTTTCCCGTGAGCTTGGGGGCCGAGAAATTCGACCTCTCCCTCATCCACTCCCAGCGGTTCGAGACGGTGGGCGTCGCCCGGACGGTGACCTTCACTCCGACCAGCTTCTCCACCGGGTTCAAGGTGGTCTGCGACGATCCCCGGGCGTGGGTGGTCACAGTGGAAGGGCTCAGGGGCGGTGAGATGGGTGGTGGGATCGGACGGTGCGGGGAGTCGGCAGGCTCGCATCACGACCGGCTTTCTGCACCCTCGGACTGGTTGAAGCGTCCGCAGTCCATGCAGGTCTGGGTCTTTCCGGCGGACGCCCCGGTCCAGGAAGTGGCGAAAGGCGTCACGGCCTGTCCGAAGAAGGCGAAACTGTGTGACGAGACAGCCCAGTTGCTGTGGCGCCCCGATGTGCGCGAACGGCTGTCGGCCAAGATCGGTGAACTGCCGGGCAGGTGGGCCGTAGGAGTCTACGACCGCCCGGCCGAGACCGGGGCCGGACCGAGCGCTGAACCCTCGGCGGCAACTGGATCTCCAGCGGACAGCGCGTCAGTGCCACAAGGCTGATCACCGGTTTCCTTTGATCCGCTCACCTGCGGCGATGGTCGTCGCCGCAGGGCCGCGGAGGCCGTCTCAGCGCCACGCGTCGCAGCCTGGGCTGCCGTCCGCGACACGGATCGACGGTGTCAGGAGAAGAGGCGGTAGGGGTGCATGCCGTCCACCAGTCCGGTGTCCGGGGGGTGGATGCTGTACCCGAGCATGCGGCGGATCCGGTTGCTGAGCTGCCGGGCCACCTGCCGACCGGGGGAGAGGGTGAACGCCTCCCGGGTGCGTAGCCACGGCTCGCAATACTGCGTGGTGACGGTCAAGGACGGCGTTGCCGATTGCGGGGGCCGGCCATGCCAGAGGGTGCCGAGGAGCAGGGTGCAGGAGCCGGGCGGGGGAGTGAGGGGCGCGCCCGCAGTGGTGGGGTGACGGGAGGGCCAGCGGTGGCTGCCCTGCCACACCGTCAGGACGGTGCCCGGGCCGAGGGTCCAGAGGGCGGTGACGGACAGGGCAGGCCGGGGGCGGGCAAGCGGATAGCGTTGATCTTCGTAGCTCGCGGGACGGGCGGGCGCGCCGGGGGAGACCTCCATGACCTCCAGCTGGGACAGCAGGTAGTTGGGCAGGAGCAGCCGGTCGAGGAGGGCCAGCACGCGGGGATGGTCGATGAGGGCATCCGTGGCCCGGGTGTTGTGCAGCACCCCGTACACGCGGCGGATGTGGCTCGACCGGAAGGGGTCACGGCCCGCGGGGCGGAGCAGCGGGGTGAGCTCGGCGCGGATGCGGCCGCAGGCGGCAGGGGTGAGCAGGTCGTGCATGACGAGGTAGCCGTCACGGTGGAGTGCGGACATGGCTCCCGCGGTGGCCGACGTCCGGCTCCTGCCGGTCATGGCGTGTCGTCCCGGGTCGCGCCGAGCGCGCCGGTGCTGAACTCCCAGATCTCCTGCAGCACCGCGGCCCGGTCAGGGCGGGGATCCTGGTTGAGTACGACGGCCAGGACGGAGCGCATGCCGCCGACGACGGCCGCGGACATGAGCTCGGCGTCGCGCCCGCGGGTGACGACGCCTTCGGCCTGGCCGGCGGCCACGTGCTTGGCCCCGAGGGCGATGACCTGCCTGGCGCAGCGGGCTTCCATCGCGGCGACCTGGGCGTCGCCGACCATCCGGCCGAGTACGACGGAAGCGAGCGGCTCGTCGTAGACCCAGTCGACCCATCGGGTGAGCTGGGCCCGCCAGCGCTCGAGCCACGTGTGACCGGAGAAGTGGCCGAGCACGGTCTCGTTCACGAGCCGGTCGTAGAAGTCGGCGAGCAGTGCGCTCATCAAGCCGCTGCGGGTCCCGAAGTAGCGGTACGGCAGGCCGACGCTGAGCCCGGCACGGCGCGCGACCGCCGCGACCTCGATGTCGCCGGTCTCGATGAGCTCGGCGGCGGCGGCTTCGAGGATGCGGCGGTGGGTGGCGGCGGCGCGTTCGGACAATGGCTCCACGTCGCCATGTTAGTTGAGCTCAACTCAACATCCAAGGCCTTACGGCCCCGCTGGTCACTCAGGATCCGGGTGCGCCGTCCCGAGTTCCCGGCGCAGCCGGGCCGGGTCGACTTCGGTCACGGCCGTCTTCCCGTCCAGCTCCCAGCCCTTCCCGTACGCCGCGGCGAAGGCTTCCTCGCCCAGCGCGGCCCGCCCCCGGCGGGTGAGCTCGCGAACCTGCCGATCGGTGCGGTCGTGAGCGCCGCGCAGCCGGGAGGCGGCGCCGAGCAGGACGGCCGACTCGTGATGCCGCCCGTGCGCCTCGGCCAGCGCGGCCGCGTTCACCGCCACCAGCGACAGGATCGGCAGGTCCCGGGTCTCCAGCGCCGCCGCGTACGCCTTCTCCAGCGCCTTCTCCGCGCCGGCCAGATCGCCCGTCTCCAGGCAGAGCGCGGCCCGTACGCTGCCGACCAGCGTCCGCGCGTGGTCACCGGGAAACGTGGTGTCGCCGTGCAGACCCCGTTCGGCGTCGTCGAGCAGTGCCCGCGCCCGGTCCAGGTCGCCGAGCCGCACCCAGAAGACGGCCTCCCACGCCTCGACCAGGAACAGCATCTCCGGCGTGGCCGCGCGCAGCGCCCGCTCCCGGGCCGAGTCGATCATCGCCATCGCCAGGTCGGTGTCGCCGCGCCGCAGGTGCAGGTCGATCCAGCGCAGGTCGCCGAACACCTCGTCGCCGAGGCTGAGCGAGCCGAACTCACCGGCCAGCGACCGGGCCTCGCGCAGGTCGGCCAGCGCGCCGTCGAGGTCGTCGTCGTACTGCCGCAGCTGGGCGCGCATCGGCAGCACGGTGGCCTGGCCCCAGCGGTCGCCGAGCTGCCGGAAGCAGGCCAGGGCCGCCTCCACGTCGGTGCGCATCTTGTCGAGCTCGCCCGCGTTCTCGGCGAACTGGGCCCGGAACATGCGGGCCAGCCCTGACAGCCACACGTCGTCGCCGTCGGCCAGGCGTCCCATGATCGCGAGCGTGGCCTTCTCCTTATGCCGGAACGCGAGCGGGAGCGCGGCGAGCGCGCCGTATGGGCCCGGCAGCTCCGGGTACGCGAGCAGCCGGTCGGCCAGCTCGCGCATCTGCGCCCGGTCGTCCGCGGCCTCCTCGGCGGTCATCCCCGGCCGGGGGTCGACCCGGTTGATCAGGTAGATCGCGTGGGCGCAGTCGCGGTCGGGCGTCGGCTCGCCGCCGGGCACCGCCAGCGCCTCGCCCAGCCAGTAGGCAGCGTCAGGGTGCCGACCGAGTATCTGCCAGTACCAGGTCAGGTTCAGGGCGAGAGCGACCGCGCCGGGGGCGTCGCCCGTCTCGCACCGCCGGCGCAGGGCGGCCAGCGCGTTGTCGTACTCGGCGCCGATGACTCGCATGGCCGCCAGCTGGCCGGGCCCGCGCAGCTGCGGGTCGTACCGGGCCATCAGCTCGGCGAAGTAGCCGGCGGACAGGTCGCGGGCGGTGCCGAGGTCGCCCGTCTCGGCCAGGCGGTCGGTGCCGTACTCGCGCAGCGTCTCCAGCATGCGGTAGCGGCCCGGGTCGGGCGCGAGTTGCAGCAGCGACCGGTCGACCAGACCCGCGAGCAGCTCGGGGATCTCGGCGGCCGGCACCGCGGTGCCGGCGCAGACCGCGGTGGCCGAGGCCGGCGTGACGCCGCCGGGCAGGATCGAGACGCGTTCGGCGACCGTACGCTCGTGCTCGCTCAGCAGCTCCCAGCTCCAGGCGATGACCGCGCGCAGCGTGCGGTGCCGGGGCAGCGCGGTGCGGCTGCCGGTGGTGAGCAGCCGGAACCGGTCGGACAGCCCGTCGGCCAGCTCGGGCAGCGACAGCGTCCGCAGCCGGGCCGCGGCCAGCTCCAGCGCCAGCGGCATCCCGTCCAGGCCGCGGACCACCCGCAGGATCGCGGGCAGCGTCGTCCCGTCCACGTCGAAGCCCGGGCGCACGGCCGCGGCCCGCTCGGTGAACAGGCGTACCGACGCCGCCCGCCGGGCCTGCTCGACGCCGTCGTCCGGCCCGGGCAGCGCGAGCGGGCCGAGCGGCACCAGCGCCTCGCCGTCGACCGCGAGGGGTTCGCGGCTGGTGGCGAGCACGCGCAGCCCGGCGCAGCGGGACAGCAGCGCCGCGACCAGGTGGGCCACGGCGTCGATCAGGTGCTCGCAGTTGTCGACCAGCAGCAGGCTCTCCCGGCCGCCGAGCTGGTCGACGAGTACGTCCAGGTCGGAGCCCTCGACCCGCATCCGGGCCTCGAACATCGCGCCCCCGCGCAGCCCGATCCCGGCGAGCACGGCCGCGCCGACCTTGGCCGGCTCGGTGACCGAGGCGAGGTCGATCATCCAGGCGCCGTCGCGGTAGTCGTGGCGGTGGCGGCGGGCGGCCTCGACGGCGAGACGCGTCTTGCCCGCGCCGCCGGGACCGACCACGGTGACCAGGCGCCCGGCGGTGAGCAGCGTGCCGATCCGGGCGAGGTCGTCGTCGCGCCCGATGAAGCTGGTCAGCGGCGCGGGCAGGTTGCTCGGTCTGGTCGGTACGGCGTCCGGGGCGGGTCGTTCGGAGCGCAGGAGGCGTAGGTGGCGCTCGCGCAGGGCGGTGCCCGGGTCGGTGCCGAGGACGTCGGCCAGGGTTTCGCGGACCCGCTCGTACAGGGCCAGGGCCTCGGCCTGGCGACCCTGGGCGGCGAGCGCGTCCATGAGCAGCGCGGCCGCCCGCTCGTGGACGGGGTGCTCGGCGAGCAGGGCGGTCAGGCGGGCGGCTGCCGCGTCGGCGCGGCCCAGGGACAGCTCGGCGTCGGCGAGGTCGGCGACGGCCTCGACCGAGTCGTGGGCCAGCCGGGTCGCGGCGGCGGGCGCCACCGCGGCGACGGCGGTGGGCTCGGCGCCGGGACGGTCGCCCCACAGCGCCACGGCCTCGCCGAGCACGGCAGCCGCGGCATTCGGGTCGCCGGCACGCAGGCGGTCACGCCCGGCCGCGGCGAGCTGCTCGAACCGCAGCGCGTCCACGTCGGCCGCGTCCACGTCCAGCCGGTAGCCGCCCGCGACCTGCGCGACGTCGCCGGCCGAGCCGAGGGCCCGGCGCAGCCGCGAGACGAGGGCCTGCAGGGCGTGGGCGGGGCCGGCCGGCGGGTCCTCGGCCCAGATCGCGTCGACCAGGACGCCCTGCTCGACCGCGCGCCCGCCGGCGAGCGCCAGGCGTACGACCAGGCCCTCCAACCGCGCACCCCGGACGGACAGGGCGGCGTCACCGCGAGACGCCTGAAAGGCGCCGAGCAGCGTGACGCGAAGCCGCGCACCCCCGTCCATCCCCAGATCTTCGCGCACGCACCCGCGAGTCCCCAAATCACCCGAACGCAGCGCAGGACGGGGGTGTCAGTGCCATGTGCGCCCTTGTCAGCGCCGTGTGTGCCCCGTGTGAGCGGCCCGCTTCAGTCTTTGCATGCCTGAAGAGAACCGGAAAAGGAGTTTTCGTGCATGACGTAGTGATCGTGGGAGCCGGCCCGGTCGGTCTGTTCCTCGCCTGCGAGCTCGGCCTCGCGGGCTGCTCTGTCCTGGTGCTTGAGCGGGACCCGGACCCCCGCTCCCCGTGGAAGGCGGACCCGCTCGGGATGCGGGGCCTGTCCGCCACGTCGGTCGAGGCGTTCTATCGCCGCGGGATGCTGGACCCGCTGTTGAAGGCGTCGGGCGTCGACGACTATCCCGGCGCGGACGAGCCGTCGCCCCCTCGTGGCGCGGGCCACTTCGCCGGCATGATGCTCGATCCGGCCAAGGTCGACGTCACCGCCCTGCCCTTCCGGCTTCCCGGCCCGGCGACGGAGGGCGTGATGACGAACCTCGAAGCGGTCGAGACGGTGCTGTCCGAGCGGGCGTCCATGCTCGGCGTGGAGGTCAGGCGCGGCGTCACGGTCTCGGCCATCGCGCAGGACGATGAGACCGTGGTCGCGCGGGCCGGCGGGCACGAGTACGCGGCGCGCTGGCTCGTCGGCTGCGACGGCGGGCGCAGCGCGGTGCGCGGGCTCGCGGGCTTCGGCTTCGCCGGTACCGAGCCGCAGTTCACCGGCTACGTCGTGCTCGCCACCGTCGCCGATCCCGAGAAGCTGCGCCCCGGGTTCAATCTGACGCCGACGGGGATGTACCTCCGGACGCCCGCGAAGGGGTACGTCGGGATGCTGGAGTTCGACGGCGGCGCGTTCGACCGCTCGCAGCGGCCGACTCGCGAACACCTCCAGGCGGTTCTGCGCCGAGTATCCGGCACCGACGTGACGCTGAGCGACGTCCATCTCGCCTCGAGCTTCACCGATCGGGCGATGCAGACGACGACCTACCGGCAGGGGCGCGTCCTGCTCGCGGGCGACGCCGCCCACATCCACTCTCCCCTCGGGGCGCAGGGGCTCAACCTCGGCATCGGCGACGCCATGAACCTGGGATGGAAGCTCGCGGCGACCGTGCACGGGTACGCGCCGGACGGGCTTCTCGACACCTACACCCGCGAGCGCCATCCGATCGGCGCATGGGTGCTCGACTGGACGCGCGCCCAGGCGGCGGCCATGAGGCCGGACCCGCATGCCCAGGCGATCCAAGGAGTGATTCGCGACCTGATCGGGACCCGTGACGGGACGACCTACGTGTTCGAGAAGACCTCGGGATCGTCGATCCGCTACGACCTCGGCAGCGAGCAGCCGCTGGTCGGCCGCAACGCCCCGGACCTCCGTCTCGAGGACGGCACCCGCCTCGGCGACCTGATGCGGGACGGACGAGGCGTCGCGCTCGATTTCAGCGTCGACCGGCGCCTGCGCGGTTCGGCGATGGGCTGGGAGAGCCGGATGCGGTATGCGGCCGGGCCGGCGAGGAACGACCTCGGATCGGGTGCCGTGCTGGTCCGGCCTGACGGCGTGGTCGCCTGGGCAGGAGATCGCGACCCTGATCGTGAAGCGTTCGAGCAGGCCGCCGGCCATTGGTTCGGCAGTCCTGGAGCAGC
This sequence comes from Nonomuraea sp. NPDC050451, assembly GCF_044458585.1. Lineage (NCBI taxonomy): Bacteria > Bacillati > Actinomycetota > Actinomycetes > Streptosporangiales > Streptosporangiaceae > Nonomuraea > Nonomuraea sp. NPDC050451. Next base: position 37,953 of record NZ_JBITHZ010000012.1, read on the forward strand.
ATGATCCGCCTGAATGTCAACGTTGACACCACTTGACCGAAATGGAGCGTATATGACGATCACCCTTCGACCGGGCAGCACCGTGATGTTCACCGGCGATTCGGGCACCGACTGCCAGCGGCTGGAGAGCGAACACGGCCTCGGGTTCGGCTACCCGCTGCGCGTCGCGGGCGAGTGGGGACTCCGGCACCCGGAGCGGGCCGTGACCTGGCTGAACTCCGGGATCGCGGGCGACAAGGTGATGGACCTCGACGCCCGGTGGCAGGCGGACGTGCTCGACGCGCGCCCGGACGTGGTGTCGATCCTCGTCGGCATGAATGACGTCGGCTGGCACACGTACGACCCGGACGGCTACGTGATCCCCGCGGAGGACTACGCGGCAGGTTACGACCGCCTGCTCGCGCCCCTCGCCGAGGCCGGCGCCCAGCTGATCCTCATCGAGCCGTTCCTCCTGCCGATCAGCGGCAGTGTCGAGGTCGGCGACGCGCATGTGGGGGTTGAGACCCGGAAGGAGTGGCGTGCCGACCTGGACCCGAAGATCCAGGTCGTACGCGAGCTCGCCCGCAAGTACGGCGCCCACCTGATCGCCGCCGACGGCATGTTCGCCGGGCTCGCCGCGACGACCGGGCCGGAGTACTGGGCCGAGGACGGCGTGCACCTGACGCCGGCCGGTCACGCCGCACTCGCGGCGGCCTGGCTGCGCCTGATCGCGTGACCGTGCCCCGCGATCGCTGAAGCCGGACGCCGGCGAGGTCAGCAGATGGTCAGGGTGTTGCGCCACACCTCGTCCAGGGCCAGCTGGATGGCGCCGGTGAGCACGGTGCCCTCGGCCAGCTCCGACAGCTCCACGCTCGGCGGGGTGAGGGTCAGGTCTTCGAGGTGCCGCGCGATGGCGTCCAGCAGGACCGCCCCGGCGCGGGCGATGCCTCCGCCGATCACTATCGCGTGCGGCGACAGCACGAGGACGGCGGGGGCGATCGCTTCGGCGAAGGCGGCGGCGACGCGGTCGACGACCTCCACGGCCATGGGGTCACCTTCGGCGGCGGCCGCGAAGACGGCGGCCGCGTCCGTCGCGCGGGCGAGCCTGGAGTCCGGATGGCCCGCGGCGCGGCGGCGGGCGAGGTCGACGATCGCCTCGGCGCCGATCGCCCGCTCCAGCGGCCCGCGACCGTCCCCGGCCGGGTCGGGAAGGTCGCCGATCGGACGGATGAAGCCGATCTCACCGGCCTGGCCCGCGCCCCGGTGCAGCCGCCCGTCGATGACGACCCCGGCTCCGAGCCGCTCGCCCCACTGAACCGCGAGCAGGGTGCCCGCGCCGGTGCGCTGGTGGACGGCCGCCAGCGCGGCCAGGTTCGCGTCGTTCTCCACCGTGACCGGGCACCTGAAACGATCTCGCAGGCGGCCGGCGAGATCGATCTCCGGCCAGCCCGGCACGCTGGGGGCGAACAGCACCCGGCCGGTGGCCACCTCGACGATGCCGGGGGTCGCCGCAATGACCGCCGCGATCTGCCCGGCGGCCAGGCCGGCCGCCGCCAGAGCCGCGCCCGTCGCCTCGTCGACCGCCTCGAGGAGGTGCCGGGCGCCGCGACGGCTGACCGGCCGGCGAATCACCGCGAGGCGCTCACCGGCCAGGTCGGCGATCCCCGCCGTCACGGTGTGCGGGCCGACGTCCAGGCCGAGCACGGGTGCCGCCCGGCCGTTCAGCGAGAACCGGGTCGCCGGCCTGCCCACCGTGGCCTGCTGCGGTGCGACCTGCCGCAGCCAGCCGGCGGCCAGCAGATCCTCCACGGCCTGGGCGACCGTCGGGCGCGTGAGCTCGGTCAGCCGGGCGAGCTCGGCCACCCGTACGGGCTCGGGCGCGCGCCGCCGGACCGCGTCGAGCACCGCGGCCCGGTTCATCCTCCGCAGGACCGGCGTGCCGGCCGGCCGCTCCTCCGTCATCAACGCCCCTCTTGACCTTCTGTCGTCTCCGGCTGAATATATTTCGCAGAGATCTTACGAAAAGTCTTTACATAATAGGCTCGCCCTGCCGGAGGTGGCCGCCCCCATGACCCGTTCCCGCGACCCGCAGAGCCCCGCCGCCCCGTTACCGCGCCTGGCGGCACTCGCCGTCCTGCTCACGATGCTCGCCGCCACGTTCGTCGCCCAGCCCACGGCGGCGGCCGACACCCCCGCACAGTCGGCGCCCGCCCGGCTCGACGGCCCGGCGGCGCAGGCCCTGGAACGGCTGATCGGAACCTCGCGCGCCAGGCAGGTCACCCTGCGCGCGATCGACAAGGGCGCGGGCCGCGACCGGTTCGAGGTGTACGCCGAGAACGGCCGCCTCGTCGTCGCCGGCACGACGCCCGCGGTTCAGCTGACCGGCTTCGGCCACTACCTGCGCCAGGTGGCACACGCCGACATTTCGATCAACGGCTCCCAGGTCGACCTGCCCCAGCGCCTCCCCTTGCCCGCGGCCCCCATCGCCGAAGACTCCTCGGTGGACCATCGCTTCGCCCTCAACGACACCAACCAGGGCTACGCGGGGCCGTATCTGAGCTGGGAGGAGTGGCAGCGGCGGATCGACGTCCTCGCGCTGCACGGCATCAACGAGGTGCTCGTCTACGAGGGCCAGGAGGCGGTCTACCAGCGCACCTTCATGGAGTTCGGCTACTCCGACCAGCAGATGCGCGAGTGGATCCCGCAGCCGGGCCACCAGTCCTGGTGGCTGCTGCAGAACATGTGCTGCACCGACGGCCCGATCTCCCAGCAGCTCATCGACCGGCGGATCGAACTCGGCCGCAAGATGGCCGACCGCCTGCGTTCCCTGGGCATGGTCCCCGTGCTGCCCGGCTATTTCGGCACCGTGCCGACCGACTTCAAGGTCCGCAACCCGGGAGCCAACACCGTCCCCCAGGGCACCTGGAACCAGCTCGAACGCCCCCACTGGCTCGACCCGACGGATCCGGTCTTCGCGCGCGTCGCGGCCACGTTCTACCGGGTGCAGACCGAGCTGTTCGGCCCCAGCACGATGTACAAGATGGACCTGCTGCACGAGGGCGGCACGGCCGGCACGGTCAACGTCGCGCAGGCGTCGCAGGCGGTGCAGCGGGCACTGAACGACGCCCACCCCGACGCGCTCTGGACGATCCTGGGCTGGCAGAGCAACCCGCTGCCGGCGACGCTCCAGGCCATCGACCGGACCAAGATGTTCATCGTCGACGGCATCAGCGAGGAGTCCGGCGTCACCGACCGGGACAAGGACTTCCTCGGCACCGGGTACGCGTTCGGCACCATCTGGAACTTCGGCGGCCACTTCAACCTCGGCGCCCGGCTGACACTGTGGAACGAGAAGTTCCACGCCTGGCGCGGCAGGCCCGGCACGGCGATGAACGGCATCGCGCTGATGCCGGAGGCCATCGACAACAACCCGGCCGCGGTCGCCTTCTTCGCCGACCTGCCCTGGCAGGACGGCCCGGTCGACATGCGGCAGTGGTTCGACGACTACGCCACCGCCCGGTACGGCGGCGAGGATCCGCACGCCAGGGCGGCCTGGCGGATCCTCCTCGACACCGTCTACAGCTGGCCCGCCGGCGCCGACACCCGGCACGTCACCGGCCTGTACGACGACGAGCCCGGCCTGGCGAACACCGGCTACCCGCTGCAGTACGACATCGCCGCCTTCGACAGGGCGCTCGACGAGCTGCTCCAGGTCGACCGGCGCCTGCGCGGCTCGGGCGCCTACCGCTACGACCTCGTGGACGTCGCCCGGCAGGTGCTGGCCAACCACAGCCGGCTGCAGCTGCCCAAGATCCGCGCCGCCTACCGCGCCAAGGACCTCGAACGCTTCGAGCGCCTCACCGGCCAGTGGATGGACCGGATGCGGCTGATGGACCGGCTGCTGGGCACCGACGAGAGCTTCCTGCTCGGGGCGTGGCAGAAGGAGGCCCGCCGGCAGGCCGCCACCCCGGCCGAGGCGGCGACCCTCGACTACAACCTCAAGTCGCTGGTCACGCTCTGGGCCACCGGCGCCCGCCTGCAGGACTACGCCCGCAGGGAGATGAACGGTCTCGTCGGGCAGTACTACGCCAAGCGGTGGCAGCTGTTCTTCGACAGCCTGAAGACCGCGCTGCGCTCGGGCAAGGACTATCCCGAACCGATCGACTGGATGGCCGTCGCCCAGGACTGGGCCAGGGCCGGCACCAGGCTCGCCGCCGAACCGCGCGGCGACGCCTACGCCGAGGCGAGCAGGGTGGCCGAGCTGCCCGACGGCGCGGTGACCGTCGGGACCGACCGCAAGGGCGTCAAGCCGGGCGCGGCCGTACGGGTCACCGCCGTGTTCACCAACGACAACACGCTGCGGCCCACCGGCCGGGTGACGCTCCGGCTCGACGCCCCGCGCGGATACCAGGTGCGGGCGACCTCTCCGACCCGTGCCGACCACGTCGCCCCGCGCGACAAGCTCACCGTGACTTGGACGGTGACCGTTCCCGCCGGTGAGGCCCCAGGCGGTACGCCGGCGCTGGACGTCGCCGCCTCCTGGCGGTCCGAGGACGTCGCCCAGCGGGACACGGCCTCGACCCGCCTGCTGATCGCCGGAGCCGCGCCCGCGTCGTACCGGACGATGAGCAACACGCAGGCCGAGTTCGCTCCGACCGGCGACGGGATCGCGATCGCGGCCGGCGGCGCGGACCTGTGGCGGGAGACCAACGAGCTGGCCATCGCCTACCGCGCGGACGCCCTGGCCGACGGGCAGCAGCTGGCCGGCACGGTGCTGCGGCAGGACGGCGCGTCGGACTGGACCCGGTCCGGGCTGGTGGTGAGCGACGACCTGGCCACCCCCGGGTCCACCGGCTACGCGAACATCGCCGTCACTCCCGGCCACGGTTGCGTGTTCAGCTGGGATTCCGACGGCAACGGGCAGCTCGACTCGTACGCCGAAGTGGGCGGGTTCGCGCCGCCCGTACAGGTGCGCGTCGGCAAGTCCGGCGACCGGCTCACCGGCTCGTGCAGCAGCGACGGCAGGAACTGGGCGCTGATCGGGGCGGCCCGCGTCCCGGGCGCCGGCGCCACGCTCGACGTCGGGCTGTTCGTCAGCGCGGCCAACCGGGACACCGGTCAGCAGGCGATCGCCGTGCTGACCGATCCCGCGCCGACCCCGTCGACCGCCCGCGACGGCGCGCAGGACACCCTGCAGAGCCTCCGCAAACCGGTCACGGCGCTGAGCTGGGAGCCGAACCGGGGCCCCCAGTACGCGAACGACGGGAACCGGGCCAACTCGCCGTACTTCGCCTCCCAGATGACCTGGGACACGACCTGGTGGCAGGTCGACCTGGGAACGGTCGACGACATCTCGCGCGTCAACGTGCGCAACTACGTCGGGGGCGGGCGCTACTACGAGTACCGGCTGGAGGGCAGCCTCGACGGCGTCACCTGGTACACCCTCGGCGGCCGCCGCGGCCCCCGGGCCGCGACCGACGCCGGGGACACGATGACCATCGAGGCCAAGGCCCGGTACGTCCGGGTGATCGGCACGCACAACACCGCCAACCTGTCGTTCCACCTCACCGAGGTCAGCGTGTACGGCATGCCGGCGCAATGATATTGACAGGACCCATGATCCGGAGAGAATAAAGTTCGGTCGCGTTGCTTGAAGTTCACGTGCTCCTGGAGGGACCTTCGTGAGAATTAAGCAGGGGATTATCGCGGCGACGATGATCGCCGGTCTGCTCGCCGTCGGCTCGACCCCGGCTCATGCCATTCCTCCACCACCACCGGGAGGCGACAACCTCACGGTCCTCAGTTACTACGCCGGGGAGACGCTCGTCGGCCAGCGCTGGTTCGGGTGCAGTCAGTCGGGCCAGTGGGGATCGCTGGAGGGCCAGCTGAAAGTCACCTGGACACCCTGCTGAACACGGGGCGGCCTGGCCTCCGGAGGGCCAGTGCCGCTCCCGCCAGGACCAGCGAGGTGCCGGCGAGCGTGCGGGCGGTGACCGGTTCGGCAAGGAGCAGCACGCCCGCCGAGACCGCCACCACCGGGGCGACGTACGTGATGAACGCCGCCCCGCCGGACCCTCGGCGCTGATCAGGGCGAAGAACGCGGTGAAGCCGCCCGCGGTGCAGGCCGTGCCCAGGCCGACGACCGCGAGCAGAGCCCGGGCTGTGAGTTGCGGAGCCGGTTCCGTCAGCTCAACGAGCTCGGCAAGCCCGCGACGTCCTTCGTGCTCTCCTCACCCAAGGCCTGGGCCCCGATACCGCCGCCCGCGACGTCCGCCTGATGGCTCATCGGCCGCGCCGATGCTCCTCCTCCTCGATGAGGGTCAGCGTGGCGGCCAGGATGGCGGGGAAGGCCAGGAACGCTCCGCCCGCCACAGGTCCCCAGCGCAGCCCGACCAGGCCGGCGGCCACCGAGACGAGGGCCCCGAAGACGAAACGCACCACCATCCCGCGGATCGGCGTTTCCCGGAGCTTGGACGGCTGCAGCCGGATCGCCCTCATGTGATCAGTGCCCAGCCCGCGCCGGCGACGGCCGCCCACACCGCGAGCGCCGTCAGCGAGCCCGCGAAGGCGCCCAGGCGACGCACGAGCGGCACGGCCACCGCGCAGTACGCCACCAGCGCGAACGATCCGGCGATCATGCCGAGCGCGGACTGCGCGAGCTGACGTTCGCCCTCGTGCAGCACGGTGACGGTCATCCCGGCCAGGGCCACGGCGGGAGCGGCGGCGAAGATGCCGGCGAACCGCTTGGGCGTCAACATCTCGCCGATCACCGCGAAGACCATCACGAGCAGGCCTCCGAGCAATCCGCGTCCTACGATCCACCACACCTCGCTCATCGGCGGCCCCCCGTTCGCGGTTCGGCTGCCCTCCAGCCGATCCGGTAACTCCCCACGAGGTAAAGGCCGCTAGCGCGGCACAGCACGCGCTCGGCGATGCCGGCGGCGGCACCTGCCGGTAGCCGGAGGCGTCGTGGGCGTCGTGGGCGTACGCCGCGCCCGGTTTCAATCGTGTGGCTCGGGAAGGGCCAAAAAAGAGCCACTACCACCTCGAGAGGATCCGGTCATGGCGCCTACCGTTGCCGACTACCTGCTCCTACGACTGCGTCAGTGGGACGTGGACCACCTGTTCGGCTATCCGGGCGACGGAATCAACGGGATCATCGCGGCGCTGGGCCGCGCCGACGACCGCCCGCGCTTCGTCCAGTCGCGGCACGAGGAGATGTCCGCGTTCGAGGCCGTCGGATACGCCAAGTTCACCGGCAAACCCGGGGTGTGCCTGGCGACCAGCGGGCCGGGCGCGATCCACCTGCTGAACGGCCTGTACGACGCCAAACTCGACCACGTCCCGGTCGTGGCGATCGTCGGCCAGACGGCCCGCAGCGCCATGGGCGGCAACTACCAGCAGGAGGTGGACCTGCTGAGCCTGTTCAAGGACGTCGCGAGCGCGTACGTGCAGATGGCGACCGTCCCGGCGCAGCTGCCCAACCTCATCGACCGCGCCATGCGCATCGCCGTCGCCGAGCGCGCTCCGACCGCCGTCATCATCCCCTCCGACCTGCAGGAGGAGCCCTACACGCCGCCCGCCCACGCGTTCAAGAACGTGCCGTCGTCGGCGCCCGGTTACACGCCGCCGGTGACCCGCGCGCCGGACGAGGAGATCGCTCGCGCGGCCGAGGTCCTCAACGCCGGGTCGAAGGTGGCGATCCTGGTCGGCCAGGGCGCCCGCTCGGCCGCCGCCGAGGTCATCCAGGTCGCCGAGCTCACCGGGGCCGGGGTGGCCAAGGCGCTGCTCGGCAAGGACGTCCTGCCCGACGACCTGCCGTACGTCACCGGGGCCATCGGCCTGCTCGGCACCCGGCCCTCCTACGAGCTCATGCGCGACTGCGACACGCTGCTGATCGTCGGATCGAACTTCCCGTACACGCAGTTCCTGCCGCCCTTCGGCGAGGCGCGCGGAGTGCAGATCGACGTCGACGGCCGCCTGATCGGCATGCGCTACCCGACCGAGGTCAACCTCGTCGGCGACGCCGCCGAGACGCTGCGGGCGCTGATCCCGCGCCTGAACCGCAAACAGGACCGGTCCTGGCGCAACACCGTCGAGGAGAACCTCGCGCGCTGGTGGAGCACGGTCGAACGCCAGGCCAAGGTGGAGGCCGACCCGATCAACCCGATGCTGCTGTTCTGGGAGCTGAACCCGCGGCTCCCGCAGAACGCCATCGTGACCGCCGACTCCGGCTCGGCCGCGAACTGGTACGCGCGCGACCTGAAGATCCGCTCCGGCGTGCGCGGCTCGCTGTCGGGGACCCTGGCGACGATGGGGCCGGGCGTGCCGTACGCGATCGGCGCGAAGTTCGGCCACCCCGACCGGCCCGTCATCGCCTTCGTCGGCGACGGCGCCATGCAGATGAACGGGCTGGCCGAGCTCATCACGATCAAGCGGTACTCCTCGCAGTGGGCCGATCCGCGCCTGATCGTGGCGGTCCTGCACAACAACGACCTGAACCAGGTCACCTGGGAACTGCGGGCCATGGGCGGCGCGCCGAAGTTCGAGGAGTCGCAGACGCTGCCGGACGTGTCCTACGCCGGCTTCGCCCGCTCGCTGGACCTGGAGGGCATCGAGGTCGAGAAGCCCGAGGCGATCGGCCCCGCCTGGGACCGCGCCCTGGCCGCCGACCGGCCCGTCGTCCTCGACGTCCACTGCGACCCGGACGTTCCGCCGATCCCGCCGCACACGGATTTCGAGCAGCTCAAGGACGCCGCCGAGGCCATCATCAAGGGTGATGCCGACGCGATCGGCGTGGTCAAGAAAGGGCTCAAGACCAAGGCCCAGGAACTGTTCACCCGCGGCAAGGGCTGAGCCGTCCGGCCGGCGTCACCGCTGACGCCGGCCGGACCCCCGGCTATCGCAGCCGGGGCAGGACCTCGCGGGAGTAGAACTCGAAGAAGGCGTCCTGCTCGGTGCCGATCTGGCTGATGTAGATCTCGTCGAACCCGGCGTCCACGTACTTCTGGATCGCCTGGACATGCGCCTCGGGATCGGGGCCGCACGGTGTCGAAGCGGTGGCCTCCTCCTCGCTGACCATCTCCGCCAGCTGCGCGAAATGGCGCGGCAGGGGGAGCAGCTGGGAGGCCTCGCCCTTGATGCCCTCGGTCGGCCACAGCCGGTGCACGGTCTTGCGGGCGGACGCCTCGTCGTCGGCGTAGCAGACCTTCAGCCCGCCCTGCGTGGGTTTGCCCGCCCCGCCGGACTCGCGGAACAGCTTGACCAGGTCGGCGGCCGGCCCCGTGCAGATGTAGCCGTCGCCGATCCGCCCCGCCAGCCGGACCGACTTCTCGCCGAAGCCGGAGATGTACACCGGCGGCGGTTGGTCGGGAAGCGTGTAGAGGCGCGCGTTGTCGACGGAGTAGTGCGTCCCGCGGTGGGTGGTCAGCTCGCCGCTCCACAGCCGGCGCATCACCCCGATCGCCTCCTCCAGCATCTCCAGCCGTTCGGCGGCCGGCGGCCAGCGGGAGTCGGTGATGTGCTCGTTCAGCGCCTCGCCGGTGCCGACGCCGAGCTGGAAGCGGCCTCCCGTCAGCACGGCGCTGGTCGCGGCGGCCTGGGCGATGACGGCCGGATGGATGCGCACCAGAGGGCAGGTGACCGCCGTCGTGATCGGCAGCGTCACCGCCTCGGCGATCGCTCCTATGGTCGACCAGACGAAGGGGCTCTGGCCCTGTTCGTCGAGCCAGGGATGGTAATGATCGGAGATCCAGAGCCCTTCGAAGCCCGCCTGCTCGGCCAGCTTCGACTGCCGGACGAGTTCTTTGGGTCCGTGCTCCTCGCTGCTCAGGAAATATCCGATGCGTGACATAGCTGAATCCTTCTCGTCGCGGGCTGAGGGGCCATGTCAGAACCAATATCGCCGGCCCGCGACCGGACGGCCGATGGAGCCCAGGACGAGCAGGACCACGCCGATGACCAGGAGGATGGCACCGATCGTGTAGAGCAGCGAGATGCCGAGCAGCCACCCCAGGAGCAGCAGGATTACGCCGATGATGATCATGTTCTCACCGATCCTGATACGTTGGTTTTGTCGAAAACTCGGCTACCCGATGTGTACGCGGTAAACGTTCACGGCGCTTCGCCGAGCACGCGGTCCCAGTCGTCGAGGAATCTGGCGATTCCGTACCGGGAAAGCGCCGCCGTGCGGGCGGCCTTGCCGTACTGGCTCGCCATGGCGGGATCCTCGACGAACTCCGACAACGCCTCCACCAGAACGGGCAGCTTGGTGGACAGGACACCGGCCTCCTGCGGCACGGCCTCGATCACCTCGGTGGCGGCGAGGGCGACGACGGGCAGGCCGAGCATCATGGCCTCGATGAGCGCGAGGCCGAGCGAGGTCCACCGGTAGGGGTGCAGGTAGGCGCGCCGCATGGCGAGGGCCGCGTGCAGCTCGGCCTGCGGCAGGTCGTAGGACGGGTACGGCAGGCCCGTGGTCTTCATGCCGTACACGTCGAGCGGCACGTCGAAGGCGGCGAGCAGGTCGGTGCCGGCCACCCGCGCGCGCCGGACCGGCTCGTTGATCACCACGGCGGCCCGGGGCAGCTCCCCGGTGTAGCGGTGGCCGGGATCGACCACGCCGTGCTCGATGACGCGGACCGGGGCGATCCCGTTGTCCCAGTACAGCGCGTTGAAGTGGGTGACGTGCACGAGCGGGATGGCCGACTGGCCGGCGAGCGGATGCCGGGTGGCGGGTACGTCGCCCTTGGGGGTGTTGTGCTCGACGTAGATGCCGGGCACCGAGCCGCCGAGCCAGTCGCGAGCCAGCTCGATCTCGTGCGGGCGCTGGTAGACGATGAGGTCGACCTGCTCGTGCACGAGCCGGTCCCACGGCACCTCACGTACCGAGGACGGCCAGTCGAAGTTCTGCGCCCGCCCTCTGCCGTCGGCGTCGCGGCCGGGGGTGAGAGGGACGAGGTAGGTGTGACGGCCTTGCACGAACGAGGTGGTCCATGAGCCGTGCACGTGCCAGACCAGGATTTTCATACGCGCCTCCTTCCAAGATTTCGTCGTGGCCGAAAAGCCGGGCCGCGACTGGCCGCCGCGTCAACATGAGAGACGGCTGCCCCGCCTACCTGGTGTTTAACGACCGCTGCGCTCGGTAGCGCTTCTCCCATGAGGTTCCTGGGGATCAACGCGGTCTTCCACGATCCAGCCGCCGCCCTCGTGGTGGACGGCGAGGTCGTCGCAGCCGCGGAAGAGGAGCGGTTCAGCCGGCGCAAGCACGGCAAGCGGCCCGTGCCGTTCTCGGCCTGGGAGCTGCCCGAGCAGGCCGCCGCCTGGTGTCTCGCCGAGGCCGGGCTGCGGCCCGAGGATCTCGACGCGGTCGCCTATTCCTACGATCCTTCGCTGGTGCGGCAGGAGACGGGCGCCCCGTGGGAGGACCTGCGCACCACGTACGCGACGAGGGCGCCGAGCTTCCTGTCCACGGCGCTGCCCGGGCTCGACCCGGCGCAGGTGCGGTTCGTGCCGCACCACGTGGCGCACGCGGCCTCGGCGGGGCTCGCGGCGCCGTTCGAGGACTGCGCGGTCCTGGTGTGCGACGGCCGCGGCGAGTCCGTCTCGCACCTGGCCGGCCACTATCGCGACGGCGAGCTGACCACGCTCGCCACGCAGGAACTGCCGCACTCGCTCGGCCTGATGTACGAGGACGTCACCGAGCACCTGGGATTCATGCGCTCCAGCGACGAGTACAAGGTCATGGCCATGGCCTCCTACGGCACGCCCCGGCACCTCGACGTGCTGCGCGAACTGATCACGGCCACGCCGGAAGGCGGCTTCAGGGTCGAGCCGATCGACTGGGGCGGCTTCGCCAAGAAGCTCGGCAGCGGGGAGCGGTGGACCGCCGACCACGCCGACCTGGCCGCCAGCGTCCAGACGCGGCTGGAAGAGGTGCTGCTCGACCTGGCCTTCTGGCTGCACGGCAGGACGGGCGCGCGGCACCTGGCGATGGCCGGAGGGGTGGCGCTCAACTGCGTGGCCAACACGCGGCTGCTGGCCGAGGGCCCGTTCGAGGACATCTGGGTGCAGCCCGCCGCCGGCGACTCGGGCACGGCGCTCGGTGGCGCCCTGCACCTGGCGCAGGAGCACGGCGAGCCCGCCGCGCCCATGCGCGGCGCGGACCTGGGGCGCTGCTGGAGCGACGACGAGGTGGCCGCGTGGCTGGACGTGGCGCGCGTGCCGTACGCGCGGCCGGAGAACCTGGCCGGTGAGGTGGCCGCGGCGCTGGCCGACGACCAGATCGTGGCCTGGTTCCAGGGGCGCAGCGAGTACGGGCCGCGCGCGCTGGGCCAGCGCTCCCTGCTGGCCCACCCCGGCCACGTCCGCAACACCGAGCGGCTGAACGACGTCAAGGGCCGGGAGCAGTTCCGGCCGGTCGCGCCGATGGTGCTGGAGTCCAGGGCGAGGGAGATCTTCGGCCGGGGGCCGGTGCCCTCGCCGTACATGCTGTTCGTCCATGACGTGCGGCCGGAGTGGCGGGAACGGATCCCCGCCGTCGTTCACGTGGACGGGACGGCCCGCATCCAGACCGTCTCGCCGGAGACCGATCCGCTGATGGCCGGGGTGCTGGAGCGGTTCGAGGCGCTGTCGGGGCTGCCCGTCGTGGTGAACACCAGCCTGAACACGGCGGGACGGCCGATGGTCGACTCGCCGAGGGACGCGCTGGAGTGCTTCGGCTCCGCGCCGGTCGACCTGCTCGTGATCGGGCCGTTCGTGGTGCGGAGGCCGGCATGATCACGGTGGTGATCCCCACGATCGGGCGGGCCTCCCTGGCCGACGCCGTTCCGGCGGGCGTGCCGGTGATCGTGGTGGAGGACACCGAACGCAGAGGACCCGCCGCGGCACGTAACAAGGGCTGGCGACAGGCACGGACGCCATGGGTGGTCTTCCTCGACGACGACGTGGTGCCCGCCGAAGGGTGGCTGGAAGCGGTCATGAAGGACCTGGCGGACCTGCCGGAGGACGTGGGCGGCAGCCAGGGCAGGATCGAGGTGCCGCTGCCTGAGGGCCGCCGGCCCACGGACGCGGAGCGCAACACGGCCGGCCTGGCGAGCGCGGAGTGGATCACCGCGGACATGGCCTACCGGCGGACCGCGCTGGAGAAGGTCGGCGGGTTCGACGAGCGCTTCCCCCGCGCCTACCGGGAGGACGCCGATCTCGCGCTGAGAGTGATGGCGGCCGGTTTCCGGCTGGTCAAGGGGGAGCGGGTGACCCGGCACCCGGTGCGGGACGACGGCTTCTGGGCCAGCGTGCGATTCCAGCGGGGCAACGCCGACGACGCGCTGATGCGCAGGATCCACGGGCCCGGCTGGCGGTCGCTGATCGGGACGGGCGGGCTGCTGCCCAGGCACGCCGTCACGGCCGTACTGGGGCTGTCCGCCCTCGCCCTCGCCCTCGCCACTGCAGGGAAAGGCGGCGGCACTGCCAGGAACCGGGCAGCAGGCGCCGCGCTCGTCGCGGCGACGGGGTGGGCGGCGCTCACCGCGCGGTTCGCGTGGGAGCGGATCGCCCCGGGACCGCGGACGCCCACCGAGATCGTCAGGATGCTGGTCACCAGCGTGGCCATCCCGCCCGTCGCCTGCCTGCACCGGCTTCGCGGGGAGCTGAGGGAGCGCTGGTGAGCCGCACCGTCCTGGTGGCTCGCCCGGACAGCGCGGGTGATGTGCTGCTCGCCGGTCCGGCCGTCCGCGCGGTCAGCGCGCACGCCGACCATGTGATCTTCCTGGCCGGCCCGCGCGGCAGGGCCGCCGCCGACCTCCTGCCCGGCGTCGACCGCGTCGTCGAGTGGCAGGCGCCGTGGATCGACCCCGACCCGCCGCCCGTCACCGGCGAGCACGTCGCCCGCCTCATGAACGCGCTGCCCGACGCCGGGGAGGCGGTGATCCTCACCTCTTTCCATCAGTCGGCGCTGCCGCTCGCCCTGCTGCTGCGGTTGCGCGGGGTCGGCAGGATCACCGCGATCAGCGAGGACTACCCCGGCTCGCTGCTCGACGTCAGGGTGCGGATCGACGAGACCCGTCACCTGCCGGAGGCCGAGCGGATGCTGACGGTCGCCGCAGCCGCGGGCTTCGAACCGGTCGACGGCGCCGCGCCGGCCGATGAGGGCTTCGCGGTGGTGGTCACCGGCGGTCCGGGTGAACGCGCGCTGACCGCCCAGGTGGCGGGCGGCCACGCGGTCGATCTCGGCGGCCTGACCAGCCTGCCGGAGCTCGCCGGGGTGCTCCGCGACGCCTGCGCGCTGGTGGCGGGCAACACCGGCCCGGCCCACCTGGCAGCCGCCGTCGGCACGCCGGTGGTCAGCCTGTTCTCCCCTGTGGTGCCGGCCCGGCGCTGGGCCCCGTACGGAGTGCCGTACGTGCTGCTCGGCGACCAGGAGGGGCCGTGCAAGGACACGCGGGCGCAGATATGTCCGGTCAATGATCATCCGTGTCTGGCAGGAGTCACGGCCGCGCAAGTGGTCAAGGCAGTGAGGGAACTGATCGCATGAAGATCGATCTCGTCTCCGAGCACGCCGATCCCCTGGCCGCGATCGGCGGGGTCGACGCGGGCGGGCAGAACGTCCATGTCGCCGCGCTCGCGTTCGCTCTGGCCCGGCGCGGCCACGACGTGGTGGTCCACACCCGGCGCAGCTCGCCCGAGCAGCCGCGGAGCGTGCCACTGGGTGACCGGGTGCGGGTCGAGTACGTCCGGGCGGGGCCCGCCGTGCCGATCCCCAAGGACGAACTGCCCCCCTACATGCCCGCCTTCGCCGAGCAGCTGGCGCGGCGCTGGACGCGGCGGGCCCCGGACATCGTGCACGCGCACTTCTGGATGAGCGGCAAGGCCGCGCTGCTGGCGGCGGGCCACCGTCGCGTCGTGCAGACCTTCCACGCGCTGGGCACCGTGAAGCGGCGCTGGCAGGGCAGCGCGGACACCAGCCCGCCGGGCCGGATCGACGCCGAGCGGCGGATCGGCCGCGAGGCGGCGGCGGTGCTGGCCACCTGCTCGGACGAGGTCGGCGAGCTGCACGCCATGGGAGTGCCCGGCCACGTCATCTCGATCGTGCCCTGCGGAGTGGACCTGGATCACTTCACCCCCGAAGGTCCGCGCGCGGACAGGGGCACGCGCCCGCGGGTGCTGAGCGTCGGCCGGCTGGTGCCGCGCAAAGGCGTCGACACCGTGCTGCGTGCGCTGCGCGAGGTGCCGGAGGCCGAGCTGCTGATCGCGGGCGGCTCCGCCGACGACCCCGAAGCGGCCAGGCTGGCGGGCCTGGCAGGCGCCTACGGCCTGGCCGACCGGGTGAAGGTCCTCGGCAGCGTCCCGCACGACGAGGTTCCCGCGCTGATGCGCTCGGCCGACGTCGTCGTCACCGTGCCCTGGTACGAGCCGTTCGGCATGGTGCCGCTGGAGGCGATGGCCTGCGGCGTGCCGGTGATCGCCTCGGCCGTCGGCGGCCACCTCGACACGGTCGACGGCTGCGGCGTGCTGATTCCGCCGCGCCGGCCGCAGGCGCTGGCACACGCGCTGAGAGACCTTCTCGAAGCCCCGCAACGGGCCGCGGAGCTCGGCGCCGCGGGGGCGCGCCGAGCCGGGCAGCGCTACGGCTGGCCGCGCGTGGCCGAGCAGACGGAGGCCGTGTACCGCGCCGTGCTGGGCGCCGAGCTGAGGGGGATGACATGCACAGGCACCTGACCATGTTGCGCGAGGCGTTGTCGATGAGCGCCGACCAGGCGCCGACCGTGGAGGCATGGGGGCGCAAGCTCGCGGCCGTCCTCGGCGGCGGCGGACGGCTGCTGGTGTGCGGCAACGGGGGCTCGGCCGCCGAGGCCCAGCACTTGACGGCCGAGCTGGTCGGCAGGTTCAGGGGTGAGCGGCGCCCCTACGCGGCGATCGCGCTGCACGCCGACACCTCGTCGGTGACGGCGATCTCCAACGACTTCGGCGCGGACGTCGTCTACGCCCGGCAGGTCTGCGCGCACGGCCGCCAAGGTGACGTGCTGTTGTGCCTGTCCACCAGCGGTTCCAGCGGCAACGTGCTGGCGGCGGCCCGGGCGGCGCGCGAGTGCGGGCTGATCACCTGGGCCATGACGGGCAGGACGCCGAACCCGCTGGCGGAGATCAGCGACGAGGTGGTCGCGGTGCCCGCCACGGACACGGCGACCGTCCAGGAGGTGCATCTGGCCATGATCCACCTCCTCTGCTACGCGATCGAGGAGGCAGGCGCGTGAACGGGCCCCTGGTCGTCATCGGCGACACGCTGCTGGACGTCGACATCGAGGGAAGCGCCGAACGGCTCGCACCCGACGCGCCCGTCCCCGTGGTCGACGTCGACGCGAGACATCCACGGCCCGGCGGCGCGGGCCTGGCGGCGCTGCTGGCCGCCAGGGACGGCGCGGAGGTGGTGCTGGTCACCGCACTGGCCGACGACGAGAGCGGGCGCACGCTGCGGGGGCTGCTGAACGGCCGGCTGCGGGTCGTACGGGTGCCGCTGCGCGGCTCCACCGTCTGCAAGACGCGGGTCAGGGCGGCCGGGCAGACGCTGGTCCGCTTGGACACGGGGGACGGGTACGCCGTGGGCGGCCTGGCCGGCCCGGTGGTCCGCACGGTCCGCTCCCTTCTCCGGACGGCGGGCGCCGTGCTGGTCTCCGACTACGGCAGAGGCATGGCGGGCTCGCTGCTCGGTCTGCTCGGCGAGGTGGACGCGCCCGTCGTGTGGGATCCGCATCCGAAGGGCCCGAGTCCCCTCCCCGGGTGCGCGCTCATCACGCCCAGCGAGAGCGAGGCCCGGCTCCTGTGCCCGCCGCCGTACGCCGGGCCGGACGAGGTCGCCCGGCGACTGGTGAAGACCCTGCACGCGCAGGCGGTCGCGGTGACGCTGGGCGCCGACGGCGCCGTGTTGGCGCGCGAAGGCGGCCACCACAGCAGGATCCCGCCGCCCATGCTCTGCAGCGGCCACGACGTGTGCGGAGCGGGGGACAGGTTCGCGGCGGCGGCGGCGCTGGCGCTGCGCGACCGGCGGCCGGTGGAGGACGCGGTCGCCCTCGGGGTCGGGGAGGCCGCCAGATTCGTCGAAGCCGGCGGAGCCGCGGCCATCAGGCCGTCCTGCGCGCAGATGGGAGACAGGCCGCGCACGCCCGCCGAGGTCGCCGACCTGGTCAGGGCCAACGGTGGACGGCTCATCGCCACCGGCGGCTGTTTCGACCTGCTGCACGCCGGGCACGTGAGTCTCCTGCGCAGGGCCAGGGCGCTCGGCGACGCACTGATCGTGTGCCTCAACTCCGACGCCTCGGCCAGGCGGCTCAAGGGCCCGAACAGACCCGTGGTCGGGCAGCAGGACAGAGCCGAGGTACTCGGCGCGCTGGGATGCGTCGACGCCGTCATGATCTTCGATGAGGACACCCCGGCCCAGGCCATCGAACGGCTGAGGCCGCACGTGTGGGTGAAGGGCGGCGACTACTCCGGGAGAGAGCTGCCGGAGGCGGCGTCACTGCGGAAAGTGGGCGCGGAGACGGTCGTCCTGGCCAGCGTGCCCGGCAGATCCACGACTGGGATCATCGCCGCGATGCACGCGGCGTGAGGAGGGAAACGCATGCTTGGAGACATCCTGATCACCGGCGGCGCGTCGGGCCTCGGCCACGCCGTGGCCGAAGCGGTCGCCAAGGCGGGAGGCAGGCCGCTGGTGGTGGACCTGCGCGCCGCCGACGGGTTCGACCACACGGTCGCCGACCTGGCCGACAGGAACGAGGCCGAACGCGCGGTGCGGGAGCTGGCCGAGCGGGCCGGCGGCCTCGACGGCGTCGTCACCGCGGCGGGGGTCGACGCCTGCGGCCGGCTGGAGGACGTGACCGCCGACGACTGGGAACGGGTGATCAAGGTCAACCTCATGGGGACGGCCGCGACCGTCCGGGCCGCGCTGCCGTACCTGCGGGAGTCCTCCGGACGGGTGGTGACCTGCGCCTCGACGCTGGGCCTGCGCGCGGTGAGCGACGCGACGGCCTACTGCGCGGCCAAGTTCGGCGTGGTGGGCTTCACCAGGGCGCTGGCCGCCGAACTGGCCGGCCAGGTCGGGGTCACGATGCTGGTCCCCGGCGGGATGGCGACGCACTTCTTCGACGGGCGGCCGGAGCAGTACAAGCCGGGCCCCGACGCCCGGCTCAACCGGCCGGAGGACGTGGCGCAGACCGTGGTGTTCGCGCTCTCGCAGCCGCCCGGCTGCGAGGTGCGCGAGCTGGTCGTCTGTCCGTCCACGGAGACCTCGTGGCCCTAGACGTGCTGGCGCTGCGCGGGCTCGGGCTCGGTGACCTGCTGACGGCGGTCCCGGCACTGCGGGCGCTGCGCCGCGCCTTCCCCGCCCGCCGCCTCGTCCTGGCCGGGCCGCCGGCGCTCGCGCCGCTGCTGCCCGTCGACGAGGTGGTCGAGGTGCGGGGTCCCGGCCCCGTCCCGTACGACGGGGCCGAGGTGGCGGTGAACCTGCACGGCCGCGGCCCGCAGAGCACGCGGGCGCTGCGCGCGACCCGTCCGGGACTGCTGCTCACCCACGGCGGGGACGGCCCGCCGTGGCGGCCGGACGTGCACGAGGTGCGCCGCTGGTGCGACCTGCTGGAGTGGTACGGCATGGCGGCCGACCCGGCCGACCTGTACCTGGGACACGGCGACAGGAGCGGGCCCGTGGTGGTCCATCCCGGCGCGGGCGCCCCGTCCAGGATGTGGCCCGCAGAGCGGTTCGCGGCAGTGGTGAGCGCACTACGGGCACGCGGCAGGGAGGTGGTCGTCACGGGAAGCCCGGCCGAGCGGGAGCTGGCCGAGCGAGTCGCCGGCGACACGGGAGCCAGGGTCGCCGCAGGCCGCACGGACATGCGGCAGCTGGCCCGGCTCGTCCGCGACGCCCGGCTGGTGGTGTGCGGCGACACCGGGGTCGGACACCTGGCCAGCGCCTACCGAACCCCTTCGGTGCTGCTGTTCGGGCCGGTCTCTCCCGCGCTGTGGGGGCCGCCCGCCACCGGGCCGCACATCGTGCTGTGGAAGGGCCGCACCGGTGACCCGCACGGACGCGAGCCCGATGCGGGCCTGCTGGAGATCGGAGTCGACGAGGTGATCGAGGTGACGACGCGATGCGAGTCGTGGTGACCGGAGGAGCCGGGTTCCTCGGCTCCCACCTGTGCGAGAAGCTGCTGGACGGGGGAGCGGAGGTCGTCTGCATGGACAGCTTCCTCACCGGCTCCCCGCGCAATCTCGAACACCTGCTGGACCGTACGGGGCTGCGGATCGTCGAGTGCGACCTGACCGGCTTCGTGCACGTGCCCGGCGAGGTGGACCTCGTGCTGCACTTCGCCTCGGCCGCCTCGCCCGCCGACTACCTGAAGCACCCGATCGAGACGCTCAAGGTGGGCAGCCTGGGCACGCTGCACGCGCTCGGGCTGGCCAAGGAGAAGGAGGCCCGGTTCGTGCTCGCCTCCACCAGCGAGGTCTACGGTGACCCGCTCGAACACCCGCAGCGCGAGACGTACTGGGGCAACGTGAACCCCGTCGGGCCGCGCAGCGTCTATGACGAGGCCAAACGCTTCGCCGAGTCGCTGACCACCGCCTACCGCAACTCCCACGACGTCGACACCGGCATCGTGCGCATCTTCAACACCTACGGGCCCCGGATGCGGCCCTTCGACGGCCGGGCGATCCCGACCTTCATCAGGCAGGCGCTGGCGGGCGAGCCGATCACGGTGACCGGCGACGGCAGCCAGACCCGCTCCATCTGCTACGTCGACGACACCGTGGACGGCATCCTGCGCATGGCCGGCAGCGACTTCGCCGGACCCGTGAACATCGGCAATCCCGACGAGCTGACGATGGTGGAGCTGGCCGGCCTCATCCGCGAGCTGGCGGGGTCGTCGTCACCGATCGAGTTCATCGACAGGCCCGTCGACGACCCGAGCGTCCGCCGGCCCGACACCAGCCTGGCCGAGACCGAGCTGGGCTGGCGGCCTGTCGTGGGGGCGGAGGAGGGCCTGCGGAGAACCATCGCATGGTTCTCCAGGCTGGACAGCCCCGTCCCCGCCACCTGACCGGCTCCCGCTCACTCCGGTGGCGCGGTCATGGGTGCGGCGGCCAGCGCTCGCGCGACGGTGACCAGGTTGGCCGCCATCGCGCGAGCGGTCTGGTGCGACCACTCGTGGCCGCGCTCGTCGTCCAGGTAGTCCGGCCCGGCGCCCGGCCGACTGGAGCAGCTTGTCGTGCACGGCGGGCCAGTCGTCGCCCGGGCCCATGTCGGTCTGGACCCCGGGACGGATGTTCAGGTCCACGGCCCTGATCGTCTCCACGTCGACATCGCGTTCGCGCAGTTCGGCACTGACGACCACGGCTCGCATGCTTGGGGCCTTCCCGATAGACGTTGAAGGCCCGCATACCCAAACAGGGCCTGTCAAACGGTTTGACGTTAACCGCGACCCAGAACGGGCAGAGGGCGACACCATGAGCACGATCGAGTACTCCCTAGACGTCAAGGTCCCGATCCGCGTCGCCTACAACCAGTGGACGCAGTTCGAGACGTTCCCCGAATTCATGGAAGGGGTGGAGTCGGTCAAGCAGCACACCGACACCCGCGCCAGCTGGCTGGCCGAGATCGCCGGGGTGAAGCGCGAGTTCGAGACCGAGATCACCGAGCAGCACCCCGACGAGCGCGTCGCCTGGCACACCCTCGACAAGCCCCACCACGCCGGCGTCGTCACCTTCCACCGCATCGACGACACCACCACCCGCGTCACCCTCCAGATGGAGTACGACCCCGAGGGCTTCGTCGAGACCGCCGGCGACTGGCTCCAGATCGTCCGCATGCGCGTTCAGGGCGACCTGCGCCGCTTCAAGGACTACATCGAGACCCGCGGCACCGAGACCGGTGCCTGGCGCGGCACCGTGCCGCCCCAGCACGCCGGCGACGCGGTCCCTCGGCCCGATGCCCCGCTACCGGGGACCGGCACGCCGTCGCCGCGCCCCGGCCCCGGCTACCCGCCGCCCACGCAGCCCGGCCTGTAGTCCACTCGGCCGCGCCTCCCGCCCGGGAGGCGCGGCCGATTCGTTTCGTGGCTTTCAGCTGGGTAGATGGCAGACAAGCCAACCGCGAACAGTGGCAAAGGGGGAAACATGCCTCGCGGATCGAGCCGGAAACGGGAACGACAGTACGAACACATCAAGAACAGCGCCAAGAAGCGGGGCGAAGGCGACAAGCGGGCCAAAGAGATTGCCGCGCGGACCGTGAACAAGGAACGCGCCAGGGCCGGTGAGTCGCGGACCGCCAGCCGTACTTCGACTCAGGACATCTCCTCGAGCCGACGCGGAGGGCTGCGCTCCCACTCCGGAGCGGGCGGCCGTACGCGGGATCAGCTCTACGAGGAGGCCAAGCGCCGCAACATCAAGGGCCGCTCGAAGATGAGCAAGGCGCAGCTGGAGAAGGCCCTCGGTTAGCCGGATTCCCTGCCGGAGAGCCGTGGGCGCGCTCCACGGCGTTCCGGCAGGGTGTCAACCGCGCCAGTCCAGCTCGCCGCGTCCGGCGAGGAACTCCTCGGCCACCGGCCATTCCAGGGGGCGCGGCATCGGGTAGGTCGTGCGGATCCGGGCCAGCTCCCGGTGGGCGCGGGCGAGGCCGGCGAAGTCGCGCGGGTAGGCGCGGGTGTCGACACCGGTGAAGACGCCCAGCTTGCGGGCCCGCGCCAGCATCTTCCGCCAGTCCTCGGCCGAGGCCAGACCGATGGAATCCACGCCGTGGGAGAACAGGATGAGCCTGATCTCGTCGAACGCTTCCGCCCGGTCGAGGTAGTCCTGCACGTGCGCGAGCGACTGCTCGGTGTTGAACACCATCCAGTACGGGACCGACCCGCTGCGCAGCGCCCACCAGGGCTCCATCAGCAGGAAGGACTCGACGAGCAGCCGGTCACCGGGCAGGTCGCGCCGCCGGTACCAGGTCCGGTACAGGTCGGCGACCACCGGGCTCAGGTCCTCCGGCTCGCCGAAGCGCATGCGGACCAGCCGCCACCGGTTGCGTTCCGCGAGCTCTTCCAGGTCGGTGAGCAGTTCGGGCTGGAATCCCCACTCCGCTTCCGGGCTGTCGCCGTCGGCCGGGGGATATTCCCAGCGCGACCGCCCGGCTCGGTAGCGGGCGAGGTAGTCGGCCACGCGCGGGCCGCCGTCCTCGTACTCCTGCCTGGTGGCGCCGCCGAGCGCGCCGTGCTGGAACACGTGGCGCTCGCTCACGGTCGTGGTGGGCCAGCGCAGCGCGCAGTCCACGACGACCAGCGTGGCGCCGGGCGGCAGCGACGACTCCAGGAACGCACGGTAAGCCGCTGCCAGGCGGCGCCATTTGATCCGGAAGTACGTCATGCCGGCGATCATCAGCCGGTCCTGGTTGGCGTCGTGCATGTGGTGCAGCACCAGGTCGGGGTTCGCGTTGAGCAGCGCCTGGCCCGCGGCGCGCGTCTTCGCCAGATCGCCCTGCGGGTCGTCGGGCCGGACGCCGTGGCGGCGGACCGGGATCAGCAGCGTCTGCGGCAGCCACGGCGCGGACAGGGCCGCGGCCAGGTGGATCATGGCGCCGTTGGAGGACCCGATGAAGGCCACCGGGTACGGGCGGCGCGGATAGTGCCCGGTCACCCATCGCGCCAGGTCGGCGGAGCGGAGTTCGGACACCCGGCGCATCGGCACGGCCTCGGCCCATCCGCTCAGCGCGTACGCCTTCTCCTGGAGCGCTCGCGGCAGCTTCGCCGCCCCGCCGAGCACCGCGGACGCCACGCCCTCCAGCGCGGCCGGCCCCTGGCCGATCAGGGGCATGTCCTTGCCGTGCAGGAAGCGCGACAGCGCACGCAGCATGCCGGACGCCGAGTCGAACGACGCCACCGCCTTGGCGGGCCTCATGAGCCGGCCTCCCGCAGGAAGGCGGCGACCTCGCGGGCCAGGCCGTGCGGGTCGCGGTAGGGCACCATGTGGGGCAGTCCTTCCATGACCGACAGCCGCCCGCGCGGCAGGAGCCGGGTGACCTCCTCGGCCCAGGCCTGGCTGACCATCCTGTCCTTGCCGCCGCGTACCACCAGAACGGGCACGTCCACGTACGGGAGCTTGTCCTCGATCCGGTCCCGCATGGAGGCGCCGAAGCTGGCCAGCACCCGCCGCAGCCCGGCGTCCCGGTAGTCGGCGACGTTCAGCGGCGTCATGCGCGGGCTCTCCCGCACCGAGTTACGCAGCCACTGGCCGGCCAGGCGGACGGCGGACCGCGCGTGCGGATCCACCGTGGGGCCGACCAGCACCAGCGCGCCGATCAGCCCGGGGAAGCGGGTCGCCAGTTCGACCGCCACCTGGCAGCCGAAGGAGCCGCCCAGCAGGCAGGGCTGCGCCGGCTCGGCAGCCTTCAGCCAGGCGGCCAGCGCGTCGGCGAGCCCCGTCACGGTCGGAAGGTCATCGGGCTTGTCGCTACGCCCGAAGCCGGGCAGGTCGACGCTCCAGGTGTCGTGAGTCCGTCCCAGGACCTCGACGAACGGCAGCATCTCCCGGCTGGAGACCCCGGCGCCGTGGACGCACACCACCGCGGGTCCGGGGCCGTGTCTGCGCCAGCTCGCCATGGTCAGGTCCATGACGGTATGGGTGAGCGGTTCGAGCGGCACGCCTCTCCTTCCTCGAAGGCGCCCCTCTACCCGGATCGTGATCGCACGAACCCCACCGGGTGATCTGTCTCCGTAATGCCAATTTCACGTAGAGCAGTCGTTGCCGACCGAACGAAGGTCTGTCCATTTTTGGGGTTTATGTGTTTCTGTGTCTGCTTCGCGGGCAGGGTGGGACCGATCGGGTCAGCCGAGTAAGGAGGGCTGGTCATGAAGGACAGGTGCCGAGTGGCGCTGGCTCTCGCCGCAGGTTATTACCTGGGCCGGCGTCGCAAGCTGCGCTGGGCCACCGCCCTGGCGGCGGCCGGGGTGGCCGGTGCGTTGCGGAAGAGCAATGGCGGTGGGGGCCTCCTGGGGCAAGGGCTGAAGATTCTCGGCTCGTCCCCGGAGATCGAGCAACTCACCGGCCGGCTGCGCGGAGAACTGCTTGAGGTCGGCAAGGCGGCCGCGGTCGCCGCGACGAGCAGGCAGATCGACTCCCTGAGCGAGAAGCTGCACGGGCGAGCCGAGTCGATCCGGCAGGGAGGCCGGCCGCGTGTCGCGGAGGAGGAGCCGGAAGAGGAGGAAGAAGAAGAGTACGGCGAGGAGGCGTACGACGAGGAGCCTCCGGAGGAGAAGCCCCGCGTGCGGCGGCCGAGAGTCGGGCAGGTGCCTTCCGTTCCGCCGGTGCGCAGAGGGCGGAGGTGAGACCCATGGCGCAGGAGAGCAAGGCCGGGCCGGCCCAGAAGGTCGCGCAGGAGGTGCTGCCGAAGGACCTCCTCATGGAGGGGGCGCAGAAGCTGGTCCAGGCTCTGGTGGAGCGGGCGCTGTCGTCTCTCACCGATCGGCTTGAGGGCATGACGGGCCGGCTCACCGACTTCGCGGAGGGTGGCGGAAGCGGCGGACTGTTGAGCGCCATCACCGGATCGGAGGGCGTAGGTCCGGGGAAAATCCTCGGGAAATCGCTTCTGTCCGGAGCGGGGACGGCAGTGAAGGAGACGCTCAAAGGACTGGGGAAGAAAGGGAAGAAGGCCGGGAAGGCGCGGATCGTCAATATCGTCGAAGGGATTGATGTGGGGGCCCCGATCCGGGTCGTCTATAACATGTGGACCCAGTTCGAGACTTTCCCGGGCTACATGAAAAAGGTGGAGAACGTCGACCAGGAATCCGATCAGAAGGTCAACTGGAAGGCGCAGATCTTCTGGTCCCACCGGACCTGGGAGTCGCACATCGTCGAGCAGGTGCCCGACCGGCGGATCATCTGGCGGTCGAAGGGGCCCAAGGGCTACGTCGACGGCGCGGTGACCTTCCACGCCATCACTCCCGACCTCACCCGCATCCTGCTCGTCCTCGAATATCACCCGCAGGGCGTGGTCGAGCGCGTCGGCAACATCTGGCGGGCGCAGGGCAGGCGGGCGCGCCTGGAGTTCAAGCACTTCCGGCGGCATGTGATGACGCAGACCATGCTGCATCCGGAGGAGGCGGAGGAAGACGGCTGGCGTGGCGTGATCCACGACAGCAAGGTCGTCAAGACGCACGAGGAGGCCGTCGAGGAGGAGCGGGCCGAAGAAGAGGAAAGGCCGGAGGAAGAATACGGCAAGCCCGAGGAGCCGGAGGCAGAAGAGAAGGAAGAGGAGCCCGAAGCAGAAGAGAAAGAAGAGGAGCCCGAAGAGGAAGAGGAAAGAGAGGAGGAGCCTGAGGCCGAGTACGAAGAGGAGCCGGAAGAAGAAGAGGAAGAAGAAGAGAGAACCCGTCGCCCCGCCGAGACCGCCAGGAGTCAGGGTGCCCGGCGTCCGGTGCGACGGCGTCCCGCGGAAGAGGAGGAAGAGCCCCGGCGGCCGGTGCGCCGCAGGGTGGCGACCCGACGTGGGTGATGCCGCCGGCAAAGCGGGGTGACGATCGAGGAGCGAGGAAATGACTGTACAACCCGCGGCGGGCGGAATGGCAGAGCGTCCGACCCCGACGGGTCTGGCGGACGTGATCGACACGATCCTCGACAAGGGACTGGTGATCGACGCCTACGTCCGGGTCTCACTGGTCGGCATCGAAATCCTGACCATCGACACGCGCATCGTGATCGCCAGTGTCGACACGTACCTGCGCTTCGCCGAGGCCGTGAACCGGCTGGACCTCGCCGAACAGGGCCAGGGCCTGCCGGAGATCATGCAGGAGATGAAGGGCGGCCAGATCGGCGACAGGACCAAGGACATCACCCAAGGGGTGCTGGAAGCCGCGGGGGACAAGCTGCACGAGCTCGTCGGCGATTTCACCGAGGACTCCGAACGCAGGCCCGCCCGGCGTCGCCAGAGGGAGGAAGGCTGACCATGGCCGAGTCTGTCGACACCGCCCCCTCCGCGACCGAGGAGGAGCGCACACCCCTGGACCGGGGCCTCAGCACCTACGTCTACGGGATCGTGCCGGAGGACGTCCAGGTCTCCGACGAGGCGCGCGGCGTGGGCACCCCGCCGGCCCCCGTGCGCCTGGTACGGCACGGCGAGATCGCGGCCCTGGTGAGCGAGGTGGCGATCGACCGCCCGCTGGGCACGCCCGACGACCTCGTGGCGCACCAGCAGCTGCTGGACGCCACCGCGGCCGAGGTCCCCGTGCTTCCCCTCCGTTTCGGCGCGGTGCTGACGAACCGGGAAGCGGTGGTGGGCGAACTGCTGGCCCCGCACCACGACGAGTTCCGCGCCGCCCTCGGCGAGCTGGAGGGACGGGCCGAGTTCGTCGTCAAGGGACGCTACGACGAGCGGGCGGTGCTCATGGAGGTGCTGAACGAGAACGTCGAGGCGGCCCAGCTGCGCGACGAGATCAGGGGCAAGCCGGAGGCCGCGACCAGGGAGACGCGCATCCGGCTCGGCGAGTTCGTCAACCAGGCGGTCAGCGCCAAACGGGAGGCCGACACCGAGGCCATCCTCGACAGGCTCGCCCCGCTCAGCGTCTTCACCGTCGTACGTGACCCGTCCCACGAGCAGGACGCCGTCCACCTGGCGCTCCTGGTCGAGAACGACCGCCAGGGCGAGCTGGAGGACGTCGTGGAGGAGTACTCCAGGCTGTGGGCGGGGCGGATCGAGCTGGAGCTGCGCGGCCCGCTGGCGCCGTACGACTTCGTGGTGAGCTCCGGGGAGGGCGGCTGATGGGCCTGATCAGCCTCGTCTTCGGCTGGCCGCTGGCGCCGCTGCACGGCGTGATCCGGCTCGGTGAGCTGATCCAGGAACAGGTCGAGCGGGAGATGCACGATCCGAAGGTGGTCAGGCACCGGCTGGAGGAGATCGAGGCGTCCCGGGCCGCCGGCCTGATCTCCGAGGAGGAGGAGGCCCTGGAGATGCAGGAGGTCCTGCAGGGCATGATGGGCGGCCCCGGTCCGGTCGAGCCGATGTGGCGGGATCAGGGGAGGTGATCCTGTGCCTGAGAGGCGAAGGTCTCGCGAAGAGGGGGTTCCGCCTCCGGGGCGTTCGAGAGACCCCGCCGGCGAGACCACCGAGCGGCCGAGGCGTCGCCCTCGTGGCCTGTCCGCCGCGACCGCGGGCGAGTTCGGGCTGCAGCACATCGCGGACCTGACCCACAGGGAGACGGAGGGCGTGACCCGGGTGAAGCCCGAGGACGACGGGTGGCTGGTCAACGTCGAGGTCGTCGAGGACCGGCGCGTCCCCTCCTCCGGCGACATCCTCGCACTCTACGAGGCCGAGCTGGACACGGAGGGCGATCTGCTCTCCTACCGGAGGCTGCGGCGTTACCGGCGTGGCAGCGGCGACTACCAAGAGGAGCCGCGATGACCGAGCAGTACCGGCCGGGGGTCGTGGGACGCCAGTCCTACCCTTCCTCGGTGTCCTCGGGGCGCGAACCGGCCAACCTGGGCGACATCCTCGAGCGGGTCCTCGACCGGGGCGTGGTGATCGCCGGGGACATCCGCGTGAACCTGCTGGACATCGAGTTGCTCACGATCAAGCTGCGGCTGATCATCGCCTCGGTCGACACCGCCAGGGAGATGGGCATCGACTGGTGGGAGCACGATCCCTGGCTCACCGGCAAGGACCAGGCCCTCGTCGAGGAGAACCGCCGCCTGCGCGACCGGGTCGCGGCTCTGGAGGAGGGCCGGCCCCGGCGCCGTGCCATCGAGCCGATCGAGGGCGAGGTCGAGTCCGTGGAGGACCGGCCGGTCAGAAGGACGGAGGCGAGAAGGGACGAGCGCGGTGGATGACGCGGGCACGTACCTCTACGCCGTGGCGAGCGACGTGGCCGTCCCCTGCCCGGAGGGCCTGAAGGGAGTGGCCGGCCGGGACGTGCGCGCCATTGCCCAGTCCGGTCTCGTCGCGTACGTGAGCACCGTCCCGCTGGACCAGTTCGGCGAGGAGCCGCTGCGGCGATCCATGGAGGACCTCGACTGGCTGGGCGCGACCGCCCACGCCCACCACCACGTGGTGGAGGCGGTGGCGCGGCTGGGGCCGGTGGCCCCGGTGCGCCTCGTCACGGTCTACAGCGGCGAGGAGCAGGTCCGCCGCCTGCTGGAGGAACGGCACGACGACTTCGCCGACACGCTCGCACGCGTCGCGGGCCGGCAGGAGTGGGGGGTGAAGGCGTACGTGGTGAAGACCGAGGCCGCCCCGGTGGCGCCCGAGCCGAGCGGCCCGGAGCCGGCCAGCCCCGGCACCGCCTACCTCAAGCGGCGCCAGGCGAGCCTGCGCACCCGCGAGGAGTCGTGGCGGGACGCGGGGCAGCACGCCGAGCGCATCCACGACGCCCTCAGGCGCGTCGCGGTCGCGAGCCGGCGGCATCGGGCGCAGGACCCGCAGCTTTCCGGCAGGGACGAGTGGATGGTCCTCAACGGCGCCTACCTGGTCGACGAGGAGCGCGCGGAGGAGTTCGCACAGGCTCTGGACGAGCTGCGCGGGCACGGGATCGAGCTGGAGCTCACCGGCCCCTGGGCGCCCTACTCGTTCACGGTTCTGGAGGAGGGAGGCCCGCGGTGACCCACGACGCACCCCCGCGCGGCGCCGTCCTGGCCGCGGAGGAGCGCCTGCCGGCGGAGCGGGTGGCGCTGGTCGACCTGCTGGACCGGCTCCTGGCCGGGGGCGTGGTGGTGAGCGGGGACCTCGTCCTGTCCATCGCGGACATCGACCTGGTACGCATCTCCGTTCGCGCGCTGATCATGTCGGTTCGCGAATCCGACACTTTCGGGAGCTTCGATGGCGAGACCAGGAGATGAGCCGGCCACCCGGGTGCGCGAGGCGCGATCCAGCCGCCTGCGCATCGAGGCCGACCGGGAAGCGGTGGAACGTGACCTGTCGCGCCTCGTCCTCACCCTGGTCGAGCTCGTGCGCCAGCTGGTGGAGCGGCAGTGCGTGCGGCGGATGGAGCAGGGCGACCTGTCGGACGAGCAGGTCGAGGTGCTGGGCGTGACGTTGATGCGGCTCGAGGAGGCCATGACCGAGCTGTGCGAGCGCTTCGACCTGTCGCCGTCGGACCTGAACCTCGACCTCGGGCCGCTCGGCACGCTCCTCCCCGAGGACCGCTGACCCGGCTCAGGGGTCGCTCTCCCGGTAGAGGTCGTGGACCGAGGCCAGCTCGTGCTGGGGGACGCGCAGCAGGATGCCGAGGTCGTCGATCCTGTCGACGTGCTCCCACGGGACGTAGCGGGTGTGGCGGTGCAGCACCTGGAGCAGGGCCCTGACCAGCCAGGGGCCCTTGATGGCCGGGCCTCGTTCGTAGCCGAACAGCCGCCCGGTGTGGCGGGTCACGACGATCAGGCCGGCCACCCGGAAGGCGTTGTGGACCTGCAGGAGCAGGGGCCCGTCCTGCACCAGGCGCACATCGGCGACCTGGCCGACGGTCCGGCCCGCGCTGTCGCGGACCGGGCGGGAGAGCAGGTCACTCAGTCTCATGCGATGCTCCGGGGATGGGGTCGACGAGGTGGGTGCGGACCCAGCGTTCGAGCGCGGGCCGGTCCAGGTCGCCGCCGACGTGTACGGCACTGGCGATGCGGCTGACGTCCGCCATCGGGATGCGGGGCGGGGCCTGGGCGCCGAGCAGGCGGGCGACGCCTGTCATGAGCCTGCCGAGCACTCCTCCGATGCGCGGCCCGAGCGCGAGCGGTCCCATCAGAATCGCGGTGACGTACGGCCGGCGCTGATCGTCGAAGGCCAGCTCCAGATCGTCGACCTTGCACACCAGGCGGCCGTCCCTGTCGTGCACGACCTGCCGGTCGAGCAGGTGCAACTGGGCGTGCAGGACGCGTGCTTCCGTCATTGGCCCGCCTTCGTGGCCAGCATGAGGGGGATGGCGGCGATCGACACCGCGACGAGGAGGATCATGAAGACCGTGCCCAGGGTGTTGGAGAAGCCGCCGTTGACCTTGCTCCCCATGTAGTCCCGATCGTTGGCGATCATCAGCACCGGCAGGTACGTCAGCGGCAGCGCCGCCGCCGAGAACACCAGCGAGTACTCGGTCACCATGATCGGGTCGATGGTCGTCAGGATCAGCGCGGTCGCCACGATCATCACGATGAGCACCGTGGCGTGGAAGCGGCCCGCCTCGCGCGGGCGTACCCGCTTGCCCCACTGCCAGCCGAAATACTGGCTCAGGCAGTAGCCGGACGACAGCGCCACCTCCAGCGTCGCGCCGAGCGTGGCCGCGAACACGCCGAGGATCACCAGCGCCAGCCCGATCTGGCCGGCCCCGAGCGCGACCGGCAGCACCATCTGGTCCAGCGAGTCCACCTGCACGTGGACCGGCAGGAACACCGTGGCCGCGCACGCCACGACCGGCACCCACAGCAGGTAGTTGACGCCGGTGGCCAGCTCCAGGGCCAGCGCCGCGCCGCCGATCTCGGCCGCCACCGTCATCGCCAGGATGAAGAACGACGCGCCCAGGTTCGCCAGCCCCGCCTTCGGGCCGAGCCGCTCACGCACCAGGTCGAACACCGCCCGCCCCGAGACCGGCGCGATCCGGCCCGACATCTCGGCGAACACGCAGATCCCCAGCACGCCCAGCAGCACCACCCACGCCAGCGACATGCCGAAGCGCGAGCCCACCAGGGCGTTGGCGACCAGATCGCCGATGTCCACGAAGCCGCCGATCGCGGTGAGGATTCCGAGGGTTATGCCCAGGAACCGCTTCATTCGTGCTCGTCGAACCGCCGCAGGCTCTCGCCCAGCCCCGCCAGCTCCCGCGCCGCTCCGGCCGGATCCTCGTCGTTGACGCCCTGCACCTGCTCGGCCGCCGTCGTCAGGAGCACCTTCAGGTACGGCCGGGTCAACTTGCCGTTGCCGCCGACGGCCAGCCGCACCACCTCGACCGTCGAGCCGACCGCCTCCGCCGACGAGGCCGCCTTCAGCTCGTAGTCGCGGTCGTTCCGCGCCGGACTCGAACACCCCGTCACCAGCAGGCACACCAGCGCTAACGCCCACGCTCGCCTCATGCGCGGCGCCGCGACAGCAGGTACGCGAGCGTGCCCAGCAAGGCGAGATACTGTCCCCAGGCCATCAGTAAGACAAGGCCCTCATCCATCATGAACATCGACTGCCCGAGCCGACGACGAACAGTCACGGATGATGACGCTGCTCAAAGGCAGGGCACTGACGGCCTGGGGACGGATTCAGTTCAGGAGCGTCCCCGGCCGGTGAGGGCATCGCGGATGCGATCCACCAGCCCCGCGCCCGGTGCCAGCAGCTTGTTGGCCGGCGGGGTGTCGGGCGCCGACGGATGCGGCCTGGTCGGAGCCAGCTTCTTGGCCCGCTGCACCTTGGCCCCCAGCTCCGTCAGCTCCTCGGGCGCGCAGGCCTCGCGCAACCGCGGGAACAGGTCGTTCTCCTCCTCCCGGACGTGCGCACGGATCTGGCTCATCAGCAGATCCGTGGTGGGCCAGAACTCGGCGTCGCCCGGCTCCAGCCCCTCGAGCCGGTTCATGGTCTCTTCGGCGTCGGCGTGCTCGGAGATCTCCTGATCGGCCAGCTTGCCGCCTCCGGGGACGTGCTCGCGGACGGCCGGGTACAGGTACTGCTCCTCGGCGATCGAGTGCCGGACCAGTTCGATGACCACCTGCTCGGTCAGCGTCTTGGCTTGCTCGCCGATCGCGCCCCTCATGTGGTCGAGCTCGGAGAACATCTGCTCGACCTCACGATGGTCGGTGACCAGGACCTCGATCACATCTTGCTGCGTGTTCATGAGAGCCTCCTCTCGCGGCCCCCATTCCCACTGACAGTGGCCGAAACCTGCCACGGCGAGGCTGTCGTCAGGCGACCGTACGGCCGAACCACACGTTGCGAGCGCGGAAATAGGTGTCGCCGTCAGGACCGGGGCGCTGGTCGGCCCAGCCGTCGTCGCCCTCCTCGATATTGGAGGCCCAGGAGCCCATCTGCAGATTGATGATGAGCCGCTGCGGGACATCGGCCCAGCCGTATCCAGTGTGGGTGTCCACGTAATCGCCGTCGAAATAGTAGTCGAGCTTGACGTCGGCGCCGCTCTTGTACATCCAGACGCGATACTTGTGAAACCCGTCATTGGGGTCGTCGACGGGGACCTCGGAACGCTGGTACGTCGCCGCTCCACCGGCCGTCTTGTAGTGCGTGTTGAAGAAGTTGACGGCCTCGCCCTGCTCGTTGACGCCGACGTATTCCAGGATGTCGCTCTCCGGCGGCCACGCCGCCCCGATGCCGGTGGTCCAGAACGCCGGCCAGATGCCCGGCCCGGTCTGGGTCTGGAACTCGCCTTCGATGTCGTACTCGGGGAACTCGTCGCTGACGATGATCTCCGGCTTGGCGTGGATGGCTCCGGAGCGGTACCACAGCGGGGCGTGCGGCTCATGCGGGCTTGTCCCGGGCGAGGCGGACAGCCGGGTCGCCTTGAGGGTCAGCACGCCTTGACTGAGGGAGACCTGGCCGGCGTCCATTTGCGCGGCGCCATTGTGGGTGTCCTCGTCGCCGTCCCAGGGGTACAGATGATTCCACGACGCGTTGAAGGCCGTTTGGCTGTCGAAGGAGGATTTCTCGACGAGGTTCTGCCAGGTGGCCGCGCTGCGGCGGGCGCGACTGGGGGCTGAGGATTCGGCCTGGGCTCCGGAAGGTATGAAGGAAAGCCCCAGGCCCATGCCGCCGGCTGCCGCCGCCGAGGCCAAGAATTTACGCCGATTGATTTCCTGATCGGACATTTCTTCCTTACGCACGATGAGAGTGGGGGAATGCCACCGGCGGCCCTGATCGGGTTAATGATCATGGTCAGGCGGACTCAGTATGCCTCATCGTCCGTCACATCCGCCACCACAGTCCCGCCCTTATCGCGGTTCGGATGGCCCTGGCGTACCGAGGTTGATGGAGCCGGAGACGTCGCCGGCCTGGATGACCGTGCCGGTGATGCGCGCGTTGCCGCTGATGGTGTTGCTCACGTCATGCTTGTACTGAAGGAGCCGGGCCGTTTCGCCGGCCCAGTCCGCCAGTGACCGCTGGAACTCGTCATCCGCGTGCGCGTGCTCCACCAGGACGCGCGTCGTCTCTTCCGGTGACCTCGTGTCAGCCTGCTCCAGGGCGGCCGTGACGGCGGCATCCGTGCCGAACCGTCGCCGTACGAGAGCCGTCAGCGAGCCCCATGCGCTCTTGCCGGCCTCGCCCGCGGCGCCGCCGACGATGGCGGAGACCACCGCCGTCAAGGTGGCGATGACGCTCGGATCCATCGCTCCTCTTTCACGTGTGAGAGGTGTCCTTCGAGCGTAGAGCCGCACCGGGGCGAGCGAGCGCGGGACAGGCACTCATGCCGATCGGTTATGGCTTCCCTTGCCAACGTCCCGGCCGGGGGAACACTCCTGAATCGTGACCGGCGAAGAGCGTTCATGGGCGAGGCGGGCGTGGTGAGCGCCGACGGGGGCGGAAGTGTCCGCAATGAGCTCTCCGGGCAGGTGACCGGCGCGGTGGTGCAGGCCGCGGACGTCGGTGTCATCAACATCGGCGCCGTGCCGCCGGCTCCCGTCCGGGTTCCGCGGCAGGTGCCCGCGGAGCCGCCCGGTTTCGTCAACAGGACCCTTGAGCTGTCGTTGCTCGATCGGCACCTCGCCGACGGTCCCGCCGTGGCGGTCATCAGCGGCCTGAAGGGGGTCGGTACGAGCGCGGTCGGGCGGCGCTGGGCCCACCAGGCGCGAGAGCGCTTCAGCGACGGCCAGCTCTACGTGGATCTCGGGGCGTTGCGGCACGGCGGAGCGACCGGGGTGAGCGACGTCCTCGCCGCCTTCCTGCGGGCGCTCGGTGTCCACGAGAGCTGGATCCCGGAGGAGTTGCCGGAGCGGGCGGCCATGTTCCGCTCGATGACGGCGGGGTCGCGGCTGCTCGTCCTGGTGGACGACGCGGAGCACGCCGCGGAGGTGACTCCGCTGTGCCCGGCCTCGCCCGGCAGCGCCGTCGTGGTGACCAGCCACCGTCAGTTGCGCGGGCTGCTCGCCGCGGGCGCGGTGCCCATCACGATCGGCCCGCTGGACGTCGAGCAGGGGCTGCGGCTGCTGGCCGGGATGCTCGGGGAGGAACGAGTCGACGGCCAGCATGCGCATGCCATCGAGCTGGTGCGATTGTGCGGCGGTCTGCCGATCGCCCTGCGGATGGCCGGTGCGCAACTGCTGCGGCACCCGGCATGGTCGGTCGAGCGGCTGCTCCGGGACCTGGCCAAGGCGGAACGGCGTCTTGACCGGGCGGCGTCGGAGGACGGGGTGTTCGTGGACGCGTTCTTCGAGGCTGTCTATGAGGGATTGCCGGAAAGCGCCGCCCGGCTCTACCGGCTGCTCGGCGTGCTGCCCGGCAGCGCGTTCAGCCCGGGGCTGGCCGCCGCCGTGCTGGACGACGAGCCGGATCAGGCGCTGGACCTGCTGCTCGACGCGCATCTGGTGGAGGAGTTCGCGCAGGACCGCTACCGGATGCATGACCTCGTACGCCTGCACGCGGCCCGCCGTGCGCGAAGCGTGGACCCGCCCGAGACGCGTGAGCCGGCGCTGCGGCGGGCGGCCGAGTGGTATCTGACCGGGGCGGCCGCCGCCGACGCCGCGATGGGCAGGAGGTTGCGGCTGGCCGACCACGGTGAGCGGCTTTCCGGCGCCGGCTGGTCGTTCGCCTCGCGAGGTGAAGCCCTCGACTGGCTCGACGCCGAACGCGCCGACCTGCTGGCGGTGCTGCGCGCCGCCGCCGCGCGCGGGTGGGACGAGATCGTCTGGCAGCTGGCCGAAGCGCTCTGGCCGCTGCACCACGATCGCGGCTATCACGCCGACTGCGCCGAGGCCAACGCTCTGGGGGTGGAAGCCGCGCTCCGCCTGGAAGCTCCCGCCGTGGAGGCGAGGATGCGCAACCAGGTGGCGCGCGCCCAGCTGATGCTCGGCGAGCTCGACCAGGCTCGCGATCAGCTCGTACGGGCCCGGCGGGCGGCACGCGCGTCCGCCGACCCGAGGATGGAGGCGGTGATCCTGGAATCGCTGGGCCGGGCCGCCCTCATCCAGGCGGAGCCCGATGCCGCCGCCGAGAGCTTCGCCGCGGCCCTGGCCATTCACGAGCGCGCGGGCAACGGCCGAGGGGTCGGCATGCAGCAGTACCACCTCGGCCTCGCCCACCTGGACGCCGGCCGGCACGGGGAAGCGGCGGCCGCCCTCGGTCGCGCCCTGCCCCTCATGGTCGCCGCCGGAGACGCGCTCAGCCAGGGGCGGATCCACCTGGAGCTGGCCAGAGCCCAGCGCGGGCTCGGACGTCGTGCCGACGCGATCCGGTCGGCGCGGGCCGCCGCGGAGATCACGCGCGAGTGCCGGGTGCCGGTGAAGGAGACCCAGGCGTGGGAGCTCCTGGCGGAGCTGGCCGAGGACGGCGGTGACCGCGAGGAGGCGGCGGACTGCCTGCGGCGGGCCCTGGCGGTCTGCCTCGCCTCGGGCAACCTGCCCAGGGCCGAGACGTTGCGTGCCCGCCTGGCCGCCGTGGACCGTCCCTGATCTCAGGCGTCACAAGGGCCGGCGTCGATGACGGCCTGCCGGCCGCCCACCCGTACGGTGATCCCGGAGCCGAGCTCCTCCAGGCTCCGGCCCCGCACCAGCCAGCCGTACACCGCGGACGGCAGGCAGCGGGGATCGACATCGCCGAGGGTGCTGACCCGCAGGCGTTCTCCTTCCCTCAACGTCAAGTCGATCGACCGGTCGCCGGCGATCTCGGCCGTCATGAAGCAGCCGGGGTACCGTCGCAGCGTCTCCTGAGCCCAGCCGGGCCGCGTGTCCCGGCCGACCACGATCGCGGCGTTCTCCAGCAGCCGCGGGTTCACCTCCTCGGCGTCCACGACCAGATGCGGGTCACGCACCTGGCCGCCGGGTCGGCGCTCCAAGACGGCGGGGTACCGGCGTACGGTCACGCAGTCGTGGCCGACCACCGCTTCCACCTCGAAGGAGAGCACCTCGTCGCACTCGGGCAGCGGATCGGCGAGTGGCCGGGCAACCGCGGGTGCGGCGGGCTCGGGCAGCTCCATCAGCCCGTACGCCAGGCGCCGCAGCAGGCCGTCCGCCTGGCCGGGCAGGCCGAGGGTACGGCCGGTGATGTCGTCGTGCGGTCCGTGGGTCGCCATGACCTGCTCGATCTGCGGCAGGACGGCGCCGGCCGGGTTCAGCCGGGGCAGGGTCCGGGACAGCAGGGCGGTGGGGGAGTCGGGGTCGAGTTCGTCCGCCTCCCGCCCCGAGGAGGCCAGGAGCACCGGACGGCCCAGGGCGGCGCCGTAGAAGGTGACGGAGCCGTGATCGCCGACGATGACGTCCGAGGCCACGAGCGCGGCCTGCCAGCCCTGCTGCGGCGGGAGCAGCAGCAGGCCGCCGTCACGGGCGTCGGCCAGCCACAGGCGTACCTGCAGTCCGCCGTGGCCGTACCAGGCGTTGGGGTGTGCGGCCAGCACGACCTGGTATTCGTCGACGGGCAGCTCGGCCACCAGCCGGGCCACCAGGTCGCCGTTCGCGCCGAGCAGGGAATGCTCGCCCCACGTGGAGCTGACCAGGACCAGCTTGCGGTCCGGGCCCACCTGCAGGGCTCGCCGATAGCGGTCGCGGCGGGCGAGGTTGGCCCGGATCCGGTCGAACACCAGGTCGCCGACCACCACGGCCCGCGGGACCGCCTCGGGGCAGTCGCGCTTCAGCCGCGCCAGTTGCTCGTGATGCGACAGGGCGATGGCCGCCGGCACGATCCTGCCCTCGTGGACGAGCTGGCGCCGCGCCAGGCCCGAGACCCCGCCCTCAGGGCCGTCCGCCGGGTTGAGGAGCCGGTTGTACCCGGCACCGTGCGGCACCACCAGCAGCGGGGCCTTCAGCTGGTGCAACGCGCCGTTGGCGCTGGCCGAGACGGCCAGGTGGAACGGCGTCTCCACGGCCTGCGACCAGGGCACGGTCCGCGCCTGGACGCTGCGCAGGTAATCACCGACGCCGTCGCCGAACGCCGAGCCGGCCGCGACGGTGAACAGCACCTGCACGCGAGGGTCGGACCGGAACAACGGCAGGATCTCGAGCAGCCGGCCGGCCGAGGTCACCGTGCGCGCCACCGCGAGGACCGTGCGGCTGGAGCCGACCGTGCGCCACCGGGACGCCTCGTCCCCGACCGGCACGCGAAGCCGGCGCTCGCCGCTCACCGCCCCTCCTCACAAACTCGCATGATGAAAGTTTCAGCAGCGTTCGCCGCCTTATTCAAGGTCGGCGCGGATGCCCCATCCCCGGCGCCGGGCGCGTTGTTGCGAAGCGGACCGGTCGGGAAGAACGTTTGGGAGCGCTCCCATTCATAGAGAAGTCACGGAGAACCCCCATGTCCATCCCCTCGTGGCGCAGAGCCGCGACGGCCGCGGCCGCCGTGCTGCTCGCCGGGTTCGGTCTCGCCACCGTGCAGACCGCCGCTGACGCCGCCGTGTCGTGTTCGGCCACCTACTCCAAGGTCTGGGACAACGGCAGCGCCTTCGGCGCCAACATCACGGTCACCAACACCGGTGACCCGTTGACCACGTGGTCGTTGGGCTTCGACTTCCCCGGCAACCAGGTGATCACCCAGATGTGGGAGGGCGTGCCTACCCCGGCCACTCCCACTCCGGCGGGTGCGGCCGTCACCGTCAACCCGACCTCCTACAACGCCGCCAAGGGCACCGGGGCCACGTGGACCGTCGGCTTCAACGGCACGTACACCGGCGTCAACACCCCGCCGCCCAGCGTCTCGTGCGCCGGCAACGGCACCGGAGGCCCGCAGCAGCAGGCTCTGGTGGTCTCCGCGACCAGCGTGAACGTGCCCGAGGGCGGGACCGCCGGCTACACGGTCCGCCTCCAGTCGCAGCCGTCCGGCAACGTGACGGTCACCAGCACCGCGGGCACCGGCGACAGCGACATCACCGTGAGCGCCGGCGCCTCCCTGACCTTCACCACGGCCAACTGGAACACCCCGCAGAGTGTGACGCTCCGCGCCGCGCAGGACACCGACAGGTTGAACGGCACCCGGCCCATCAGCGTCGCCTCCTCCGGCCTGACCAGCGTCACGGTGAACGCCACCGAGGCCGATGACGACGACGGCACCAATCTCCCGGCACCGAGCCTGCGCGTCTCCGGGAACAAGCTGGTCGCCAGCAACGGCAACACCTACCGGCTGCTGGGCGTCAACCGGGCCAGCGGCGAGTTCGCCTGCGTGCAGGGCAAGGGCATGTGGGACAGCGGCCCGGTGGACAAGGCCTCGATCGACGCCATGAAGGCGTGGAACATCCACGCGGTCCGGATCCCGCTGAACGAGGAGTGCTGGGTCGGCACCAACGGCTCGCCCAGCGGCGCCACGTACCAGCAGAACGTCAAGGACTACGTGAACCTGCTCGTGAACAACGGCGTCACGCCGATCGTGGAGATGCACTGGAACTACGGCCAGTACACCGGTCAGGGCGCCGGCTGCTCCGACACCGCGGCGACCTGCCAGAAGCCGATGCCCGACGCGCAGTACGCGCCCACGTTCTGGACCGGCGTGGCGAACGCGTTCAAGGGCAACAACGCGGTCATCTTCGACCTGTTCAACGAGCCCTACCCGGACGCCGCCGCGAACTGGAACGCGACCGCCGGCTGGACCTGCTGGCGCGACGGCGGCACCTGCACCGGCATCAGCTACCAGGTGGCCGGCATGCAGTCCCTGGTCAACGCCGTGCGCGCCACCGGCGCCACCAACGTGATCATGCTCGGCGGCCTGACCTGGTCCAACGACCTGAGCCAGTGGCTGACCTACAAGCCGACCGACCCGGCCGGCAACCTGATGGCCGCCTGGCACACCTACAACTTCAACGCCTGCTCCAACGTCTCCTGCTGGGACAGCCAGGTCGGCGCCGTGGCCGCGCAGGTGCCCGTGCACGCCGGTGAGATCGGGCAGAACTCCTGCGCCCACGACTACATCGACCAGGTGATGGCCTGGGCCGACGCGCACGGCGTCGGATACACGGCCTGGACCTGGAACCCGTGGGGCTGCAGCCAGGGCAACGTCCTCATCACCGACTACAACGGCACCCCCACCAGCACGTACGGCGAGGGCTTCAAGGCACACCTGCTCACCCAGAACCCCTACTCCTAGAACCCCCGGCCCGGCCCGCCACCAGGCGGGCCGGGCCGCCCGCACACGGGGAGTCACCGATGCTTCGCCGATCCCACCTGTACGCCCTCCTCACCGCGCTCCTGCTGGCGGTCACCCTCGGGGCCGCCCTGCCCGCCACGTCCACGGCGGCGCCCGTGCGCATCATGCCGCTCGGCGACTCCATCACCGCCGGGCCCGGCTGCTGGCGCGCCATGCTCTGGCACCGCCTGCAGACGACCGGCTACACCGGCATCGACTTCGTCGGCAGCGACCCCGACGGCGGCTGCAACTACGGGTACTCCTACGACGGCGACAACGAGGGCCACGGCGGCTATTCCGCCACCGGCATCGGCGACCAGAACCAGTTGCCGCCGTGGCTGGCCGCGGCCAGGCCCGACATCGTCCTCATGCACCTGGGCACCAACGACATGTGGGGCGGCTTCATCCCGACCAGCACCGTCCTGGCCGCGTACACGAAGCTGGTCGGTCAGATGCGGGCGAGCAACCCCAATATGAAGATCATCGTGGCGCAGATCATCCCCATGAATCCGTCCGGCTGCCCCACCTGCGCGGCCAGCGTGACGGCGCTCGACAACGCGATCCCGGGCTGGGCCGCCGGCCTCACGACCGCGCAGTCGCCCATCGTCGTCGTGGACCAGTGGACCGGCTTCAACCCGGCCACGGACACCGGCGACGGGGTGCACCCCAACGACGCCGGCTTCCAGAAGATGGCCGACCGCTGGTACCCGGCCCTCGCGCGGGTGCTCGACGGCGTGATCCCGCCGACAACGCCCACCCCCACCCCCACCCCGACCGTGACCCCTACGTCCGGTGACGGCCGGTGCACCGCCACCTACCGGGTGATCTCCCAGTGGGGCGGCGCCTTCCAGGCCGAGGTCACCGTGAAGAACACCTCCACGCGCGCGGCCTCCGCCTGGACGACGACCCTCACCTTCGCCGACGGCCAGCAGGTCCGCGAATCGTGGAACACCGCGCTCACGCAGAACGGCGCCACGGTCACGGCACGGAACGCCGCCTACAACGGCGGCCTGCCGGTCGGCGCGTCCACCGCGTTCGGCTTCAACGCCACCTGGAACAACGCGACCAACACGCCGCCCCAGGTGAGCTGCGTGCTCAGCTGAGCCCCTCGGCCAGCGAACGTGGGCGCAGGTCGGTCCAGTGCCGCTCGATGTAGTCCAGGCAGGCGGTGCGGCTGTTCTCGGGGAGGACGACGGTCCAGCCGGCGGGGACCTCGGCGAAGGAGGGCCACAGAGAGTGCTGGTTCTCGGCGTTCACCAGGACCAGGAAGCGGCCGTCGGCGTCGTCGAACGGGTTGGTGGTCATGCTTGATCCCTTCTGGGTTCACCGGGCCACGGCCAGGCGGTAGTTCTCGTCGGTGGTGAGCAGGTTGCGATGGGTGTCCTCCGCCGTGATGACGCCGTCGTCCAGGACGAGGACCCGGTCGGCGGCGTCCAGGAGGGCCGGGCTGCTGGTGATCACGATGGTGGTGCGGCCCCGGCGCAGCTCGGCGACGTTGCGCGCGATGAGCTGTTCGGTGACCGCGTCGACGGCCGTCGTCGGGTCGCGCAGGACGAGGATGTCGGCATCGGCGGCGAGGGCGCGGGCCAGGGACAGCCGCTGGCGCTGCCCGCCGGAGAGGTTGGCGCCGCGGTCGCGGACGCCGTAGTCGAGCCCTTCGGGGTGCAGGGCGACGACGTCGATCAGCATGGACGCCTCGACGGCCTCGGGGACCAGGCGGCCGGTGCCCGCCGGGTCGATGTTCGTGCGGAGGGTGCCCGCGAAGATCTCCCCGTCGTACGGGTTCACCAGCATGCGCTCGCGGACCGCCTCGACCGAAAGGTCCTCCATGTCGCGCCCGCTGACCCGCACCACGCCCTCGTACGCGCCGGGCGGGACGTTCACCGCCAGGATCGACGCGAGATCGGCCGCCGCTCGCGGCCGGTAGGCGGCGATCGCCACGAACTCGCCGGCGGACACGTGGAACTTCAGCTCGCGCAGCGACCCGAACCGGACGCCGTCGACCTCCAGGTCTCCGCCCGCGGACGGGTGCTCCGCCCCCGGGGTCATCACCGCGGGCGCGGCCAGGACCAGCGCCATCCGCTCGGCCGACGCGCGCGCGATCATCACGTACTTCGGCATCTCCGAGAACAGCTTGAGCGGTTCCATGATGAACTGCGCCAGCCCCACGGCCATGACGAGCTGCCCGATGGTGATCCGGCCGTCGAACGCCAGCCATCCGGCCGTCAGGGTCACAGCGGTGGCGAGGACCGCGTTGAGCGTCTGCGCGGCGCCCGCGTACGCGCCGTTCACCTTGGCGACGGTGACCGCCTGGCTCCTCGCCTCCGTGCTGACCCTCCGGTAGGACAGGAACGCCGCGTGGGTGCCGCCGAAGCCGTGCAGCGGGCGCAGGCCGGTGATCAGGTCGGCGACCTTCGCGCCCGCCCGCGCCACCCGGGCCTGCTGTTCGCGGGTACTGGCGCCGATCCGCTTGGACAGCACGCTCAGGATCGACAGGATCGCGACGGTTCCCACGATCACCAGGACGCCGAGCCACACGTTGGCCGTGCCCAGCGCGACCGCCGTGACCAGCACCGCGACCAGCGAGCTGACCAGCAGCGGCACCACCTCGATGATGTCGGCGGTCTGGTCGGCGTCCTCTGTGGCGATGGTCAGGACCTCGCCGGACCTGAGGTCGACGTCCCTGGCCACCGGTTGGAGCCCGC
Source organism: Nonomuraea sp. NPDC050451 (assembly GCF_044458585.1). NCBI lineage: Bacteria > Bacillati > Actinomycetota > Actinomycetes > Streptosporangiales > Streptosporangiaceae > Nonomuraea > Nonomuraea sp. NPDC050451. Next base: position 79,869 of record NZ_JBITHZ010000012.1, read on the forward strand.
AGGCGGCGACCCGCACCCGCCAGCGGTGCGCCTCGGTCGTGTTGGCCTTCTGCAGGATGCGCATCCCGAACCGCCACGACAGCGACACGGTCGTGATGATCACGGCCAGCGCGGCGATCGACACCGCGAGCGAGCCGAGGCTGCGCTCCCGCATCGTGTGCTCGACGATCAGGCCGAGCGCGATGGGGAAGGCGGTCTCGCCGGCCTGGTACATGCCCATGAGGACGGTGCCCCAGGCCATGGCGCCCGCGTTGCGGCGCAGTGCGGTCCGGAGGATGCCGGACCCCGTACGGTCAGGAGTTGTCATCGAGGTGCCGGGCAATCGCTTCGGGGGTCCGCAGGGTGAACAGGTCACGAATGGTGATCACGGGACCGTACTCGCGGCGGAGCAGCCCGATCAGCCGCACCGCCAGCATGGAGTGCCCGCCGAGGGACACGAAGTCGCTCACCGCGCTCACCTCGTCGTCGTCCAGGTCCAGCGCCTCGGCGAAGAACCCGCACACCACGGTCTCCGTCTCGGTCACCGGGCCACGCTCGCCCGCCGTGGTCAGCGCGCCCAGCGGCCTGGCCTCCGGCAGCGCCCTGGCGTCGGCCTTCCCGTTCACGGTCAGCGGGATGGCATCGACCTGGGCGTAATGCGTGGGGCGCAGGAAGTCCGGCAGCCCGGCGCCCACCTCCGCGGCGACGGTCGCGAGGTCGGAGTCGCCCAGCACGAGGTAGGCGGCCAGCCGGTACGCGCCGTCGACCTGCGGGTCCGGCTGGGCGACGGCGGCGGCGAACCGCACCGCCGGGTGCGCCTCGAACGCGGCCTCGACCTCGCCCGGCTCGACCCGGTGCCCCCGGATCTTGACCTGCTGGTCGGTGCGGCCCAGGTACATCAGGTTCCCGTCGGGCCGCCGCACCACGAGGTCCCCGGTGCGGTACATGCGCTCGCCGGGTTCGCCGAACGGGCACGCGACGAACCGGTGCGCGGTCTGGGCGGGCTGCCCGAGGTAGCCGCGCGCGATGCCGATGCCCGACACGTACAGCTCGCCTGGCACGCCGTCCGGTACGGGCCGCAGCCACGGGTCCAGCACGTACACGTCGGTGTTGTCGATCGCCACGCCCACCACCGGGTCCTGGCACTCGAAGGTGCCGACGCCGAGGGTGTTGATGGTGTACTCGGTGGGGCCGTACAGGTTGTAGCCGACCGTCCCCTCGGTCTCGGCCAGCCGACGCCACAGCGCCGGGGTGACCGCCTCGCCGCCCAGCAGCACCAGCGCGGGCCGCCGCGCGGGGTCGTCGAGCAGCCCCTCGGCCACCAGCTGCTGCGCGTAGGTGGGGGTGACGTTGATGACGTCGATCCCGTGCTCCAGGCAGTACTGGACCAGGCGGGGCGCGTCGCGCCGCAGCTCCTCGTCGCAGATGTGCACCTCGTGGCCGTCGGCGAGCCACAGGAGCTCCTCCCACGACATGTCAAAGGCGAACGACACGGTGTGCGCGATCCGGAAGACCCGGTGCGCGTGCTGCGCCAGCACCGGTTCGAAGATCCGGCGCTGGTGGTTGATCAGCATGTTGGTGAGGCCGGCGTACTCGGTCACCACGCCCTTGGGCTTCCCGGTCGACCCGGAGGTGTAGATGGTGTACGCCGGGTGCCGCAGGCGGTCCGGGTCGTCCGGCGCGAACGTCGTGAACGGCTCGGCCTCGGGCAGGGGGCGGTCCAGCTCGATCAGGTCGCCGGTCAGCCGGGGAGAGACTGCGCTCACGGTGAGGATCACGTCCGGGCGGGCGTCCGCGACGATCGCGGCGATCCGCTCGTCCGGGTGATCGAGCTCCAGCGGCACGTACGCGGCCCCGACGCGCAGCACGGCGAACAGTGCCACGATCGAGTCGAGAGAACGCGGGATCGCCAGCCCCACGGTCGTCTCGGGGCCGATCCCGCGCCGGGCGAGCACCCCCGCCACCGCCCGGCTGCGGTCCCTGAGCTGGGCGAACGTCATGGTCCTGCCGTGGGCGACGAGCGCGACCCGCTGCGGGCTGCCGTCCGCCGCCTGGTCGAATCTGTCGACCACGGTGTCCGTGCCGACCTCCGTCCGTACGGCGGGCCCGGGCTCCGGCCCCAGGCCCCGCAGCGCGCCCACCGGGCCGGTCGAGCGGGCCAGATCCCCGAGCACGCGCACGTAGTCGTCCAGGAGAGCGCGGGCGCGCTCCGCGTCGTCGTCGCGATGCTCCAGCTTGATCGTGAGCCGGTCGCCGGGCGTGACGACCCAGGTGAACGGGTAGTGCGTGGAGTCCTCGGCGCGCACCTCGGTGATGCCGTGCCTGGCGTTCATCGTGGCGAGCGCGTCCAGGTCCAGGAAGTTCTGGAGCACGAACAGGTTGTCGAACAGCGTGTCGTGCCCGCTGGCCCGCTGGATCTCACCGAGCCCCAGGTGCTCGTGCTCCATCGCCGCGACCCTGGCCGCCTGCACGGCGGACAGGTACTCCCCGACCGTGTCGTCCGGCCGGGCCCGCGTCCACATGGGCACGGTGTTGAGCAGCACGCCGACGATGTCGGACAGGCCCTCGCCCTCCCGGCCGGAGACGGTCACGCCGAACACCGCGTCGCTCCGGCCCGTGTGCGCGCCCAGCAGCAGGCCGAACGCGCCGGTCAGCACCGAGTTCAGCGTGACACCGTGGGCCCTGGCCGCTTCGCGCAGCAGGTCCGACTGCTCGGCCGACAGCGTGCGCACGAGGGCGCGCGGCAGCTCGTCCGGCAGCGACGGCGAGGGTCCGGCGAGCAGCGTCGGGCCCGGGAGGCCGGTCAGGTGCTCCGCCCAGAAGCGTTCCGACGCGGCGAGGTCCCTGGCGGCGAGCGCCCGGGCGTAGTCCTCGAAGCTCGGCGTGGCGGGGGCCGGGTCCAGCGGCTCTCCCGCGACGATCGACTGATAGGCGTCGAACAGGTCCCGCAGCACGATCTCGCGTGACCAGCCGTCCCACAGCAGCAGGTGGTAGCTCAGCAGCAGGCCGTCGCGGTCGCCGGGCAGGCGTATCACGGTCAGCCGGATCAGCGGCGGCTCGCCCGGGTCGAAGCCCGTGTCGCGGTCACGGGCGCGCAGGGCCTCGACCGCCGAGTCCGTTTCAGTGTCCGTTTCCGTGTCCGTCGAGAGCGTGACCGTGCGGACGTCGACCCGCCGGCCCGCCGCGAGGACCTGGACCGCGTCACCACCGGCGTCGGTGGTGAAACCGGCGCCCACGACCGGGTGCCGCGCGATCACGTACGCCATCGCCTCGGCCAGGGCGCCGGTGTCCAGACGCCGGTCGAACGTGAAGTAGTTCTGGGCGACGTAGTGCCCGGCCGGGCCCGCCAGCTGCGCCTGGAAGAACAGGCCCCGCTGGAGCGGGGTGACCGGCGCCGTCCACTCGGCCGTCGCGGCGGCGTCCGCGATCCGCTCCAGGGCGTGCCGCCAGTGCTCGGTGAGCTCGTCGGGGACGCCGTCGGCGAGGGTGAAGGCCGCGCGCAGGCTTCCGGTGGCCGCGTCGATCCAGGCGTTGACCTCGACCGCGTACGGGCTCCCCGGGTCTCCGCCGGTGATGTGGAGCGCCTGGGACTCGCTGCCCCGGCCGAGGTAGTTGAACAGCACCTGCGGGCGCGCGTTCAACAGCGGTGCCGTCTGCGGGTTGAGGTACCGGAGCCGGCCGTAGGCGACGTGCCCCCGCTCGTCCGGCTGGCGTTCCGCGACCTCGCGCGCCGCCGCGACGGGGTCGGTGTGCGCGGTGAGCCGTACGGGCGCGATGGAGGTGAACCAGCCGACCGTGCGGGTGTAGTCGTGGTGTTCGAGCGCGGGGACCCGGCCATGCCGCTCCAGCTCGATCGCGAGATCGGTGGGCGAGGGCTGGACGTACGTCAGCGCGGTCCGCAGCGCGCCGCACAGCAGCTCGGTGACACCGACGCCGAGCGTGGCGGGCGCGGTACGGGTCACGCGGGCGGTCACCTCGGGCGCGATCTCGACCACGGTCTCGCGCAGCCCCTCGACCACGGGCAGCAGCGGGGGCGCTTCGAGCGTGGTCACCCAGTGGCCGAGGTCGTCGATCACCTGGGCGGACCCCGTTGCCAGCGCGTCGGCGTACTCGGCGTACGACGTGGTCGGCGGTGACAGGGCCGCCCCGCGCATGGCGGCGGCCAGGTCGTCCAGCAGGACCAGCCAGGACACCGAGTCGACGGCCAGGTGGTGCACGGTGACCACCAGGGTCCGGCTCGCCGCCAGCCACGAGAACGCGATCATCTCCCCGGACCCGGGATCGAGCCGTCCGGCGGCCTCGTTCGCGACGGCCGTCGCGTCGGTCGCGTCGGTCCGGGCGACGGTGACCTCGCGGGCGGGTTCGGTGCGCAGGGCCCACACGCCGTGCTCGACGCGCAGCCGCAGCCGCAGTGCCGGGTGCGCGGCCACGACGGCGTTCGCGGCGCGCTCAGCGTCGGCGAACCCGGTTCCCTCGGGCGCCACCAGCGTCCTGGCCTGGGCGAACCGGGCGAGAGAGCCGCCCAGCTCCCGCTGGCGCAGGATGATCGGCGTCGGCGTCAGCGGGCCGTCCTCGGGGCCCGCGGGCATGGACCGCGTGGTCTGAGGCGTTCCCAGGTGTCCGGCGAGTGCGCGCGGCGTCCTGAGCAGGAACACATCCCGTGGAGTGATGTGCAGGCCGAGCGCCCTGGCCCGGTTGACCACGGTGATGACGACGATGCTGTCGCCTCCGGCTCTGAAGAAGTCGGTGTCGCCGTCCACCTCGCAGCCGGGCAGCGCGTCGGCGAAGATGCCGACCAGCGCGGCGAGCTCGGAATCGCCCGCGGGCACCGGCGGGTCGTCCCGCTCGGCGTGCTCGCTGTCGTCCTGCGCGGCGTGTTCGCTCAGGGCCTTGCGGTCCAGCTTGCCGTTGACCGTCAGCGGCAGGGCGTCGACCAGTAGCACCCGGCGGGGCACCATGTGGGCGGGCAGCTTCGCCGACAGCAGGCCGGCGACGTCGCCAGGCACCCGGCCCACGACATGCGCGACCAGGTGGTCGCCGCTGCCGGCCCCAGCGACGGCCCCAGCGACGGCCCCAGCGACGGCCCCAGCGACGGCCACGGTGACGGCCGCGTCGACCACGCCGTCGAGGTCCCTGATCGCGGACTCCACCTCGCCGAGCTCGATGCGGAACCCCTTGAGCTGCACCTGGTCGTCGGCGCGGCCGGCGAACTCCAGCTCGCCGTCGAGCGTGCGGCGGGCGAGGTCGCCCGTGTGGTACATCCGGGAGCCGTCGCCCGCGAACGGGTCGGCCACGAACCGGCTCGCGGTGAGCCCCGGCCTGCCCAGGTAACCGAGCGACACCTGGTCGCCCGCGACGTAGATGGCGCCCACCCGGCCCGGCGGCACCGGCCGGAGCCGGTCGTCGAGCAGGTAGGTGACCAGGCCGGGGATCGGGCCGCCGATCGGACTGGCGTCAGGGCTGGCGTCGGGGCCGACGGCGAAGTCCTCGTCGGTCAGCACCCGGTGGGTGACGTGGACGGTGGTCTCGGTGATGCCGTACATGTTGACCAGCTCGGGCGAGCGCGTGCCGTGCCGCTCGACCCAGCCGCGCAGCCGCCCGAGGTCCAGCGCCTCGCCGCCGAAGATGATCCGGCGCAGCGCGGCGACCGGCTCGCCGGCGTGCCGGTCGGCCTCCATGAACTGGTAGAACGCCGACGGGGTCTGGTTGAGCACGGTCACTCCGCGCTCGCGGACCAGCCGGTGGAAGTCGACCGGGGAGCGGGTCAGCCCGTACTCGGGCACCAGCAGCTCGCCGCCGTGCGCCAGCGCGCCCCACAGCTCCCACACCGCGAAGTCGAAGGAGTAGGAGTGGAACTGCACCCACACGTCGTCGGGGCCGAAGTCCATGTCGGGCCGGGTGTTCGCGAGCAGCGACACCACGCTGGAGTGCGGGACGACGACGCCCTTGGGCCTGCCGGTCGATCCGGAGGTGTAGATCACGTACGCCGGGTCGTGCCAGCTCACCTCGGGCGCGGTGGTGTCCACCGGCAGCTCGTCCCCCTGGACGAGCACGCGGGCCGGCACGCCCGCCCTGGCCGCCAGCTCCGTGAAGCGGTCCCGCTGGTCCCGGTCCACGAGCACGACCTGCGGGGCGGCGTCGGCGAGGATGTACTCCAGCCGTTCGTCCGGGTACGCCAGATCCAGCGGCACGTACGCCCCGCCCGCGCTGACGATCCCGACCAGGGCGACGACCTGCTCGACGGAGCGCGGCACGGCGACGGCGACCCGCTTGCCCGGCTCGACCCCGGCCGCGCGCAGCGCCGAGGCCAGCTCGTTCTTCGCCCGCGCCAGCTCGCCGTAGGTCAGCGACCGGGTGCCGCCGTCGAGACCGCACTGGGTGACGGCGGTGGCGGCCGGGTCGCGCTCCGCGGCGGCGTCGAACAGCTCGCCCAGGGTCACCGGGGTGACCCGTGCGGGGTGCCCGGCGCCGTCCGGCACCAGGTCGTCCAGCCGGGTGAGCAGGCCGGTCAGCCCCCGGGTGAACGCGCGCAGGATCGCCCGGGCGCGCGTCTCCCGCAGCAGCTCGCTGTCGTAGATCAGGTTGAAGCGCGGACGGCCGTCGCGTGCGCGCTCCACCACCAGCGTCAACGGGTAGTGCGGGGCGCCCTCGTTCACGATGCCGGCGATGGCGAACTCGTCGCCGGGCCTGCGCAGACCGTCCACGTCGGTCGCGACGTCGAACACCACCAGCGTGTCGAACAGGGGACCGCCGCCGGCCTGGCGGCCGATCCTGGTCAGGGAGACATGCTGGTGCGGCAGCACCGCGCTCTGGTGGTCACGCACCGAGGCGAGCAGCTCGCGCGCCGTGGTGGCGCCGTCCCATCGGACGCGTACGGGGATCGTGTTGATGAGCAGGCCCACCATGTCCTTGATGCCCGGCACGTCCGCGTCACGCCCGGACACCGTCGAGCCGAACACCACGTCCTGGCCGGGCAGGACGCCGCCCAGCGTCACCGCCCACGCGCTGTGCACGGCGACGCTCAGCGGCACACCCGCCGACCGGGCGGCCGCGTCGATGTCGTCGTCCGGCTCCACGGTGGTCTCGGCGAACCGGCCGGACGGGGTGTGCCCCTCGGCGACCAGCGAAGGGCCGGGCAGACCGGCGAGCTGATCGCGCCACACCCGGTCGCTCTCGCCGTCGTCGCGCGCGGCCAGCGAGCGCACGTAGTCGGCGAAGCCGCCCTGCGAGTACGCGGTCCACGGCGCGTGATACTCGGCCAGCAGCGCGCGCAGCATCGGGGGCACCGACCAGCCGTCGGCGATGATGTGGTGCACGGTCTGCACCAGGACGTTCCCTCCGGAACCCGTGCGGATGAGGGTGAATCGCATCAGCGGGCCGGTGGCCAGGTCGAACCCGGCGCGGCGGTCCCGTTCGGCGTGGTCGCTGATCTCGTCCTCGGTGATGCCGGGGCGCTCCAGCGTGGTGAACGGCGCCTCCACCCCGCTCTCCAGCACCGAGACCACGCGGCCGTCGGCGAGGGCCACGAAGCGCGCGGCCAGGTTCGGGAACAGCTCGAAGAGCCGGGTGGCCGCCGCCGCGAGCCGGCCGGCGTCCACGTCGCCGTCCAGCGTCATGATCTGCTGCTCGACGTAGCTGCCCGCCGAGTCGTCGTCGAAGACGGAGTGGAAGTACAGGCCCTCCTGCAACGGGGTCAGCGGCAGGATGTCCCGCAGCGCCGGGCCGTCCAGGGCGTCGACGTCGGCCTGCGTGAGAGACACCGCGGCGAAGTCGCTGGGGGAGTGGCCGCCCTGGTCGAGCGCGGCGAGCCCGGCCAGGGCCGCCCGGAAGTACTCGCCGATCGTCGCGATGTCCTCCTCGGCGAACACCCCGTCCGGCCAGGAGATGGTGGTGAGCAGCTCGTACTCGCCGCTCGCGCCGGGCTCGGCGATCGCGTTGAACTCCAGGGCGCGCGGCAGCCCCATCCCCGGGTCGCGCTTCTCGCCCAGCTGCCCCGTGGCGCCCGCGAGCCGCCAGTCGCCGGACGCGCCCGCGTCGTAGCGGCCCAGGTAGTTGAACAGCACCTGCGGGGCGGGCGCGTCGAACCCGGCGCCGGTCAGGTAGCGCAGGGCGCCGTAGGACACGCCGTTGCTCGGCACCCGGGCGAGGTCCTCCTTGACCGCCTTGAGCGCCGCGGACAGGTAGTCGGGCGCGGTGAAGTCGGCCGTCGCGCCGGGGTCCACGGTCACCGGGAACAGCGTGGTGAACCAGCCCACGGTCCGTGACAGGTCCGGCTCGTAGCCGGCGGCGTCCGCCACGAACCGTCCCTCGCGGCCGTGGCCCTCGAGTTCGATGTGCGCGAACGTCTGGTCCTGCCCGAGGTCGCGGCGCCACCGGGCGAGGGCGACGGCGAGCGCGGTCAGCAGCACGTCGTTGACGCCCGCGTGGAACCTCGCCGGGATCTCGCCCAGCAGCGCGGCGGTGACCTCGGGGCCGACCGCGACGACCTGAGCCCTCTCGCGCGCGACGGTGTCGGACGCGGACAGCGGACGCCTGCCCAGCGGTCCGTCCGACCCCGGCAGGGGCCGCTGGAAGTAGTCGCGGTCCGCGTCGAAGGCCGCGCGCTCCAGCAGCTGCGTCCAGCGCCGGAACGACGTGCCCACCGGGGGCAGCTCGATCGGCGTGCCCGAGGTGAGCTGCCGCCAGGCCGTGGCCAGGTCCTCCATCAGGATCCGCCACGACACGCCGTCGATCACCACGTGATGGGCGACCAGGACGAGTTGCCGTGCCGCGCGCCGCCAGACGGCACGGAGCATCACGCCGTTGTCCGGGTCCAGCCCGCCGGTGGCGAGCTCGACGCACTCGTCGAGCGGCCGGTCGCTCTCCTGCCACTCCACGACGGCCCGGTCCGCCACCGGGATGTCGAAGCCCCATCGGTCGCCGCGCACCAGCTTGGCACGCAGCATGTCGTGCCGCCTGACCAGGGCCGCGAGCAGCTCGCCGAGGGAGTCGGCGGTCAGGTGGGCCGGGGTGTTCAGCACCACCGACTGCACGAAGCCGTCGATCGCGTCCGTGCGCTCGCCGAGCCACTGCACGATGGGCACCCCCGCGACGGGGCCGGTCGCGACGTCCCCACGATCCACGGTGGAGACGTCGTCGCGGGTGGCCGCCGCCGCCAGCGCTCCCACGTTGCGGCAGGCGAAGATCTGCGTCGCCGTGACGTGGAGGCCCGCGTCGCGCAGCGCGCTCAGCAGCGAGATCGCCAGGATGCTGTCCCCGCCGAGCCGGAAGAAGTTCTGGTCGACACCGACCTCGTCCAGCCGCAACACCGACGCGACCGCCGCGCACACCAGGCGCTCGTTCTCGGTGGCCGGCGGGACGATCGCGCCCGTCTCGATCGCCGGCTCCGGCAGCGCGCCCCGGTCCAGCTTGCCGTTGGCGGTGAGCGGGAACTCCTTCATCACGACGACGTGCGCGGGCACCATGTACTCGACCATGTGCTCGGCGGCCCACGCCTTGACCTCGTCCGCCCGCAGGTCGCCGCTCCCGGCCGCCGGGATCACGTACCCCACCAGGTAGGTGCCGCCCGCCGCGTTCTTCTTCGCGACGACGCAGGTGTGCCGCACGCGGGGGTGCTCCGCGAGGCCGACCTCGACGTCCTCGATCTCCAGCCGCATGCCGCGGATCTTGATCTGGTTGTCGGCCCGGCCGAGGAAGTCCAGCGACCCGTCCGGGGCGAACCGCGCGAGGTCGCCGGTCCGGTACAGCCGGGACCCGTCGCCGGCGAAAGGGTTCGCCACGAACCGGGACGCCGTCAGGGCGGGCGCGTTGACGTACCCGCGGCCCAGGAGGAAGCCGCCCACGTACAGCTCGCCACCGACGCCGACCGGGACCGGGCGCAGCTCCTCGTCCAGCACGTACAGCTCGGTGTTGGGGTTGGCCTTGCCGATCGAGGTCGACAGGCGTTCGGCCGCGCCCCGGTAGATGACGTGCGAGACGCCGATCGTCGTCTCGGCCGGGCCGTAGCCGTGGTACATGGGAATGTCGAGCCGGGTGCGGAACCGCTCGTACAGCTCCGGGGTCAGCACCTCGCCGCCGCACCACACGTGCCGCAGGCTGTCCAGCCGCCCGGAGTCGCCCGCGATCTCCAGCAGCACGTCCAGCATGGACGACACCAGGTACGTGAAGGTGACGCGCTGCTCGGCGATCACGCTCAGCAGGTGATGCGGGTCGCGTTCGCCGCCGGGCCGCAGGACTACCAGCCGGCCCCCGCACACCAGCGGCAGGAAGATCTCGTTGATGGAGATGTCGAACGACAGCGGCGCCTTGAACAGCGACGCGTCGTCGTGGCCGAAGCCCAGGATCTCGCGGGACTGCCACAGCAGGCGCTCGCTGATCGCCTCGTGCCGGATCATCGCGCCCTTGGGCCGCCCGGTCGAACCGGACGTGAAGATCACGTACGCCAGGGCGGGACCGGGGACGGCGATCTCGGTGTTCTCCGTGGGACAGCAGCCGAACCGCCAGTCGTCGAGGTCGACGGCCAGGGCCTCCGGTTCGCCCGCGTCGTGCTCGCCGGAGTCGTTGAGCTGCGCCACGACCCCGGCGTCCTCGATGACGACCGCCCGGCGCGCGGCGGGCCACTGCGGGTCGAGCGGCACGAACGCGCCTCCCGCCTGGAGCACGCCCAGCAGGCCGATCACCATCTCGGCGGAGCGGCCCAGCGAGATGCCGACGATCTGCTCGGCGGTGAGCCCGCGGTCGATCAGGTGGTGGGCCAGCTGGTTGGACAGCTCGGCCGCCTCGCGGTAGGTCAGCGACCGGCGCTCGTCGACGATGGCGACGGCGTCCGGCCTGGTCCTGGCCTGCTCGCGGAACATCTCCACGATGGTCGGGCGGACCCGGTCGACGTCGTTGTCGTTCCACCCGGCCAGGGTCGCGAGCCGCGCCGCCACGCTGGAAGGGCCGATGGTGCCGATGGGCCGATCCGGGAAGTCGGCCAGGTCGTCCAGCGCGAGCTGCGCGTCGGCCGGCGCGACGCCCTCGGGGACGGTGATGCTCCGGCCGTCCGCGCCGACCTCCCAGCCGGCGACCCCGTCCCCGCCGTTGTCGGCCCATCCGAGGACGTCGGCGAACAGGGTGCCGGAGGTGAGATCGAGACTGTCGGGGCTCTGGCCGCTCGCCCAGTAGGCCAGCCCGATGGCGCACGCCTTGGTGATGGTTCGGTCGGAATAGTCGCCGGTCCGCCGGCGCACATCGGCCAGCCGCGCGGCAGAGAGCAGTGCGAGACGAGTGCTCGGTTCCGTCATCGAAGACTCAGCCGTCCCTTTCGAAGGATGAAGGTTCTTGCCACGCGCGCCACAGCCGCGCGTACCTGCCGCCCAGAGCCACCAGCTCCTCGTGGGTGCCCTGCTCCACGACGCGTCCCGCGTCCAGCACGGCGATGCGGTCGGCCGCCATCGCCTGGGTCAGCCGGTGCGCCACGAACAGCGTGGTGCGGCCCAGGCACGCGGCGGCCACGGCCCGCTCCAGCTCGGCGGCGCCCTGGCTGCCCGCCTCCGCGGTCGACTCGTCCAGCACCACCACCGGAGATCGGCCCAGTACGAGCCGGGCCAGGGCGATCTGGGCGACCTTGGTGCCGTCGAGCCGCTCACCGCCCTCGCCGACCACGGTGTCCAGCCCGTCGGGCAGCGCCGCGACCCACGTGTCGGCGCCGACCCTGCGCAACGCGTCCATCAGCTCGGCCTCGGTCGCCTCCGGCGCGGCCAGCCGCAGGTCGTCGGCGAGCGGACCGGAGAACACGTGCGTCTCCTGCGTCAGGATGCTCACCAGGGCCCGCGCGCCGGCCTCGTCCAGCCCGGCGAGGTCGGTCGATCCGATACGCATCGACCCGGCCTGCGGGGTCCCGATGCCCGCGATCAGCGCCGCCAGGGTCGACTTGCCCGCGCCCGTCGCCCCCACCAGCGCGAGCGAACCGCCCGCCGGGATCACCAGATCGACGTCCCGCAGGACCGGCCGCTCGGAGCCGGGATAGCTGAACGTCAGCCCCTCGACCACCACGGGGTACGGCCCGGTGTCCGCCGCCACCCGGCCCACCAGCCTCTCCTCCGTGGCCTCGCCCAGCACTCCGACGAGCCGGGTCAGGCTCGCGCCCGACTTCTGCGCCTCGTCGAAGGTGAACAGGATGGCGCCCAGCGGGTTGAACAGCCGGTGGAACAGCAGCGGCGCCACCGACGCCTCGCCCAAGGTGACGGCGCCGGCCTCCAGCAGGACGTAGCCCACCACGAGGATCAGCACCAGCCCGATGAACTCGGCGCGGTTCTCCCTGCCGACGAACCGGCCGAAGAACCGGAACACCTCGACGCCGAGCTCGCGCACCCGCCACGACTCGCGGGTGACCTGCTCGCGGAAGGCCTCCTCCAGGCGGTAGGCCCGGACGGTGTCGATCCCGTTCAGGCCGCTGATCAGCGCCTGCGCGCGATCGGCCTGCGCCTCCCGCTGCTTCTGGTAGAGCGGCGCGGACCGGGGGAGATACCAGCGCAGGGCCAGCGCGTACGCGGGCAGCGCGCCGGCGCCCGCCAGGCCGAGCCGCCAGTCCAGCCCGAACATGCCGGCCGTGGCGATGACGACCAGCACCCCCGACGAGAACACCGTGGGGACCGCCGTCCGGATGCCCTTGGACACCACCGCCACGTCGTCACCGACCCTGGACAGCACGTCGCCCCGGCCGACCTGCTCGATCCGCGCGCTCGGCATGCCCAGCACCGCCCGGACGGCGCCTTCCCGCAGCCGCGCGAGCAGGTCCGCGCCGAGCCGCCCGATCAGGTACGTCGAGGCCGTGGTGGCCGCCGAGCCGAGCAGCGCGGCGGTCACCATCAGCACCCCGACCGTGACCAGGATCGAGCGCGGCTCGCCGTCCACCACCCCGTCGACCACCCGGCCGAGCAGGAGCAACGGCAGCACCTGGAGCGCCGCCGCGGCCACCGCGGTGAGCACGGTGGCGCTCGTCAGCCAGGGCACCTCGCGGCAGTACGCCGCGACCCATCGGGTGGCCTCGCGTCCGGTCGCCGTGCGCAGGATGGCCGGGGCGACGCGCGTGTCCGTGGTGCTCACACCTGGACCACGGCAGGCCGGGGACAGGACACGTTCACCGGCATCACTAGACGGCCGACTTGACGAGCTCGTCGATCGCGTACGGCAGGGACAGCAGCGTGCCCTGCGACATGGCCGCGCCGATCGCCGGGCCCTCGCTGTCCAGCAGGTACGACACCTTGCCGCCCTTGACCGCGGGCAGGTTGGCGAACAGCTTGAAGTTCTTCAGCGCCGTCTGGTCCGCCTGGTCGGCGATGACGAAGATGTGGTCGACGTCGATCAGGTCGATGCGCTCGGGGGACAGCACGGTGTAGAAGCTGCCGCCCGCGATCTTGTCGATCTCGGTCGCGCCCTTGAAGCCGATGCCCGACACCAGCCGTCCGCGCACGTCGGTGGTGGTGAACGGCGCGACCGAGTTCTTGTACCAGGACACCGCGACGGCGGTGCGGTCGGCGAACTCCGGGTGCTCCTTGCGGGCGGCGTCGAGCTTGTCCTGGATGCCCTGCACCAGCTTGGCGCCCTCGTCGGCCTTGCCGAGCGCCTTGGCGATGTGCAGCGCGTTGTCCTGCCACGGCGCGCTGAACGGCTCCTTCTCCGTCTTGGTGCGGCCCACCGTCGGAGCGATCTTGGAGAGCCGGTCGTAGGCCGCCTGGTCGATCTCGGAGTAGACCGCGATGATCAGGTCGGGCCGCAGGGCGGCGATCTTCTCGTAGTTGGGGCCGGAGTCCCCGTTGTTCATGATGACCTCGGGGCGGGTGTCGCCCCACTTGTCCTTCACCCAGGGCCACTGGGTGTTGATGTCGGGGGTCTTGCCCGGCGGGTTCGGGTACTGGTCGACCATGCCGACCGGCTTGATGCCGAAGGCCAGGATGGCCTGGTCGTCGGTGTAGCCGACGGACACGACCCGCTGGGGGGCCTTGGTGATCTGCGTGGACCCGAACGCGTGCTCCACGGTCACCGGGAACGCGCCGCCGCCGCCGCTCGTGGCGGCCGCGGTAGTGCTGCTGCTCGGCTTGTCCGCCGAGCCGGAACCGCATCCCGCGATGAGGCCCGCGCCTAATGTCGCAGCGGACAACACCGCTGCGACCCGCCGCAAGGTCTTCGTAACTGTTGTTCGCTGGAGGAGCATTCGGAATCCCTTGCTTTCGTGCAATCCACTGGAACCGTAACACGCGGATATTAGGTTAGCCTAACCTTACTTCTTTAGGTTCGCCCGCACCAGGAGGTACACGAGGAAAGGGCCGCCGATCGCGGCGGTGACCAGGCCGACCGGGAGGCTGACCGGCAGCGCCGTACGCGCCACCAGGTCCGCGCCGAGCAACAGCAGCGCGCCCACCAGCCCGGAGGCCACCAGCGGCGGCGTCGGACACCGCGACAGACGCATCGCCACCTGCGGCGCCACCAGCGCGACGAACGGGACCGGACCCGCCGCGCTCACCGCCACGCCTGCCAGCAGCACCGCGCACAGCAGCAGGACCGCCCGCACCATCGAGTACCGGACGCCCAGGCCCGCCGCGACCTCGTCACCGAAGTGCAGCGGCCTGAGCTGGAACGCCACGCACGACACGACGGCCATGAGGGCGAGCGCGCACCACAGGGCCACCCAGACCTCGCCCCACGACCGGTTGTCCAGCGAGCCGACCAGCCACGCCTGCGCCCGGGCCACGTCCCGGATGTCGGCCGTGACCAGCAGCCAGATCGTGATCGCCTCCATCACGGCGCTCACCGAGATGCCGATGAGGATGAGCCGCAGGCCGTCGATCCCGCGCCGCCACGCCAGGAAGTACACCAGCAGCCCGGTGCCGAGACCGCCCGCGAGCGCCGCCGCGGACAGCCCGACAGAATTGACGATCGCCGTGGCGGCCCCGCCCGACACCGTCACCAGGAACACCGCGACCGCGCTCGCGCCCCCGGTGATCCCCAGCACGTCCGGGCTGGCCAGCGGGTTGCGCGCGATGGACTGCGTGATCGCCCCGGAGACCCCCAGCGCGACCCCCACGACGAGTCCGGCCAGGGCGCGCGGCATGCGCAGATCCATGATGACGAACTCGTCGACCCGCTCGCCCTGGCCGAAGAGCGTGGCGATCACCTGGGACAGGCCGATGGGGAAGTCCCCGGTGCCGATGGACAGGCAGAACACCAGAAAGGCCGCCGCCGCCAGCAGCAGCGTGACCAGCACCATCCAGGGCCGCCACACGAACGACGCGTGGCCGAGCCGCACCCCCGGCGTCACCGGCCGCTTCACCGCTGTCTCGTTCATACCGTCTTGAACTTTCCGCGCCAGACCAGCGCCGCGAAGAACGGGGCGCCGACGATGGCGACGACGACGCCCACCTGCAACTCGCCCGGCCGGGTCACCACGCGCCCCACGATGTCGCAGACCAGCAGGACGACGGCGCCGAGCAGACCCGCGCACGGCACCAGCCAGCGATAGTCCGGCCCGGTGAGATACCGGGCCACGTGGGCCACCATGAGCCCGAGGAACGCGATGGGGCCGCACGCCGCCGTCGTCGCGCCCGCCAGCAGGGTGATGGCGACGATGCCGACGGTGCGGGTCCGCGTGATGTTCACGCCCAGCCCGCGCGCGACGTCGTCACCCAGGTTGAGCAGGTTGATGGCGGGCAGCGTGGTGAGCGCCAGCAGCAATCCGGCCACGATGAACGCGACCACCGGCCAGATGACGTCGAATCCGACACCGGCCACGGTGCCCGCGTTCCAGAACCGCAGGGCGTTCAGCGACGCCTGGTCCGACAACGCGACCGCCGTGGTCATCGCCGCCAGGAACACCGCGACCCCCTGCCCGGCCAGCGCGAGCGTCAGCGGGCTGCCCGCCCCCCGGCCGATGCTCGCCAGCCCGAACACGACGGCACCGGCGGCCGCCGCCCCCAGGAAGGCGAACCAGACGTACTGGTACGGATTGGCGAGCCCGAACAGGAGGATCACCGACACCACGGCGAACGAGGCGCCGGAGTTCACCCCCAGCAAGCCCGTGTCGGCGATCGGGTTACGCGTGTACCCCTGGATCAGCGCCCCGCTGACCCCCAGGGCGACGCCCGCCACGATCGCGAGCACGGTCCTGGGCACCCGTACGGTCTGCACGATGAGCGCGATCTCGGTGAGCCGCTGGCCGGAGCCCGGCTCCGGGAACAATCCCTGCCACACCTCCGAGAGACTCAATCCGCGCGCGCCGACGGCCAGCGACACCGCCCCCGCGACCAGGAGAATCACCGCGAGCGCGCCCAAGCCCACCACCCGCCGCCGGTGGGCCCCTGTGGCCTCGGACGTGGGACGTTTCTCCAGAGTCGTAGTCATCGACCTACAATCCACGGGGCCTATCTCGATCATGAAACTTAGGTAAGCATATCCTTAGTTTCTGGCCGACGGTAGGGACGGAGTACGACCGCGCATGGAGAACACCTTCGCCAAGTTCGGGTTGCCCGGTGAACCCGGTTCCGAGGAGTTCTGGGCGGCGGCGGGGGCACCCGCGTCGCTGCCTGCCGGCGACGGCTGGGCGGCCCTGTTCCTGTGGCGTGGGTCCCCGGCGAGTGTCGGCTTCGAGAGCTGGTCGGAGCCGGTGCCGCTGCGCCGGTGGGGCGACACGGACTGCTGGTACGCCGAGGTGGTCATGCCCGCGCGGCTGCGGGTGACGTACCAGTTCGTCACGGATGACGCGGCGTACGCCGACCCGTTCAACCCGGCAGGGGCGGGCGGTGACCGCTCCATCGCCGCGACCCCGGACGCCCCCGCCCAGCCGCACTGGCCGGCGGTCGGCGCCGAAGACGTCCTGCCCCTCCCGCGCACCCGTTTCCGCTGGACCAGTGAACGGCTCGGCGGGCGGCGCACCGTGCGGGTCCACCCGGCGGGCGGCGGCGGACCGGTGGTCCTGCTGCTCGACGGGGACGACTGGCTGTACCTGCACCCGGCCATGACCGCGTTCGACTCGGCCGTCGCCCAGGGCGAGATGCCCGCCGTCACGCTCGTCTTCCTGCCGGCGCAGGCCAGGGAGGCCGAGTTCGCGTGCAGGCCCGAGCTGTGGGAGGCGGTCCGGGACGAACTGCTGCCGCTGGTCGCCGGGAGCGGCGTGCCCGCCGACCTGGACCGGCTGGTGGTCGCCGGGCAGAGCCTCGGTGGGCTGAGCGCGATGTACGCGGCACTGGAGTTCCCGGAGCTGGTGTCGGGCGTCGCCTGCCAGTCGGCGTCCTTCTGGTGGACGCCCGGCGCAGCGGACCTGGCCGACCCCATGGGCGGACCGGTCGGCGGCGCCGTCGCCGCGCGCCTGCGGGAGCGTCCCGACCTGTCCGATCTGCGGGTCGCGTTCGACGTGGGGGAGCACGAGACGCGGATGCTCCCGCACTGCGAGCTGGTCGAGACCCTGGCCGAACGGGCCGGCGCGACCGTGCGGGTGTCGCGGTCGGCCTCGGGCCACGATCGGGCGGGCTGGCGGCACGCCCTGCTCAGGGATGTCGCCTGGGTGCTGCGGTGACGGTCGGCCCGGCCGTCACCACAGCGGACATCAGCGCGGGGACGTCAGCGCGAGAACGCGAAGGTGGTGCGCAGCCGCCCTGCCACCGCGTCGACGATCTCCCCGGCCCGCACGGCGGTGTTCGACAGCAGCGTCGAGGTCAGGCCGTGGGTGTGCTCGGTGGCTCCCTGCACGTAGATGCCGCAGCGCAGGTGGGCGGAGGCGGCGATCCGGTAGTCGCGCTCGATGCGCAGGTCGCCCGAGGGCAGCCGCTCGCAGTGCTCGCCGACGGCGCCCAGCAGGGTCAGCGGGTCGCCGGGCCGGTAGCCGGTGGCGTAGACGAGCACGTCGGCGTCCAGGACGGTCCGTTCCCCGGTGGGCAGGAACTCGACGGTGGCGCGCACGCCCTCGGTGTCCCGGGCGACCTCGACGAGCCGGGAGGCGTTCAGGATGCGCAGCCGCTGCCTGCCCTGCACCTTCTCCTGGTAGTGCCTGCGGTACAGCTCGTCGATGAGGTCGAGGTCGACCACGGAGTAGTTGGTGGAGGCGTGGTAGGCGCGCAGTTTGTCCTTGACCGCCTCGGGCGCGCCGAAGTAGTGGTCGACCGCGACGGAGTCGAAGATCCGGTTGGCGAAGGAGCTGTCGTCGGCGGGAGTGTAGCCGTACTTGGAGAACACCGCGCACACCTCGGCGTCCGGGAAACGGCCGTGCAGGTGGTCGGTCACCTCGGCGGCGCTCTGGCCGGCCCCGACGACCACCAACCGGCGCGGGTCCGTCAGCGAGGGGAGCCTGTCCAGGAGCTCCTCGCTGTGCCAGACGCGTTCGTCGCCGACCATCCCGTCGGGCAGCACCGGAACCAGGCCGACGGCGACGACCAGGTTGCGGGTGCGGCGGGTGCTGAGCTCCCCGTCGCCCTGGCGGACCACCACGTCGAGGTACTCCACCGCGCCGTCCACGGTGACGGGAGTGACCGCGACGACCTCCGAGCCGTA
Source organism: Nonomuraea sp. NPDC050451 (assembly GCF_044458585.1). Taxonomy (NCBI): domain Bacteria; kingdom Bacillati; phylum Actinomycetota; class Actinomycetes; order Streptosporangiales; family Streptosporangiaceae; genus Nonomuraea; species Nonomuraea sp. NPDC050451. The sequence continues at coordinate 98,370 of NZ_JBITHZ010000012.1, forward strand.
CTCGACCTGGTCGGCGAAGGGCGCCGCGGCCCACTCCAGGTAGTCGTGGAACTCCATGCGGGAGGGGAACATCGTCTTGTGGTTGATGAAGTCCAGCATCCGGCCGCGCGCCTTCAGGTAGGACAGAAAGCTGAACTCGCTGGTGGGATTGCGCATGGTGACCAGGTCCTTGAGGAAGGAGACCTGCATCGTGGTGCCTTCGAGGAGCATGCCGCGGTGCCATCCGAACGAGAGTTGCTTCTCCAGGAACACCGCGTCGATTCGCTCGCCGGTGCGGGCCTGCCGCTCGCGCAGCGCGATGGCCAGGGCGAGGTTGGAAGGTCCGAAACCGATGCCGACGAGGTCGTGGACGGGCTGCTCGGCAGTGGGCATGAAAGGCCTTTCGAGAGAGCGGTCCGAGACGGGAGCCATGGGTGGAATCAGCAACCAACTTAGGTTAGGCTCGCCTAATTAGGCGAGCCTAACCTTTATTCCACTCACCTCACAAGGAGAGCTGCCGATGCGGGTCGTGATGTTCGGCTACCAGACCTGGGGGCATCGCACCCTCCAAGCCCTGCTGGACTCCGGGCATGACGTGGTGCTGGCGGTCACTCACCCTCAGAGCGACCACGCCTACGAGAAGATCTGGAGCGACTCGGTGGCCGAGCTGGCCGAGGCCCACGGCGTCCCGGTCGTGCTTCGCAACCGTCCCGACGACGAACTCCTGCTCACCCTCAAGGAAGTCGAGCCTGACCTCATCGTCGCCAACAACTGGCGCACCTGGATACCGCCGGAGATCTTCACCCTGCCCCGGCACGGCATCCTCAACGTGCACGACTCGCTGCTTCCGGCCTACGCCGGCTTCTCCCCGCTCATCTGGGCGCTCGTCAACGGCGAGAAGGAGGTCGGCGTCACCGCCCACATGATGAACGCCGAACTGGACGCCGGGGACATCGTGGTGCAGCGCGCGGTCCCGGTCGGCCCGGCCGACACCGCCACCGACCTGTTCCACCGCACGGTCGACCTCATCGGCCCCATCGTCGCCGAGGCCCTGGACCTCATCGCCTCCGGCCGCACCGACTGGACGCCCCAGGACCGCACCAAGGCCAGCTTCTTCCACAAGCGTTCGATCGAGGACAGCAACATCGACTGGAACTGGCCCGCCGAGGACATCGAACGCCTGGTGCGCGCCCAGTCCGACCCCTACCCCAACGCTTTCACCCACTACAAGGGCGAGCGCGTCCGCATCCTGAAGGCCTCGGTCTCCAAGGGCGTCTACGGCGGCACCCCGGGCCGGGTGTTCATCCGCGAGGGCGACGGCATCGTCATCGTCGCCGGCGCCGAGGCCCGCCGGGGCCGCAGCCACGGCCTGGTGATCGAACGGGTGCGCACCGAGGACGGCACCGACCTGCCGGCCGGCGAGGTGTTCCGGACGATGGGAGGCTACCTCTCCCGCCACCCGTGAGCGATCACTTGTAGGCGGAGGCCTGGAGGTCGTACAGGTGGGCGTACCGGCCTGACAGCTCGATGAGCTCGGCGTGCGTGCCGCACTCGGCGATGCGGCCGCCGTCGAGCACGACGATCAGGTCGGCCATCCTGATGGTGGCGAACCGGTGGGAGACCAGCAGGGTGATCCCGCCGGTGGCGTGCTGCCACTCCTGGGCCGCCTCCGCGTAGCGCTGGTAGACCTCGTACTCGCTGGCCGCGTCCAGCGCGGCGGTCGGCTCGTCGAGCACGGCGAGCAGCGGCGTCGACCGCATGAACGCCCGCGACAGGGCGATCTTCTGCCACTGGCCGCCGGAGAGCTCGACGCCGTCGCCGAGGGCCTTGCCGAGCCGGGTCTCCTCGCCCTCCGGCAGGCGGGCGAAGACCAGGGCGGCGCCGCCCTTCTCGGCGGCCTGCGCGATGTCGTGCATCCTGGGCAGGTCGCCCACGCCGACGGCCTCGCGGGCCAGGAACGGGAACCGGCTGAAGTCCTGGAAGGCCGAGGTCACGCGGTCGCGCCAGGCGGCGGGATCCAGCTCGGCGAGGGGCATTCCGTCCACGGTGACGGTCCCGCCGGTCGGCCGGTAGAACCCGCACAGCAGCTTGACCAGCGTCGTCTTCCCGCTGCCGTGGTCGCCGACCAGCGCCACCGTGGCCCCGGCCGGCAGCCGCAGGTCGATGCCGCGCAGCACGGGCGGCCCGCCGTAGGAGAAGTCCACGCCGGACAGGGTGATGCCGTCGCGCAGCCGGTCGGGCGGGGCGAGCGTGCCGCTGGTGCCCGCCCCGTGCAGCTCGCGCAGCCACAGGTAGTGGCCGGCCATGGTCAGGCCGCGGCCGGCGAGGGTGAGCGCGTGGGTGAGCAGGTCGAGCTGGCCCCTGATCTGGCCGCCGAGCGTGGCCACCAGCAGCAGCGCGCCCGGACTGACCGCGCCGGACAGGGCCAGCTGGACGGTGAGGAACAGCGCCCCGATGAAGGCCGCCACGAAGACGAGCGAGCCGAGCAGCGTGAGACCGCCGACGGCGAGCGTGGCCCGCCAGAGGACCGCGGTCCGCTCCTCGCGCAGGCGGCGCGCGATCGCGGCGGCGTGGGCGCCGGAGGCGCCGAGCCGGAGCTCCTTGGCCGAGTTCGCCTCGGTGATCACCGTGAAAAGGTGCTGCTCGGCCCGGTTGCGCTCGGCGGTCCGCGCCCTGGCCGCCTCGGTCCGGCGCGAGGTGGTCCGGGTGAGCAGGATCGACGGCACCGCGAACAGCGGCAGCGCGAGCAGCACGGGATGGACCCTGGCCAGCAGGATCGTGGTGATGACCAGCCAGAGCCCGCTCTGCACCACGCTCAGGCCGGCCAGCCCGGTGGTGACGGTGCGCGGGCCGAGCCCGCGGATCTGCTCGATCCGGCGCAGCGACTCGGTGTCCTCCAGGTGCGCGGTGGTCGGCAGGGTCGCGCACCATCGCATGATCCGCTTGTCCAGTACGGTGCCGACCTCGCTGCCCACCAGGCCGGCCTGTACCTGGATGACGCGAGTGCCGGCCAGGACGAAGGCGCCCGCCGTCGCCGCGCAGATCGCCCCGCCGACGATCAGCGGCCGGGACCCGGTGAGGGCGCCGTCCACGATCCACTGCAGGCCGAGGGCGGTCAGCGCGGGGGTGATCGCGCCCAGCGGGGTCAGGACGAGCAGCAGCCAGGTGCGTCCCGGCGCGTGGCGCAGGCACTCGCCCAGCAGCGTACGGATCTCGGCGAACCTCATGCGCTCTCCTTGAACTGCCGGGCCTGGAGGTGGAACATCCGCGCGTACTCACCGCCGGCGGCGAGCAGCTCGTCGTGGGTGCCGTTCTCGGTGATCCGCCCGCCGGACAGCACGACGATCCGGTCCGCCTTCCGCACGGTGGAGAACCGGTGTGAGATCAGGACGACCGTCGCCTGCCCGCGCACCTGGCGGATGCGGTCGAAGGCCTCCAGCTCGGCCTCGATGTCCAGGTTGGCGGTCGGCTCGTCCAGCACGAGCAGCCGTGCCCCGCAGGCGGCCGCCAGCGCCGCCCGGGCGAGCGCCAGCTTCTGCCACTGGCCGCCGGACAGGTCGCCGCCGTCGGCGTACTTGGGCGAGAGCACCGTCTCCCAGCCCCTGGGCAGCCTTTCGATCAGCCTGGTCGCGTCCACCGCGGCGGCCGCCGCCTCGACCTGCTCCCGCGTCGCCTGCGGCGCCGCGATCCTGATGTTCTCGTACGCGCTCAGCTCGTACCGGTTGAAGTCCTGGTACACCGCGTACGCCGTGGGCTCGGTGACCACGGTGCCGCTGCGTGGGCGGTACTGGCCGGTGAGGAGCTTGGCGAGGGTCGTCTTCCCGGCCCCGTTCACGCCGACGACCGCGATCACCTCGCCGGGTGTGAGCGTCAACGTCACGTCGTTCAGCACGCGGACCTCTCCGTACCCGAACTCCACGTCCCGGAGGGCGATCTCCCCGCCGCCGTCCGGACCGGGCGGCGGCTCCAGGCCGGGCGCGAGCGCGCGGATCCGGGTGACCGCCTCCACGGCGGGCATCGCGACCTCGTCCATGTCCTCGCCCTGGCTCGACATGGAGATGACGAACATGGCGGACACCGCGCCGATCGTCGCCGCGATCCGGCCGACCGAGACCTCACCGGAGGTGGCCACCGCCACGTACACCACCGACGCGGTCGCCGCCCACCCGAGGAAGACCGACATCTCGCGCCGGAGCAGGGCCACCCTCGACTCGATGACCCGCCGCGCGGCGTCGGCGATGTTCTCGTCCGCGTGTCTCTCCAGCCAGCCGGTCAGCCCGAAGATCCGGACCTCCTTGGCGTCCCGGTTGTCCGACATCATCGCGGCCCACGCGCGGCCGCGCATCGCGGCCGGCATGGTGCCCGACACCACCCTGAAGAACTCCCGCCACATGTTCGCCCGGTAACGGCCCAGCAGCAGCGCCGCCGCGGCCGTCGCCGGGCCCCACCACCACACCACGGAGGAGAGCACCAGCATCGCCGTCACCAGCCCGGCCATGGTCAGCCCGGCCCGGAACCGGCCCACCGCCCCCGCGCCGATGCCCTCGTCCGTCCAGGTCAGCAGCGGCGAACGCATGGTGTTCAGCTCGTTCTGGACGGCGACGTCCTCCACCCGGTCCAGGGTCGGCAGCGCCAGCACGCGGGAGGTCAGCTCCTCGCGGACCGCGGCGTCGATCCGCTGCCCCACCCGTTCGGCCAGCGGCCGGCTCATCGAGCGGAGCACGTTGCCGGTGACCAGCAGCGCGCCGAGCAGCGCCAGCGGCGTCCCGATGCCGCCCTGCCCGGCCGCGCCCGTGGTGACGCCCTGCGCCAGGCGGCCCACCAGCTCACCGGTCACCAGGGCCACCGCGGTCGGCTCCACCAGGAGGAACAGTTCGAGGAGGGAGAGGGCCGCCAGCCACGGCCAGCCGGCCAGCAGGAGGAAGCCCAGGAACCGGCGTCTGGGGGATGCGGCCACAAACCGCACCCTATCGACGTTTCGGCCGAGTGATCATTGATCAGCGCAGCTTCTCAATATGACAGTACGCCAATATGTCAGGACAAAGTCTTGACGAGAGCCGTCGCGCCGAGGCAGGCTTCACATCATCGCCGACCGCTCTGTCCAGGGCGTTTCCCGAGATGGAAGGGATCGAGTAGCCATGACCACCCCGTTCACCCCGCCGCCGGTTCGCCCGTGGCGCGGCGCGATGATTACCCCGACCGGGCCGGGCGCGGCGGGGCGTGAGTGATGGCGCGGTCATACGACCTGGTGGCCATGGGGCGGTGCGGGGTGGACATCTACCCGCTCGACCACGGCGTGGGCCTCGAGGACGTGGAGCGGTTCGGCAAGTTCCTGGGCGGCAGCGCGACCAACGTGACGGTGGCAGCGGCCCGGCACGGCCGCCGGGCCGCGATCATCACGCGCACCGGGCGCGACCCGTTCGGCCGCTACGTCCGCCGGGAGCTGCGCGGCTTCGGCGTGGACGACGCCTTCGCCGGCGAGGTGGACGGCCCGCCGACGCCGGTGACGTTCTGCGAGATCTTCCCGCCGGACCATTTCCCGCTGTACTTCTACCGCTATCCGACCGCCCCTGACCTGCTGATCGAGCCGGACGAGGTGCCGCTGGAGGCGGTGCGCGAGGCCGGGGTCTTCTGGGCCACCGTCACGGGGCTGTCGCAGGAGCCGTCGCGCTCGGCGCACTTCGCCGCGTGGCAGGCCCGCGGCCGCCGTGCCCACACCGTTCTCGACCTCGACTACCGGCCGATGTTCTGGCCGGACCCGAGTGAGGCGAGCGCGCAGATCGGCGAGGCGCTGGAGCGGATCACGGTCGCGGTCGGGAACCGGGAGGAGTGCGAGGTCGCGGTCGGCGAGAGCGATCCGCAGCGGGCGGCGGACGCCCTGCTGGAGCGGGGTGTGGAGCTCGCGATCGTGAAGCAGGGCCCCAAGGGGGTGCTCGCGGCGACCGCGGACGAGCGCGTCGAGGTGCCGCCCTTCCCCGTCGCGGTGGTCAACGGGCTCGGCGCCGGCGACGCCTTCGGCGGCGCCCTGGTCCACGGCCTGCTCAGCGGCTGGGACCTGACCCGCGTCGTGCGCTTCGCGAACGTGGCCGGCGCCATCGTCGCCGGGCGGCTCGAATGCGCCGCCGCGATGCCGACCGAGGCCGAGGTCGAGGCGGGACTGAAGAGTGAGGGGGAAGGACGATGACGACCCAGGCGCCGCGCCGCCCCGGCATCGCCGATCTGACCGAGATCCGGGTACGCGAGCCGTGGCGGATCACCGAAGCGTGGGCCGCCCGCAAGCGCCGCGACCTGGTGGGCGCCGACGGCAGGCTGCTGATCGTGGCCGCCGACCACCCGGCCCGCGGCGCGCTCGGCGTCCGCTCCGACCGCCGGGCCATGGCCTCACGCGGCAACCTGCTGGAACGCCTGGTCATCGCGCTGTCGCGCCCCGGCGTGGACGGCGTGCTCGGCACCCCCGACATCCTGGACGACCTGCTGCTGCTGGGGGCACTGGAGGACAAGGTTGCGATCGGCTCGATGAACCGGGGCGGCCTGCAGGGCGCCATCTTCGAGCTGGACGACCGCTTCACCGCCTACACCCCGGGCGAGATCGCCGCCCGCGGCCTGGACGGCGGCAAGATGCTCACCCGCATCTGCCTGGACGACCCCGGCACGGCCGCCACGCTGGAGGCCGGCGGCCGGGCGGTCACCGAGCTGGCGGAGCACGGCGTCATGGCGATGGTGGAGCCGTTCCTGTCGGTACGGGGGGCGGACGGGCGGGTGCAGAACCTCCTCGATCCCGACTCGGTGGTCACCTCCGTCCACATCGCCGCCGGGCTGGGCGCCACCAGCCGGCACACCTGGCTGAAGCTGCCCGTGGTCGAGGAGCTGGAACGCGTCATGGACGCCACGACCCTGCCGACCCTGCTGCTGGGCGGCGACCCCACCGGCCATCCGGACGAGACCTACGCCGGCTGGCGGCGGGCGCTGGACCTGCCGGCCGTGCGCGGTCTGGTCGTGGGGCGCGCGCTGCTGTTCCCGCCGGACGGCGACGTGGCGGCCGCGGTGGACATCGCGGCGGCGCTCGTACACGGGGATGGATCATGAACGACAACGCGCCCTGGGTCAGTCCGCACGGCACCGCCGCCGATCCCTGGCTGCCGATGGGAGGATCCCGGTGAAAACCGTACGGCTGACGGTGGGCCAGGCTGTCGTGCGTTTCCTGGCCGCCCAGTGGACCGAGCGCGACGGGCACCGCACGCGGTTGTTCGCCGGATGTCTCGGGATCTTCGGGCACGGCAACGTCGCCGGGCTCGGGCAGGCGCTGCTGCAGGACGAGCTGGCCGGCGGGCCGGAGCGGCTGCCGTACGTGCTGGCCCGCAACGAGCAGGCGATGGTGCACACGGCCGTGGCCTACGCGCGCCACAAGGACCGCCTGCAGACCTGGGCCTGCACGGCGTCCGTGGGCCCCGGCTCGACCAACATGCTCACCGGGGCCGCGCTGGCCACGGTCAACCGGATCCCGGTGCTGCTGCTGCCGTCGGGCACCTTCGCGACCCGCGTGGCCGGGCCGGTGCTGCAGGAGCTGGAGGCGCCGTACGCGGCGGACGTCACCGTCAACGACGCCTTCCGCCCGCTGTCGCGCTTCTTCGACCGCGTCAACCGGCCGGAGCAGCTGCCCGCGGCGCTGCTGAACGGCATGCGGGTGCTGACCGACCCGGTCGAGACCGGCGCGGTGACGATCGCGCTGCCCCAGGACGTGCAGGCCGAGGTGTACGACTGGCCGGTCGAGCTGTTCGAGTCGCGGGTCTGGCGGGTGGGCAGGCCGCTGCCGGAGGCCGCCGACATCGCCGACGCCGCGGCGCTGATCTCCGCGGCCCGGCGGCCGTTCGTCGTGGCGGGCGGCGGCGTGCACTACTCCGGCGCCGAGGACGCCCTGCGTGCCTTCTGCGAGGCGACCGGCATCCCCGCCGGTGAGAGCCAGGCCGGCAAGGGGTCGTTGCCGCACGGCCACCCGCAGGCGATGGGCGCCGTCGGCTCGACCGGCACCACCGCCGCCAACGCCCTGGCCAGGGAGGCCGACCTGGTCATCGGGATCGGCACCCGCTACAGCGACTTCACCACCGCCTCGCGCACCGCCTTCCAGAACCCCGGCGTGCGCTTCGTCAACATCAACGTCGCCCGCCTCGACGCCGGCAAGCTCGCGGGCCTGCAGGTGGTGGCCGACGCCCGGCGGGCCCTGGCCGCGCTCACCGTTGCGCTGGACGGCCACCAGGTGGAGCCGTCCTACCGCGAGCGGCAGGCCGCGCTCTGGCGGGAGTGGGACGCGCGGGTGGAGGCGGCCTACGACCCGCCGCCGGAGGTCACCGACGCCCTCGCCGACGGCGTGCTCACCCAGGGCGCGGTGCTCGGCCGCGTCAACGAGCTGTCCGACCCGCGGGACGTGGTGGTGTGCGCGGCCGGGTCCATGCCCGGTGACCTGCACAAACTGTGGCGGGTACGGGACCGCAAGGGCTACCACGTCGAGTACGGCTTCTCCTGCATGGGTTACGAGATCCCCGGCGGCATCGGCGTCCGGCTGGCGGACCCGAGCAGGGACGTGTTCGTCATGGTGGGCGACGGCTCGTACCTGATGATGCCGACCGAACTGGTGACAGCGGTGCAGGAACGCGTCAAGATCATCGTCGTCCTGGTGCAGAACCACGGCTTCCACTCCATCGGCTCGTTGTCGGAGGAGCTCGGCTCCCAGCGCTTCGGCACCGGCTACCGCTTCCGCGACGGGACCACCGGCCGCCTCGACGGGGACCGGCTGCCGGTCGATCTGGCCGCCAGCGCCCGCAGCTTCGGCGCCACCGTCATCGAGGTACGCGACCTGCCGCAGCTCGAACAGGCGATCAAGGACGCCAAGGCCGCTCCGGCCGACGGCGGGCCCGTCGTCATCCACGTCGAGACCGACCCGACCGTGCACGCCCCGGACAGCGAGTCCTGGTGGGACGTCCCCGTCAGCCAGGTCAGCGAACTCGACTCCACCCGACGCGCCTACGAGCGATACACGACGCGCAAGGCCGCGCAGCGCCCGTTCTTGGGCCCGCACGCGGCCCCCACGCCCCTCGACCCGGAAGGACCAGCACGTTGACCACCCGCATCACCCACCTCATCGGCGGCCGTTCCTGGGAGGGCGCCTCGGAGCGCGCCGGGGACGTGCACAACCCCGCCACCGGCGCCCTCACCGGCCGCGTCGACCTCGCCTCCGCCGAGCTCGTCGGCCAGGCCGTCGCCACCGCCAAGGCGGCCTGGACCGGCTGGGCCGGCACCTCGCTCGCCAAGCGCGCCCAGGTGGTGTTCGCGTTCCGCGAGCTGCTGAACGCGCGCAAGCACGAGATCGCCGCGCTGATCACCGCCGAGCACGGCAAGGTCCTCGACGACGCGCTCGGGGAGGTCACGCGGGGGCTGGAGGTCGCCGAGTTCGCGTGCGGCATCCCGCACCTGCTCAAGGGCGGGTTCAGCGAGAACGTCTCCACCCGGGTCGACGTCTACTCCATCCGGCAGCCGCTCGGCGTCGTGGCCGTGATCTCGCCGTTCAACTTCCCCGCGATGGTGCCGCTGTGGTTCGTCCCGATCGCCATCGCCTGCGGCAACGCGGTGATACTCAAGCCCAGCGAGAAGGACCCCTCGGCGGCCGTCGCCGTGGCCCGCCTGTGGAGCGAGGCCGGGCTGCCCGACGGGGTCATGAACGTCGTGCACGGCGACAAGGAGGCCGTCGACGCCCTGCTCACCCACCCCGACGTGCGGGCCGTCTCGTTCGTCGGCTCCACCCCGATCGCCCGCTACGTCTACGAGACCGGCACCGCGCACGGCAAGCGCGTGCAGGCCCTCGGCGGCGCCAAGAACCACATGCTCGTCCTGCCCGACGCCGACCTCGACCTGGCCGCCGACGCCGCCGTCAACGCCGGCTTCGGCTCGGCCGGCGAACGCTGCATGGCGATCTCCGCGCTCGTCGCGATCGACACCATCGCGGACGAGCTCGTCGAGAAGATCACCGAACGGATGCGCAAGCTGCGCACCGGCGACGGCACTCGCGGCTGCGACATGGGCCCGCTGGTCACCGGCCGGCACCGCGACAAGGTCGCCGGGTACGTCGAGGAGGGGGTCGCCGCGGGCGCGAGGCTCGTCGTGGACGGTCGCGAGGGGGACTTCGACGGCGGCGAGGACGGCTTCTGGCTCGGGCCCACCCTGTTCGACCACGTCACGCCGGACATGTCCATCTACCGTGACGAGATCTTCGGCCCCGTGCTGTCCGTCGTCCGCGTGCGCTCCTACGACGAGGGCCTCGCCCTCATCAACGCCAACCCGTACGGCAACGGCACGGCCGTCTTCACCAACGACGGCGGGGCGGCGCGGCGCTTCCAGAACGAGGTGGAGGTCGGCATGGTGGGCATCAACGTGCCGATCCCGGTGCCGGTGTCGTACTACTCCTTCGGCGGCTGGAAGAACAGCCTCTTCGGGGACACCCACGCGCACGGCGCGGAGGGCGTGCACTTCTTCACCCGCGGCAAGGTCGTCACCTCCCGCTGGCTCGACCCGTCGCACGGCGGGCTCAATCTCGGCTTCCCGCAGAACGACTGACGATCCCCCAATTAATTCGCCTTCGGCCTGAATTTGAATAATCGCCGCATTATCCGGCGACGCCGGTGCTGCCCCGGACGATCAGCCGCGTGGGCAGCACGATTTCGCGGCGTTCCGGGCTCTCGCCGTCCAGCCGGTCTATGGCCGCCTGGACGGCCAGCCGCGCCTGCTCCAGCGGCAGCTGGCTGACGGTCGTCAGGGCCATCCGCGGGTGGCGCGCCATGAGGCTGTCGTCGAAGCCGGCCACCGACATGTCCGCCGGCACGCTGACGCCCGCGCTCTCCAACGCCTCGAGCAGCCCCACGGCCGTGCGGTCGTTGAACGCGACGATGGCCGTGACGCCCGCGCCGGGATCAAGATGTCGCAGCGCCTCCGCCCCTTTGCGCTCGGTGATCCCGCCCGGCAGGACGACGGGCTCGATCCCGTGGCGGCGTACGGCCTCCTGGTAGGCGCGCCGCCGGACGTCGGCGATGTGCCCAGGCCCGCCGTCGACGTGCGCGATGCGCCGATGGCCGAGCGCGGCCAGGTGATCGACCACGTCGGTGATGCCCTGCTGGTCGTCGGCGCGGACCACGTCCACGTCCGGCAGGTTGAGCGGGCGTCCCACGCAGACCGTCGGGATGCCGTCGACGAGGGTGGCCAGCTCCTCCTCGGGCATCGTCGGCCCCAGCAGCAGGAGCGCCTCGCACCGGAAGTCGATGAGCGTCTCGATGGCGCGCCGCTCGTCGTGGGTGGCGGTCATGGCCCCCAGGACGGTCTCGTAACCCGCGGCGTCGACCATCGACTGGATCTCCTCGGCGAGCTCCCCGTGGTAGACGTTGCTGGGCAGAATGGTCACGCCGATGAGCCGCGTCCGCCTCTTGGCGAGGAGCGTGGCGGTCCTGTCCCTCCGATATCCCAGGCGCTCGGCGACGGCCAGGACGCGCTCGGTCGTGGCGGCGCTCGGCCCCACGGAGCCGTTGAGCACCTTCGAGACCAGCCCTTTGGACACGCCCGCGGCGGCGGCGACATCGAGGATCGTGGGCCGGTGGCGCCCTGGGCGGGGCGGTTGCGGAGCGGTCTGGTCGGCCATGCGAGCACGATAATGCCGAAGGGTTTGTCAGCACAAACCCTTGACATATGCCGGTAACAAGTCGCATGCTCGGCGCATTCACTTAAACCGGTTTCCAAACCGGTCGAGAGGGCGGTTTACGCGACGCGGACGCCTCTATTCAGTTACGCCCATGATCGAAGGAGCCGGCATGTTCAACGACCGTATCGGCGTTGCCGTCATCGGTGCCGGGATGGCCGGAAGATCGCACGCGCCGGATATCGCAGCGCAATGACGACGTACGACGCGGGCCTGCCGGACGTGCGGCTGGTGGCCATCGCCGACGTGAACGAGCACTTCGCGGAGGAGACCGCGCGCCGGTTCGGGTACGAGCGGGCCGAGACGTCCTGGCAGGCCGTCGCTGAAGCTCCGGACATCGACGTCGTGAGCGTGGTGGTCGCCAACCACCTGCACCGGGAAATCGTCGAAGGGCTCCTGGCGGCGGGCAAGCACGTCCTGTGCGAGAAGCCCTTCGCGCCCACCGTCGAGGAGGCCGCGGCCATGGTCGCCGCGGCCCGGGCCAGGCCGGAGCTGCAGGCGGGAGTCGGCTTCACCTTCCGCCGCTCGCCCGCGATCGCGGCGGTCAAGCGGCTCGTCGACGACGGCGCGACCGGGCGGCCGATCCACTTCAACGGCCACTACTGGTGCGACTACGGCGCCGACGCCTCGGGCCCGATGAGCTGGCGCTACAAGGGCGGCCCCGGGCTCCGGCGCGCTCGCCGACATCGGCAGCCACCTCGTGGACCTGGCCGAGTTCCTCTGCGGCCCGATCCGGTCCGTCCGCGGGGCGATCCTGTCGACGTTCGTCACCGAGCGGGCGCTGCCGCTGGGCGCCGCGGTCGGGCACGCCGCAGCGGCGCTGAGCGACCGGCGTGAGCCGGTCGAGAACGAGGACCTCGTCACCTTCACCGCGACCTTCGAATCGGGCGCCACCGCGACCATGTCCGCCTCCCGCGTCGCGCTCGGCCTGGCCAACTCCCTGGGCTTCGAGCTGTTCGCCGAGAACGCCGCGGCCACCTTCGACCTGCTGCGGGCCGGCGAGTTCGGCTACCTGGACCGCGCGGTGGACGGGCCCACGAAGGGCTACCGGCAGGTCGCCGTCGGCCCGGCCCACCCCTACCTCACCGGCGGCCTGCCCATGGACTTCCCCGGGGTCGGATACGGCCAGAACGACCTGTTCGTCTTCCAGGCCCGGGCGTTCCTGGAGCAGGTGGCCGGGCTCGACCGGCTGCCCGCGGTGCCCTCGTTCGAGCACGGGCTGCACAACCTCCGGCTCCTGGCCGCCATCACCGAGTCGGCGCTCAACGGCGGCGCCGAAGTCAAGGTCCCCTCGCATTCCGCCTGACCAGAAAGTGAACCCATGAAACTCGGCGCCTACACCGCCTGCCTGCACGACAAGCCGCTGACCGGGGCCCTGGCCGTCCTCAAGGGGATGGGCCTGGACAGCGCGGAGATCAACTCCGGCGGGTTCATCCCCGAGCCGCACCTCCCGATCGACGACATCCTCAGCAGCGAGCAGCCGGTGGAGAGGCCATGGCGGACCTCGAGGCGGAGCTTGCGGAGCTGGAGGCGTCGGCATGAAGATCGCCCTGGACCCCTACATGCTGCGGTCCGTCCCCCTCCTGGAGCTGCCCGGCGTCGTCGCTGAGCTCGGCTACGAGTACATCGAGCTGTCCCCGCGCGGGGACTTCATGCCGTTCTTCCTGCACCCGCGGGCGGACGACGCGAAGGTCAGGGCCTTCAAGAGGGCCCTCGACGGCGCCGGTGTGAAGGTCGCCTCCAACCTGCCCCTCTACCGGTGGTCGGGCCCCGACGAGGACGAGCGCGAGGCCGCCGTCCGATACTGGAAGCGGGCCATCCAGATCACCGTCGACCTCGGCTGCAACGTGATGAACAGCGAGTTCAACGGCCGTCCCGAGCAGGCGAGCCTGTCGGAGGCGAAGTTCTGGAAGTCGATGGAGGAACTGCTGCCGATCTTCGAGCGTGAGGGCGTGCAGCTGCGCCTCGAACCGCACCCGGACGACTTCGTCGAGGACGGCAAGGTCGCCGCCGACATGGTCCGCGGGATCAACTCCCCGCTCGTGTCGTTCCTGTACTGCGCGCCGCACACCTTCCACATGGGCGGCGACATGGTCGGGATCATGGAGTACGCCGGGCCGCTCCTGACCCACCTGCACCTGGCCGACGCCTTCGACCACACCGGCTCCTCGGGGCTGCGCTACATCGTCAACCCGCCGGGCTCCACGGCTCGGGTGCACCAGCACCTGGACATCGGGCAGGGGGAGGTCGACTGGCACACCTTCTTCGCGACCCTGAACCGGCTCGGGTTCGCCGACGGTGCGGACAACGTCATGACCGCGTGCGTGTTCGCCTGGGAAGAGCGGGCGCGTGAGTCCGCGACCTTCATGCGGGAGACCATCGGCAAGTACATCGGGTCCTGGTGACACCGTGACACTCCGCGCCGGCCGCACTTGCGCGGCCGGCGGCGCGGCGCCGATGCCGCCTGCCGCTCATGTGCCGGTCTGCGTGGCCAGGCGGTGGGCGATGTCCGCGCGCAGGGCCTTCTTGTCGATCTTGCCTACCTTGGTGGAGACGAGCTCCTCGACGACCACCAGGTGTTCGGGGATCTTGAAGCGGGCCACGCCGCTGCCCTCCATCCACGCGCGGATGTCCTCCAGCGTCATGGTCGCCCCCGGCCGGGGCACGACGTACACGCAGACGCGTTCGCCGAGCACGCTGTCGGGCATGGCCACAGCGGCGACCTGGCTGACGGCCGGGAGCTGGTAGATGAGGTTCTCGACCTCCTCGGCGGAGATCTTCTCGCCGCCACGGTTGATCATGTCCTTGTCGCGACCCTCGACGATCAGGTTGCCCTCGGGGGTGCGGCGGCAGATGTCGCCGGAGCGGTACCAGCCGTCGGCGTTGAAGGCGCGGGCGTTCTGCTCGGCGGCCTTGTAGTAGCCGCGCGGGGTGTAGGGGCCACGGGTGAGCAGCAGGCCGGGTTCGCCCTCGGGGACGTCGTTGTCGAGCTCGTCCACCAGGCGCACCTCGTCGGCCGGCGACAGCGGACGGCCCTGGGTGGTGCAGATCACGTCGTCGGGATCGTCGAGGCGGGTGTAGTTGAGCAGGCCCTCGGCCATCCCGAACACCTGTTGCAAGGTCGTCCCGAGCGTGGGCTTGACCTTGCGGGCCGGCTCGTCGGCGATGCGGGCACCCCCCACCTGCAGGACCCGCAGCGTACGCAGGTCGCCGGCACCGTGCTCGGCCGCGTGCTCCAGCCAGCGCAGCGCGATGGCGGGGACCGCCGCGGTGTGCGTCACGCCCTCGGCGGCGATCGTGGCGAAGGCACGGACGGGCTCCGGCGACGGCAGGGTGACGACCCGGCCGCCCTTCAGCAGCGTGCCAAGGATGCCAGGGCAGGCGAGCGGGAAGTTGTGCCCGGCGGGCAGGGACACCAGATAGACCGTATCGGCGTCCATCCCGGCGATGTCCGCGCTGGCCAGGGCGTTGTAGGCATAGTCGTCGTGGGTGCGGGCGATGAGCTTGGGCAGGCCGGTCGTGCCGCCGGACAGCAGGAAGACGGCGACGTCGCGACTGCCGGGACCGCTCGCGTCCAGGCGGGCGCGGTCGGCCTCGGGCGCGGCGGACGGCGCGCACAGGGCGCGCAGGTCGACGCTCGCGGGGCTGATGTCGTCCCCGGCGACGAGGACGTGCCAGCGCGCGCCGGTGGCCGTCCGCACCTCGTCTGCCAGCTCGTGCCCGAGCGCC
This sequence comes from Nonomuraea sp. NPDC050451, assembly GCF_044458585.1. Lineage (NCBI taxonomy): Bacteria > Bacillati > Actinomycetota > Actinomycetes > Streptosporangiales > Streptosporangiaceae > Nonomuraea > Nonomuraea sp. NPDC050451. The sequence continues at coordinate 113,812 of NZ_JBITHZ010000012.1, forward strand.
TGATGGTCGAAGTCACGCATGCGGTCGGGGACGGCGATCGCGACGGCCTCGGCGTGGGTGGCCAGGTAGCCCAGCTCGGCGCGCCGGTGCCCGGGCAGGGCCATGACCGGCACGATCCCGGCTCGCAGGCACGCCAGGGTGAGGACGACGAACTCCCAGCCGTTGCCGAGCTGCACCACGATGCGGTCACCGCGGCCGATGCCCAGCTCCAGCAGCCGTACGGCGGCCGCGTCGGCGCGCTCGGCCAGCTCGGTGTGGGTGAGGCGGAGCCCGGCCACGGGGTCGATCAGCGCGGGCGCGCCGGGCGTCCGGTCGGCGACCTCGCGAAGCAGGTGCCCGAGCGGGATGCCGGCCCAGTAGCCTTCGGCGGCGTAGCGCCGCGCCTCGGCGTCCGGCCAGGGCACGACGTGGTCAGAGATGGGGCTGGGCATCGTCGGCCTCCCTGGGGATGATCACGGCGTCGAGTGCGACGAGTCCGTCGGCGGTGAGTCTCAGCGGGTTGACCTCGATCTCGTCGAGGAGGGGGTTTGCGGTGAGCAGGTCGCCGAGGGCGACCACGATCCGGCTCAGCTCGTCCACGTCCAGCGCGGGGCCGCCGCGCCACCCGGCGAGCAGGGCTCGCCCGGCCAGTTCCGCGGGCATGGAGGCGGCCTGGGCGAGGCTGAGCGGGGCGAGCCGGATGGCGACGTCCGCCAGCGCCTCGGCCACCGTACCGCCCAGACCGATGAGCACGACAGGGCCGAAGACGGGGTCGCGGCGGGCGCCGACGATGAGGTCGACCCCGGGCGGCGCCATCTTCTCGATCAGGTAGCGGCGGGCGCCGACGGCGTCCAGCCGGTCGAGCGCCGCCTCCAGCTCGTCCGGGCCGGCGATGTCCAGGTGCACGCCCCCGAGCTCTGTCTTGTGCAGCACCTCGGCGTCGAGCAGCTTGACCGCGACGGGGCCGCCGAGTTCGGCGAACGCCGCGCGGGCGGCGGCCCGGTCCGGGCAGGCGCGGTGCGGCATGGTCGCCACGCCGAGCCGGCCGAGCAGCTCCTTGGCCTGGTGCTCGTCGTGCGGGCCGGTGACACCTCCGGGCACCTCGCCGCCGGGGGAGGAAGGCGGGACGGCGCGCGCCCGGGCGTCGGCCAGGAGAGCGGCGGTCGCCGCGGCGACACCGCGCGGTTCGGCCGCGACGGCGATGCCCGCCTCCAGCAGGGCCTGCCGCTGCCGGGCGACTTCCTCGCCGGTTCCGGCCAGGCCCAGCACCATCGGCACCTCAGCGGTCCGGCTCTGCCGCACGGCGGCGACGATGTCGACGGCGTCGGGCTCGTGCAGCGTGTACGCGGCGATCACGTCCACGCCCGGGTCGGCGGCGACCGCGGCGAAGATCCGCCCCAGCTCGGGGCCGGGGCGGCCGGTGTCGACCGGATTGCGTTGGTAGGTCAGCGGTGGCAGCAGCTCCGTCAGGGTGTCCCGGGTGGCAGCGGACAGCTCGGGGGTGCGGGCCCGGCGTCCGCGCAGGTCGTCCAGGAGGAGCAGGCCGGGGCCCGCCTGCGCGGTCACGACGCCCACTCCCGCGCTCGCCTGTGGAGACAGGCGGGTGACGGACAGGGCGCCGACGGCGTCCACCAGCTCGCGCTCGTCGCCGGCCAGCACCGCGCCTGCCTGGGCGAGGGCGGCGCGGGTGAGACGCCACGACGTCGCCAGCGCGCCGGTATGCGAGGCGGCGAAGGCGCCGACGTCGTTGCGGCCCACCACGAGGGCGACGACCGGGCGGCGCGAGGCGAGCCTGCGCACGGCGGCGACCAGGCGGGGGCCGTCGGTGACCGACTCGATGTGCAGCGCCACGGCCCCGGTGGCGGGGTCGTCGGCGAGATGGTCGAGGACGTCGGGGGCGTCGACGTCGACGGCGTTGCCCATACCCACGGCCAGGCTGATGCCGTGCCCGGCCTCGGCCAGCAGGAACGCCAGGGCATGGTTCACGCCGCCGCTGGCCGCGACGACGGCCACCTTGCCGGGCCGGACCTGTGCGGCGCCGGGGACGAAGGTGGCGGTGAGGCCGGCGTGGGGAGCCAGGAAGCCGCTCGTGTTCGGGCCCAGCACCCGGATGCCCGTCTCGGCGACGACGTCGGCGAGCCGTCGCTGGTGGTCTGCTCCGGCCTCGCCGGTCTCGGCGAACCCTCCGGCGTGGATCACGGCGGCGCGGGCTCCTGCGGCCGCGGCCGCCGCCAGGGCGTCGGCGCAGGCGGGGGCGGGCACGCAGAGCATCGCGAGATCGACGGGGCCGTCGGCGGTGGCCTGCGCGACGGAGGCGTACATGGTGTCGTCGCGGCCGTTGACCAGCGCGAGCCGGCCTCCGGCGGCGGCGAATCCGGACAGCGAGCGGGCGAGTGTGGCGCCCAGCTTGTGCGGATGGCGGGAGGCTCCGACGACGGCGATGCCGCGCGGCGCGAACAGCGCTTTCAGGTCCCCCGAGACCGCCGTGGCGGTGGTGGTGCTCACGCGGCGACCCCCACGAGGTCGGCACGGCCGGACAGCACCAGGGTGTGGGCGCGGTCGCGGTCGAGGGCCGGCTCGATCGTCAGCGCGGGGATCCGGTGGTGCATGCGTGCCTGCTCGCAGACCAGGGTGCGGGTCAGCGGCGTGCCACCGGCCACCGCTACCAGCACCGGAGACCCTGCCAGGTCGGCGAGGCGGGCGAAGACGCCGGGCAGCCCGGCCTCGGTGTCGGGTGCGTGCAGCAGCGCACCCCACGGTCCCGGCAGCGGAGTGACCGAGAGCGGGAGGTCGTGAGCCGTCGTAGGTGTGGCGTCGGCATCCGTGGTGATCTGGACGAGCCGGCTCCCGACCTGCCATCCGCCGCTCTCGAACGGGGTGTGCAGCGGCTCGGCGCCGTGTGCGGCGGCCCACCTGCCCCGGCTGGCCTCGACGAAGTCCGGGGCGCGGCGGGCCAGGCGGGCGTCGGTGATGCTGCGCGACAGGAAGTGGTAGGCGAACTGCCATGGCTCGAAGGCGTCGTGGTACCGGCCGAAGTGCTCCCACCAGGACAGGCTCGGCCGGGCGGCGTCCTGCACCTGACGGACGGACGGCTGGGCGGCCTCCTCGTAGGCGGCGAGCGCGCCCGGCAGGTCGTCGCCGTGCTCGGCCAGCGCGCGGGCGAGCGCCACCGCGTCCTCCATCGCCATCTTCGTGCCGGAACCGACCGAGAAGTGCGCCGTGTGTGCGGCGTCACCCAGCAACACAACTGGTTGCGGCGTCAGGGTATGCCACCGTTTGGTGCGGCGAGTCCGGAAATTTCCCCACCGTGAGTTGTTGGTGAGCAGCCGTTTCCCGTCGATCTGGTCGGCGAACAGCTTCTCCAGGTACGCCTTGGAGGCCAGGTCGCTGGGGCCGGGCGGCTGCGTGACGTCGAACGCGTCCAGCCCCGCCTGCCGCCAGGACGCCTCGTCGGTCTCCACGATGAACGTCGACATGTCAGCCGAGATCGGGTAGCCATGCACGGCGAAGACGCCGTCCGGCCCGCGCTCGTGCACGAACGTCAGCCCGTCGAAGAGGTAGTCCGTGCCGAACCAGATGAACTTGGCGGTGGCGCTCTCCACTTCGCTGCCGAAGTCGAGCCGGTCGCGCAGCTGCGAACCGGTCCCGTCGGCGGCCACGACGAGGTCGTAGCCGGCCAGGTCGTCGAGCCATACCTCGGCGGCGAAGCGCAGGTCGGCGCCGAGGTCGCGGGCGCGCTCCTGCAGCAGCAGGAGCAGGGTGCGCCGGACGATCGCGGCCATGCCGTTCCCGCCGCAGCGGATGCGCTCGCCCTTGAGCCTGACCTCGATGTCGTCCCAGTGGCGGCCGTGCTCGTCGAGCGCCCGGCGCAGCACCGGGTCGGCCTCGTGGATGCCGGCCAGGGTGCGGTCGGAGAAGACGACCCCGAAGCCGAAGGTGTCGTCGGCCCGGTTGCGCTCGAACACGGTGACGTCGGCCGACGGGACGAGCCGCCTGATCATGGTGGCGAAGAACAGCCCGCCCGGGCCGCCCCCCGCGACAGCGATGCGCATTCAGCTCCCCCTGACCATCGTGTTGCGCTGCTCGCCGACACCTTCGACGCGCGTGACGAGCTGTGATCCCTCGCGCAGGTAGCGCGGCGGCCTGCGGGCGTGCCCGACCCCGCCCGGCGTGCCGGTGCCGTGCCGCACCTCGGCGCCGATGACGACGCCGAGCTCGGCCTCCCGGTCGCCGAAGCGGAAAGCGTCCAGGCGTGGAAGCAGGGTGGTCATGCGGTGGTCCTCCCTGTCGTCTGGCGCTGGGCGGCGCCGGCCGCCATCCGGGCGGAGCGCATTCCCGGCACCGCGACGATGAAGACCGCGCCCAGCAGGGCCGGGAGCACGAACGCGTAGAAGTTCCACTCCACGCCGAGGCCGGACCCCAGGATCCAGCCGCCGAGGAGCGGGCCGAGGATGGCGCCCAGCCGGCCGACTCCCAGGGACCAACCCAACGCCGTCGCCCGTACGGACGCGGGGAAGTGCGTGGCGACGTAGCCGTTGACGAGGATCTGAGTGCCGACGCTGCCGAGCCCGGCCACGGCGACGCACGCCATGAGCACGGCCGTGCCGAGGCGGAGGCTCAGGAGATACAGGCACAGGGTCGCGGCGAGGAAGGCGCCGACGGTCACGATCTTCGAGCCGACGCGGTCGGCGAGGTAGGACACCATGATGGTGCCGACGATGGCGCCCAGGTTCAGGGCCAGCAGGAACTGCAACGAGGAGCCGAGCGGGTAACCCGCGGCGCGCATGATCTGCGGTAGCCAGGTGTTGAGACCGTAGACCAGCAGCAGGCCGCAGAAGCTGGCCGCGCCGAACAGCGCCGTGGCCGCCAGGTTCTCGCGCCGGAAGAGCACGGCGATCGAGCGGGTACGCGTCGCGGGCCCCTGCTCGGCGCCGGCATCGCCCGCGGCGATCTCGTCGAGAGCGAGCCCGTATCGGGCGGCCAGCGTTTCGGCCTCGGCGCGGCGTCCCCGCGCCAGCAGGAAGCTCGCCGATTCGGGCAGGTATCGGACGGCCAGCGGCAGGACCAGGACCAGCGGCGCGGCGCCGATCCAGAACATCAGCCGCCATCCGTGCTCCGCCAGCAACGTCAGCGCCAGCACCGCTGCCAGGATGCCGCCGACGGAGTAGCCCGAGTACATCAGGGCGTTGTAGAGGTTGCGCCGCTCCCTCGGGGCGTATTCGACGGTGAGCGCGATGGCAGTGGGGACGACGCCGCCAAGTCCGAGCCCGGCCACGAAGCGGAACAGGCCCAGCAGCTCCGGGGAGGGCGCGAGGGCGCAGAGGATCATGGCGAGCGAGAACCAGGTGACGCTGGCGATCACGATCTTCCGGCGACCGATGATGTCGGTGATCACTCCGGCGGCCAGGGCGCCGATGAGCATGCCCATGAGCGCGTAACTGCCGATCGCGCCGACCTGCGCGGGCGACAGGCCCCATGACTTGTCGGCGAGCAGGTTCGGCACGACCGATCCGTAGACGATGAGGTCGTAACCGTCGAAGACGATCGAGGCGAAACAGATGGCGACGACGGGCAGGCTGCCCTTGCGGCGGATGGACGGGGGATGCGTGACAGCGTCCATGATCACTCCACGGAGCGAGAACCAGAGGGTCCGGCACGCGGCCGGAGGTGTCGCCGACGTTACACAGCAATCAGACGACCGTCAATGAAATGTAACTAGTCGCGCGTTCTCTGGGGCTGGATCTGCTATTTTGGGCATGTCAAGGACGGGGCTGACGGCCTCTCCTTGACGCATCCGGGGAGTCACGCGTGGGCGGCCGCCTTGTTCAGCGGGCCGACGCCCAGGGAGGCGCAGAAGTCCTCGGCCTCCAGGGCGAGTCGTTCGTGCAGATCGAGGAAGAGATCGTGCACGTCGCGTCCCACCCAGCCGGCAGGCACCAGTTCCAGAGGCAGATCGGGGTCGTCGAAGGGCAGCATGCGGTAGTCGTGCACGAGGCTGATGCGCTCGACCAGCGCCTCACGCCCGCGCGGCGGCACCGAGGTGAAGCGCGCCAGCAGCGCCCGGTAGGCGTCGCGCTTGGCGAGCAGGGCGACGTGCAACTCCTTGAGGTCCCAGCACCGGTTGGCCATGTCGATGTCGGCGGCGGCTCCCATGGATCGGCTGGTCAGCAGGTCGAGCCGGACCGAGGGCTCCTGGGCGAGCTCCTCCGCGGCCTCTTGCAGGCGGTCGTGGGGAGAGATCCACGTGGACGATGCCAGCGGCCCGAAGCCCAGCCACCTGAGCTTCTTGCGAACGCGCTCCCTGGCGGCGCGATCGGTCTCGGGAACGTGATAGATGACGACGCGCCACTGCCGGTCCCACGGCTCGCGCTCCCGCTGGAAGATGCGCCTGCGTCCCTCGTCGAGCAGGCGCCAGCTCTGGTCGGTCAGGCGATAGAGGGTGGTCCGGCCCTGCTTCTCGGTGTCGAACCAACCTTCTTTGCGCAGCCGTGCCATCACCACCCGGGCCGTGGCCTCCGGGATGTCGAAACCGGCCAGCAGATCGGTGAGAGTCTGCAAGGGGGCCGCGCCGCCGTCGTAGCGCAAGTAGTCACCATAGAGATCGAACACGATCGACCGCGGCTTCACCTGACCCGCCTCCGCTCATCGCAGCCCAGAACGTGAAACAGGCTAGCATGCATGACGATTTGATCTGACGCTCGTCAAATCGCTACTCGAGGCGCTCTTGGCGAAGTAATAGTTTCAAATGAACAGCGACCGTCATTCGAGTGTCGGCTCGAAATCCGGCGATCGCGGGCCGCGGTCGCGGCCCGCGTCGTCGGTGTTCCCGGCGCACCCGGGAAGGCACCACCAGATCAAGGGCTGGAGCAACCGATGCCCGTGGGTGCGTTGGCGCCGTTGCCGCCGGCGACGTATCCGAACGTCGTGGTGCCGGCGCCCGCCAGGGTGCCGTTGTAGGAGGCGTTGCGGACGCTGATCGCGCCGCTGGTGCCGGTGGCGACGCCGCCCCACAGGTTGGTGACGGCCTGCCCGGCGGCCAGGGTCATGCGTACGGTCCACCCGTTCAGCTGCGCCGACCCGTTGTTGCGTACGGTCACCTCCGCCTGGAAGCCGCCGCTCCAGGTGTTGACCGTCCGGTAGGTCGCCGTGCAGGCGCCGCCCTGCCCCGGAGGCGTCGGAGTCGGCGTGGGGGTGGGTGTCGGTGTCGGTGTCGGGGTCCCCTCCAGGCTGCCGGGGACCGAACGGAGGGCGTTGTACCAGACGGTCGCCATCTTGCTGTAGCCGCCGGCGTTGGGGTGGACGCCGTCGGCCAGGTCCGCGGTGGTCAGGGCGCTGTACATGTCGACCAGGTGGACGTGTTTGCCGGCCGAGGCCCTGGACTGCACGATCCCGGGGATCGCCGAGTTGAAGCCCCTGACGGTCGGGTCGGCGCCGTTGAGGGGGATGATCGTGGCCACGAACACCTCTGCGTCGGGCGCGGTGCCGGTGATGCGGTCGATGAGCGTGGCCAGCCTGGAGGACGCGCCGTTCGGGTTCTGGTACATGTCGTTGGTGCCGATGTGCAGCAGGATCGTGCGCGGCTGGTAGGTGCGCAGCCAGCTCACGATGTTGGCGTCGATCTGGTCGATGCGCCATCCGGAGTGGCCTTCGTGGTCGTGGTCGCCCAGGCTCGCCGGCCCGTTGAACTGGGATCCGACGAAGTCGACCCGGTAGCCGCCCGCCACCAGCTTCTGCCACAGGTCGACGCGGTAACCCCCTGGCACGTTGAACCCGTCGGTGATCGAGTCGCCGAGTGGCATCACCCGTACGCCGCCGTTCGACTCCGCGCCGGCCGCCGTGGTGTACACCGTGGCCGCGAGCAGCGCCAGCACGGCGACCAGGCCGCTCAGCAGGCGCACCATCCTCACCATGGACGTCTCCGTTTCTGTGAGCGCCAACAGAGAGCGCGGTCCCCGAACGGTCGGCTCCTTGCACGTGGAGCGAACCTTGCCAGGCGCAGATACGTCAATGCGGTTCCCCGCCGAGGATGTCCTCCCGCTCGCCGTCTTCCCTGGTCGCGGAGCGCGGGCCGGCCGGACGGGAGATGAAAATTTCACGCCACCGGCCACTGAAACGTTTCGGATATCGGGCCTGACTGAACCCCCTGGGCACGCTCCGTACAGGGCTTGGAGGGGCCGGTAAGGCTTCCGAAACATTTCGGATAGCTATTGACACCTTTCGGAGCGCTTTCCACACTGGCCGACGTCAGAGCGCGTCGGCGTCCTCGAAAGGCATGAGGAGTTCACCTTGGGCACATCCCTCCGAACGGCCCGCAGGCCGACACTCGCCGCGCTCGGCGCGGCCGTGCTCGTCGCCGCGGCCGTCCTCGTCCACCTCGTCTCGCCGAGCGCGAACGCGGGCGCGGGCGCGGCTGCCTGCGGCTCGCTGCCGTCATCCCTGCCCGCCCCCGGGTCGCTGCCGGCGGTCCCGGAACTGCCCGATCCGTTCAAGTCGTGGGACGGAACCAGGCTGGCCGGCTCTTCGGAGTGGGCCTGCCGCAGGGCGCAGCTCAGCGAGCTGATCCAGTACTACGAGTACGGGCACCTGCCGCCCGCGCCCACCAGCGTCACCGGCACCCGCAACGGCACCACGCTGGCCGTGACCGTGCAGGCCAACGGCCGCTCGGCCACGTTCAACGCGACCGTGCGGCTGCCCGGCGGCAACGGCCCGTTCCCCGCGCTCATCCTGTTCAACCCGCTGGCGGCAAGCGCGACCAGCCGCGGGTATGCCGAGGTCAGCATCGATCCCAACAGCATCGCCGCCGACAGCACCTCCAAGACCGGCGCGTTCTGGACGCTGTACAACGGCGCCAACGTGGACACCGGGGTGCTCATGGCCTGGGCGTGGGGCGTCCACCGGACGCTGGACGCGATCAAGGCGGCGGTGCCCCAGATCGACGCGACCAAGGTCGGCGTGTCGGGTTACTCCCGTTACGGCAAGGCGGCCGTGGTCGCGGGGGCGTTCGACGAGCGGATCGCGCTGACCGTGCCGGGATCGTCCGGCACGGCCGGGATGGGCAACTACCGGTTCTTCTTCACCGGCAACACCAACGACGAGAAGCTCGAGGACATCCTCGGCGCCGCCTACTGGTTCACGCCGCGGTTCGCCACGTTCCGCAACCAGGCCAACCGGCTGCCGTTCGACCAGCACTCGGTGGCGGCGCTGGTGGCGCCCCGCCCGCTGCTGGCCACCAACGGCACCGAGGGCTCGGACGTGCGGACCAACCCCCAGGGCACCGGCCTGACCTACCGGGGGGCCAAGATGGTCTACCAGTACCTCGGCGCCGCCGACCGGATCGGCATCGCCTACCGCCCGGGCGGCCACCAGATCGATATGAACGATTACAACGCGATCATGGACTTCGCCGACAAGCACCTCATGGGCAAGCCCGTCTCGCGTACGTTCGACAACGTGCCCTATCCCGCGCCCACCCCGGCGCAGATCCCCTGGACCATCCCTGCCGACGGCACACCCGGCCCGACCCCGACCCCGACGCCCACCCCGACGCCCACCCCGACGCCCACCCCGACGCCCACCCCGACGCCCACCCCGACCCCGACTCCGACACCCACTCCCACGCCGGTGCCGATCGGATGCGCGGCGACGATCGAGACGGTCAACGCCTGGCCCGGAGGCTTCCAGTCCACGGTCACCGTCCGCGCCGGCAACGCGGCGGTCAACGGCTGGACGGTCACCTGGAACTGGCCCGGATCGCAGAGCATCACCCAGCTGTGGGGCGGCGTCCGCTCGGGCACCGCGCCGTCCGTCAGCGTCCGCAACGAGTCCTGGAACGGCAGGCTCGCCGCCAACGCCACCGCCAGCTTCGGCTTCACCGCCACAGGGACCGCCGCCACCCCGGCGCTCACCTGCACCGCCACCTGACCACGGCCGTCACTGCGCTCATCTGCACGGCCACCTGACCGCGGCCGCCCGGCGCTCACGCCGTGGCCGCCGGACAACTCCATCCGCGACGCGCCGTACGACTCGCGCCGGCACGTGCTCGGCAGCGACGAGGCGGTGGACCTGCTCACCGCGTTCTACGCAGATGCCACCCCGCTGCTGTTCGGCATGCTGGAGCACGTGCGCGCGGGCCGGGACAGCAAGACGGGGCTGGCGCTGAGCCTCATGCTGACCGTCGCGCACACGTCGCGGCGCATCGACCGCAGCTACCTGTCGTACCGGATGCACGCGGAGGGATTCATCACGTGGGCGGCCGACCCGGCGGGGGTCCGCGCGTCGTTCGAGCAGAGCTTCCGGGAACGGCGGGCGGCGCTGACGGGACGCGTGCGGGACGTCGTCGCCGCCCTGGACGACCGCGCCGCCCCGCCCGTGCCGTTCGTACGGGAGTGGGCGGCGCTGCTGGAGGAGTACCGGCGGCGGGCCGGGGCGCTGCTGGACGACGGCCGGCTGACCGACCCGGCCTTCCTGCGCTACCGGGTGCTGCTCAACTACACGTACCTGCACCTGACCCGGCTCGGGCTCACCCCGCTCGACCGGTTCAGGACCTGCCACCTGCCGGCCGACGCGGTGGAGGACGTCTACGGCCTGTCGGGGCTGGACACCCTGCGCCGCTTCGCCGACCGGGCGTCATGAGCCGACGTACTGCTCGGCGTACTCCGCCGAGGGTGCGATCGGGGTGATGACGTCGATGAGGACCCCGTTGGGATCGGCCACGATGAAGTGCCGCTGCCCGAAGTCCTCGCTGCGCAGCGCGAGCTCGGCGGTCAGCCCCGCGCCGACGACGAGCCGTTCCCATTCGGCGTCCACGTCCTCCACCTCGAAGTTCAGCAGCAGCCCGCGGACAGGGGTGCGATACGCCTCGGGCAGCGTCGGGTGGGTGTGGTCGAGCAGCGCGAGCTCATACGGCGGCGTCCCAGGGCGCCGCAGGCTGACGTACCAGTCGGCCTTGAACGTCGTCTCGAACCCCAGCAGCCCGGTGTAGAAGTCGCGCGACTCCTGAAGCCGGGTGGTGCAGATCACGGGATAGAAGCTGGTCAGTTCCATACGAACCCCTTTCACGTACCATCGGTACGTGAATGTGTATTTGACGTACCATCGGTATGTCAAGGGAGGAAACATGAAGACGCACGGCGTCAGGGCACAGCAGCGGGAGCAGACCAGGCAGACCCTGCTGCGGGAGAGCAGGCGCCTGTTCGCGGAGCGGGGATACGGCGCGGTGAGCCTGTCGGAGATCGTTTCCGAGGCGGGGGTGACCAAGGGCGCGCTCTACCATCTCTTCGAGAGCAAGGCCGAGTTGTTCAGGGCCGTCCTGGAGCAGGTGCAGCAGGAGGTGGCCGAGACGGTGGCGCGGACCGCCGACGTCCACGACGACCTCTGGACCCGCCTGACCGTCGGCTGCCAGGCGTTCCTGACCGCCAGCACGGCCCCGGGCGTGCAGCGGATCATGCTCGTCGACGGCCCCGCCGTGCTCGGCTGGAACGAGTGGCGCGCGATGGACGAGGCCGCCTCGGCCCGCCACCTGGCCGACGCGCTCACCGACCTGATCAAGGAGGGCACGATCGCGCCCCAGCCGGTCGCGCCGCTGACCCACCTGCTGTCGGGCGCGATGAACGAGGCGGCGCTGTGGCTGGCCGGGTCGCACGACCCCGCCGACCTGCCTGCCACCCAGGCCGCCCTGGCGCGGCTGCTGGAGGCGCTACGCGACGGTCAGCCGGACATCCCCGAGGAGGTGTAGCCCTCGACGAAGCGGCGCTGCAGAGACAGGAACAGCACCAGGGGCGGCAGAGCCATGATCAGACCGGCCGCGCTGACGAGCGCCCAATCGGGGGAGAAACTTTGCTGGAAGGAGTAGAGCGACAGGGAGACCGGCAGCTTCTCGCTGTCCTGGATGAACGTCACGGCCAGCAGGAACTCGTTGTACGCCTGCAGCCCCGCGATCAGGCCCGCGGTGAGGACACCCGGCCAGATCAACGGGAAGACGATGCGGACGAACAGCCGCACCTCTCCCGCGCCGTCCAGACGCGCCGCGGCTTCGTACTCCTTGGGGACGGCGAGCAGGAACGAGCGGATCAGCAACGTGGCGAACGGACTGTAGATGGCCCAGTAGATGACGATCAGACCGAACCTGCTGTCGTACAGCCCGAGCTTCGTCCACAGGGACAGCAGTGGCACCAGGAACAGCTGGATGGGCAGCGAGCTGGCGACCAGCAGGTAGAGGATGAACAGTCCGGGTTTGGGCAGGTCGAGCCGGCCGAGTGCGTAGGCGGCGCAGCCGGAGATGACGCAGACCCCCGCCGCGGTCGACACGGCGATGATCGCGCTGTTGACCAGCCCGGCGCCCATGTTCGCGTCGGCCCAGGCCGTCGCGAAGTTCTCCCAGCGGAACTCGCCGGGAAGTCCGAGGGGGTCGGCGCTGATCTCGCTCGGAGTCTTCAGCGAGGCCAGGACGAAGACCAGCATCGGGCCGAGGGCGTAGACGGCCAGGACGGTCAGGATCAGGTAGGCGAACGGGCGCCGGGTCATATCTCCCACCTCAGGCGGCGGCGCAGGTAGAGGTAGCCGCCGACGGTGACCGCGCTGATCAGGGCCAGGATGACGCCGATCGCCGAGGCGTAGCCGGCCTGCTGCTCGCTGAACGCGGCGCGGTACATCACGGTGCTGAGCACGTCGGTCGAGCCGGCGGGACCTCCCTGGGTCAGGATGTAGATGTAGTCGAAGACCAGGAACGACCAGATGACGGTCATCAGCGACAGGAACATGAAGGTCGGGCGGATCGACGGCAGGGTGATGTGCCAGAACTCGCGCCAGCTGCCGGCGCCGTCCATCCTCGCGGCCTCGTAGAGCGACGGCTCGATCGACTGCATGGCCGCCAGGAAGATCACGACCAGGAAACCCCGCCACTGCCAGTTGTTGATGAAGGCGACCGCGCCGAGGGCGAACCGCCCGTCACCCAGGAAGTTCACGTCGTTGAGCCAGGGGATGCCCAGGCTGCCGAGAGCGGGTGCTAGACCGCTGGCCGGGCTGAGGATCTGCCGCCAGATGGCGGCCGAGACGACGGTCGCGATCACGTACGGGATGAAGTAGAGCAGCCGGAACAGCAGCTGGCCGCGCCGGATCCTGGACAGCAGGAAGGCGCCGAGCAGCCCCATCGACATCGGCACGACCAGGAAGAAGGCCGTCCAGAGCAGGTTGTGCAGCAGCGCCCCGCGGAAGTCGGGGCTGCCGAACAGCGCCGCGTAGTTGGCCAGCCCGACGAAGTGCGCCTCGTCGAGGCCGTCCCAGTCGGTGAAGGAGTAGTACACCGACATCAGGCCGGGCCCGGCGACGACGAGCAGGTTCACGAGCAGCAGAGGGGCGATGAACAGCCAGGCCGTCAGCCGGGCGCGGGCACGGGGCGCGCTCACGACTCGGGGGCGAACGGCTTGGCCACCGCGCCCGCCGCGAACTCGGCGGCGAAGGTCTTCTGCAGTCCGGCGCAGAAGTCGGCGGGCGACATCGCCCCCGTGATGACCTTGTCGAACTCGGTGTAGAGATAGGTGTCCGTCTTCGGCGGGACGAAGCTCCAGCTCGCGTAGCCCAGGTTCGTGGTCTCGGGGATGGCCTTGTACAGCCGCGCCACCCGCTCGTCCATCCCGGCGGGGTAGGCGTCGGCGGAGACCTTGAGCGGCGGGGGGTTGGTGCCGGTCGTGGCGAGGAAGCCGAGCATGCGCTTGGGATCGGCGATGAGGTAGTCGATGAACTCGGCCGCCCCCGCCGGGTTCTCCGAACGCGCGTTGATCGACAGCGTCGTGCCGATCGCCAGCGGATAGACCCCGGCGGGCACGCGAAGACCTTGTCGTCCCACTTGCGGACGCCGGTCAGCGCCTCGTGGATCGCCTTCGGGCCCGCGGCGGCGTTCAGGACGCAGGTCAGGTACCACTCGCTCTGCGCCTTGTAGCCGCTGTTGCCCGCCCCGACGGGGATCAGGCCCGCGCTCTTGGCGGCGGCGCACACGGTCTCGAACTCGGCCAGCGTGGTCGGCACCTTCCAGCCGTGCTGGGCGAAGGTGTCGGGGTTGTAGTAGAGCACCAGCGAGCCGTAGCCGACGGGCACGGAGTGGAGCTTGCCGTCGATCTTGCTGACCTCGTACGCCCAGGGCAGCAGCTTGTCCTGCCAGCCGTACTTCTTGGCGTATTCGTCGAGCGCCACGGTCTTGGAGCTCTTGGCGAAGGACAGGGCGGCCGAGGGGCCGTCGGCGTAGACGACGTCGGGGCCCTTGCCCGCCGCCACCGCGGTGTTGGTCAGGTTGCCCAGCGTCATGAGCTGCTTGACGTCCATCTTGACGCGGACGTCCTTGGCGCTCTTGTTGAAGGCGTCGACGAGGTTCTGCCGGAAGTACTTCTCGCTGTCGGGCGTGGCGAAGGCGGCCCAGTAGGTGACGCTCTTGCTGCCGGAGCCGGGGGACGAGCTGCCGCACGCGGCGAGCGCCAGACCGGCGGCCACGGTGGTGCCGCTCAGTTTGAGGAAGTCACGGCGGGCGAGGTTGAGGGACAAGGTGGATCTCCTTACGGACGGCTAGGACGAGTCGCGGACGATGAGCCGGTGAGCGAGGACGATCTCGCGGGCCGTGTCGTCGTACTCGCCGGCCAGCCGGTCGAGCAGAAGACGTGCGCAGGTCCTGCCGATCTCGCGGGCCGGGTTGAGCACTGTGGTCAGGGCGGGGGTGATGAGGGAGGCGGCCTCGATGTCGTCGTAGCCGGTGACGGCCACGTCGCCGGGCACGGACAGGCCGAGCTGCCTGGTCACGTCGAGCGCTCCGACGGCGATCAGGTCGTTGGCGCAGACCAGGGCGTCGGGGCGGGGCGAGCGGGCGAGCAGGACCTTGGCCCCCTCCACGCCTCCCGCCCGGGTGAACGTGCCCGAGTGGATCAGCTCGGGCAGGATCGGCCGGCCGGCCTCGCGCAGCGCCCGCTCGTAGCCTTCGAGCCTGATCTGGCTCGGGTGCGCCGGGCTGGCCGCCGGCGACGCCGCCGGCCTTCCCGCCCAGTTCCACCGCAGGGCCGGATCGGCCTGGGCGCGGGCCGCCGGTTGGCGGCTCTCGGCCGCGCTGGACGAACAGCGGGTCTCGCGCCCGTTGCTGCCGTTCACCCTCGGCATCGGGGACGACATCCCGCTGTCTCCCACGGACGACGCCGAGAGCGCGGCCATGGCCGCGCTGGTGCTCCTCGAGGCGCCGGGCCACGACTCGGCCGCGCTCTTCGCCGAATGGCGCAGGCGGATGTCGGCCGACGTCTGGACCGGTGTGGCCGAACGCTCCGCGATCATCAACGCCGCCAGGGGCCTGACGCCGCCCGCCACCGGCAACGACAACCCGATGCACTACTCCGACAGCGCCGTGCCCGCAGGAGTCTCGACCGGCCTCTACTACGCCGGCGACCCGGCCACCGCCGCCGAGGTCGCGGGACGCTACGCCGAGATCACCCACGCCGAGGACGGGGTCTGGGCCGCTCAGGCCATGGCCGTCGCCATCGCCTCGCTGGTCGGCGGCGCCTCCCTCCGCGACGCGCTACGGGAGGCGGCGAGCGCCTTCCCCGAGGACAGCTGGACCGCCCGCAACCTCGCCGGGGCGGCTCGCGTCCGCGAGTCGGCGCGCACGGCCTTCGACGCCGTTCCCGGCCTGGTCGAGCGGCTCAGCCCGGCCGTGTACAGCCATGGGGGAGTGGCCGCCGAGACCCTGCCCGCGGCCTTCGTCCTGGCGGAACTGGCGGACGGCGACCTCGCCACGGCCCTCGGCCCGGCCGCGCTGGTCGCACGGCAGTCCGACAGCATGCCCGCCATGGTGGGCGCGCTGTGCGGCGCGGCGTCGGGAGCCGCCGTCGTCCCCGACGCCTGGCGCCGGCACGTCGACGAGATCGCGGGCGTGCTGATCCCCGACCTGAAGGGGCTCAGCCTCACGGCTCTCGCGGGGCGGCTGTTGGCCGCATCGGAGGCGGACGTCGACGGGCCCGGATGAGAGGACAGCCGCCTGCGGGTCGTCCGCGTCGGCCCGCAGGGTGATGCCGGTCCGCAGGGTGATGAGGCGAGGCCGAGGGCCCATGACGCCGGGCGCGAGCGCCGTCGGCACGGTGAGCACCCTCGTTCGCCCGATCTCGCGGTGCGTGGTGCGGCGCTAAAAGCGGGTGACATTTCGCATCACGTGCAGGAATGTTGGACGTGGGCGATGAGTTTTGTCGGTGGCGTCGGTCAGTCTGTGTATGACCACGACTACTCGTGAGACCCAAGGCTGGAATGCCAGCCGTGACCACACCATGTTCGACGACTCCGATAGAGGTACCGTGCCCAGCCCACAGCTCGACTCACCCGCCAAGTCCGCGGCCCCCCGCTCAGGCCGCACCCCGGCCGTGATCCGGCTGCTTGTGCTCGCCACGTTCGTGGTCATCCTCAATGAGACGATCATGATCAATGCGATCCCGCGGTTGATGGACGCGCTGCACATCACCGAGCAGACCGCGCAGTGGCTTTCGACCGCCTTCATGCTGACCATGGCCGCGGTCATCCCGATCACCGGCTGGTTCCTGCAGCGGGTGTCCACCCGCAGCGCGTACACGGTCGCGATGGGCCTGTTCCTGGTCGGCACGGCGTTGGCCACCGTCGCGCCGACGTTCGAGGTGCTGCTGGGCGCCCGCATCATCCAGGCGTCCGGGACGGCCGTGATGATGCCGCTGCTGATGACCACGCTGATGCAGGTCGTGCCCGAGGAGGACCGGGGCCGGGTCATGGGCAACGTCACCCTGGCCATCTCGGTCGCGCCCGCGATGGGCCCGGCGATCTCGGGGGTGATCCTGCAGTTCGGCTCCTGGCGCCTGCTGTTCGCCGTGGTGTTCCCCATCGCCGCCCTGATCGCCTGGAGCGGCCTGAAGCGGCTGAAGAACATCGGCGAGCCCCAGTTCAGCACCATCGACTGGTTCAGCGTGGTGACCGCGGCGGCGGGCTTCGGCGGCCTGGTCTACGGGCTCAGCCGGTTCGAGGGCGGTGACGCCCGCGTTGCCGCCGGGATCGTGGCGGCCGGGTTGATCACCATCGCCGTCTTCGTCTTCCGCCAGCTGTCGTTGCAGAAGCGCGACGTACCGCTGATGGACCTGCGCACCCTGCGCCACCGCACCTACACCGTCGCGCTGATCCTGATGTCGGTGGCCTTCATGGCGATGCTCGGCTCGATGATCCTGCTGCCGTTGTACCTGCAGAGCATCCGCGGACTCAGCGCTCTCGAGACCGGGCTCCTCGTGATGCCGGGCGGCCTGGCGATGGGCCTGCTCGGCCCGACCGTCGGCCGCCTGTTCGACAAGTTCGGCGGCCGGGTGCTGGTCATCCCCGGCGCGATCGGGATCATGGTCGCGCTCACCGGCTTCACCCAGGTCACGATGACCATGCCGTACTGGCAGATCCTCGGCCTGCACGCGCTGCTGATGGTGGGCCTGGCCGCGACCTTCACCCCGGTGTTCACCCTCGGGCTCGGCGCGGTTCCCCCGCCGCTCTACTCCCACGGCAGCTCGATCCTGAGCACGCTGCAGCAGGTCTCGGCGGCCTTCGGCACCGCGCTCGTGATCACCGTGATGAGCGCGCGAGCCGACGCCCTGAGATCCGCGGACGTCCCCGAGGCGCTCGCCACCCTCGACGGCATGCGACTGGCCTTCATCATCGGCGCGGTGCTGTCCGTGGCCGTGGTCATCACCGCCCTGCTCCTGCCGGCGAAGGCCGAACGCGCCGGCGAATTGGAGGGACACGGCCACTGAAGCGCATCACCGGCCCTGACCCCGCCCCGGCACTGTGCTGCCTGGGTCGGGGCCGAATGAAGGTGTCTTGCGGGCCCCGCTGACCTGGCCGGGTGGTGCCTGCACGCGGTCCCCCGTCTGCCGGTGAGCACGGGCGCGAGGGCCGCCCGGTTGCTGAGGGGGCGGTGGTCAGCGGCCGGGCGGCTGGGGAACGCGGCGGTGCGGTGCCTGAGCGCCGTCGTGGTGGCCGAGGCGTTGGGAGAGGGTGGCGGCGCCGGCGCGGACGAGGTCGGTCCACTGCCGGCGGCGCTGGTCGGTCCAGCGGACGGTGGGCACCGAGACGCTCATCGCGGCCACCACGCGTTCGGTGTGATCGAGCACGCCGACGGCGACGCAGGCGACCGCTTCGTTGGACTCGCAGTCGTCGTAGGCCACGCCGGCCCGGCGGATCTCGGTCAGTTGCGCACGTAGTCCGGCGTGCGTGGTGATGCTGTTCGGGGTCATCGACTGGAGGGGCCGGTCGTGCGGGTAGCGCGCATCGAGTGCCTCGGGAGCCAGGGCGGACAGCAGCATCTTCCCGACCGCGGTGCAGTGCGCCGGGAGCCGGCGGCCGACCGCGGAGACCATCCGTACCGAATGAGTGCTGTCCACCTTGGCGATGTACACCACCTCGGCCCCGTCCAGGATCGCCACGTGCACGCTCTCGTCGCAGGCGGCGGCCACCTCGGTGGCCGCGTGCTGAGCCTGCCGGGCCAGGTCCAGGCGGTCGGCGAACAGCCCGCCCAGCTCGAAGAGCTTCATGCCCAGCTGGTAGCGGATCGGGGCGCTCGGCTCGGCTACCAGGTAGCCGCGGTCGACCAGGGTGTTGACCAGCTCGTGCACGGTGGTCCGGGGCAGGCCGAGCCGGGCGGTGATGTCGGAGGCGGCCAGCGCGCCCTCGGCCAGGAACAGCTCGAGGATGTCGAGCGCTCGGTTGAGCGCCGGAACCGTTCGGGCCATCGCTTCTCCTGCCGGTCGGGGTCGGGTGGCCGCAGCATATCCATCGGCCGGCATTGACGACCGCGAGCCGGAATCGTTAGCCTCCGCATGTCGATATACCGAACTCTGTTCGAGATTTCGAACAATATGGGACTGGGAGCGCGATGTCCACCACCAATGAGCTGCTCGTCCGGCTTGGGCTGCCTGCTGACGACGGGTCCACGCCGCCGCCGTCTCCCGGCCGGTTCCCCGACGGGGCCCAGTACCGCGTCGAGATTCCCAGCGTGGAGGGGCCGGCCAGCCTCGCCGCCGTCCTGCGCGAGGCGCGACGGCTGGACGTCCCGGTCACCCGGGTCTCGCAGGGCACCGGGGTGGGGCTGCTCACGGACGGCGAGATCACCGAGATGGTCGGCATGGCCGCCGACGCGGGGGTGGAGCTGTCCTTGTTCGCCCGGCCGTGTGCCGGCTGGGACACCTCCGCGATGAGCCGCGCGCCCGCCGGGGGTGGCCTGGCCCCGGCGGTGCGCGGGCAGGACCAGCTGGTCGCCGTGGTGGACGAGATCCGCCGGGCGGCCGAGCTGGGCGTGCGCAGCGTTCTGATCGCCGACGTGGGCGTGCTCTCGGTGTTCGGCCGGCTGCGCGACAGCGGGGAGCTGCCTGCGGAGATGCAGGCCAAGGTGTCGGTGATGCTCCCGATCGCGAACCCGGCCACCGCCAAGGTGATCGGCGGGCTCGGCGCGGACACGCTCAACCTGCCGACCGACCTGACCCTCGCGCAGATCGGGGCCATTCGCAGCGCGGTCACCCAGCCGCTGGACATCTACGTCGAGTCTCCGGACAACCTGGGCGGTTTCGTCCGCCACTACGAGCTGCCCCGGCTGGTGGAGCTGGCGGCGCCGGTGTACGCGAAGTTCGGCCTGCGCAACGCCCCGGACATCTACCCGTCCGGCAGCCACCTGGAGGCAACCTCGGTGGCGCTGTCGATCGAGCGGGTCCGCCGCGCCAGGCTGGGGCTGGACCTGCTGGCGCGGGCCGGTTCGAAGGCCGTGTGTTCCGCCGCCGGCGCTGCCGGGCTGGCCCTGCCGGTCACCGGCTGACGCCGGGTGGGGCGGACCTGCCAGGTCGCGCCCCACCCGGATCGGTCATCGCCCGCCGTCGACGTTGTATCGGTACGCGTCCAGCGCGGGCAGCGCCTTGCCGGTGAAGTCGAACAGGGTGGTGTTGCTGACGAAGTTCGGCTCGCCGACCTCCCAGCCGACTCCGGGCGCCGGGATCATGACCGGGTCCCAGTAGAGATCGCCGATCACGGCGCCGTCGGGCACGCTCTTGAGGGCGGCGAACAGCTCGTAGAGGAAGTCGCGCTGCCCGGCGGGCGTCTCCCCGTAGGGCACGGGGCCGTTGTCGTGCAGCTGGCCTTCAAGACCTTCGTGGGTGACCGGGTTCCAGTTGATGCCGGTCTCCATCACCATGATCTTCTTGTTGAACTCCCGGCTGATGGTGTCGAAGAACTGGACGACGGTGGGGATGTCACGGCGGGTCCAGAACGGGTAGTAGGACGAGCCGATGAGGTCGTACGGGACGCCGAGCTGGTTGAGCAGGCCGAAGAACCAGCGGTACTCGTCGTAGTCGCCGGCGTCGGTGATGTGGATGATGACCTGCGTGTCCGGCGACACCTCCTTGGTGGCGCGGTAGCCGGCCTTGAGGAACCGGGCCAGCGCCGGTGCTCCGTCAGCGGTGTAGGAGTAGCCGTAGGGGTAGAGCAGCCCGCCCTGCATCTCGTTGCCGAGCGAGACGAAGGCCGGTGGCGTGCCCTGGGCGGCCATCCGCCGGAGGAAGTACTTGGTGTAGTCGTAGACGTAGGTCTCCAGCTTGTCGACGGCCTGGTCGCGGGGCAGGTCCGTGACGTCGCGCCAGTCCTTGGGGATGTCCTGGATCTCGCCGTTGGTCCAGTAGTCGCTGTAGTGGAACGTCAGCTGGATCCGCATGCCGTACCGGGCGGCGCGCCGGGCGAGGTCGAGGATGTCCTCCTCGTCCTGGTAGCCCTCGGGTAGGTAGTGGCCGGGATAGCCGACCCGCGGGTGGTCGGGGCCGGTGTCGTTGTAGAGGCGCAGGCGGACGATGTCCGTCCCGTTCTCCGCCATGATCTTCAGCGGGTCCTGGCGGCTACCGCGCTCGTCGTAGTACCTGCCGCCGCTGTCCTCCACCCAGTTGAGCATCGTGATGTCGCCGCCGGCGAGGAAGTCGTACGGCGCTCCGGCGGTCAAGCGCACGTCGTCGAGCCGGGTCCAGCCGCCCTGGGGAGCCTCGGTGTGCAGGCCGATGGTGAGCCGGCCGTGCCGGACCTCGATGCCGCGGATGGTGACGACTGTCCAGGCGGACGACACCGGCACCGCGGTGCGTGCCTGGCGTCCACCGGCCGGCGTGGCGAACAGGTAATCGGCGCGCTGCCCGCCGCCGCTCTGGGCGTAGGCGGTGAGGGTGTAGTGCCCGTCGGGAACGCGCACGGTCTGGGTGGTGGTGGCCGTGTACGCCCGCGTGCCGTTGTGCTGCAGCGCGAACGCGCCGGTCCGGGCGGGCCCGGCGACCGTCGCCGCGCCGCGGGTGCCCGCCGTGCGCCAGCCTGGTAACTCGGCCGGCTTGGTGGGCGGGGTCTCGAAGCCGGCGTTGCGGAGCTCGGGGGAGGGCGCTGCTTGGGCGGCGGCAGGCACAACGGGCCCGAGCAGGCTGAGGACCAGTCCGGCGGCCAGGCATGCGCGAGCACTCCAACTGGCCATGGGCATCACGGCTCCTTCGAAATGGGGGGATGGGAGCGATGGCACGGCCCAGTGTGGCTCTCATGTTTCAGGAGCGTCAACGGGATTAATACTATTTTTCACTGCAAAAGTATGCTTGTTTGCGGTAGGGTCGCCGCCGTCGGCCGGACCTCGCCGAGGTCGGGAAGCAAGGAGGCCACGTGCTGTTCGGTGCCAGCTACTACCACGAGTACCAGCCGGTGGAACGCCTGGAGAAAGACCTCGACCTCATGGTCGCCGCCGGGTTCACCGTGATCCGGGTGGGTGAGTCGACCTGGGCGTCGTACGAACCCCGGGACGGGGAGATCGGTTTCGCCGCGCTGAGCCGGGTGGTCGACGAGGCGCATCAGCGCGGCCTCAAGGTGATCGTCGGCACCCCGACGTACGCCATCCCTCCGTGGCTGGCGCGCCAGCATCCGGAGGTGATGGCGCAGCCGCACCCGGGCCGGCCGTTGCCGTACGGGGCCCGCCAGAACGTCGACTTCACGCACCCCGCGTTCCTGTTCCACGCCGAGCGGATCCTGCGCCGGATGGGGGAGGAGTTCGGCCGCCACCCAGGGGTGATCGGCTTTCAGGTGGACAACGAGATCGGCGTGCACCAGATCGCCAATCCACATGTCGTCCAGCGGTTCCGGGAGCACGTGACGGAGGCCCTCGGCGGCGTCGACGGGGTCAACGAGAAGTGGGGGCTGACGTACTGGAGCCACCGGATCTCGCAGCCGGCCGACATCTGGCCACCCGACGGCAACACCAACCCCGGCTACGCCCTCGCGTGGGACCGTTTCCAGGCCGCGCTCACCGTCGAGTTCCTCGCCTGGCAGCAGGCTCTGCTGCGCGAGTACGTCGGCGCGGACCGGTTCGTGACGCACGACCTCATCGGCGGCGACGGCGGCCGCAACACCGACCTGCGCGCCACGGCGCAGCAGATGGACGTCACCGCGGTGAACATCTACCTGCCGCTCCAGGGCGCCCTGCGACTGCCCGAACCTCCTGCGGAAGAGATGGCGGGCCTCGGGCCGGACTGGTCACGTGACTACGGCGCCTGGGTCGCCTCGTGGAAGGCCGACCTCGCCTACAGCATGCGTGGTCCGACGGGGTCGCGGTTCCTCGTCACCGAGGCCCAGGCGACGTCGATCGGCGGGTCCGCGACGAACATCCCGCCGTTCCCCGGCCAGCTGCGGCTGCTCGCCCACGCCTTCGCCGCCCACGCCTTCGCCGCCCGCGGCGCGGACCTGCTCGCGTACTGGCACTGGCACACGCTGCACTACGGCTTCGAGACCTACTGGGGCGGCGTGCTCGGGCACGATCTGGAGCCGGGCCGCGTCTACGCCGAGGTCGCCGCGCTCGGCGAGGAGCTGAAGCGGCTGGCCCCGGAGCTGAAGGACGCCACGCCGGACGCCGACGTCGCGATCCTGTACTCGCGCGACAGCCTCAAGGCGATGGAATTCATGCCCGCACTCGTGAAGCCGGGCACCTCGGAGCCGGACCCTGAGAGCTATCACCGGATCGTCACCCGGTTCTACCGGAGCGCGGCCGACGACTGCGTGCAGGTGCGGTTCGTCCATGCGGACTCGGACTGGAGCCACCAGCGGGTGCTCGTGGTCCCGGCCCTGTACATCGCCGACGACACCCTCCTGGAGCGGTTGATCGAGCACGCCCGCGACGGCGCTCACGTCCTGCTCACCTTCCGCAGCGGCTACGCCGACGAACACGCGCGAGTACGGTGGCAGCGGCAACCAGGGGTTCTCCGCGCCGCCGTCGGAGCGTCCTATCAGGAGTACTCGACCGTACCGTCACCGGTTCCCCTCAGAGCGCGGCCGGTGGCGGGCGTGCCCGAGCTGGCGCTGCCGGAGAGCGCGACCGCGACCGGATGGGCCGACGGGCTCCAGCCGGAAGGCGCGGACGTCCTGTGCGAGTACGAGGACCCGTTCCTCGGCCGGTTCGCCGCGGTGACCACCCAGGCGTACGGCCGTGGCCGGGTGACCTGGGTCGGCACTCTCCTGGACCGGCCCAGCACGACCGCTCTGGTGCGGTGGGCCCTGGCCGAGCGGGGACAGCAACCGGCGGCGGACAGCTGGTCGCCCCGCCCGCCGTCGGTACGCGTGAGCAGCGCCACCCGGCCCGACGGCAGCCGGCTGTGGTTCGTCGCCAACCACAGCTGGGAGCCGGCAGCCGTCGAGAACGGCGGCACCCTGCAACTGGGCCCGTGGGAGAGCCGGGTCATCGTGAAGGAGACGGCATGACGCGGATCGTCGGCGTCGACACGGTCGTGGTCAACGCGCGGCTGCGCAACTGGGTGTTCGTCCGGGTCACCACCGACCAGCCCGGCCTGATCGGCTGGGGTGAGTCCACGCTCGAGTGGAAGACCCGGGCCGTCGTCGGAGCGGTCGACGACCTCGCCCCGCTGCTGCACGGCCAGGATCCACACCGCGTCGAGCACCTGTGGCAGCTGATGCACCGCGGGCACTTCTTCCGGGGCGGCGCCGTGACGATGAGCGCGATCGCCGGGATCGACCAGGCGCTCTGGGACATCAAGGCGAAGGAACTCGGCGTGCCCTGCTGGCAGCTGTTCGGCGGCGCGGTCCGGAGCAGGCTGCGGATGTACGACCACCTCGGCGGCGGCGATTCCGCGGTCGTCTACGGGCCGGCCGAGGCCGGCCGATTCGCCGAGGCGGCGCAGAAGAGCGTGGCCGACGGCTTCACGGCGGTGAAGATCCTCGCGGTCCCGATGGGCGGCGCCCTCCCGGCCGCGGCCGACCTGCGGGCCGCGGCCGCGGCGATGGGCGCCGTACGCGCCGAGGTCGGAGCCGATGTGGACATCATGGTCGACCTGCACGGCAGGACCACGGCGGCCGGAGCGCTGGCGTACGGGCACGCGCTGGCGGAGTACCGGCCGTACTTCTTCGAGGAGCCCTGCCAGCCGGGCAACCCCGGCACCATGGCCGACCTCGCCCGCAGGCTGCCCTTCCCGGTGGCGACCGGCGAACGGCTGATCGGCCTCCAGGAGTTCCGCGAGCACCTGGCCGCCGGGGCCTGCGCGGTGCTCCAGCCCGACGTGTGCCACGTCGGCGGTCCGACCGCGCTGCGGAAGATAGCCGCGCTGGCGGAGACCTGGCAGGTCCCGCTCGCGCCGCACAACCCGCTGGGTCCCGTGGCCACGATGGTCAACCAGCATGTCGGGTTCAGCACACCGAACTTCCTGATCCAGGAGGTGATGCGCGCCGACGTGCCCTGGCGCGACGACGTGGCCCACGGCACCTTGCCCATCACCCATGGTCACGTCGAGCTGCCCGAGCGACCGGGCTGGGGCATCGACATCGACGAGGCGCAGGCGCGGCGGCACCCGTACGTGCCCGAACCGGCACTCGACCTGATCCGGCCCGATGGCTCACTCACCGACTGGTAGGCAGGCATGACGCAACGGCTGACAGGTGAGGTCGTCCTGGTGACCGGGGCCGCCGGCGGCATCGGCTCCGCGGTCGCCACCGTGGCCGCGCGCGAGGGCGCGGTGGTCGCCGGGGTGGACCTCGTCGAGCCGGAGGTGACCGGCTGCGCGGCGTTCGTACGGGCGGACGTCAGCAGGGAGGAGGACGTCACCCGGGCGGTGGCCGAGCTCGCCGACCGGCTCGGACCGCCCACGGTGCTGGTGAACAACGCCGGGGTGAACGCGCACTCCGACCGGTCACCATGACGGTCGGAGACTGGGATCACGTGTTCGACGTCGACCTGCGCAGCGCCTGGTTGATGTCGCGTGCGGTGCTGCCCGCCATGATCGGCGCCGGTGCCGGGTCGATCGTCAACGTCGCGTCGATCCACACCGGGCAGACGGCCAAGGGCAACCTCCACGGACCCCGCGGCGGAGGAGACCGCCCTGCTGGACCGGCATCCGCTGGGCCGGATCGGCTCACCGGAGGAGATGGCGGAGGTCATCTGCTTCCTCGCCGCACCGGCGGCCTCCTTCGTGACCGGCGCGGAGTGGCGCGTCGACGGCGGGCTCAGCGCGCGGTTCCCGTAACCTCATCGCGCGCGGTCACGGTACGCGGTGGGCGCGAGCCCGTGGACGCTCGCGAACTTGCGGGAGAAGTACAGCGCGTCGTCGTATCCGGCCTCGCGGGCGATGGCCCTGACCGTGAGGTTGGAGTGGTCCAGCAGTTCTCGTGCGCGCGCCATGCGGAGCTGCGTCTGGTACTTCAGCGGAGAGACCCCGAGCTGTTCCCGGAAGAGGGCGCCGAGCTGGGACGTGCTCAGGCCGACCATCGCCGCCAATGAGTCTGTGGAGGTGCGCTGGGGCGTGGTCGCGCGCAGGTGTTCGACGGCACGCTCGACCGGGCTGAGCGAGGTTCCGAGGGGACGGCGGCCGGTGGCGACGACCTGGGCGAGCGCGTTCCATGCCGCGCCGGAGGCCCGTACGAGGCCCCCTGTGGTCCCCGCGTCGAGGCCGTCGATCACCTGTGAGATGAGACTGGCGACGGGCGCGGGATCCCGAAGATGCGTGACGATCCCACCGGCCGCCGCCCGCGCCGCGTTGACGAGGTCGGCGGCGTCGGAGCCCACGGCGTGGAACCACCACAGGGTCCAGGGGTCGGTGTCGGAAGCCCCGTACTCATGGGCCATCCCGGCGGGCAGGAGGACCGCGTCGCCCCGCCGAACGGCGAAACGTCCATCGTCGGTCTCGACCCATCCCGAACCGTCCGTGCAGACCAGGAGGATGTGCTGCCCGGCGCCGCCGGGCCGGGCCGCTCCATGCCGCGCGGCGTGGAGAAAGATCCCGGTATCGGTGACGAGGAGCCGGTTGGTCACGGGCCGGCCGAGCGCCTTGCGCACCGTGGGCCGGGGGACGACCAGCATCCGTCCGCCGGCGAACCCCTCGGGCAGCGAGCTGTCCTTCGCCCTGCCCGTCGTTTCATCCATATAGGGCAGTGAAACGCCTATCGGCCCGCCGGGTCAACCGGCCGTACGATCACCCACGGCCCGCCCCTCTCGAAGGAGAACAATGAACAACAAGGCCCGCATGTTGCGTGTCTCCCGACAGTCCCCGCCCCGCCGGGGACACCTCCCGCTGGGAGACGACACGAGGACGTCGGACCGGATCGAGGTCACGAGCCGGTGGCTCGAACGTGGCGGCAAGCCCTGGTTCCCGGTGACCGGGGAGATCCACTACTCCCGCATCCCGCGCGAGCGGTGGAACGAGGTCCTCGGACACGCGCGCGCCGGCGGCCTGGACACGGTGGCCACGTACGTGCTCTGGCAGGCGCACGAGCCCGAGCCCGGCCGGTTCCGGTGGGACGGCGACCTCGACCTGCGCGCGTTCATCGAGCTCGCCGCACGGCACGGCCTGGACGTGATCGTCCGGATGGGCCCGTGGGCACACGGCGAGGCGCGCCGCGGCGGATTCCCGGACTGGCTCGTCGAGCGCGGACTCAAGACCCGCACCAACGATCCGGTCTACCTCGAGCTGGCCCGGGCGCTCTACGCCCAGACGATCAGCCAGTTGGCCGGCCTCACCCACGCCGAGGGCGGGCCCGTGGTGGGCGCCCAGATGGACAACGAGCTGTACGACCAGCCGCAGCACCTCGCCATGCTCAGACGCATCGCCGAGGACCTGGGACTGCGGGTGCCCCTGTGGACCGCGACGGGCTGGGGCGGCGCTCTGGTGCCCGAGACGCTGCTCCCGCTCTACAGCGCCTACTCCGACGGATTCTGGGAGGACTCGCAGACGGAGTGGCCCCGGTTCGCCGCCCATCACTTCCGCTACGGCGAGGTCCGCGACGATCTGTCCGTCGGGGCGGACCTGCGCGAGGCGCTCGACGGCATCGTGCTCGACCCCACCGCGGTCCCGCTCAAGGACGACGACGCGACCCCCTTCGCCACGTGCGAGATCGGCGGCGGCATGCACGTCGCCTACCACCGGCGCCCGCTGGTCACGGCTCAGGACGTCGCCGCGCTCGCCCTGGCCAAGATCGGGAGCGGGTCGATCTGGCAGGGCTACTACATGTACGCCGGCGGCACCCAGCGGGTCGGGGCGCACGGCACCGAGCAGGAGTCCCACGCCACGGGTTACCCCAACGACGTGCCGAGCCTGAGCTACGACTTCTACGCCCCGATCGGGGAGCACGGCCAGATCCGCCCGCACCACCACCTGCTGCGCCGCCTGCACCTCTGGCTGGCCGGAGAAGGCGCCCGGCTCGCGCCGATGAGCGTCACCGTCGGCGGCGGCAGCGACGACCCGGGCGAACTGCGATGGGCCGTCCGTTCGGACGGAGAAAGCGGCTACCTCTTCCTGACCACGTACCAGCCGCCCAAGCGGCCGCTCGACGCGCAGAAGGACGTCCAGGTCACGGTGTCGTTCGAGGACGCCGACGTCACCGTTCCGACCAGGCCGGTCGACCTTCCGACCGGGGTGTCCCTGGTGTGGCCGCTTCGCTATCGGCTCGCCCCGGGGCTCGTCCTGCGCAGCGCCACCGCGCAGCTCGTCACCCGCGTCACCGATGAGGACGGCGACCTGGTCGTCCTGTGCGCGACCGACGGCGTCCCGGTGGAGCTCGTCCTCGAAGGCGACGTGGCGGTCGGCGGGGGCCGGTCCGTCGGCGACACGACGGTGGTGGACGTCGCCCAGCCCGGGACGGAGCGCGTCGTCGACCTGCCCGGCGTTCGTGTCCTCGTCCTCGACGAGGCGAGCGCGAACCGCCTGTACCGGCTTGAGGTCGCCGGTCGCGAGCGGCTCGTGCTGTCCGACGCGCCGGTGTACGCCCTCGACGGCGCCCTGGTGCTCCACCCGGAGGCCGAGCGGTGCACCGTGGCCTTGCTGCCCGCGCTCGCCGGGCTGGCGGCCGAAGGCGGCGAGGTCGACGGCCCCCGGACGGAACAGCTGTGGCAGACCTGGTCGGTGAGCGTTCCCGGCGCAGGGACCCGAACGGTCGCCGCCGGCCTGCACCCGCACGCCCCCGCGCCCCCCGACCCGGTGCGCGGCGGCCCGATGGACCGGCTCAGCGCGCCGACCGACTACTCCGGCGCGGCGCGCGTGCACCTGGACGTGCCGCGTGACGCGCTCGACGGCGTCGACCGCGTGCTGTTGCGGGTGAGCTGGACCGGTGACGTCGGCCGCGCGTTCGTGGGCGACCGGCTCGTCAGCGACCACTTCTGGTACGGGCGCGCCTGGGACGTCGACCTCACGCCCTGGCGTGACGAGGTCGCCGAGCACGGGGTGCGGCTCGAACTGCTGCCGTGGCGCCGCGACACCGGCGTGTGGGTCGACCCGGCCGTACGGAACGTTCCCGACGGCATCGCCGTCGCCTCCGCGGAGGTGGTGCGGGTGGGCCGAGTCACCCTGCGCCCAGCATGATCATGTTTCGAAAAATCGTATCAATGTAAAAAATAGTAGTACTGATTATTGACACTGGCCCCGCCGCCGAGCATGCTGCTCGACACGCCCCCTGAGGCGAATCCCCCATCCTGAAGGAGTTCCAGATGACCGACGTATCGCGTCGCGTGTTCCTACGTCGGAGCGGAGCGGTCGGTGGCGGCCTGCTGGCGGCGGGCGTGCTCGCCGCCTGCGGCGGTGAGAGCAACGGCGGCGGCTCGGCGCCCGTGTCGTCGGGCAAGGTCGAGCTCAACGTGTGGACGCACGACCCGGGCTACGTGAAGACCTTCACCGAGCAGGCCAAGCGCCTCACGGACGCCCCGGGCGGCCGTTACGACTACACGATGAAGTTCACCAACGCCGACAGCGAGGCGCTGGTGACCCGCATGATCTCGACCGGTGCGGCGGGCCGGGGGACGCCCGACATGATCGGCATCGTGATCAGCGTCTTCCCGCGCGTCATGTCCGGCGGCATCGGCAAGCAGCTCTTCGCCCCGCTGGACGACCTGGTCACGCCGGTCAAGGACGACCTGCTGCGCACCGCCCCCTACTCGATCGACGGCACCCTGTACGCCCTGGAGTCCGACACCTGCCTCAGCGTCCTGTACTACCGGGAGGACGAGTGGAAGAAGAACAAGATCCCCGCCGACATCGCCACCTGGGAGGAGCTCGCCGAGGTCGGGGCGAAGCTGCACGAGAAGACCGGCCAGTCGCTCGGCATGGTCTCCACCGGCGACAACACCTCCATCACCAACCAGTTCCTCCAGCTCCTGCTCCAGCGGGGCGGCGGTTACTACGACGAGGGCGGCAACCTCGTCCTCGACTCGCCCGAGGCCGTCGAGGTGCTGGAGTTCATGGCCAAGGGCGTGCAGAGCGGTTTCCTGATCGCGCTGCCCGACCCGTACGGCGCCCCGAACACCGCGGCGCTGAAGAACGGCAAGCTCATCGCGACCGTCATGCCCAACTGGTACAACGTCTACGGCCTCCAGGCGAACGTGCCCGAGCAGAAGGGCAAGTGGAAGATCCGCAACCTGCCGAAGTTCGCGGGCGGCGGCCACATCGCCTCGGCCATGGGCGGCACCGGCTTCGCCGTCCTCAAGGACAAGCCGGGCACCGCCGCCGCGCTCGAGCTGCTGAAGCAGACCTACCTCACCCCCGAGGGCCAGCTCCTCCGCTTCCAGATGGGCGGCTTCCTGCCCACCCTCAAGTCGCTCTACAAGGACCAGAAACTGCTGAGCACGGAGGACGCCTACCTCGGCCAGCGGGTGTTCGACGTCTACACCCCCGCCGCCGCCGACAGCCCGACGTTCTACCAGAACGAGAAGCTCAACACGCTGATCGAGGCGCTGGGCGGCCCGATGCTGGAGACCCTGCAGGGCAAGAAGCCCGCCGCCCAGACGATCAAGGAGGCGGCGGCCGCGTACAAGAAGAACGGCGGATGAGCGTGACCGAGGTCCGTGTCACCCGGAGGCGGATGACGACGCCGCCGCTCACCGCCCGCCTCCGGGGACCCGGCGCCGCACCCTACGTCTTCGTCCTGCCGTTCTACGTCCTGTACGGCCTGTTCCTGGTCGTGCCGATCGGGATCGGCGGCTACCTCAGCCTCACCGAGTGGGCGGGCCTCGGCACGCCCGAGTGGGTCGGGCTGGCCAACTACGAGCGGCTGCTGTCGGACAGCAGCTTCCGGACCGCCGTGGGCAACACGGTGATCTACGTGGCGTTCTCGGTGGGCGTGGTCGTCCCGGCCGCGCTGCTGGTCGCCCAGGCGCTCAACACCCGAGGGCTGAAGGGCCGGGACTTCTTCCGGCTGACGTTCTTCATGCCGGTGGTGCTGTCACCGATCATCATCGCGCTGGTCTTCACCCTCCTCTACGACCGCGAGTACGGCCTGCTCAACGCTGCCCTGCGCGGGTTCTTCGGCTGGGGCGGCATCGACTGGCTGGGCGAGCCGAGCTGGGCCAAGGTCAGCGTGATGCTGCTGGTCCTGTGGCGCTGGACCGGCTACCTGACGATCTTCTTCCTGGCCGGGCTGAAGAACATCCCGCGCGACTTCTACGAGGCCGCCGAGATCGACGGCGCCGGACGGGTGCGCACCTTCTTCAGCGTCACCGTGCCGATGCTCAAGCCGGTCACCGCGTTCGTCGCGGTGACGGTGCTGGTCGGCACGGCGCAGATCCTGGAGGAACCCATGCTGCTCACCAAGGGCGGCCCCGGCGAGGCGACGCTGTCGGTGGCGATGTTCATCTACCGCGAGGCGTTCACCCGACAGCAGCTCGGCTACGCCGCGGCGGCCGGGGTGGTCATGTTCCTGCTCGTCTTCGTGCTCGGGCGGGCCGCCAACGCGGTGTACGGCGTGGGGAGGGACCGATGAAGGCCACCCCGCGGTCCCGGCGCGGCCTGATCTACGTGTTCCTGGCCATGCTGGTGGTGCTGTTCGCGGTGCCGCTGCTGTGGGCGCTGACCTCGTCGTTCAAGCCGCGCGGCGACATCTTCGCCTATCCGCCGCAGCCGCTGCCGATCCCGTTCACCTGGGAGAACTACACCCGGCTGCTGGAGACCCAGCCGTTCTGGGGCTGGTTCCTGACCAGCACCGTCGTCGCGGTGGTCTCCACGGCGGTGTCGGTGTTCGTCTGCGCGCTGGCCGGGTTCGCCTTCGCCAAATACCGCTTCCCGGGCAAGAAGTTCCTGTTCAACGTGATGTTCAGCTCACTGGCGGTGCCGTTCGCGGTGATCGTGGTGCCGCTGTTCATCATGCTGATCAAGGCCGGGGTCACCGATGTCTACTTCACCCTGATCGTGCCCTGGCTGGCTCCGGCGTTCGGCATCTTCATGATGCGGCAGTACGTCGAGCAGTCGGTGCCCGACTCGATCCTGGAGTCCGCCCGGCTCGACGGGGCCTCGGAGTTCGGCCTGTTCCTGCGGATCGTGCTCCCGCTGCTGCGCCCGGCGCTCGGCGCGCTGGCCGTCTGGAGCTTCCTGAACAGCTACAACAGCTTCTTCTGGCCGCTCATCGTGGTCTCCGACCCGGCCCAGTACACCCTGCCCCTCGGCATCCAGGCGCTCTACGGCGCCGAGAGCCGCCAGGTCGACATGGTGCTCGCCGGATCGGTCCTGGCGGCCATCCCGAGCCTGATCATGTTCCTGCTGCTGCGCAAGCAGCTGCTCGACGGACTGACGGCGGGGGCCGTCAAGTCCTAGGAGATCCCTGTGACCCCTTCCCGCCTGACCATCACCCTCTGGGACTTCACCTGGTACACGCGCACCGGGCCCGGTGAGCCGTTCGCCGACCTGGACAGGGCCTTCGCCGACGCCGTGGCGCGCGGGTACAACACGGTGCGCGTCTGCGCGATGCCGTACCTGCTGTTCGGCTCCGGCCTGGACACCACGGCGCTGACCTTCAGCCCCTTCGGCGGCTACGGCGGGCGCACCCGCTGGTACGACGTCCGCGAGCGCACCACCCTCGACGGGCGCCGGCACCTGCTGGCCCTGTTCGAGGCGGCCCGGCGGCACGACTGCCACGTGATCGTCTCCAGCTGGGAGTTCCAGCAGAGCTCGGTCTTCCTGGACGATCCGTCCTGGTACGAGGCGCTGCGTGCCGTACCGCCGGCCGACCGGGCATTGGCGCTGGCCACGGCGCTGGCCGACCTGGCGGACTTCCTCGACGCGCACGGCCTGGCCGACCGGATCGCCTTCGTCGAGCTGCACAACGAGATCCAGTCGACCTGGCTCAACGAGGTGGTCGAGCCGGGTCAGCCGAAGGTGCTCGGGCTGCGGCCCTACCTGGAGGCGGCGATCGACGCCTTCAAGGCCCGCCGCCCCGAGCCGGTCACCGCCAACTACGCCCGGGTGCCGGTCGGTGAGATGCGCGGCCTGCCGCGCAACGCCGACGTCGGGGTGTTCCACCCCTATGTCTACGGCGTGCTGGACGAGCTGATCGACACCTTCGCCCTGCGGGACGCCGCGCGGCCGTTCCCGCAGGAGCGGGCCTACCGTGAGCTGCTGCGGCCGGACGCCCCGCCGCTGGAGGAGTGGGGCCCCGACCAGGAGTGGCGGCGCGCGGCGACGGTGGTGCCCGCCCGGGAGGTCTACGTCCATGACTGGTGCGACCCGGTCCGGTTCGACCAGTGGCTGTACGACCGCTACTCGGCCTACCGCTACGGCATGTCCGAACGGCTGCGCATCTGGATCGACGCCGCCGCCGACTGGGCCGCCCACGCGGAGGTGCCGCTCGTGCTCGGCGAGGGCTGGATCGGGTACACCCCTCTCCACGGGACCTTCGAGGAGGGGCCGGTCGGCCGCGCGGTCTGCCTGGAGGCCGTCGGCCACGCGGCCAGGGTCGGCGCATGGGGTACGGTCGTGTGCTCCAACGCCGCACCCCACCACCCGATGTGGCAGGACCGCGCCCTCCAGGAAGAGGCCAACGCACTGTTCACGGGAGCCGCACGATGATCCGTTTCGCAGGGAAGGTCGCCCTGGTCACCGGCGCCGCGTCGGGCATCGGCGCGGCCACCGCCCGGCTGCTGGCCGAGCGGGGCGCCTCCGTCGTCGTCATGGACGTGGCCGACGACGAAGGGTCGAAGGTCGCCGCCGAGATCGGCGGCCACTACCTGCACGGCGACGTCGCCTCCGCGGCCGCCTGGGCCGCCGCCCGGGACCTCGTCACCGACCGGTACGGCCGCCTGGACGTCCTGCACGTCAACGGTCCCGGCCGGGTCGTGCCGTCGGTCCCCGTCCACGAGCTGCCCGAGGACGACTGGGACCGGCAGATCGCGGTCTCACTCAAGGCCGCCTACCTGGCCGCCCACGTCTTCTGCCCCCTCCTGGTCGAGACCCGGGGCGCGATCGTCATCACCTCCTCCGTGCACGCCCGGACCGGCATCCCCGGCTGCGGCCCCTACGCCGCGGCCAAGGGCGGCCTGCAGTCGCTGGCCGGCCAGCTCGCCGTCGAGTACGCCCCGGACGTGCGGGTCAACGTCGTCGTCCCCGGGCCGATCATGACCGCGGCCTGGGACGGCATCGGCGAGCAGGGCCGTGCCGCCACGATCGCCGAGACCCCCGCGGGCCGGTTCGGCCGCCCCGAAGAGGTGGCCGCCGCGGTCGCCTTCCTCGCCTCAGCCGAGGCCTCCTTCATCACCGGCGCCTGCCTCAACGTGGACGGCGGCTGGAGCATCTCCACCACCTCCTCCTAGAACGGACCCCCATGAAGATCGTGTCCATGGACACCTTCCTCGTCCCGCCGCGCTGGTTGTTCCTGCGCGTCCGTACCGACGAAGGCATCACGGGCTGGGGCGAGCCGGTCGTCGAAGGCCGCGCCGAGACCGTCCGCGCCGCCGTCGCGGAGATCGGCGAGTACCTCGTCGGCGAGGACCCCTTGCGTATCGAGGACCACTGGCAGGTCCTGACCAAGGGCGGCTTCTACCGGGGCGGCCCGGTGCTGTCCAGCGCGGTCGCCGGCATCGACCAGGCCCTCTGGGACATCGCCGGCAAGGCCGCCGGGCTGCCCGTGCACGCCCTGCTCGGCGGCCCGGTGCGCGACCGGGTCCGCATGTACGCGTGGATCGGCGGCGACCGCCCGGCCGACCTCGCCGCACTGGCCCGAGCCCAGATCGAGGCGGGCTTCACCGCCGTCAAGATGAACGGCTCGGCCGAGCTGGCCCCCATCGACACCCCGGCCCGCACCCGCGAGGTCGTCGAACGGGTGGCGGCGGTCCGCGAGGCCGTCGGCGAGGAGAACGACGTCGTCATCGACTTCCACGGGCGCATGTCGACGGCGATGGCGCGGCGGGTGCTGCCGCTCATCGAGCCGCTCCTCCCGCTGTTCGTCGAGGAGGCGGTGCTGCCCGAGCACACCCCCAACCTGGCCGCCCTGGCCCGGTCGACCTCGATCCCGCTGGCCACCGGCGAGCGCCTCTACTCCCGCTGGGACTTCCGCGAGGTGCTGCGCGACGGCATCGCGGTGGCCCAGCCGGACGTCAGCCACGCCGGCGGCATCTCGGAGGTGCGCCGCATCGCCGCCATGGCCGAGGCGTACGACGTGACGATGGCCCCGCACTGCCCGCTCGGCCCGATCGCGCTGGCGGCGAGCCTGCAACTGGCGTTCGCGATCCCGAACTTCCTGATCCAGGAGCAGAGCGTGGGCATCCACTACAACCAGGGCAACGACGTGCTGGACTACCTGGTCGACCGCACCCCCTTCCAGTTCGTCGACGGTTTCGCCGAGCGCACCGCCGTACCGGGACTCGGTATCGAGGTCGACGCGGCGGCCGTGGAGCGCGCGGCCGAGCGCGGGCACCGCTGGCGCAACCCGGTCTGGCGGCACCCGGACGGCTCCTTCGCCGAATGGTGACGGGGTTTCTCAGGCGGGCAGGGCCGTCGCGACCGCGGTGAGGGCCGTGCGGGCGTCGGGGAGGGGCTCGCCGTGACCGACGCAGGCCAGCTGCGCCTCTACCTCCGCGAGCCTGCGGAAGGAGCGGAGCAGCTCTGCGCGGTCCAGATTGAACACCCCGGGCATGACCTGCCCGTTGACGTGCGCGACCGTGTCGCCGGTGAAGAGCACCCCGGAGCGCGGCAGGTGGATCGCGATGCTGCCGTCGGTGTGGCCGGGGGTGTGGATCACCTCGGCGCCGCCGCCGAAATCGATCGTGTCGCCGTCCTCCAGCTCGCGGTCCACGCGGGCGCGGCGGGCAGCAGGTGGGCCCCGAGGCCGCGGTGCAGGACGCGCTCCTCGTCGGTGAAGCGGGGCGGAGGAGCGGGCTTGTCGCCGCGGATCACCGGCGCCTCCAGCCGGTGGGCCAGCACGGTGACGTCTCCCCACCCGCTCATCTCGGCGGCCCCGCCGCAGTGGTCCTCATGGAAATGGGAGAGCACGACGCGCTTGACGTCACTCTTGCGGTGGCCCAGCTGACCGATCGCGGCCGCGATGTCCGTGCCGGGGGTGGCGATGCCGTGTCGACCAGCGTGAGCGCGCCCGCGTCGTTCCAAAGGTACGCCTGGCCGAACTCCAGCAGGATCAGGTGCAGCTCTGGACGGATTTCCACGATCTACCCTGGGGTGTGGGTGCCCGAGATCGACCTGACCCCTTTGGGCTCCTCCGGCTGACGCCGGCCCGTCGTCAGGTGTACGTGTTCAGGTGGTTGCGGATGGCGGTTCTGGCTCGCTCGTAGGCGTTCGGGTCGTCGTGCAGCAAGGAGACGACGTTGGCGTTCTCCATGAAGGCGATCAGCTCGAAGGCGAGCTGGTCGGCGTCCGTGTCGTCGGCGAGCTCGCCGAGCTGGCGGGCATCGTCGACGGTACGCGCCACGAAGCGGGTCCAGTCGAGGCCGGCCGCGGCGACGGCATCGCGTACCCGGCCGGGGCGGGCGTCGAACTCCGCGGTGACGGCGAAGAAGAAGCAGCCGCCGGGGAAGACCCGCCGCTGTGAGTAGCTCAGCCAGCTCTCGCACAGCCGCCGCAGCCTCCCCAAGCCTGGTGGCACGGCCAACGCGGGCTGGATGACCTCGTCGACGTACACGCTCGTCGCGGTGCGGATCGTGGCGAGCTGCAGCTCTTCCTTGGAGCCGAAGTAGCCGAACAGGCCGCTCTTGCTCACGCCGAGCTCCGTGGCCAGCCGGCCGATCGACAGCCCTTCCAGCCCGTCCTGCGAAGCGATGTCCGCCGCCCGGCGCAGGATCACGTTTCGTGCCCGCTCGTCCCGCGGCCGTCCCGCCATCTTCACCCCTCCACGTACGAACGTTCGGACCAGGATAGCGGCTTGACGTCGTCTTCGATACGTCTCTATTCTCGGCACGAACGTTCGTACAAAGAAAGGTTGTCGCCCGCCATGAACCTTGTGAACCCTGGACCGGCGTCATGCTGAGATCCCGCTGGACCCCTGGACCCGCGGTCGGCACCACCGGCTCGGTGCTGATCAGCGTCACCGACTTCCGGATCGACCGCCTGCGCGACCTGCCCGGCGTCTACCAGGCCGGGCTCACCCTGCGCCGCGCGTGGCCCGACCTGCCCGGCGCGGTCGGCATGTGGCTGTGGACCGAGCCGCTGCGGGGCAGGTGCGGCTCGGTGTCGATCTGGCAGGATGAGCAGGCCCTGCGCAAGTTCGTCGCCTGGCCGGACCACGTCGCCATCGTGCGGCGCTACCGCGGGCGGGGACGGCTCAGGTCCACCACGTGGACTACCACCCAGCCCGACCCCGGCATCTGGGCCCAGGCCCACTCGTACCTCGCCGGCGAACCGTGACCGGCCACACAACACGAAGAAGGACATATGCCACGCGAGACCGGCGAACACGAAGTGCTGCGCGTCATAGCCGAACGGGTCCGCAGCGGTAGCCGTCCCGGCGCTCGCCAGGACGGCCACCGGGTGGCACTGGCCATCGAGGGCGGCGGCATGCGTGGCACGGTCTCCGCCGGCATGGCCTTGGCCCTGCACGAGGCCGGAGTGGCGCACGCCTTCGACGCGGTCTACGGAGCGTCGGCCGGGGCCATCACGGGCGCCTGGCTGCTGAGCGGGACTCCCGAGCAACTGACCGGCTGGGCCGAACCCGTCTACGCGAGAGCGATGATCCGCCCGTCCAACCTCCTGCGCGGCCGTCCGATGGTCGATGTGCGGAACCTGGTCGAGCACCTGTACTGCGAAGTGACCCGGATGGACTTCGAGGCCGTCCTGACCAACCCCATCGAGTACCATCCGCTGGCCACCGACGTGCAGACCGGGCGGTCCACCGATCTGCGCCCGCATCTGACCGGTCCCGCCGAACTGCGGCTGGCCCTGCGGGCCAGCGCCGCGCTGCCGTTCCTCGCCGGTCCGCCGGTCGAACTGGCCGGGCGGCTCTTCTACGACGCGGGGCTCGCCGAGTCCATCCCCTACCGCACCGCCCTGGCGCAGGGGGCCGGCCACGTCCTCGTACTGCGGTCCCGTCCAGCACCTTCACCCGCGATCGGGACGCCGGCCGCGCGACCGTCGTACGGGGCGCGCCTGATCGCCGCGACCGTGCTGCGGGACTATCCGGAGGCACTGCACCGAAGTTTCTACGCGCGCGACCACCGCTTGCTGCACGACGACGAGCTGCTCGCCCAGTACGACCGACCCGTGCCCCCGACGGCCGGCGCACCCGCCGACGGCCAGGACCGGCCCGATGCGGCGGTGCTTTCCGTGCGGCCCGCATCCGACGCCCCGCAGGTCGGTCGCCTCACCCGCAACGGCAAGCCCCTCAAGGCCGCGCTCGAAGCCGGCCGCGCGGCCGTCAACCGGCTGCTGCAACCGCTCGGCCGGCCGACCGCCGCACCATAGACGCGACGGCTACCGAGGCGCCCCGGCAGCCGTCCGCCGCGCCGGGGCCGCGCGCGTCCCGCCACGCGGCCCCACGTCACCGATGTCCCTCCGGGTCGGAACCGCCGGTGTCGCGCGGCTCCGCGTACGGTTCCCGTTCGGGTGGCTGACCGGCCTCGATGGCGCGGCCGCGGGCGAGTTCGGCGTCGAACTCCACGCCGAGCAGGACGGCCACGTTGGTGATCCACAACCAGATCAGGAAGACGACGACGCCGGCCAGCGCCGCGTAGGTCTTGCTGTAGGAGCCGAAGTTGGTCACGTAGAAGCCGAAGGCGGCGGAGGCGACGATCCACACCGTGACCGCCAGGATGCTGCCCGGAGTGATCCAGCGGAATCCGGGCTGTACGACGTTGGGGGCGGCCCAGTACAGCAGCGCCAGCACCAGCATCACGATGATCACCAGGGCCGGCCACTTGGCGATGCTCCACACGGTCAGCGCGCTCTGGCCGATCCCGAGCAGCCTGCCCGCCTGGCCGGCGAGCTCTCCGGTGAGCGTCACCACGACCGCGCCGGCGGCCATCAAGATCACTAGTACGGTGGTGATGGCGAGGCGCAGGGGGAGGATCTTCCAGATCGGCCGGCCTTCCGGCATTTCGTACATCACATTGGCGGCACGCATGAACGCCCCCACATAACCGGACGCCGACCATAAGGCGACGGCGACACCGATGACGGTGGCGATGCTCGCGGCACGCGGGCTGCTCTGCAGGGCCTGGAGTACGTGGTCGATGACCTCCCGTGCGGGGCCGGGCGCCATGGCTCCCAGGTTGTCGGCGAGCGGCCGGGTCGCCGACCGGCCGAACACGCCCAGCAGGGAAACCGCCGCGAGCAGCGCCGGGAAGATGGACAGGACCGCGTAGTAGGTGAGGGCGGCAGCCCAGTCGGTGAGCTTGTCGTCCCGGAACTCCCTGGCCGTGCGCTTGAGGACTCCCCACCACGAGCGCTTGCTCAGCTCGGCCGGACTCTCCGGCGCCGCATCGTGGCGTTTCATCGGACTGCCTTCCCGGGGCTGCGCATCATGGGACCGCGTTTCGCTACCCCGCCCTTCCGGGGCTATTCAAAATCGGGCTTCGAACCGCTCGCATGCAGAGTTGACCTTGGGGTAGCGGGGGCCTCATGAGGATTTTGCTGTGAGATGGCTCAAGGAGAACTCGCTGGCGCTGGCGTTCCTGATCCTCTTCGTGCTCGCGATCGCCGGACAGGCCGTGGCGGGGATGCTCGACTACAACGACCAGGAGCTGGCCCAGGGCGGCGAGCCGGTCTCGATCCTGCAGTACGTGACCTCATCGACGTTCGCGGTCGACGTGGCGGAGAACTGGCAGTCGGAGTACCTGCAGTTCTTCCTGTTCATCGTGCTCACCGTCTGGCTGGTGCAGAAGGGATCGCCCGAGTCGAAGACGCCGGATCAGGCGGGGCCGGAATCGGATGAGGAGCAGCAGGTCGGGCGGTATGCCCATGACAGCTCCCCGGCATGGGCCAGGACCGGAGGGCTGCGGTCGCGGTTGTACGGCAACTCGCTGGCGCTGGTGATGGGGACGATCTTCGTGCTGTCGTGGCTGGCGCAGTCGGTGGCGGGACTGGCCGCGTACAACAGCGAGCGGCTGGCCGACCTGCGTGATCCCGTCGGATGGGGTTCGTACGTCACCTCGCCGGAGTTCTGGAACCGAAGCCTGCAGAACTGGCAGTCGGAGCTCCTGGCCGTGCTGTCGATGGTGGTGCTGGCGATCTACCTACGGCAGCGTGGCTCGCCCGAGTCCAAGCCGGTCGGGACGCCCCACACGGCCACGGGCGTCGAGAACTGACCGCCCTTGCCTCGGCGCCAGTCAATCAGCCGTCGTCGGGGACAGCAGCGGGAAGCCGCCCAGGATCTGCCGCAGGTGCATCACCTGCCGGGGGAAGAACTCCGCGATCGTCAAGGCGACGACGTCGGCGGGCCGAGCCCCCGTACCGGCGGCTCGGGGCGGCGGCGGGCCGAGCCCGCGACCTCCTCGCGCCGCACACTCGGCAACCTTACGAGCGCCGCCGCCGTCGCGGAAAGCCACGCCCACCTCCTCCGGCCGCAGGCGGGCGCGGCCATTCGACGTCGGCTTCGGTCTGGCGGCCCGGCGGTCGATTTGCGAGCTGAGGGTGCTGCAGTCCTCTCGGGGCGCCTCTGTGATCTCGTGCCCGTGACCCGCCCCGCGCATGTACAACAGTGCCTATGAAGGAAGACGATGACCTCCAGGCGCAGGGAGAGGACCTTTCGGCTGTCGTCACGGCGGTGTTGACCGGGTCGCGGCTGTTGGTGGCGGTCGCCGTGAGGTCATTGGGGGCGGTCGGGGACAGGGTCACGTTGCCGCAGTTCAGGATGCTGGTGGTGCTGGCCGGTCACGGTGAGACCAAGCTGGTCACGATGGCGGAGCTGCTGGGCGTCAACTCCTCGACGGCGATGCGGATGGCCGATCGGCTGGTGGCCGCCGGGTTGATCGTACGGGAGGTCAATCCGCACAACCGGCGCGAGAGCCTGATGCGGCTGACGGATGAGGGACGCCGCATCGTGGACGAGGTGACCGCGCGCCGCAGGGAGGAGATCGGCGCGATCGTGGCGCGGATGTCGGCCAGGCAGCGCCGGGCGCTGATCTCGGCGATGAACGCCTTCAACGAGGCGGGCGGCGAGCCACCCGTGAACGTGCCGCACCCGCTGGGCTGGTCCGCTGTCTGAACCGCGACCGCTATGGCGATCCCCTCCCGTATCAGCGTGTGATCAGCCGTTCGGGCCCCCGGCCGTCAGGTGGACGGTGTGGGGAAGCTCTCGGGTGTGGTCAGGCCGGTGCTCTCCAGGAGGCGCTGGTGGTTGAGCACCGCGGCGTTGGCCTGTTCGGAGAAACGGCGGACCAGGGTGTTCTGCGTGGTGCCGCGTACCGTCCCGATCAGGGTGAAGATCTGTCCGTGCGCCAGGCGTAGCCATTTGACGTACGTGGTGTCATAGGCGGATCCGGACCTGCCGGAAATATCGGCCATCCAGTCCTGTTGCTGATCTGTGGGCTTCACCGGCAGTTTGACCTTCAGCTTGGCGGCCAGGTCGCGAACTTGCCGGTCGAGCACGTGGTGCTGAGCCGCGATCTCCTTGCTGATCTGGCGGACGCGGGCGCTGTCGGCCCGCTGTATCGCGTCCTGCGCCATGGGCATCTCCCACAGGCTGGCGAGCCGGACCTTCTTGATGAGCTCCTGGTCGGCCTCCGACAGCGGTCCCCATTTGGTCTGCCGGGTGCCGGTCTCCGGCTCGTCCTCCACTGCTTGGACGGTGGGCGCGTCGGCCGGCTCGGTGTCGGTGGCGGTTGGCCCGGTGTCGGTGTCGGTGTCGGTGTCGGTGTCCGTGGCGGTGTCGATGACGGTCGGCTCGGTGTTGAGGCCGGCGGTGTCGGCGACGGGCGTCGGCGTGTAGCCGGCGCAGGCGGTCAGAGTGCAGAGGGCGGCAATGCCGCAACTGATGAGAGCGCGACGGCTGTCGAGGAGTCGCATACGCCGTCATCCCCTTCCGGTCCTTCGATGCGGCCTTCGTGAGTGGCGCCGGTCACTGAGGGATACGCGGAAGGGGTGCGGGAGTGTTCATGGCAGTGTGCAAGATTTGCATTGGGCAAGACTGCCGGCTGCTGCTCACGTCGACGACCGGCCGCCATGCCGCTGCCCGAGGCGGATGACGGCGAGTTCGCCGGCGCCATCGAGGCGTCTACCGCGTGCTCCTCCGGGCCAGGAGGAGCACGTTGTGCGAGAGTCGTTCACCCGGGAGGAGTTGATCGCAGTGACGGCTCTCGCCTTGCTTGCTCAGGCAGTGCGGCGGCCCAGGTCGCGCAACTGGTCGGCGGTCAGCGCGGAGACGTTCTGGTCGACAGGGGACTCGGAGTACTGGTGGATGGTCCAGGACTTCCAGTCGGCGGGCGGGGTGATCGCGCCCTTGGCCCTGCTGTAGTGGGCGACCCACAGCGGGTACTGGGCCAGGCCCTTGCCGTACTTGTTGGCGAAGTTCCAGCCGCTGTAGAACATCGGGGTGATTCCCGTCTTGGCCTTCACGTACGACAGCCACGTCTTGGCCCAGGCGTTGACCTCGGCGACGGATTTGCCGTCCGTGGTCTCCAGGTCGAGGACCAGCAGGTCGCCGGCCTCGGCGGGCTGCGAGTTCAACACGGACAGGAAGTGCTCGGCCTCCGCGACGGGATTGTTGCGGGGGTGGCCGTAGTGGTACGCCCCGCGCACGATCCCCTTCTTGCCCAGCTCGCGCCAGTGCCTGGCGAATGAGGCATCGCGGAAGTCCGTGCCCTC
This sequence comes from Nonomuraea sp. NPDC050451, assembly GCF_044458585.1. NCBI lineage: Bacteria > Bacillati > Actinomycetota > Actinomycetes > Streptosporangiales > Streptosporangiaceae > Nonomuraea > Nonomuraea sp. NPDC050451. The sequence continues at coordinate 156,294 of NZ_JBITHZ010000012.1, forward strand.
GGTGGCCTTGATGATGCCGAACTTGGCCGGACTGGCGTTCCAGTCGTACAGGGGCTCGTAATTGGAGATGTCCAGGCCGTAGATGAGAGATTCGGTCCCATGCCGAGGTGCTTCCACCGGGCCCTGCTCGGGCGAGGCGAAAGCCAGGCCGGCGATGGTGGTGGTTCCGGCGAGGATCGCGCCGGCGACGGCGAAGCTGAAGTACCTGGTGAGAAGATCGTGTTGATTCTTGAGGGTACGGGCGATTGTGGCAAGCCGAGGCTTGGGCATGACGGCATTGACTCCTTGCTTCCATACCGCCTACCGGGTTAGCTGACGGGTTCGGGCCTGGAAGTGCCCTACGGGCGCAGCGTGGGCTGGCGTCCGATTCACCCCGAGAAGATGGGTCCCCGGCTCCGCGAGGCGCGGATTCGGCGGCCGAACGCTGTCCCTGAAGAGCTTCTTCGGTCAGCGCACGGTCCGGTCAACGAAGCGGCAACGATGCGACGAAAGGTGGCCACATCTGTGCCGCGACTAGGCAAAAGATAGACATATGCCCATAGATAGTGCAAGTAGTGCAAATGGGATTCGCGGGTGTTGGCGACTGGGTGGCGCTGGAACGCCGTGCCTGTAGGGGTTCTGGGAGTGGGCAAAAAATCGGGGCCGTTGCTTCCGCGCCCTACGATCTCGGCACAGGTGGGGCAGACTATTCGTGCGTTGCCATTGTGACTAAATGTCGTTCTATGGGTAACCGTGACCTTCGACGTTCCCGGCCGACCAGCACCGCCGTGCCTGGCGCCTCGGGGAGGCCGCTCGTCGGGCACGATCAGCACACTGCCGACTGGCTCGAGCGCTTGACCGCACAGGCGCCTGCACGGCGGAGTGCTCGACCGTGCAGGCGCCTGCGCGACAGCTCGGCTGTACATGCGGCCCGGCGTGGCGGCCCGATTCGGCGGCAGGTGCGCCGGCAGGAGCGGCGGTCCGGTCGCGGTCGTGGCCGCGCCGTCGTGGGTGGCCGAGCCTACGGTCGATGGCCCGCGCCGGGGGACGGCGTGCGTGGCGTGACGCGCGTTCGCCGTCCGGGGTGGGTGGTGTGGCGCGAGTTCGCCGTCCGCGTCAAGCGGTTCGCTCGACGCGCTCACGTCCAGTAGGGCCGCAGCTCGTCGAGACGCTTGCGCGGCAGGCGGAAGAGGCACACCCCGGGGCGGTCTCGAACTCGCCCCGGGCGCGGACGGCGGCGCGTCGCCGGATCCCGGCAGGCGGCCCAGCGCCGCCGTGCCGAGGGTGGTCAAGAGGGGTCCTCGTCGGGAGTGGCGATGGACAGGCCGGCGTCGGCGGCCTGGGAGTAGGCGTCGTCGATGTGGACCACCTGGCGGCCGCTGCGGGCCAGCAGGCTCGCGGCCGCCGCGGCCCGGTAGCCGGTGCCGCAGTGCACCCCCACCGTTCCCTCCGGCACCTCGGCCAGGCGCCCCGGCAGCTCGGGCAGCGGGATGTGTACGGCGCCGGCCACGTGCCCGGCCCGCCATTCGTTGCCCATCCGCACGTCCAGGACGGGCGGGCCGCCGGCCGGTCCCTCCGCGCGAGCGGCGGCCAGGTCGGCGAAGCTCGCGGTGGCCAGCCCGGCGATCAGGCCCTGGTCGTGACCGGCCCACTGCTCGACGGTACCGGTCGCGGCTGCGGCCGGGCGGTCTATGCCGATGCGGGCCAGCTCGCGCTGGGCGGCGGCGACCTGCTCGGCCGACTCGCCGAGCAGCGTGAGGGGCGTGCCCCAAGGGGCCAGCCAGCCCAGCCAGGTCGCCATCGGCCCGTCCAGGCCGAAGCTGAGCGTGCCGGCCAGGTGCCGGTCCGCGAACGCCTTGCGTGAGCGCAGGTCCACCACCCATTCGCCCGCCCGCAGGCGGGCCAGCAGCTCCGCGCTGTCGGCCGGCCGTACCGGGGTCAGGTCGATCGGCTCCCCGCCGGCGGCGTTGCGCGCGCCCATATGGGCGTAATAGGCGGGGTAGGCGTCCAGGCCCTCCAGGATGTGGGCGACGAAGTCGTCGGCCTCCATCCGCAGCACCGCGTTGACGTCCTTCTCCCGGCCGATGGTCGAGGCGGACGCGCCGGACTGCGTGGCCGCGCAGAAGCTGCCGAACCCGTGCGTGGGCCAGAGCCGCGCGCCGTCGGGCAGCAGGCCGGACAGCCGCCGAGCGGAGGCGTGCTGGTGGCGGGCCAGAGTCCGGGCGTGCTCGGCGCCCAGCAGGTCGGTACGCCCCGTGCCGCCGAACAACAGTGATCCTCCCGTGAACACCCCTTCCGGCCCGCCCGGACCGGCCAGCACGTAGGACAGGTGGTGGAAGGTGTGTCCCGGCGTGCCCACCACGTCCAGCCACATCCGTTCGGAGGCGGCGATCCGATCGCCGTCGGCGACCGGCACGCGGTCGAAGCCGACCTCCTCGGCCCCGCCCACCAGGTACGCCGCCCCGCTCACCCGGGCCAGCGCCAGCCCGCCGGAGACGTAGTCGTTGTGCAGGTGGGTCTCCACCACGTGGGTGACGCGCACGCCCAGGCGGCCGGCCAGGGCGAGGACGCGGTCGATGTCGCGCTGCGGATCGATCACCACCGCGACGCGCCCGTCGTGGGCCAGGTAACTGCGGTCCCCCAGCGAAGAGGTCTCGATCACCTCGACCTGGATCGTCATGTCCTTGTCTCCTTCCGATAATCAAATACCCCAGGGGGTATCAAGAGAACACGCGGGTGCCCCCACCCGCCCGATCAAGCGGTCACGAAAGCGCGAGGAACAGCTTCTCCAGCCGCTCCGGGCTGATCGGCGGCTCCTCGCCCCGCTCGCGCGCCACCTGGCACTGCTGCAACCCGGTAGAAATGATCTTGAATCCGGCCCGGTCCAACGCCTTCGACACCGCCGCCAGCTGCGTTAACACCTTCTCGCAGTCCTCGGCGTTCTCGATCATCGCGATCACCCCGCCGAGCTGGCCGTGGGCCCGCTTCAGCCGCGTCAGCGCGTCCCTCAGGACAGTCGCATCCATCTCCACCCGAACCACCTCCGCGCCCAATATACCCCGGGGGGTACATGTCCTCGCGAGCGCCCGAGCCGGCCCCAGGTCCCGGGCGCCTCAGGGGTTCGGCGAGATCGGAGCGTTTACGCGTCGTCAACGAATCGTGTACGCCCGTCCACCAGAGTCGCTCCGGACAAGATGATCGGGATGGAGGGGTACATGAAGACCGAGATCCGTCACCCTGGTTCGTTCGCGGTCGCGCGCTGCCATCTGGACGGCGGGGAGACTCTGCGGGTCGAGTCGGGCGCGATGTACGCGACGAGCGCGGGAGTCCAGCTCCGGGCCAAGATGGAAGGCGGCCTGCTGCGTGGTCTGGCGCGTTCGGCGCTGGGCGGGGAGTCGCTGTTCACCACTCGCTACACCGCTCCGGACGGCGGCGGTTGGGTGGACGTGGCGCATCACCTGCCGGGCGATGTCCAGGCCGCCGAGGTACGGAGCGACAGCGCGCTGCTGATGACCAGGGGGTCGTGGATCGCGTCCAGTGACGGCGTGGAGATCGTCACCAAGTGGGGCGGCATGTCCAACCTCATCGGCAGCGAGGGCGGCTTCCTCATCAAGGCGCAGGGCGACGGCGTGGCCGTACTCGGCTGCTACGGCGCGATGGACGTGATCGAGCTGGCCGACGGGCAGCAGGTCGTGGTGGACTCCGGGCACCTGGTCGCCTACGACGAGACGGTCAAGAGCAATCTGCGCCGGGCGGTCGAAGGCAAGACGGTCCAATCGCTCAAGTCGGGCGAAGGGCTGGTCTTCGAGTTCACCGGGCCGGGCAGGATCATGACGCAGACCAGGAACCCTGGGGCCTTGATCCTCCACCTGACGGAAGTGCTCCCCTTCGAGCGCGCCTGATCTCCATGCAGCGCGCCGGGACAGCTTTCTGATCCATGGGACGGTTTGCCGGGGGGTGTCCGCACCGTGCGATTCGGGCCTGCCCGCCGCTGCGGCGAGCCGATCTGGCGCCGCCCCGCCCGGCGGTCGCGTCAGAAGCCCGTGGAGAGGCGTGGCCGGCGGAAACCGTGGGTTTCTCGGCCGCCGACGATGGGATCGACGGCCGGGGCGATGCGGACGTGACCATGCCCCGCCATCAGGAATCGCCCGGGCCGGCTTTCACGAGCGTTGCCTGGACTCCGCGGCGGCCCAGGCGAAAATGCCCTTCGCCATGAGGGACAGTTCGCCGGCCGCCCTGGCGGAGAAGACTTCCGCGCGTACGCGATGCACCCCCGCGTCGTCCGGAGCCGCCAGGGCGGCCATTTCCGCCAAATGCCCGGCCAGCCGCTCGTTGCCTTCGGAAAGGGCCTTGAGCGCCGCGTCCGCGAGGGCCTGCGCCCCGCCCGCCAGTTCCGCGACCGACTTCGCCAGCACCGCCTCGGGAGCGGGCTTCAGGTTGGCCGGATTGCCGTCGTACCAGCCGCCGTAAAGGCGCCACAGATTGCGTACGACGAATTCCGGCTCGTCGTAGCGCGCCCGCAGATAGGGCCGGTCGGCGAGATGTTCTGGCGCCTTCACGGAGTGGACGATCTCGTCGAGCCGGGCACCCGCGTTGAGCAGTTCCAGTGTCTGCGTGACGAGCGACTCCAGCCATTCGGCCGTTTCCAGCAACGCCTGCCGGATGCGGTCGCGGCCGAAGATCGGGGCGCCGTGGCCGGGGAGCATGATCTCGGCGTCCATGGCGGCCATCCGGTGCAACGCGTGCACCCATTCCCGGGGATAGCGCTGCGCCTTCTGCGGGTTGCCGCAATTGGGCGTCACCCAGATGAACAGGTCGCCGGGCAACAGCAGTTTGTGCTCGCGCACGTAGCCGATGGTCCCGTCGTCGGTCTCGCCCTTGGCGTGCACGAGGTCGAACGTGAGCCCGCCGCGCCGCACGGTCAGCGCGTCGCTGTAGGTCACGTCCGGACGGCGGTAGTCGGTGGGCCAGCGGAGCCCGGCGGCCTGGAACTGCCGCTGGTTGATCACCGAGTTATAGCCATTTGTCAGTACATAACGGTCGAAGCGGTCAACAATCGCTTTATGGGCATAAATCGTGGCTGGCGGTCCCGATTCCTCGAACGGCCCCGTCCCGAAGACGTGGTCGACATGCCCGTGCGAGTAGAACGCGGTGGTCAGCGGCGCCCGCGTCCATGCCCGCACGTCCTCATGCAATTTCGCCGCCGAGAACGTGCTGCCGGTGTCGAACAACACCAACTCGCCCTCGGTCTCGAACGCGGTCACATTGCCGAACCCCGGCCACCATCCGAGGCCGTCGGCGATCGGCTGAATGCCCTTGCCCTGCATGCCCGCGTCCACGACGCTGTCGTCTGATTCGCCGCGCCACACGCGCTCCGCGTACTCGATAATCATGGGCCAACCCTGCTTCCAGAACGTCATTCTGGGCAAGGGGTTCGCGGCAGGATGCCGCCCTTTGACGCGTGCGCGAGCGTGAGTCAAAGGGCGCAGATGCTCGGCTTTCTTGCAGGCGCAGGTCAGAGATGATGACACGTTATGGGAGCGCTCCCAGATATATGACGAGGATGTTTCCGAACTGTCAAGGACCCGAAAGACAGGGTGCCCGGAAACGCCGGGACGACGTGCGCACATCGCGAAGGGTTCTTGTTAGACCACGGTGGGCATCCGGAAATGCGGATCTAGCCCTTGACCTCGAAGGAGCCGAAACCTAGCCTCCCTCGTGGGAGCGTTCCCACGGCCTCATCAGGCTTCGCCGTTCCGGCTGCAGCACATCCGCGTCATCGCCGCGGACCTCCGTACGTGTACGTGTACAACCGCGTGTTCCGAGGAGAAAGACGCGTGACCAGGAGCTCCCTTTCACCGGCCAAGCAGGCCCTGCTGGAGCGTCGCCTCCGGGCGCGCGACACCAAGGTCAGCGTTCCACGCCGTGACCCCGGCACCGCCCCGCCGCCGTCGGCCATGCAGGAGCGATTGTGGTTCCTTGAGCAGTACGCCCCGGGCACGGCCGCCTACACCGTGCCGTTCGCGGTCCGGCTGACCGGCGAACTCGACGAGAACGCGCTGGCCAGGGCCCTCACCGAGCTCACGCGGCGGCACGAGAGCCTGCGGACCAGCCTGGTCACCACCCCGGACGGCCGCCCGGAGGCGGTGGTCGCCGAGGAGCCGGTCGTGGAGTTCCGCGTCACCGACGACCCCGGCGAGATCGACGGGGAGCTGGCCCGGCCGTTCGACCTGGCCCGCCCGCCGCTGCTGCGCGCCCTGCTGGTGCGCTCGGCCCCCGAGGAAATCACGCGTGAGCACGTGCTGCTGCTCACCATGCACCACGCGATCACCGACGGCTGGTCGTGCGACATCCTGTTCCGGGAGCTGCTGGCGCTGCACGCGGGCCGGGAACTGCCGCCGGTGCCGCTGCAGTTCGGCGACTACGCGCACTGGCAGCGCGGCCGGACCTTCGACGACGACGTGCGCTACTGGGTGTCCCGGCTGGACGGGGTGCCCGCCCTGGAGCTGCCGACCGACCTGCCCCGGCCCGCCGAGCAGCGCTGGGCCGGCGCCGCCGTGGACGTCGTCGTGGACCCCGCCCTCACCGCGTCGATCGCGGAGCTGGGCAAGGCCCACCGGGCCACGCCGTACATGACGCTGCTCGCCGCCTTCCAGGTGCTGCTCGGTCGGTTCGCCGGGCAGGACGACTTCGCGGTGGGGTCGCCGGTGTCGGGGCGGGAGCTGCCCGAGCTGGAGACGGTCGTCGGGCCGTTCATCAACACCCTGGCCATCCGGGCCGACCTGAGCGGCGACCCGACCTTCGGCGAACTGCTCGGCCGGGTCCGCGACTCCACCCTGGACGCCTTCGCGTATCAGGCGCTGCCGTTCGACCGGCTCGTCACCGAGCTGGCCGTGGAGCGGGACGTCAGCCGCACGCCGGTCTACCAGACCATGTTCGCGCTGCAGAACTATCGCGGCCGGACCCTGGACACCTCCGGGCTGGGCGCGGAGCCGTACCCGATCCCGACCGTGGCCAGCCGGTTCGACCTGGCGCTCTACCTCTTCGAGGGCGGCGGCGGGCTGCACGGGCAGCTCACGTACAGCACCGCGCTGTTCCGGGAGGACACGGCGCGGCGGCTGGCGGGATGCCTGGAGACGCTCCTGCGGGCGGCGGTCGCCGACCCCGACCTGCCGATCTCCCGGTTGCCGCTGCTCGGCCCGGACGAGCGGCGGCGCGTGCTGGCCCTCGGGGTGGCCGAGCCGGCTCCACCCGCCGGGATCCGGCTGCTGCACGAGGTCGTCGCCGGGCAGGATCCCGGAGCGGTCGCGGTGGTCGCGGGGGACATCTCGCTCACGTACGGCGAGCTCGGCGCCCGCGCCGACCGGCTGGCCCGGCGGCTGCGGGCCCTCGGCGCCGGGCCCGGCGAACGGGTGGCGCTCTGCCTGGAGCAGTCGGCCGGACTCGCCGTGGCGGTGCTCGGCGTGCTCAAGGCGGGGGCCGCGTATCTGCCGCTGGACCCGGAGCATCCGCTCGAGCGGCTGGCCTATGTGGTGCGGGACGCCGGGGTACGGATCGCGGTGACCGATGCGCCTTCCCGGGGGCGGTTGCCCGATGGGCTGCTCACGGTCGGCCTCGACGAGCCCGACGGTGGCGAGGTGCCGGTCCCTGATGACGTGACCCCCGACGACCTGGCCTATGTCATCTACACGTCCGGCACCACCGGAAGGCCCAAGGGCGTCGCGATCCAGCATCGGCAGGCGCTCGTCTATCTCGCGGGCCTGCGGGAGCGGCTGGGGATCGAACCCGGCGGTTCGTACGGGCTGCTGCAGTCGCTGGCCTTCGACTTCGGGGTGACGGTCTTCTACGCGTGCCTGATGACCGGCGGGACGCTGCACATCATCCCGCCGCGCACGGCGGGGCACGAGCTGGCCGAGTACATCCGGGACACGGGCATCGACCACCTCAAGATCACCCCGTCTCACCTGGCCGCGTTGCAGGCCGACGTGCTGCCGCGCAAGCTGCTGATCCTCGGCGGTGAGGCGGCGCCTCGCGACTGGGCCGAGGAGCTGGCCGCGTCCGGGCGCTGCCGGGTCGTCAACCACTACGGCCCGACCGAGGCGACGGTGGGCGTCACCACATATCAGGTCGAGGGCCCAGTTGGAGGCGACGTCGGCACGACCACCACGCTGCCCATCGGCCGGCCGCTGCCGGGGGCTCGGGCGTACGTGCTGGACGAGCATCTGGAGCCGGTGCCGATCGGCGTCGCGGGGGAGCTGTACCTCGGCGGGGACCGGCTGGCCAGGGGCTATCTCGACCGTCCCGCCCTGACGGCGGAACGGTTCCTGCCCGACCCGTACGGCCCGCCCGGCGCCCGCATGTACCGCACCGGCGACCTGGCCCGGCACCTTCCCGACGGGAACCTGGAGTTCCTCGGCCGCCGCGACCTGCAGGTCAAGATCCGGGGCTACCGCGTGGAACTGGCCGAGGTCGAGTCGGTGCTCGGCCGGTATCCCGGCGTGACGTCGGCGATCGCCGACATGCGTGGCGGCCTGCTCGTGGCGTACCTGGTCGGCGAGGTCCGGCCGGAGGCCGCCGAACTGCGGGCGTGGCTGGCCGAGCGGTTGCCCGACTACATGATCCCCGCCCGGTACGTGTGGCTGGACGAGCCGCCGCCGCTGAAGTCGCACGGCAAGGTGGACCGGGCCGCCCTCCCCGACCCGGCGCCGGAGACGACCGGCCGGTTCGAGCCGCCCCGGACCGCCGCCGAACAGACGGTCGCCGCCGTGTGGGCCGAACTCCTCGGGGTCACCGAGGTCGGCGCCACGGACGACTTCTTCGAGCTCGGCGGCCACTCCCTGCTGGCCATGCGCGTGGTGGCCCGGCTCAGGCAGGAGGCGCCGGAGCGTACCGTCACCGTGCTCGACCTGTTCAAGCACCGCACCGTACGGGAGCTGGCCGCGCTGCTGGAGTCGGCCGGTGACGGCCCGCGCAGCCTGCTGCACCGGCTCACCCCCGCCAGGACGGCCACCTCGACGTTGGTCTGCGCGCCGTACGGGGGCGGCAGCGCGGTCATCTACCAGCCGCTGGCCGACGCGCTGCCGGCCGATTGGGCGCTGTACTCGATCGCCGTGCCCGGGCACGAGCTGGGCGAGGAGGCCCGGCCGCTGGACGAGGTCGCCGACGGCTGCGTGCAGGAGATCCTCGACGGCATCCAGGGCCCCGTCACCCTGTACGGCCACTGCGGCCTCGGCGTGATGCTGGCCGCGGAGATCGCCCGCCGGCTGGAGGACGCCGGCCGCGAGGTCGAGGCGGTGTACCTCGGCGGCGTCTTCCCCTTCGCCCGCCCCCGCGGCCGCCTCTCGGGCCTGACCGAGCTCATGGAGCGCATCCGCGGCGACCAGGCCTGGATCAACGACCTGCGCTCCGCCGGCCTGGACGTGGAGGAGGTCGGACGCGACCAGCTCGACCTCATGGTCCGCAACCGGCGGCGCGGCACCCGGCAGGCGGAGCGGTACTTCACCCGCATGTTCGAGGAGTCCTCGGCAGGGTCGGACGGGGCCCCGCTGCGGGCGCCGGTGATCGCGCTGGCCGGCGAGCGCGACCCGGCGATGGAGTTCTACCAGGAGCGCTACCGCGAATGGCACGTGCTGTCGGAGCTGACGGCCCTGGTCGTGCTGGACGAGGCGGGGCACTTCTTCCTGAAATATCGGGCGGAGGAACTGGCGGCCATCGTGACCGGCACGCACCGCGCCATCGCCGACGGGCGGGCCGAGCGGCTGGCACGCACACCGCGATCGACGTGGTGGCTGGAGGGCGTGTCCTCCGGAGACTCCCCGGCCCCCTCGGCGGAACGCCGGGCACGGCCGGGCATGGGGCGGTTCGCGCTGGTCGCGGCCGGGCAGCTGGTGTCGATCCTGGGGTCGGCGCTGACCGAGTTCGCCGTGCCGCTGTGGATCTACACGACCACCGGCTCGCTGGCGAACTTCGCGCTGTTCGCGGTGCTCGGGCTGCTACCGGGCATGCTGGTCGCGCCGCTGGCCGGGGCCATCGTGGACCGGTACGACCGGCGCGCGGTGATGCTCGCCGGGGACGTCACCGCGGGCGGCGTGCAGCTGGTCCTCGGGGTGCTGCTGTGGACCGGCAACCTGGAGATCTGGCACGTCTACCCGCTGCTCGCGCTGCTGTCGGTCGCGCTGACCTTCCAGCGGTTCGCGTACGCCTCGGCGATCCCGCAACTCGTCCCCAAGCGCTTCCTGGGCCACGCCAACGGGGTGGTGCAGCTCGTCACCGGCACGGCCCAGGTGGCGGTGCCGCTCGTGGCGGTCGGCCTGATGGCGGTCATCGGGCTGGAGGGGATCCTCGTCATCGACGTGCTGTCGTACGTGTTCGCGGCCGCGGTCGTGCTCGTGGTCCGGTTCCCCCGGAGCATGGCGTGGCGGCGGCGCGAGACGGTCATGGCGGAGATCGTCGGCGGCTGGCGGCTGACCTGGGGAAACCGGGGCTTCCGCGGGATGCTGGTGTTCTTCGCCGTCCTGAACGTGTTCCTGTCGCCGCTGTTCCTGATGATCTCGCCGCTGGTGTTGTCGTTCGCGACGCTGCAGGACGTCGGGCGGGTGTCGCTGGCGGGCGGGATCGGCGTGCTGGCCGGCGGGCTGCTGATGGCCGTGTGGGGCGGGCCGCGCCGGCGGCGGTTGCGCGGGGTGCTGCTGTTCACGCTCGCGCTGGCGGTCTTCTGCGTGGTCGTCGGCGTACGGGCGGATCTGGTGGCGATCGCTGCGGGGGCGTTCGGGATGTCGCTGTGCCTGACGCTGCTCAACGGGGTGTACGCGACGATCATCCAGGTCAAGGTGCCCCAGCGGTTCCACGGGCGGGTCATCGCGCTCAACACGCTCGTCGCCTGGTCCACGCTGCCGATCGGGTTCGGGCTGGTGGCGCCGTACGGGGCGACGGTGCTGGAGCCGCTGATGGCGCCGGACGGGCCGCTGGCCGCGACGGCGGGGGCGTTGCTCGGGACGGGGGAAGGGCGCGGGATCGGGCTGATGTACGTGGCCTTCGGGCTGGCCATCGCGCTGATCGCGGTGTGCGCGATGCGGGTGCGGGTGCTGGCGCGCTTCGATCGCGAGGTGCCCGACGCGCTGCCCGACGATCTCGTCGGCATCGAGGAGCTGGCGCGGCGTGCGGGAGACGAGTCGATGATCGTTCAGGAGCCGCGGCGGCGCGCGGGAGGCGAGTCGTGATCGTTCAGGAGCTGCGGCGGCGCGCGGGAGGTGAGTCGTGATCGTTCCGGAGCTGCTCGCCAGGCGGGCCGCGGAGGAGCCCGAGCGGGTCGCGCTGGAGGTCGCCGGTGGCGGCACGCTGACCTTCGCGGAATGGCAGGCGCAAGTGGACTCGCTGGCGCGCGGGCTGGTCCGGCGCGGGGTGCGGCGAGGCGACCGCGTGGGGCTGCTGTTCGGCTCCGACAACTGGACCGACTTCGCCGTGGCCTACTGCGCCGCGCAGCTGGCCGGCGGGGTGGCCGTGCCGATCTCCGACCGGTTCGCGCCGGCCGAGGTGGCGTACATGCTGGAGCACTGCTCGGCGACGGGCGTGCTGCACGCCGGCAAGGGGCCGGCCGCGCCGCCGGACGGCGGGTACTGGAGCGCCGTGCCGGCCGAGCTGGAGCCCGGTTCGCGGGAACCCGAGCCGCCGGGGCCGGGGGATCTGGCGCAGATCCTCTACACCTCCGGCACCACGGGCAGGCCCAAGGCGGTGGCGGCCACCCACGCCAACCTCACCTACGGCAGCGCCACCCGGGCCAATCGCCGCAGGTTCGGGCATTCGCAGCTGCTGCTGCACGCCTTTCCGATCGGCACCAACGCCGGCCAGGCCATGCTGATCAACGCGCTGGACGCGCGGCCGGCGGTGCTGACCCTGGCGCGGTTCACCCCGGGCAGGTTCGCCAGGCTGATCGAGTCGCGGCGGGTGGGGACGGTGTTCCTGGTGCCGGCGATGGCCCTTGAGCTGCTCAACGCCGGGCTGCACGAACGGCACGACTTCTCCGGCGTGGTCCTGCTCGGCTCGGCGGCCTCGGCGCTGCCGGCGGCGCTGTGCGCGCGGCTGGCGGCGGCCTTCCCCAAGGCGACCGTGACGAACTACTACACCTCGACCGAGGCGGCGCCGGCCCAGACCGTCATGATCTACGACCCGTCGCGGCCCGCGGCCCTGGGCCGGCCGGCGCTCGGCAGCGGGCTGAGGATCACCGGTCCCGAAGGCAAGCCGCTGGCGGCAGGGGAGACGGGGGAGATCTGGCTGCGCTCTCCCGCCGCCGCGCGCTCGTACTACCGGGACCGGCAGGCCAGCGCGCACACCTTCCGGGACGGTTGGGTGCGGATGGGCGATCTGGGCTACCTCGACGAGGACGGCTACCTGTATCTCGTCGACCGGGAGAGCGACGTCGTCAAGTCCGGGGCGTACAAGGTGTCGACCGTGCAGGTGGAGGCGGCGCTGCACGAACACCCGGACGTGGCCGAGGCGGCGGTCACCGGCGTGCCGCACCCCGTGCTGGGCACCGTGCTGGCCGCAGCCGTCGTGCCCCGTTCGCGGGCGCCGCGCGTGACGGAGCTGCGGGCCTTCCTCATGACCCGGCTGGCCGCGCACGAACTGCCGGCACGAGTGATCTTCGTGGACCGCCTGCCCCGGAACCACTCGGGCAAGGTCGTCAAGTCCGGCCTGCGTGATCTGCTGCAGGACGCGGACTCCGTGATGGAAACAGGCACTGTGGAGAAAGAAGGCGGGAGATGACCGGATCGTGGCCGGCCTCCCCTGCGCAGCAGGGGATGTGGCTCACCGAGCGGGCCGGGGTCGCCGGGCGGGCCTTTCACATGCCGCTGGCCGTCTGGCTGGACGGGCCGCTCGACGTCGTGGCGCTGGAGGAGGCGTGTGAGGAGGTGGCGCGCAGGCATCCCGTGCTGGGCGGCGTGCTCGCCGAGGACGGTGGTGAGCTGCGGGTGGTCCCCCACGGGGTGCCGCCTCTGCGGGAAGGCGGCGACCTCGAGGAGGAGCTCGCCGGGCCGGTCGATCCGGTCGGAGGGCCCGCGGCGCGGTTCACGCTGATCCGGGAGGACGCCAAGCGGCATGTGCTGCTGTTCCAGGCCCATCACGCGGTGTTCGACGGGGAGTCCAAGGACATTCTGCTGAGGGACCTGGCCTCCTGGTACGGGGGCGCGGCGCCGGCGCCGCTGGTGCTGACGCACCCGGAGGTCACGGTCCAGCAGCGGGTCAGGCTCGCGGACGCGCTGCCGGACGCGCGGCGGTACTGGCAGGACCGGTGGCGGGACCAGCGGGAGCTGCACCTGCCCGGCCTGACCGGCGTGTCCGTCGCCGCGGCGCCCGGCTCCGCCCTCGACTTCGTCGTCGAGGACCTCGGCGGGCTCGCCGAGCGGCTGGAGGTCACCCGTTTCGAGGCGGTGCTGGCCGCGTTCGTCGCGCTGCTGCACGCGTACGGCAACGCCCGGCCCGCGGTCGGCGTGGATCTGTCCACGCGGACAGAGCGGAGCCGGGACCACGTGGGCGCCTTCGTCAACGAGCTCCCCGTGATCGGGGTGCCCGAGGGAGGCACGTTCGGCGAGTTCGCCCGGAGCCTGCGGGCCGAGCTGCGGCGGCTGTACCGGCATCGCGAGGTGCCGCTGGCCAGGGCCGTGGACGGGATCGGCCCGCGCGCCGCGCTCACCCCCGTGTCGCTCAGTTACCGCCGGCGGCCGGAGACGGCCCCGCTGTTCCCCGGGCTGGGCGCGTCGGTGGAGTGGATGATGTTCAACGGCTGGGTGCGCAACACGCTCCACCTGCAGATCGTCGACGACCAGGCGGGCACGGCGGCGCGGCTGCAGTACAACCCGGCGCTCCTCGACCCGGCGGGGGCCGAGCGGATCCGGGAGGATCTGGCCGCGCTGCTGGCGGCGGTCGCCGTGGATCCGGAGGCGCCGCTGGACCTGCTGCCGCTGCCCGCTCCCGTGCCGGCGGCGTCCGCGATCATCGCCGCTGTCACGGACGGACCCGTGGCCGCCGAGCTCGTACGGGAGATCCAGGCCATCTTCGCCAAGGAGCTCGAACTGGACGACGTGGAACCCGACGACGACCTGTTCGATCTCGGCGGCCATTCCCTCACGATCACCCAGATCATAGCCAGGGCCCAGGAGCGGTTCGGCGTGGAGCTCTCCTTCGAGCTGTTCATCGACGACGCCACCGCGACGCGCATCGCCGCGGAGGTCGCCAGGCTGCAGGAGCAGGCATGCTGAGGGAGCGCGTGGCCGCGCTGGTGGCCCAGGCCAGCGACGGCGAGCTCACCACGGCGGAGGTGCTGGCGGCCGACTGCTCGCTGACGGCGCTCGGCCTCACCTCGCTGGGCTACATCCGGCTGATCGACGCGATCGAGGAGGCGTTCGGCTTCGACGTCGAGTTCGACGGCGGCCTCGACACGCTCGACGGGCTGGTCGAGCACCTGTCCCGGTTCGTGGGCCGCCCGTCATGATCGGCCCCGTGACGGTCGAGTTCACCGGCGCCAGGTCCGGCCAGGGACCGCTCACCTGGGGCCAGCGGGCGATCTGGCGGCTCACCGAGTGGCTGCCTCCCGGCGACCCGTACTTCAACATGCCGTGGGCCCTTCCGGTGCACGGCAAGCCCGGCCTGCCGGCCGTCCTCGCCGCCCTCGCGCGGCTGCTCGAACGGCATGAGAGCCTGCGTACGAACTGGCTCCCCGGCCCGGAGCAGACCGGCCCGGAGCAGGTCGGCGCGGAGCAGGTCGGCGCGGAGCAGGTCGGCATGGTGCAGCGGGTCGCCGGGCAGGGGCGGCTGGCGGTCGAGCTGGTCGACGCCGCCGGCTCCCGGCCCAGGGTGCTGGCCGGGGAGATCGCCGCCGAGCTCGCGGCCAAGGGCTTCGACTACGCGGACGAGCTCCCGGTGCGCTGCGCCGTCGTCATGGACGGCGGCAGGCCGCGCGCGGTGGCGTTCGCGTTCACGCACATGGCGGTGGACGGGCGGGCGCTCGACGTCATCGCCGCCGAGTGGCCGCGGCTGCTGTCCGGGGAGCCGCTGCCGCAGGCCGTGCCGCAGCCGCTCGACCTGGCCGCCGAGGAGCGCTCGCCCGAGGGCGCGGCGCGTGGCGAGCGGGCGCTCAGACACTGGCGGGCGGCGCTGGAACGGATGCCGCGTCCGCTGTTCGCCGCGCCGCCGGGCACGCCCGAGGAGCCCAGGTTCGTCAAGCTCGGCATGGAGTCGGCGGCGCTCGGCGCGGCGGCCACCGGGCTGGCCGCGCGCTGGGGGGTGAGCACCAGCAGCGTGCTGCTCGGCGCGTACGCGACGCTGCTGTCCCGGCTGACCGGCCGCGGCACGGTCGCGCTGCAGCTCATCGTGGGCAACCGGCACGATCCCCGGCTGGCGCCCATGGTGGCGACCCTCGTCCAGGACGGGATCTTCGTTCTGGACGTGGCCCCGGGCGCGCC
Source organism: Nonomuraea sp. NPDC050451 (assembly GCF_044458585.1). Lineage (NCBI taxonomy): Bacteria > Bacillati > Actinomycetota > Actinomycetes > Streptosporangiales > Streptosporangiaceae > Nonomuraea > Nonomuraea sp. NPDC050451. The sequence goes on from NZ_JBITHZ010000012.1 coordinate 171,731, forward strand.
GCTCGCCGAGGTGGTGCGGGCCGCGCACCGGGGGGTGCTGGCGACGTACCGGCACGCCCGTTACGACCCGGCCGCCCAGCGGGCGCTGATCGAGGAGACCGGGCCGCCGCCCACCGCCTACTTCAACGACGTACGGGTCGCCGCGGGCTGGCCCAACCTGCCACCGCACCCGCCCGCGATCCCCGGCCGGATCTTCCCGGTGGGGGCCTGGCCGGAGGTGGACGCCGAGGTGTTCTTCACCGCCGGCCCCGCCACCCACACCTGCCGGCTGGACCTGCTCGCCGACACCTCCCTCCTGCCCCGGGAGGCGGTCGAGGCGACGCTGCGCGAGATCGAGACGCTACTGGTCAGCGAGGAGAACACATGAGTGCGGAGACGCGGGTGGTCGTCAACCACGAGGAGCAGTACTCCGTCTGGGCAGCCGATCGCGAACTGCCGCCCGGCTGGTCCGACGCCGGGTTCGCGGGCACCCGGGAGGAGTGCCTGGCCCACATCGAGACCGTCTGGACGGACATGCGCCCGCTCAGCCTGCGAAACTGAAAGGCGAGATCGACGTTGAGTGACGACACGACGCCGCCCCCGCGGAATGCCGTGAACGGGGGCGCGGGCACCATATGGCGGTGGCTGGACAAGTCGCCCGACGCGGTGGCCGTGACCGGCTCCGACGGTCGGGTGACCTACCGGGAGCTGCACCGGCGCGTCGAGGACCTGGCCGCCGTGCTGCGCGGGCATGGCGTCGGCCCCGAGGTGCCCGTGGGGCTGTGCATGGAGCGGACCACCGGGATGCTCGTGGCGATGCTCGCCGTGTGGACGGCGGGCGGGGCATATGTGCCGCTGGACCCGGCCTTCCCCGCCGAACGGCTGCGGATGATGCGCCAGGACGCGGGCATCGGCCTGGTGCTGACGCAGGCGGGCGTCGATCCGGCGCTGCTGGACGGCGTTCCCACTGTTCTCACGCTCTCGCCCGGGGGCCGGCCGCTGACCGGCGTTCCCGCCCCGTCCACCGGGGTTCCGGCCGATGGGGATCGGCTGGCGTACCTGATGTTCACCTCGGGGTCCACCGGCCGGCCGAAGGGGGTGGCGGTGCCGCATCGGGCCGTGGCGAACCTGCTGGAGTCGTTCGCCGACCTGCTGCCGATCGGTCCGGAGGACCGGTGGCTGGCCGTCACCACGCTGTCGTTCGACATCTCGGTCCTGGAGTTGCTGCTGCCCCTGTTCACGGGAGGCCGGGTGGTGATCGCGGCCACCGGCGAGGTCTCCGACGGCTGGGCGCTGCGCGAACGGGCCGTCGCCGAGGGGGTCACGATCATGCAGGCGACGCCGGCGGGCTGGCGGATCCTGCTGGAGTCCGGCGGAGTCCCCGCGACGATCAGGACCCGGTTGTGCGGCGGCGAGGCGCTGCCGCGCGATCTCGCGGACGCGCTGCTGGCCGACGGCGCCGAGCTGTGGAACGTGTACGGCCCCACCGAGACCACCGTGTGGTCCACGGCCGGCAGGGTGCGGCCGGGACCCGAGGCCGTGGATCTCGGCTCGCCCATCGGGCGCACCTCGGTCCACCTGATGGACGAGAACGGGACGCCGGTCGCCGACGGGGAGGTCGGCGAGCTGCACATCGGCGGCGCGGGGGTCGCCCGGGGATACCACGGGCTGCCCGGCCAGACGGCCGCGCGTTTCCTGCCCGACCCGTACGCCGGCGCCCCCGGCGCCCGCATGTACGCCACGGGTGACCTGGCCAGGATCACGCCCGACGGCCGGCTGGAGTACCTCGGCCGGGCCGACCAGCAGGTCAAAGTCCACGGGTTCCGCATCGAGCTCGGCGAGATCGAGGCCGCCCTGCGAGCCGCCCCCGAGGTCAGGGACGCCGCGGCCGCCGTCCGCGACGGGCGGCTGGTGGCCTACCTGGTCCCGCGGGCGCAGGCCGTGGGCTGGGCCGCCCTGCGCGAACGGCTGCGCGCCACGCTCCCCGACTACATGATCCCGGTCCGGCACACGACCCTGACGTCCCTGCCGCTCACCCCCAACGGCAAGCTCGACCGCGCCGCCCTGCCCACCCCGTCGTGGACGCGCCCCGGCACCGCCGCCTTCCGCGCCCCGGCCACCGGGGTCGAGTCCGACCTCGCCGAGATCTGGGCGGGGGTGCTCGGAGCCACCGAGCCCATCGGCGCCGACGACGACTTCTTCGAGCTCGGCGGCCACTCCCTGGCCGCGACGCAGATCATCGCCAGGGTCCAGGCCAGGTACGGCCTGGAGGTGCCGATCGTCGTGCTGTTCGAGCGTCCGACGATCGCCGGGTTCGCCACCCGGCTCGACGACATGGACGACGCCGAGCTCAGCCTGACCGACGTCGCCGCGCTGCGCGACCAGCTCGACGGGCTCAGCGCCGAGGAGCTCCAGGGGCTGTTCGACGACCTGGCGGCCGGGTCATGAGGGCGCCGCTGTCGCCCGCGCAGGAGCGGCTCTGGATGCTCCAGCGGCTGGAGCCCGGCGACGCCTCGTACACGATGTACCTGGTACGGCGCCTGCGCGGCCCGCTCGACCGCGAGGCGTTCACCGCTGCCGTCGGGGCGCTCGTGGCCAGGCACGAGAGCCTGCGGACCGCCTTCGCGGAGGAGGACGGCACGCCCTGGGCGGTGGCCGGGCCGGTCGGCTGGGCGCCGCCGATAGAGTGGCCGGCGGCGGCCGAGGAGCAGGTGGGCGCGCTGGTCGCCGAGCGCACCAACGCCGCCTTCGACCTGGCCGCGGGCGTCCCGCTGCGGGTCGCCGTCATCGAGATCGCCCCGGACGATCATGTGCTGTGCGTGACGCTGCACCACATCCTGGCCGACGGGCACTCCCTGGAGATCATGCTCGACGACCTGGCCGAGTACTACGCCGCCGCCGTGGAGCGCCGCCCCGCCCGCCTGCCCGACCTGCCCATCCAGTCCAGCGACTACGCCCGCTGGCAGCGGCGCAGGGCGGACAAGGCCATGCCGTACTGGACCGAGGCGCTGGCCGCGCCGCCGGTCACCGAGCTGCCGTTCGCCCGTCCCGGGGCGCGCGCCGCCGTCCGGGAGGGCGGCTATCACTGGGTACGGCTGGGCGCGCGGCACCTCGCCGAGGTGGAACGGCTGGCCGTGGCCCACCGGGCGACCCCGTTCATGGTGCTCATGGCGGCCTACCAGGCGCTGCTGTTCCGGCACAGCGGGCAGCACGACATGGTGGTCGGCACCGTGGTCGCCGGGCGGGACCGGGTCGAGCTGGAGCGGATGGTCGGCTACCTCACCCAGACCCTGCCGCTGCGCGGCGACCTGGAGGGAGATCCGACGTTCGCCGAGCTGCTCGGGCGGGTCAAGGGGGTGGTGCTCGACGCGATGGGCCGGCCCGCGCCGCTGCTGGAGCGGCTGGCGCGCGGCGTCGAGACGCTGCTGCCGACCGTGTTCATCATGCAGGACTACGCCGCCGGGCAGGACCGGGCGTACGGGGGAGTCCGGGTGTCGGACTTCGAGGGACGCCACGAGCAGATCGTGGTGGATCTGATGGTGGAGGTCTGGCCGGCGGGGGACGAGCTGGCGATCTGCTTCGGCTACGACGGCGCGGTGTTCGAGGCCGGCGAGGTGGCGACGATCGCCGAGCGCTACCTGACGCTCCTGGCCGGGGCCGTGACCAGGCCGGACACGCCGATCTCGCGGCTTCCCGCGTGGACCGGGCGGGACGAGAAGGCGATGGCCGAGCTGGCCGCCGGTCCCGCCGAGCCGGTCGCGGACGGGGTGCTGGAGCTGGTGGCGGACGTGGCGCGCCGGACGCCGGAGGCCGTCGCCGTGCGCTGCGGCGATCAGGTGGTCTCGTACACGGATCTGTGGGACCAGGCCGGCGCGCTCGCCGGCGCCTTGCGGGAGAGCGGCGTCCGGGAGGGCGACGTGGTGGCCGTGCGGCTGGCCCCGTCCGCCGAGGTGATCGCCGCGCTGCTGGGCGTGTGGCGGGCGGGCGCCGCCTACCTGCCCCTGGACCCCGCCGACCCGCCCGCCCGGCACGCCGACTCCATGGCCGCCGCGGGCGCCGCCTGGCTGATCGGCGAGGACCGGGTGCGCGCCGTGGCCGAGGCAAGCGCGGCCAAGGGGCCAGCGAAGGGAATCGCCTACGTGATGACCACCTCGGGGTCCGCCGGGCTGCCCAAGGCGGTGCTCGTCGAGCATCGTTCGGTGGCGGCCAGGGTCGGGTGGATGCGGCGGGAGTACGGCCTGGGGCCCGGGGACCATGTGGTGCAGTTCGCGTCGCTGAGCTTCGACACCCACGTCGAGGAGATCTTCCCGGCGCTCGCGTCCGGGGCGACGGTGATGCCGCTGCCGGACGGCCCCGCGAGCCTGCCCGACCTGCTGGCGGGGCCGGACGGGCACCGGATCACCTTGCTGGATCTGCCGACCGCGTACTGGCACCGGCTCGTCGAGTCGCCCTCGGAGGTGGCGTGGCCGCCGGCGCTGCGACTGGTGATCCTCGGCGGCTCGCAGGCCGACGGGGCGGCCGTGGCCCGGTGGCAGGCGCTGTGGCATCGCGACGGGCCCGGGGTCCGGCTGGTCAACACGTACGGGCCGACCGAGGCCACGGTCATCGCCACGTGGGCCGAGCTGGACGGGACCGACCCCGGCGGGCGTCCGCCGATCGGCCGGCCGCTGTCCGCGACGACGGTGCGGGTGCTGGACGCCCGGGGGGAGCCGGTGCCGCCGGGCGCGGCGGGCGAGCTGACGATCGGCGGTGCCGGGGTGGCCCGCGGATATGCCGGGCTGCCCCGCCGTACCGCCGCCGCCTTCGAGCCCGACCCGTACGGCGAGCCCGGCGCCCGGCGCCTGCGCACCGGTGACCGGGCGCGATGGCGCTCGGACGGGCAGCTGGAGTTCCTGGGCCGCCTGGACGACCAGGTCAAGGTGCGCGGCGTGCGCATCGAGCCCGGCGACGTGGAGGCCGCCTTGCGCGAGCACCCCGGCGCCGGGCAGGTGGCCGTGGCCGCGCGCGGCGAGGACCTGGTGGCGTACTTCACCGGCCCCGCCGCCCCCGCCGAGCTGCGCGCGCACGCCGCGGGCCGGCTGCCGCGAGGCTTCGTGCCGACCCGGTGGTCACGGCTGGCGGAGCTGCCGCTCACCTCCCGGGGCAAGCTCGACCGGGCCGCGCTGCCCGAGCCGGACCGGGTCACCGGGACGGACTACACGGCGCCGCGCACCGACAGCGAGGCGCTGGTCGCCGAGATCTGGGCCGAGGTGCTCGGCCTCGAACGGGTCGGCGTGCTGGACGATCTGCTGGAGCTGGGCGGGCATTCGCTGATGACCACCCGGGTCGCGGCGCGGCTGCGGGCGATGCTGGAGGTGGAGGTGCCGATCCGGGTCGTGTTCGGCTGCGGCACCGTGGCCGAGCTCGCCGAGGCCGTCGAGGACCTGCTGATCGAGGAGATCGACGCGATGAGCGAGGAGGAGGCGCGGCGCGCCCTGACCGGGGAGCCCGTGCTCAGGGAGTGATCGTCTTCCGGATGGCGTTCAGGAACATCGCCGCCTCGCGCCCGTTCACGAGGCGGTGATCGAACGCCAGCCCGAGGGTGACCGCGGTGCGTTTCACGATATTTCCGGCGGAGTCGAGGGCGAACTCGTGCTGCGGCGCGCACAGCGACAGCGCGCACGTCTGCCCGGGGAACACGATCGGCACCGCGAGGAGCACGGCCGTGTCGGTGTGCAGGGTGACGACGATGTTCCCGCCCGCCAGGTCGTCCTCGCGGAAGGCCGCCTGCGACGCCTTCGTCCGGTACGCCGTGAGACGCTCCGCGATCTCCTTGAGGGACAGGCGGTCGGCGTCGCGCAGCACCGGGACGTACAGGCCGTGGCCGACGTCCACGGTGACGCCGACGTTAGGGCCCGGTGAGAGGCGCACGGCCGGCTCGCCGCCGGGCCCGTCCGCTTCCACCGGCTCGGCGAAGCACATCGGGAACCGCCCGTGCAGCGACGCGACCGCCGAGACCAGCAGCTCAGGCAGCCCGATCAGCGCCCTGGCCTCCTTGCTGAGGGCGCGGGCCCGGGCGATCGCGGGGCCGGCGTCCAGCTTCACGGCGGTGAAGGCGGCCGGGATCGTGTGGTGGGAACGGGTGACCGCGGCGGCCACGGCCCGCTGAACGGCCGGCAGCGGCCGTGTGTCGTCGGTGCCGGTCTCCAGGAGGGCCAGCACGTCGGCGCGCTTGATCACCTTCTTGCCCAGGGCGCGGATCCGCGCCGGGTCCACGCCGTGCTCGTCGATCAGCGCCTGGGCGGGCGCGGTGACGATCGGCCCGGAGTCGCCGCCGGCCGCACCGGGTTCGTCGGCCGCCGGCGGGAGTGCCGAGCCGTCGGAGATGTGCGCGATCACGTCCCCGGGCCGGCAGGTCGCGCCGGTCTCCGCCGTCCGCCGCAGCACGCCGTCGGCCTCGGCCATCAGCTCCTCGGCCGCCTTGGAGGTCTCCAGGACCACCATCGGATCGCCCTTCACCACGTCGGCGCCGTCCTCGGCCAGCCACTCGACCAGCAGGTACTCGGTGTCGTTGTTGTTGAGCTTGGGCACGCGCAGCTCGGTCAAGGCAGGAGCTCCTGTACGGCGCGGACGATCGCGGTGTCCTGCACCAGCACGTCACGCTCGAGGTGGGCGGCCGCCGGGATCACTGAGGCCGCCGAGTGGACGAGGGACACGGGACGCCGCAGGCGCCCCCAGAGCCGGCTGTGCACCTGGTGCGCCACCTCGGCCCCCCAGGTGCCGCCGGCGGTGCTCTCCTCGGCGACGACCACGGCGCCGGCCCGCTCCAGCAGCGGCGACAGCGGGGCCACGTCGAAGGGGTGCAGGCGCCGGGGGACGAGCAGCAGGCAGGTGATCTCCCGCTCCAGCAGCAGCGTGCGCATCGCGGCCAGGGCCCGGTGCGCCAGCCCGCCCGGCGCGATGATCACGCAGTCGGCCTGCTCGGGATCGTCCACGTACACCCTGGTCACCCCGACGGCGCCGGGCAGCACGTCGTACTGGAACAGATCGTCCGCGACCCCGCCGCCGAAGATCTGCCGGGTGTAGAGGATCTTGTCCTCGAACAGCAGGCACGGCTCGCCGAGCGCGAGCATCTCGTCGAACAGCTCACGATGGTCGTCGAAGGGGGACACCTCGTACACCGCCAGACCGGGCACGCCGATGAAGTGCTTCTGCAGGCTCTGGCTGTGCGTGGGGCCGTAGCCGCGCCCGCCCCCGGACGGGCAGCGCACGATCAGCGGCAGCCGCAGCGGTCTGCCGTACATGGAGACCGACTTGCCGGCGAAGTTCACGATCTGATCGAAGGCCAGGGCCACGAAGTCGGAGAACATGATCTCGACGATGGCCTTGCCGCCCGCGAGGGCCAGGCCGCCCGCCACGCCGACGATGCCGTTCTCGCTGATCGGGGTGGCCAGCACCCGGCCGGGGAAACGGGTGGACAGCCCTTTCGTGATCTTGAATGCCCCGCCGTACGGGTCGAGCACGTCCTCGCCGAGCACCCGTACGGACGGGTCGTCGGCGAGCACCTCGTGCAGCGCCCGGTTGAGACTCTCCGCGACCCGCATCGCCTCAGCCCTCCCGCGCCGACAGCGGCCGCCCGAGCACCTCGCCGGCCACCACCTCGACGAACGCGCGCGCCTCCGCGTCCATGCGGGCGAAGCGCGGGGAGACGTCCTGGCGCGGGTACCAGTCGTGATCGCGGGCGCGCCGGATCTCCTCGGCGGAGCGGGTGTCGTCGCCCTTGCTGTGGGGCCCGATCCGGTGCGTGGCGAACTCCACCACCAGCGGCCCCGCGCCCTGTCTGGTCCGTTCGAACAGCGGCCGCAGCGCGTCCCGGATCTCATGCGGGTGCCGCGAGTCCAGGTGCAGGAACCGGCACCCGAACGCCCGCGCCCGATCCCCGATCGTGCCCGCCAGCTGCGCCGACGTCGGCGTGGTCTGCGCGATCCCGTTGTTCTCGGTCACCACGACCAGCGGGAGCCGCCAGAGCGCGGCCATGTTGAGCGCCTCGTACACGGCGCCCTCGCCCCACGTCCCGTCGCCGATGTAGGCCAGTGCCAGCGCGCCCGGCTCGGCGTCCCGGAGGTGCAGGGCCACGCCCGCGGCGACCGGAAGGCTCTCGCCCTGGATCCCGGTGGACAGGTAGCGGCCGGACAGGATGTGCTGGCTGCCGCCCACGCCCCCGCAGACCGCGCCCTCCCGCCCGGTGATCTCCGCGAGCAGTCCGTACGGATCCCGGAACCGTGCCAGGTAGTGGCCGTGCCCGCGATGATTGCTGAAGACGTAGTCCCGCTCGTCCAGCAGCGGGGTCAGCGCGACCGGCACGTACTCCTGCCCCAGGCAGGTGTGGGTGGTGCCCTGCACGAGCCCTTGGCCGAACAGGTCGAGCAGCTTGCGTTCGAAGTGCCTGATCAGCAGGAGCAGCCCGAGGTCGTCGTCGGACAGGTCCTCCGTGATCTCTTCCAGCAGTCGTTCCGGCACGATCGGCACTCCTTGTGGGGGACAGTGTTTTTGGGAGCGCTCCCATCAATTCTATCGATCACTGTGGGGAGCGGCAACGGTCGAACGGGGAGCTTGCCAGACTGTCAAACGGCGAGAATGAAGGGGCGGTGCCACGTGTGATGATCGCTACTCGTCCGCGTTCGGTCACATCGCGTCGCGGTGAGGGATCTTGACCTGTCTCCGGCGTGAAATCTAGGCTCCGTTGGGAGCGTTCCCAACTTTCGAGGTGACCCCACGTGAGCCCCGACCTCGAGCGCGAGAAGCTGCGGCGGCGCCTGGCCGCGCTGCCCCCCGAACGCCGTGCGGCCCTGCTCAGGTCGCTGCTCGGCGGCCGGGAGCAGCGGACCTGGCCGCTGTCCACCGGGCAGGAGCGGCTGTGGTTCCTGCAGCGCTTCGACCCTGACGACTGCGCCTATCACATCACCTGGCCGGTACGGCTGCGCGGCCCCGTCAACGAGGCCGCTCTCGCCGCGGCGTTCACCGCGATCGCCGCCAGGCACGAGGTGCTGCGCACCCGCTTCGTGCTGGACGGCGACCTGCCCGCGCAGGTCGTGGACGAGCCCGGCGAGGTGCGGCTGGACCGCCTGGATCCCGCCTCCGCCGACATCGAGCGGGCGGTCGCCGGCTACGCCGGGCGGCCGTTCGACCTCGCGGCGGCCCCCGCCTGGCGGGTGGGCCTGCTGTGCCTGGCCGCCGACGACGCCGTCCTGTGCATCGTGCTGCACCACATCGTGGTCGACCACTGGTCGCTCGACGTGCTCATGCGCGAGCTCGGCGAGTGCTACGCAGCCCACCGGGAAGGCCGTCCGCTCCTGCTGGACGAGCTGCCCACGCAGTACCGCGACTTCGCCGTGGCCGAGCGGCGGCGGGCCGAGGAGGGCCGGGACCACCTGGACTACTGGACCGAGCGGCTCGCCGGGGCGCCGTCGCTCGACCTGCCCCTCGACCACCCCCGCCCCGCCCGCTGGACCGGCCGCGGCGCGAAGGCCGCCGTGGCCGTGCCGGACGCGGACGTCACCCGCCTGGAAGCTGTCACGCGCGCCCACCGGGCCACCGCGTTCATGGCCCTGCTCGCCGCGTGGCAGGTCACGCTGGGCGCGGCCGCCGGGCAGGACGACTTCTGCGTGGGCGTGCCCGTGGCCGGCCGGGACCGGCCCGAGCTGGCCCCGCTGATCGGCTACTTCTCCACCACGCTCGTCGCGCGGGCCGACCTGTCGGGCGATCCGACCTTCGGCGAGCTGCTGCGGCGTACCCGGATCAGCACCATGAAGGCCCTCGCCCACGCCGGAACCTCCTTGGACCGCATCCTCGGCGCACTGCGGGTGCCCCGCGACCTGAGCCGGCCGCCGCTGTGCCAGGCGATGTTCAACCTCACCCACAACCTGCCCACCGGCGACATGCTCCGCACCGAGCTGGGGGACCTGACCGTGGAGGTGTGTCCGCAGCCCGACCTGGGCCGGGCCCGGGTGGAGGCGTCCCTCGACGTGTACCGGGGGCCCGAGGGGATCGGCGGCTGGCTGGAGTACTCGACCGACCTGTTCGACGCCGCCACCGCGCACCGCCTGGCGGAGGCGTTCGCGCGCGTGGTGGCGCGCGCGGGCGACGACCCGAGCCTGCGGCTGTCCGAGCTGGGAGCAGCGGTCCGGAACTAAGGAGAGCGCCATGCGGCTTTCGGTGGACTTCGCCTCCGACCGTTCCGGAACGGCGGAGCTCGCGTGGGGACAGCGGGACGTCTGGGGGGCCATCCAGAGGGTGGGGCCGGACGCACGCTACTTCAACGTGCCCCGGCTGCTGACCGTCCCGGGCGCGGGAGGCCCGCGCCATCCCTTGGCCGTGGCGGCCGCCCTGGCCGAGGTGATGGGTCGGCACGACGCCCTGAGATCCGTGGTACGGCTCGGCGCGACCGGGCCGCACCAGGAAGTGGCGGCGGCCGGGACCCTGGCGATCGAGCTGGTCGAGGCGGCACGCGGCGACGTGGACGATGCCGCGGCCGGACTTGTCGCCCGTCTGGCCGGGCGATCCTTCGGCGACGGCGAGCAGCCGCTGCGCGCGGGGATCGTGGTCTGCGACGGCGCTGCCACCCACGTGGCGCTCGTGATGAATCATGTCGTCGCGGACTGGCGCGCGGCCGACGTCGTGGTGCGCGATCTGCGGATGCTGCTGCTCCGCGGAGCGATCGCGCGACCGCCGTCGGCGCAGTTGCTCGACCTGGTACGGCAGGAGGAGGCGGCATCGGCCCGTTCGGCCCGGTCGATCGCGCAGTGGGAGGCGCTGCTGCGGACCGTACCGTCCGCCATGTTCCCCACCGTGGTCAGGAGCGGCGCGACGCCGAGGTTCGCGCGGGCCGTGCTGTCGTCGCCCCGGCTCGACCACGCCGCACAGGTGCTCGCCCGCCGTACCGGCGTCAGCACCGCCACGGTCCTGCTGGTGGCGGTCGCCATGCTGCTGCGCGAGCTGACCGGGCACGAGGTGTGCGCGATCACCCCGATCGTGCACAACCGCTTCGACAGCCGGACCCGGGGCCTGGTCACCAGCCTGAACCAGCTGGGGCTGTTCACCCTGGGCCCGTGCGGAAGCCTTGCCGAGACCCTCGCGAGCGCCTATCCGGCGGTTCTCGCGTCTTACAGGTGCGCCCGCTTCGACTCGCTGGCCCTGCACGCGATGGTCGACCGGATGAGTGCCGACCGGGGCATCCCCATGTTCCCGTTGTGCTGCTTCAACGACCTGCGCCCCGGCGCGGATCCGGGTGGAGCCGACCGCGCGGACGGGGAGTCCGAGCTGGAGTGGCTGCCCGGCATGGACCAGCGCAGCTGCGACTTCTGCGTGGCCCTGATGCGCTGGAAGGGCACGCTCGGTGTGGAACTGAGCGCCGACACCGCCCGCCTGCCCGAAGGCGAGATGGCCGCCCTCCTGCACCGGCTGGAGTCCTTTGTGGCCGGTGCAGCTCACTCCTGACGGGGCTCAGTAGTTCTTGAGGGTGATGGCGTTCCCCCCGTCGGGCAGGCGCGGGGCCGTTCAGCGCTCGGAGGTGGTCTCCCGTACCCAGGGCAGGGCCAGCCGCTCGACGAGCACAAGGGCGGAGTAGAGGGCCACGCTCATCGCTCCCAGCAGGACGATCGCCGCCCAGGCGGTGGCGCTGTCGGCGATGCCGCTGTACTGGACGATCTGGTAGCCGAGGCCGCCCTCGCCGGCCTGGAACTCGCCGATCACGGCGCCGATCGCGGCCAGCGGCATGGCGACTTTCAGCCCGACGAAGATGTGCGACAGCGCGGCCGGGAGCCGTACCTTGCGGAAGGTCTGCCAGCGCGAGGCGTCCAGGGACCGGGCGAGTTCGGCGAGTTCGGCGGGCGTAGTGGTCAGGCCGGTCGCGGTGGAGAGCACGATCGGGAAGAAGGAGAGCAGGACGACCATGGTCAGGATCGGCCGCTGCCCCCAGCCGAGCGAGACGACCAGCAGCGGCCCCAGCGCGATCTTCGGCACCGCGTTGATCGCCACCAGCAGGGGCGAGAACATCCGCTCGGCCGCCCGCGAGGCGGCCAGGAGCAGCCCGATCAGCACCCCGGCGACCACGGAGATCAGGAAGCCGGCCACCGTCTCCAGCGTTGTCGTGGCCAGGCCGCCGAGCAGTTCCGCCGGCTTCGCCCGGAAGGCGGTCAGGACTTCGGCGGGCGGTGGCAGCACCGCAGGATGGACGAGGGGGAACGCCGAGGTGATCATCCACCAGCCGCCGACCGCGACCGCGAGGCCGAGAGCGGGCCACCCCACCGCCGTGAGCGTCGCTCGCCCGCCGGGAGTCGCGGGTCGGGTGCCGCCTGCCTCGGCCATGTCGCGTGCTCCTCGTACGGTCAGGGCTTCGGCGTCAGGTCCGCGCTGATGAGCTGGTCGGGGGTCAGCCCGGCAGGTATGGCGTCGGCGTCCTGGAGGAGCTTGATGCTGCCGGCGACCCGTTTCGTGTCGATCGTGCCGACCACGTTGCCTCCCGAGCCCTCCGGCCGGACGAAAGCACTCATCAAGGTGCATTCGGCGGCGGCGGGTGCGGACGCCGATGCCGGGACGTTCTTCTGGAGGATCCGGCCGGCCTCGTCCGGGTTGTCGATGCTGTGGACGAGCCCCTTCATCAGGGCCGAGATGAAACGCTTGGCCAGGTCCGGCTGCTCCTGGGCGATCTTGGTCGTGGTGATGAGCACGTTGCCGTAGAGGTCGCTCATCACGTCGCTGTAGGGGAGCACGACCGCCTGCTTGCCCTTGGCCACCGACTCCACCGTCGGCTCGCCCACCACGAACTGGCCGATGCCCGCCACGCTGCCGCTGGCCAGCAGGCCGATGAGGTTCGCGGGAGCGCCGTTGACCCACGTGACCTTGGACGCGTCGACGCCGGCCAGCTTGGCGTAGGTGGGGAAGAGGTTGCGCACCACCGAACCCGGGCTGTCGGCGAGTGTCTTGCCCTCGAGATCCTTCGGCTTGGTGATCCCGTTGCCCTCGAGGCTGATGAGCGCGGCCATGGTGCGCTGCTGGATCCCGGCCACCACGACGACGCTCTTGGCGCCGCCGTTCCCGCGCGCCAGCATCAGGCCGGTGAGGTCGACCGGGGTGAACATCGCCGCGCCGGCCTCGATCTTCGAAATGTTGTCACCCGTACCGCCCCCGGGCTTGATGTCCACGTCAAGGCCGGCCTCGCGAAAGAATCCTTTGTCCTTGGCGACCCAGGCGTACGAGTCTCGTCCGAAATTGCCGAACGAGGTCAGATAAGTCACCTTTTCTAGGGGCTTATTACTAGAAGTTGATGTCTGTTGTTGATTGTCTGGATTGCTGCAAGCGGAGACGAATGCGCAGGTCAGAGCCAAGGTGGCGACAGTACGGGTGAGCCTGCTCATGCACGCTTCCTTTCATCCGGCGCCGATCGGCCTGCGTATCCAAGCTCACCAAGGGTTCCATTTCTTGTCAATCCGTATAGTCTGGTCCAACTGGATTAAAACCGCAGTCAGATGGAGAGCTGCGCGCATGATTCGGCTGGCTGGGGTTTCCCGCAGTTTCAGTGGACGATCCGGGGTCGTGGAGGCGGTGCGCGGCATAGACCTGACCGTGGCCGAGGGGGAGTTCGTCGCTCTGGTCGGCCGATCAGGATGCGGCAAATCCACACTTCTCAGGCTCATCGCCGGGTTGTTGCCGCCGACCGAAGGTGAAATCACGGTCGCCGGCGAACGGGTCACCAAGGCACGGCGCGACATCGCGATGCTGTTCCAGCGGCCCGCGCTGCTGCCCTGGCGGTCGGTCATCGACAACGTGCTGCTCCCGGTGGAGATCTTCGGCTGGCGCCGGGCGGCGCACCGCGAGCGCGCCTTGCGGCTTCTGGAGATGGCCGGGCTGGCCGGCTTCGAGAGGCGCCTGCCGCACGAGCTGTCCGGCGGCATGCAGCAGCGGGTCTCCCTCTGCCGGTCGCTGATCGGCAACCCCCGGGTGATGCTGATGGACGAGCCGTTCTCCGCGCTCGACGCGATCACCCGCGAGGAACTCTCGGTGGAGTTGCAGCGCGTGCACATGGAGAACGCGTCGACGATCGTCTTCGTCACCCACTCCATCGACGAGGCGGTGCTCCTGGCCGACCGGGTGGTGGTGCTCACCCCGCGTCCGGGGCGGATCCGGGAGGTGGTCGAGATCCGCATCCCGCGCCCGCGGACCCTGGGCCGCGACGCCCATTTCGAAGAGGTCGCTCGGTGCAGCGCCGATCTGCACGAGCTGCTGGTGGGGAGGGGCACGTCGGCGGTGGTCCGGGAGGGGGGACAGTGAGCATGCGCGTGTGCGTATTCGCCGAACCGCATCGCGGCGCCACCTACGACGATCAGCTGCGGATGGCGCGGCTGGCCGAGGACGGCGGGTTCGAGGGCTTCCTGCGCGCCGACCACTACCGGTCCATGGAGCTCGAGGGCGGCCTGCCCGGCCCCACGGACGCCTGGGTGACCCTGGCCGGCCTGGCCAGGGAGACCTCCCGGATCCGGCTGGGCACGCTGGTCTCGTCGGCGACCTTCCGGCTGCCCGGGCCGCTCGCGGTGACCGTGGCGCAGGTGGACCGGATGAGCGGCGGCCGGGTGGAGCTGGGCCTCGGCACCGGCTGGTACGAGCGGGAGCACACCGCCTACGGCATCCCGTTCCCCCCGGTCGGTGAGCGCTTCGACCGGCTGGAGGAGCAGCTCGCCATCGTCACCGGGCTGTGGGCCACGCCGCCCGGAGGCCGGTTCAGCCACCACGGCGAGAATTACCGGCTGGTCGACGCCCCCGCCCTGCCCAGGCCGGTGCAGCGGCCCCGGCCGCCGATCATCGTCGGAGGCCGCGGGCCGAAGCGCACCCCGCGGCTCGCCGCCCGCTACGCGGACGAGTTCAACCTGCCGTTCAGGAACGTGTCAGAGACCGCGGCAGCGTTCGAGCGGGTCGTCGAGGCGCAGGAGCGGATCGGCCGTCGTGTTCCGCTGGTGCTCTCCGCGGGCGTCGTCGTCGCGATCGGGCGCGACGACGCGCAGGCCCGGCGCCGGGCCGCCCCGCTGCACGTGCCGAGCGCGCTGCCCCCGGAGGACCCGGTGATCGGCTCGCCGGCCCAGCTCGTCGACCGGATCGGCGAGTTCGCCGCGGTCGGCGCCACCCGGATACATCTGCGCCTGATCGACTTCAACGATCTCGACCACCTGGAGCTGATCGCGGCCGAGGTGCTGCCGCAACTGGGGCCCGCCTGATCAGGCGGCCTGCCTGATCAGGGGATGGCCGGGCGGCTGGCGGAGGGCAGGCCGAGCCGGGCCGTCACCGCCGCCGCCAGCTCGTCCGGCGGCAGCGCCACCTCCAGCACCATCCCGGACTCCTCCGGGCCGAGGTGCTCCAGGGTCGCCCGCTGCGAGTCGAACAGGCCGGGCGACATGTAGTGGCCGGTGCGGCGGGTCAACCGGTCCCGGATCAGCGTCGCGGGCCCGTCCAGGTGGACGAACTCCACCTCCGGCGGGCCCTGCCGCAGCACGTCCCGATAGGAGCGCTTGAGCGCCGAGCAGGCCAGCACCGTGGAGACGCCCTCGGCGTGCCGGGCGGCCATCCAGGCGGCCAGATCGCGCAGCCACGGCCAGCGGTCCGCGTCGTTCAGCGGGATGCCGGCGCGCATCCGCGCCACGTTCGCCTCCGGGTGGAACTCGTCCGCCTCGGCGAACCGCAGCCCGGTCAGCTCGCTGACTTTGCGGGCCACGGTCGTCTTGCCCGCGCCCGACACGCCCATGACCACGACGTGCCGGGTGCGCCGGTGCTCACCAGTCATGGACGGTGCCGTCCTTGAGCCGGTTGAACGGCAGGTACGCCGGTTGGTACGGGAATCGCGCAGCGGCCTCCTCGTCGAGATCCACGCCGAGCCCCGGCAGCTCCCCGGGGTGCAGGTAGCCGTCGGAGAAGCTGAACGACTGCCGGAACACCTCGTTGGTCGCCGCGCCGTGCTGCATGTACTCCTGGATGCCGAAGTTGTGGATGGCCAGGTCCAGGTGCAGGGCGGCGGCCATGCCGACCGGGGAGATGTCGGTCGGGCCGTGGATGCCGGACTTGATCTGGTACTGGGCGGCGTAGTCGAGCAGCTTGCGCATGGCCGTGATCCCGCCGGTGTGGGTGACGGCGGAGCGGACGTAGTCGATGAGCTGCTCGCGGATCAGGGTCTGGTAGTCCCACACGGTGTTGAAGACCTCCCCGATGGCCAGCGGGGTGGTCGTGTGCCGGCGGACCAGGCGCAGCGCCTCCTGGTTCTCCGCCGGCGTGCAGTCCTCCAGCCAGAACAGGTCGTACGGCTCGAGGGCCTTGCCGAGCCGGGCGGCCTGGATGGGCGTCATCCGGTGGTGCCCGTCGTGCAGCAGCGGCAGCTCGGGGCCGAACTCGTTGCGCACCGCCTCGAAGACGCCGGGCAGGTGGCGCAGGTAGGCGCGGGTGTCCCAGTCCTCTTCCGCGGGCAGCGCGGTGCGCTGGGCCGGCTCGTAGTCGTACCGCTTGCCCTCGACGCTCGGCTGGGCGGCCACGCCGTAGACGGCGTTGATGCCCGGTACGGAGGTCTGCACCCGCAGCGAGCGGTACCCCATCTCCAGGTGCCGGCGGATCGAGTCGAACAGCTCCGGCAGGTCCCGGCCCGAGGCATGCCCGTACGCCATGATGCCGTTCCGGGAGGCGCCGCCGAGCAGCTGGTAGAGCGGCATCCCGGCGGCCTTGGCCTTGATGTCCCACAGCGCCACGTCCACGGCCGCGATGGCGGCCATGGTGACGGGCCCGCGCCGCCAGTACGCCGAGCGGTAGAGGAACTGCCAGGTGTCCTCGATGCGATGCGGGTCCCGTCCGATCAGCAACGGGACGACGTGGTCGGCCAGGTACGACGCGACCGCCAGCTCGCGCCCGTTGAGGGTGCCGTCGCCCAGCCCGGTGATCCCCTCGTCCGTCGTGATCTTGAGGGTGACGAAGTTGCGGTCGGGACTGGTGACGATGACGTCCGCTGCGATGATCTTCACGCGGGTGCCTTTCTCACGTCGGCGGTGCGTTCGGGGGTCGTGGTTACCATTCCGCGTACGAACCGTCCCGATGTCGCCAGACGGGGCTGCGCCAGGCGTGTCCTCGTTTGTCGGCGGAGCGGACCGCCTGGTCGTCGATCTCGATACCCAGGCCCGGCGCGGTCAGCCGCTCGACGTGTCCGTCCACGAAGGTCAGCGGGGTCTTGTCGAGGCAGTAGTCGAGCACCTCGGCGCCACGGTTGTAGTGGATGCCGATGCTCTGCTCCTGGATCAGGTAGTTGGGCGTGGCGAAGCCGACCTGCAGGCAGGCCGCGAGGGCGATCGGGCCGAGCGGGCAGTGCGGGGCGAGCTGCACGTCGTACACCTCGGCGAGCACGGCGATCTTGCGGACCTCGGTGATGCCGCCGGCGTGCGAGAGGTCCGGCTGGGCGACCGCGATGCCGGCCTGGAAGACCGGCAGGAACTCCTGCCGGCTGTAGAGCCGCTCCCCGGTCGAGACCGGGGTGGTCGTCGAGCGGACGAACTCGCCGATGAGGTGCGAGTTCTCCGGGACGACCGGCTCCTCCAGGAACAGCGGCCGGTACGGCTCCAACAGCGGCGCCACCCGGCGGGCGTTGGCCAGGGTGAAGCGCCCGTGGAAGTCGACGGCCACGTCGCGGTGGTCGCCGAGCACCTCGCGGGCGGCGGCCACCCGGGCGACCACGCCGTCCAGCTCGGCGACCGAGGCCACGGGGCTCATCCTGCCGGAGGCGTTCATCTTCACCGCGGTGAGCCCGGCCTCGACCTGGGCGGCGATGTGGTCGCGGACCTCGCTTGGCTCGTCGCCGCCGACCCAGCCGTACACCCGGATCCGGTCCCGGACCGGGCCGCCGAGCAGCTGATGGACGGGGGCGCCGAAGTGCTTGCCGGCGATGTCCCAGAGGGCCTGGTCGAGGCCCGCCACGGCGCTGGCCAGGATCGGGCCGCCCCGGTAGAACGAGCCCTTGGTCAGCACCTGCCAGTGGTCCTCGATGCGCAGCGCGTCCTGGCCGATCAGCAGCTCCGCGAGCTGGTCGACGGCGGCGCGGACGGTCTCGGAGCGCCCCTCGCAGGTGGCCTCGCCCCAGCCGACGATCCCGCAGTCGGTCTCCACCCGGACGAAGAGCCAGCGGGGGGCGACGAGGAAGGTCTCGATGCGCGCGATGGTCGTCATGCCGCTCAGCCCTTCGTCGCACCGGCGGTGAGGCCGGAGACCACGTACTTCTGCACGAACAGGGCGATCACCATGATCGGCACGGTGACCACGGTGGCCGCGGCCATCAGGCCGCCCCAGTCGATGCTGGCGTAGCCGACGAAGTCGAAGATCGCCACGGGCAGGGTCTTGGTGTCGGCGTCGGACAGTACGAGCGCGAACATGAAGTTGTTCCAGGAGAAGATGAAGGACAGGATCCCGGCGGTGGCGATGCCCGGCACGGACAGCGGCAGGGTGATGCGCCGGAACGCGCCGACGTGGGTCAGCCCGTCCACCAGCGCCGCCTCCTCCAGCTCCTCGGGCAGGCTGTCGAAGTAGCCCATCATGATGTAGACCACCAGCGGCAGCGAGACGAACATGTGGCTGATGATCAGCACCCCGAAGCCGCCGACCATCTTCAGGTTGGAGAAGACGTAGTACCAGGGCACCAGCAGCGAGACACCGGGGATGACCCGGGCCATCAGCACCACCAGCGCGGACTTCTTCATGTTGAACCGGCTCATCGAGTACGCCGCCGGCACGCCGAGGATCAGCGACGCCACCGTGGCGGCGAACGCCACCCAGAGGCTGTTGACGATGAACTCGACGTAGTTCGCCTGCTGGAGCACCTTGGCGTAGTTGTCCATGGTGGGCGAGAAGGCCAGGGCCTTGCCCGGGTCGTAGATGTCGACGTTGGTCTTGAACGACGCGGAGATCATCCAGAGCAGCGGCGCGACCAACGACAGCACCACGAAGGTGAGCGCCACCACCCGGAACACCTGGTACGCGGGCCGGGCCTTCATCGCTGCGCCTCCTTGCGCCGGGCGGTCAGGGCCCACATGGCCCCGATGATGATCAGGAAGAAGAGGATGAGCACGGTGGAGGAGACGCCGTACTCGTTGTAGTCGAAGCTGAGGCCGTAGGCGTACACGTTGAGCGTCTCGACCTCGTGGAACGAACCGCCGCCGCGGCCCTTCGTGGCGTACAGGATGTCGAAGGTCTTCAGGGCGTCGATGCCGCGCAGCAGGACCGCCACGGTCAGCGTGGGCATCAACAGCGGCAGGGTGACGTGCCGGAACCGCTGCCAGGTGCTGGCGCCGTCGATGCGCGCCGCCTCCTGCGGCTCCTCCGACAGCGAGGTGAGCCCGGCCAGCAGGATCAGCACCACCATCGGCGTCCACTGCCACACGTCGATGAAGATCGTGGTGGGCAGGGCCGAGTGCTGGCCGGACAGCCACGGCTGCGGCCCGATGCCGAACCAGCCGAGGAGCTGGTTGGCCAGGCCGATGTTCGGGTCGAAGATGAGCCGCCACATCATGCCGACCGCCACCGGGGTGGCGACGAGCGGCATGAGGATGGCGACCCGGACCCACCGCTGCCCCTTGAAGGGCCGCCAGAGCAGCAGCGCGATCGCCATCCCGAGGACCACCTCGAACAGCAGCGCGACGACGGTGAACGTGGCGGTCCGCCCGACCGCGGGCCAGAACCGCTCGGTGTCCGACAGGACGTCGAGATAGTTCCGCAGGCCCACGAACTCGCTCTCCGCGCGGACGGATCCCTCGGCGTCGGTCAGGCTGAGGTAGCCGGTCCAGGCCAGGGGGAACACGAGCAGCGCGGCGACGAAGACCATCGCGGGCGCGGCGAAGAGCCATTTGCGGTGCTCGTCGACCCAGCGCAGCCACCCGGGCGTGCCGGGGGCGGCGGGGGCGCCGCGCGGCGCCTTGGTGGTGGGTGTGGTGATCGTTGCCATGGGGACTCCAGGGGTCGGCGGGTGCCGCTTACTTGGCCTCGTCGTCCAGGAACTTCTGGAACGCGGCGTTGGCCGTGTCGGCGGCCGCCGCGGCGTCCTTGCCGGTGATCGCGTCGACGATCGGCTGGCCCACGATCTCGCGGGACTCGGCGACCTTCACGACCAGCGGCCGGTCATGACCCACCCCGTCCTTGGTGCTGGCCGCGATGGCCTCCACCAGGTCCTTCGGGAAGGTTGAGGTGCCCTCCGGGTTGGACCAGACGGAGCTGCGGGCGCCCGGCACGCCGGACTTCTGCTGGGCGAGCGTCTGCGCCTTGCCGGTGGCCCACTCGATGAACTTCCAGGCGTTGGCCGTGTTCTCCGAGCTGGAGTTGATGCCCAGCGCCCACGACGGGATGTTGTACGGCTTGGAACCGCTCGGGCCGGCCGGGAACGGCGCGAAGCCGACGTTGTCCGAGACCTTGGACTTGGCGGGGTCGGTGGCGTTCTTGTAGAGCGAGTTGGCCTCGGTGTAGAAGGCGGCCTTGCCCTGGGTGAAGATGGCCATCGCCTCGGGCCAGCCCATGTCGGTGCTGACGTTCGCGGGGCCGGAGTCCTTGATCAGCCCGCCGTAGTAGGCGTACGCCTGCTTGGCCGCCTCGCTGTTGACCGCGGC
This sequence comes from Nonomuraea sp. NPDC050451, assembly GCF_044458585.1. Taxonomy (NCBI): domain Bacteria; kingdom Bacillati; phylum Actinomycetota; class Actinomycetes; order Streptosporangiales; family Streptosporangiaceae; genus Nonomuraea; species Nonomuraea sp. NPDC050451. Next base: position 192,352 of record NZ_JBITHZ010000012.1, read on the forward strand.
CTTGCCGCTGCCGTCGACGAAGTCGCCGCCGAAGCTGTAGAGGAAGCTGGAGAACTGGGTGACCGCCGGCGACTTGCCGGTACGGGCGACGAAGCCGGCGACGTCCGGCTCGGCCGCCTTGATCTTGGCGGCGGCGGCCTTGAGCTCGTCGAGGGTCTTCGGCGGGGCGCTCAGGCCGGCCTTGGCGAGCAGGTCCTTGCGGTAGTAGAGGACCTCCTGCTCGGTGATGATCGGGACGCCGACCGGCTTGCCCTCGTACGTGGTGGCCTCCACCGGGCCGGCCTGGAAGTCGCCGAAGTCCCAGTCCTTGTTGGCCTTCACCTGCTCCGACAGGTCGGCCAGGTACTTGTTCTTGGCGAAGAGCCTGCCCTCCTGCAGGGGGCGGTACATCATCACGTCGATGTCGGAGGAGCCGGCGTTCAGCTTGACGTTGTACTGGTCGGAGAGCTGGTCCTCGCCGAGCTGGGTGATCTCGGCCTTGAGCCCGGTCTGCTTCTCGAACTCGGGCAGGGCCTTCTTGATGTTGTCGGTCCACACGTGGTTGGCCAGGGTGATCCGGACCGTCTTGGACCCGCCGCCGTCACCGCCACCGCCACAGGCGGACAGGGCCATGGCGGCCACCACGGCCAGAGATGTACCGAATATCGCTCGACGTCGCACGTCATCCCGCCTTTCTGTCATGGTCGCCGCCCCCCGGAAGAGCGCCACATGCTCGTAACATCTGCTTAATGCCGGGATGCTAGGCCAAAAAAGCTGACTTATTCAAGAGTCAACCTTCAACTGATATGTTCTATGCCGTGAATCAGTCCTCCCCGGGGGCCGCCCCCACTCGGCCCGCCGCTGCGGAGGCTGGGTTGCACGCACGCGTCCTCGACCACCTCGGCACCGCCATCTGCAGCGGCGACGTGGCCGCCGGTTCGGTCCTGAGCATCGAAGACCTGGTCGACCGCTATCAGGTCTCCCGCTCGGTGATCCGCGAGGTGCTGCGGGTGCTCGCGTCCATGGGGCTCATCGAGACCCGGCGCCGGGTCGGGATCATGATCCAGCCCCCCGGGGTGTGGAGCGTCTTCGATCCGCAGGTGATCCGCTGGCGGCTCGCCTCGGACGGGAGGATGGCGCAGCTGCGCTCGATCACCGAGCTGCGGACCGCGATCGAGCCGCACGCCGCCTGGCTGGCCGCCGAGCGGGTCGACGACGACGAGGCGAGCGAGCTGGTCGGGCTCGCGGCCAAGATGTGGGCCGCCGGGAAGGCCGGCGACGAGGCCCGCTTCCTCGACCTGGACATCGACTTCCACCGGCGGGTGCTGGCCGCCTCCGGCAACGAGATGTTCGCGAAACTGCAACTGATCGTCGCCGAGGTGCTGGCCGGCCGGCACCACTACCACCTGATGCCGCACTACCCGGACGAGCAGGCGCTGCAGCTGCACAACGACGTCGCCCAGGCGATCCAGCGGCGCGACGGCCAGCGGGCCCGGGAGGCCATGGTGGGGATCATGGAGCAGGGGTTCGCCGAGATGAAGTCGCTGTGGGAGCGGACCGCCGAGCCGGGCGGCGGCTGACCGGCGGCTTCCGCGTCAGTGCGGGGCGGTCCGGGGCGGGCGGGGCCTGCCCGCCAGGATGGTCCACAGGTGCGGGGCGACGTCGTCCTCGGGGAGTTGGGCGATCATGTAGCGGACGCAGCGTTCGATCTTGACCCGATACAGCCGGGCCCCCTCGTTCCCGTCGGCGTCGCGCAACGCGTCGTAGACGGCGGTGTCCTCGTTCGCGATGGTGTCGCACGCCTGGCTGTAGTCCATGTCCAGGACGTTGACGAACATGCGCAGCCGCGCCGTGAGGCGTTCGAAGGTGCCGGCGGCCTGCGGGAGGTCCGCGGTACGGGCGAGGGCGTCCTGGAAGCGCAGGTCGGTTTCGCGGATGCGGGCGTTGTCGCCGTCCCGGGCGGCGGCGCGTACCTCCGCCAGGGCGGCTGACGCGGGGGCGAGCTTCTCGCGGCCGAGCATGGCGACGCGGCGGATGAGCAGCGCGCCGAGGCCGGCGCGCAGGGCGTAGAGATCGAGGACGTCCTTGGCCGTGACGGCGGGGACGGCGGTCGCGCCGCCGGGGAGCAGGTCGAGCATGCCTTCCTCGGCCAGTGCCCGAAGGCCCGCGCGGATGACCCGGCGGGACAGGCCGAGGCGGGCCGCGAGCGGCGCCTCCCGTACGCGCTCGCCGGGCCGATGGCGACCGGAGAGGAGGGCTTCGCGCAGCAGGCCCACGACGGGGTCGGTGGTGATGGGGGCGCCGGGCGGAGCGTCGGGGGAGGCGCTCCCGGGGAGGTCCTGTGCGCGCGCGTCGCGGGCGTTCGAGTCATTTCCAGGGCCGCAGATGGCCGGGGTGTCGTACGGCGGGCGCGGTGCGGCGACCCTGGTGAAGGGGGCCGTGGCGGGGGTCCACGTGGTGGACCAGGTCAGCAGCGCGTCGCGCAGCCGGGGCAGGTCGGGTGCGGTCTCGCGAGGGGACTGAGCGTCGGCGGGCTCGCGAAGGAGCTGAGTGTCGGCGGCCTCGCGGGGGAATTGACCGTGGGCGGCCTCGCGGGGGAGCTGAGTGTCGGCGGCCTCGCGGGAGAACTGAGTGTCGGCGGCGAGCAGGCGGTGGGCCTCGTCGGTCCACGCGGCCGGGCTGGGCGCCCGGTGCCAGCGCAGGCGCGCGGCCGTGTCCGGTCGATCGAGGGCGTCGCATTCCTGCGCCGGTACGCCGTGCGCCAGCACGTGCACGCTTGCCCCGGCACCCACCGCCGACCTGACCTGCTCCAGGAACGCGCGCAGGGCGGGATGGTCCAGGTGCCGCTCGCCCCGCAGCGCCGCGAAGGCGCAGGCCACGGCCAACACGTGGGGCGCCTCCCGGTCCTGGCCGAACAGCCGGCCCGCAGAGGCGCGTACGGCCTCGCCCCCTCCCGCCCGGGCCGTCACGGCGAGCACGCACACCGGCGGGGCGATGAACAGGCCGACCACCTCCTCGGCGCGCTCCGGCAGGGACCACGCCCGGCGCGGCCCGGCCGTGGCGCGCGCCCCGGGCTGGACGCGGTAGGCCCGCCAGATCCGGCTCACCGTGCTCTGGCTCAGGCCGGTCTCGGCCGCCATGGAACGGGTCGACCAGGACTGCCTGGCACCGGCCGGTGGCGCGGTGAGCGTGCGGACCAGGACGTGCGCCACCGTGTCGTCGTCGGCCGCGGGAGGCCGCCCGGGGCGGGGCTGCTCGTCGAGGCCGTCCAGCCGTCCGGCGAGGAAGCGGGCGCGCCACTTGCCGACCATGTCGCGGGAGACGCCGAGGCGCCGGGCCACGGCGGTGCTGGTGGGCTCGTCCTCGCACGCCAGCACGATCCGCGCCCGCAGGGCCAGGGCCTGCGAGCAGGTGCGGCTGCGGGTCCACGTCCGCAGCGTGGCCCGTTCGTCCTCGGTGAGGATCACGGCGTCGCGGGGACAGCCGGCCATGCCGGCAACCGTAGCCGAATTTCTGATTCAGAGGTACCCCGGCGGCCGGCGAGGCGGCGCGAGCATTGTTGGCCGCCCCAGGCCGTCACATACTTCGAAGCCATCCGGTGGCCACACTGCCGGCGCCTCCAGGAAACCGCGTGTTCGCGAGGCGCCCGGTACCAACGACACGAGATCAACCCCCCGACCAGGGGACCTCTCCCGGAGGCCGTGATGACCGCAAACGCAGGAAACAGACTGGATGACGCGCCCCTGTCGCGCTTCCACAAGAAACTGGCGCTGTACTCCTCCGGGGGCCCGTTCCTCGACGGCTACGTCCTCAGCGTCATCGGCGTCGCCATGGTGCAGATCACGCCGCAGCTGAGCCTGTCCGACTCCGCCCAGGGCCTCATCGGCGCGTCCGCGCTCATCGGGATCTTCCTCGGTGCGTTCGCGGGCGGCTACCTGACCGACAGGTTCGGCCGGCAGGTCCTGTACACCATCGACCTGATCGCCATCATCGCCTGCTCCGTCGCGCAGTTCTGGGCCACCGATCCGGTGTGGCTGTTCGTCCTGCGCCTGCTGATCGGCATGGCGGTCGGCGCGGACTACCCCATCGCAACGTCGCTGCTGGCCGAGTTCACGCCGCGCCGCTATCGGGGGCCGCTGCTGGGCGGCCTGGTCGTCATGTGGTTCGTGGGCGCAGCGGTGGCGTACATCGTCGGCGAGGCGCTGCTGGCGATCGGTGACGACGCGTGGCGGTGGATGCTCGCCAGCGCCGCGCTGCCCGCCGCGATCATCGTGCTGCTGCGGCTGGGCACGCCCGAGTCCCCGCGCTGGCTGGCGAACAAGGGCCGCGCCGAGGAGGCCGAGGCCGTACTCAAGCAGGTCTTCGGACCCGACGCGACGATCGCCGACCTGCCGGGGGAGGAGCGCGAGAACGTCGACGCCAAGGCGATCATCCGCGCCGGCTACGGCGGGCGGATGCTCTACATCTCCGTCTTCTGGACCTGCTCCATCGTCCCGCTCTTCGCCATCTACGCCTTCGGCCCGACCATCCTCGGCGCCCTCAACCTCGAAGGCTCGCTGGCGAACCTCGGATCGGCCCTGATCACCGTCATGTTCCTCATCGGCTGCGTGATCGCCCTGTTCGGCGTGAACCGCATGGGCCGGCGCCCCCTGGTCATCCACAGCTTCATCTGGTCGGGCCTGGCCCTGCTGCTGCTCGGCCTCTTCCCCGGCGCCCCCGCGGCCGTGATCATGACCCTCTTCGCCCTGTACGCGGTCATCATCGGCGGCACCCAGATCCTGCAGTGGATCTATCCGAACGAGCTGTTCCCCACCGAGGTACGCGGCTCCGCCGTCGGCCTGGCCTCCTCCGTCAGCCGGATCGGCGCCGCCGTCGGCACGTACCTCGTCCCCATGGCCCTGAGCGGCTGGGGCATCGGCGGCACCATGCTCGCGGCCGCGGCCATCAGCCTCATCGGCGCCGTCGTCTCCGCCCGGTGGGCACCCGAGACCCGCGGCATGGCCCTGCACGAGGCCGCCGCCCTGGCGCCCCGGAGAATCAGCGGAGGTGTGGGGTGACCGTCAACGACCCCCTGATGAGCCCGTTCGTCCTCAAGAACCTGACTCTGCGCAACCGCATCGTCAGCACCTCTCACGAGCCGGCCTACAGCGAGGACGGCCTGCCCAAGGACCGCTACCGCGCCTACCACGTCGAGAAGGCCCGTGGCGGCGTCGGGTTGACCATGATCGGCGGCAGCGCTCTGGTCAGCCGGGACAGCGCGCCCGCGTTCGGGAACCTGCAGCTCTGGAAGGACGAGGCGGAGCCGCTGCTGCGCCGGCTCGCCGACGAGGTCCACGAGCAGGGCGCGGCCGTGATGACCCAGCTCACGCACCTCGGTCACCGTACGAGCAACTACACCGACAACTGGCTCCCGGCGATCTCGGCGAGCAACGTCCGCGAGCCCGCGCACCGCGCGTTCGCCAAGGCGGCCGAGCAATGGGACCTCGACCGGGTGCTGCGGGACTTCGTCGACGTCGCGCAGCGCTGCCGGTCCGCGGGTCTCGACGGCATCGAACTCATGGCGTACGGGCACTTCCTGGACTCGTTCTGGACGCCGTTCTGGAACCACCGCGACGACGAGTACGGCGGCTCCTACGAAAACCGCATGCGCTACCCGCTGCGGGTCATCCGCGCCGTCCGCGAGGCGGTCGGGCCGGAGTTCGTCATCGGCGCGCGTATGACCTTCGACGAAGAGCGCGAGGGCGGCCTCGAGACGCACGAGGCGCTGCGCATCGCCGCGGACATCACCGAGGCCGGGATCGACTTCATCAGCCTGATCAAGGGGTCGATCGGCACCGACGCCGACCTGGCCCGCGCCATCGCGCCGATGTCCACGCCGGCCTCTCCGCACCTGGAGTTCGCCGGGCGGATCAAGCAGAAGCTCTCCGTCCCGGTCATGCACGCCGCCCGGATCAGCGATGTCGCCACCGCACGGTACGCGATCGAAGAGGGCCTGCTCGATCTGGTCGGCATGACCAGGGCGTTGATGGCCGACCCCGAGCTGCCCAACAAGGTGCGTGACGGTCACACCGACCGGATCCGTCCGTGCGTCGGCGCCAACATGTGCATCGACGGCATCTACGGCTCGGGCGCGGCCTTCTGCATACACAACCCGTCCACCGGCCGCGAGCGCGAGGTGCCCCAGCGCATCGAGGTCGCGCGCACGACGAGGCGCGTCGCGGTGGTCGGCGCCGGGCCCGCCGGTCTGGAAGCGTCCCGCGTCCTCGCGGAGCGCGGTCACGCGGTGCGGCTCTTCGAGGCCGCCGACAAGGTGGGCGGGCAGCTGCTGCTGGCCTCGATGGCGCCGCGCCGTCGCGATCTTCGCGGCATCATCGACTGGAGAACCGACGAGCTCGCCCGGCTGGGCGTGCCGATCTCGTTGAACACCTACGTCGACGGCCGGACGCTGCTCGAACAGCCATGGGACGTCGTCATCGTCGCGACCGGCGGCACCCCCGCGACACCCCGCATCCCCGGGGCCGGCCTGGTCCATGACACCTGGGACGTGCTCGCCGGCACGCGTCGGCTGCGGGGGCGGGTGATGGTCTACGACGACCACGGCGGCAACCAGGCACTCGACGCGGCGGAGGCCCTCGTCCGGGAAGGCGCCACCGTCGAGATCGTCACGCCCGAGCGGACGCTCTCACCCGACGTCGGCTCGCTCACGGCGTCCGGCTATTTCCACTCATTGGCGGAGAACGGTGTCGCGGTCACCGTCCTTCGCCGACTGCACGGGGTCTCCAAGACTCCGGACGGTTTGGCGGTGGAACTCGGTGTGGACGGCTTCGCGTTCCGTGAACACCGCATCTTCGATGCCATCGTGGCCGAGATGGGCACCGATCCGGTCCAGGAGCTCTACGACGAGCTGCTCGACTCCTCCACCAACCTGGGGGCCGTCGACCTGGCGGACCTGCTGGCCCGCAAGCCCCAGTCGGTGGTGCGCAACGAAGCCGGTTCGTTCCGGCTGTTCCGCATCGGGGACGCGGTGGCGAGCAGGAACGTCCATGCCGCGATGCTGGACGCGGCCCGCCTCTGCCGGACCATCTGACTCGGCCCCAGGCTCGGGCGGCGCGGTAGCGGCCGGGGCCGGTGGCGGTGAGGACCAGGCGTAGCTGCGCGTTCTTGACGTCGGGATCGATGTGGGGCTCGGTCAGCTGGAGGACGTCGGACAGCAGCGGGCCGGTGGAGGTGTGCTTATCCGCGCCGTGGGAGGTCTGGTAGCGCACGGCGGCGGAGGGTGTGCTGCGGCAGACTGCGCAGTCGCGCCATGGTGAACGAGCGCGGCCGGCGACCTGGCCGCCGCTGGGCCGCCGCTGGGCCGCCACTGGGCCGCCGCTGGGCCGCCGCGTCCGCGCTCGCCACCGCCCTGCTGGCCACTCACGCCAGCCGCCACGGTTGCGACGGCCGCCACACTCACGCCAGCCGCCACGCCGCGACTGGCGCCACACTCACGCCCCCCGCCACGGTCGCGCCCGCCGCCGGCCTCTCCTCCGTTCGGCAGACCACCGTCGGCGCGGTCGGCGGGAACCGCGTGCTCTCGGGTCTCGTGAATGCCACGGCTGAGCGGTAGATCATACCGCTATTGCGGACCAGGACGGGTATTAAGGCTCGAATCTGCTGGCGGTATCCTGAGAGCTTGTGACGACGTTTCGGATCAGCGAGGCCGCCGCGCTGCTCGGGGTCAGCGCTGACACGGTCCGCCGCTGGGTGGACGCGGATCGGCTGGGAGCCGGCCGGGACGAGCACGGTCATCAGCAGGCGAACGGCGCCGACCTGGCCGCTTTCACTCGCTCGCAGATCGAGGAGAGCGGCGACGGCAACCGCTCCTCGTCCCGTAACCGCTTTCGCGGCATCGTGACCGAGGTGATCCGCGATGCGGTGATGGCGCAGGCGGAGATCGCCGCCGGGGCCGTTCCGGAGGGTGCCGCTGATCAGCCTCCAGGCCGCCGACGAGCTCGGCCTGGAGGCGGGGTGGTGGCGGTCGCCGTGATCAAGTCCACCAACGTCGTCGTGGAGATTCCCGGTCACGAACGCGTGGCCAGTCACTTGTGAGGAGCCCCCTGTGGTGTTCAGGCGTCTTTCCCGATGGGCGATCGCCCTGCCCGTGGCATTCGCGCTGGCGGGCCTGTCCGGTTGCGGCTCCGGCGGACCGGCCACGTCCACGACCGCGGCTTCGTCGGCCCCGGCCGCCGGTGGTGCTGCCAAGGAGGTGACGGTGTTCGCTGCGGCGTCGCTGACCGGGACGTTCACCGAGCTCGGCAAGACTTTCGAGGCCGCGCACCCGGGTACGACGGTGAAGTTCAACTTCGGCTCCAGCGCGACGCTGGCCCAGCAGATCGCCCAAGGGGCTCCTGCGGACGTGTTCGCCGCGGCGAGCCCGGCCACGATGAAGACGGCGACCGACGCGTCGCTGGCGAATGCGCCGACCACGTTCGTGCGCAACAAGCTGGAGATCGCCGTGCCGAAGGACAATCCGGCCAAGGTGGACGAGCTGAAGGATCTGACCGACAGCAAGGTGAAGGTGGCGTTGTGCGCCGAGCAGGTGCCGTGCGGGGCGGCGGCGATCAAGGCGCTGGACGCGGCCGGGCTCAAGGTCAAGCCTGTGACGCTGGAGCAGGACGTCAAGGCCACGCTGACCAAGGTGGAGCTGGGCGAGGTGGACGCGGCGCTGGTCTACAAGACGGACGTGATCGCGTCGGCGGGCAAGGTCCAGGGCATCGCGTTCCCCGAGGCCGACCAGGCGATCAACGACTATCCGATCGCCACCCTGACCAAGGCTCCCGCGGGTGACCTGGCCAAGCAGTTCGTGGACCTGGTGCTGTCGCAGCAGGGCAAGGACGTGCTGACCAAGGCCGGCTTCGAGGCCCCCTGATCCGGGATGAGCTCTTCGCCGCCGGAGCCGCTCGGCCCGGCAGGTCCGCGTGCCGGGCCCGCCGGGCGTCCGGCCGCAGGTCGCGAGGTCTCCGGGCGTGCCGGGTGTTCGGTTGCGGGTCGCGGGGTCTTCGGGCGTGCCGGGTGTTCGGTTGCGGGTCGCGGGGTCTTCGGGCGTGCCGGGCGTTCGGCTGCGGGTCGCGGGGTCTCTGGGCGGCTGCCGTGGATGCTGGTCGTCCCCGCGCTGGTGGGCCCGGCCTTCCTGGTGCTGCCGCTGGCCGGACTGCTGATCCGCGCCCTCTGGACCACGCTGCCGCAGCGGCTGGCCGAGCCGCAGGTGCTGGAGGCGTTGCGGCTGTCGCTGGCGTGCGGCACCGTCGCCACCGCCGTGTGCTTGCTGCTCGGGGTGCTGCTGGCCTGGCTGCTGGCCCGGGTGCCGTTTCCCGGGCGGCGGCTGGTCCGAGCACTGGACACCGTGTCGCTGGGACTGCCGCCGGTGGTGGGCGGTGTGGCGCTGGTGCTGGGGCGGAGCGGGCTGGTAGGGCAGTGGCTGGAGTCGTCGTTCGGGATCACGTTGCCGTTCACCGCGGCGGGGGTGGTCGTCGCGGAGGCGTTCGTGGCGACGTCGTTCCTGGTGATCAGCGTGGAGGGGGCGCTGCGGGGCACCACCCGTACGATGCCGCCGGCCCTCTACCTGGCCTTGGAGACGGAGCCGGAGGCGGCGGGTCGTGCTCAGCCTCGTCCTGCTCGCCGTCTCCGTGACCATCCTGGCCAGACTGCGCGACCGATTGGTGAGCGCGCCATGACCTTCGCCGACATCACCCCCGTCGCCCTGGCCGACCTCGACCTGACCCCGGGCCGGCAGATCTGGCCCTCGGTCGAGGCCGCCGAGACCCATGCGTACCCGGCATGAACGCCGAGCGGCTCGGCCACGACTGCAACGCCATCTGTCTCGGCGGGCCCTGCCACGGTCTGCTCACCCACGTCGACCAGGACATCGGCATCCTGACCGTCCCCGTGCCGCGCCGCTCGCCGGACGAGCCCCAGACGTGCGCCCGCTACCGCATCACCCGCGAACGGGTGCGCTACTTCGGCCAGGCCGAGCCGTACATCGCCCTGCACTGGGCCGACCCGCCCTGCTCCTGCGGCCTAGACCCATAACCGGTCGTCGGCGCACATCCTGATGTCGGTGACCTGGCTGATGTGCCGCGCTCCGCAGCGGTCGCCCGGCATCACGAGATGCGGCCCCTCCTTTTCGAGGTCGCGGCAGTCCATGCTGACGGCGAGCAGCGCCGCCGTGTTGCCGAACTCGGGGTCGATCTCGCCCCACGACAGTACGGCGCGGTGGCCGTCGCGTCCCAGGACCGCGATCAGGAAGCGCAGCCGGTCTTTCCGCTCCGCCGGGTCGAACAGTGGCTCGGCGGCCTGGAGCACGTCGATGAGCAGCGGCCCGGTGAAGTAGTGGCGCCGCGGCCCGGAACTGCGGCACTCGAAACTCACCGCCATTTCCCGCTGCGGCATCGAGCGGAGCGTCGCGGCGCTCACCCAGCCGGGCGCGCGCACCTGGCCCGACAGCGTCACCTGGCCATCCGTTGGGAGTTCGGTCGACGTGGGGTGCACCGGCGCCTCCTCGCGTGCCCAGCCGCTCGGCTCATCTGCGAGCTCTATTCAGCTTACTCATGGCGGATGAGAGGAGAAGGAGGCGATCGGCGCCGTTTGTGAGTCGGCCGAACCTCTTGCCCTCTTCCACTGTCAGTAGTCTCATGGTGACTACCAAGCGCTGGCTCAGTCGATCAGATCAGGAGAGAGGAAGCCGACGCCGAGGACGTCGAACGCGTGGTGCGGGCCACCCGCCGCGGCCCTGCCGTTCGGCGGCTACAGGCAGTCCGGCTGGGGGCGGGAGATGGGCCGCGAGGTGCTGGAGGCGTGCACCGAGGACAAGCCGGTGTGCGCCCAGCTGTTGGAGGACCTCCCGGGCTCGGGATTGGCGGACCCGGGGAACGAGGGGTGGGTGTGGGCGGCGCGCTGCCAGGCGGGAACCTGCACGCCGGCCGCGCCCACCCCTTCTGGCCGGCGCCGTCTCAGAGCTGGCCGTGGGCGGGCTCGACCCAGCTGAGCACGACGAACGGGGTGGCGCACGAAGGATGGTGGACCCGGCCTGCCGTGACCCGATAGGGGACGCTGCGCGTCGAGCCGTCCGCCTCGAAGGCGAAGACCTCCACGACGCCGACGTCCTGGTCGATGCGGGTCAGCATGCCGTCGTAGGGGCCGCCGACGCAGATGGCGTTCGGGACGGGTCTCATCCCGGGCGACGCCCTAAGGTGCCGGCCTCGTTCTCCCTCACAGAGCAGTCCTCCGCAACCGTGGCTAGTCAATGCGAGACTACTTGGCGACCTCCTGACGTCCGCGACTGGCCCTACCCTTGGCCGTGTGGATTATCGCGCCTTGTCGCTCACCGAGTGGGTCGTGCTCGCGCTCGTGGCGGAGGGGCCCACGTACGGCTTCGCCGTCGCGCGACTCACCGCTTCCACCGGTGCCGTCGGCGCGATCTGGCAGGTGCCGCGGCCTCGGGTCTACCGCGCGCTCGATCGGCTCACCGACCTGTCTCTCATCGAGCCGTGCGGCAAGGAGCGGGGGGAGAGCGGTCCGCAGCGTACGGTGTTCACCGCCACGGCGGCCGGGACGTCGGCCGTGGGCGGGTGGTTGAGGTGCCCGGTCGAGCACATCCGCGACATCCGTACCGAGTTCCTGATCAAGTTCGCCCTGCTCCAGCGATCCGGCGCGGACCCGCGCCCGCTGCTGGACGCGCAGGCGGAGCGCATCGAGCCGATCATCATCAGCCTGCGCAGGCAGCGGGACAAGGCGCATGGCTTCGACCACGTCGTGGCCGCCTGGCGGTATGAGACGGCCGAGGCGGCGCTGCGCCTGATGCAGACAGCCCGGCACTGACCTGGACCGCCGCCAGGCGGCTCGACACGCGATGCGATGATTTCGGGTGATAACTCCCGCGCGGAGGGCGACCGTGCATGAACGCCATCACCGATCCCCACCTCCGCGGGCCACCTCGGCGCTGCTGACCATCGACGTGCAGCGCGACTTCCTGTCCGAGGCGCCGTACGGCGTCGCGGGCACCAGCGAGGTGCTGCCCACGCCGGCCTCGCTGACCGCCGCCTTCCGCGCCGCCGGACGGCCGATCGTCCACATCGTCCGCCAAGGCGGGCGGAGAGCACGATGCAGGCATACGCCACTGGCGTGCCGTTGTATCTGGTGTGGTGTGAGCGGCCCGGGCACGACTGTCAGGTCGCGATGGAGGGTCTCGGCGGCCTCATGGTGTGGTTGAGCTGGAGCCAGCCACGGGTGCCAGGCTCGTACCGGGAACGTGCCGGCTTGATCATCATCCCCCATTGCCGCACGGGGGAGAGTAAGAGATGTCGCCCACGTAGCGGCGCCATGCGTCGGCGGTCATGGCTTCCGCGCTGGAGGCGCAGATGCGGCGGATGGCGGTCTCCGCATCCAGCTCCCACAGCTGAATCGACCTGTCTCCCCCTGCGCTGGCCAGCAGGTGCCCGTCCGGGCTGAACGCCATAGACGCGACGGCGCCGTTGTGGCCGGTGAGGCGCTGCCCCCGGGGTTCGGCGCGGCCCGAGGCGGAGATGTGCCACAGCCATACCGACCCGTCCCCTCCCTCGCTGGCGAGGGTGTGCCCGTCGGGGCTGAACGCGAGCGTGCCCGTGGCCTGGGATGGCAGCACCCCCAGCGGTTTCGGCTGGGTCAGGTCGCGGACGCTCCACAGGTTCACTTGTGTGCCGGCGACGGCGAGGGTGTGCCCGTCGGGGCTGAACGCGAGCGAGTGCACGCTATCCGCGGAGTGGGACGGGAGCCGGCTCAGCGGCTTCGGGCGAACGGGGTCGGCGATGTTCCAGAGGCTCACGTCGTTCCCGTCGGCACTGGCGAGGGTGTGGCCATCGGGGCTGAACGCCAGCGAGACGACGGGAACTCCGTCGCCTGTGGGACCGGAGAGCGGTTGTGCCGAGGCGGTCGGGTGTGCGGGGTCGGCAACATCCCACAGCCAAACCGATCCGTCTTCGCCGATGGCGACGAGGAAGCGCCCGTACGGGCTGAACGCCACCGAGGTGAAGGCGTCACTTTGGCCAGTGAGGGCCGGGCCGATCTGTACGGCGCGGTCCCGCGCCGTGATATTCCACAGACGCAAGGAGCGGCCTCCATGGTTTCGGTCGCCGACGGTGGCCAATGTACGCCAGTCGGGGCTGAGCGCCATGGGGCCGAGGACTCCGTCGAATTGTGCGGCGAACCCGCTGGGGAATTCACCCAGGGGCATCGGACGGGCCGGATCGGTCGTCCTCCACAGCCGCGCGGCCCAGCCGACGCCGACGAGAGTCCTGCCGTCGGGGCCGAAGGCCACCGATGGGGTCGATCCCGTGGCATCGGTGATGCGGCCGACGGCGAAATTCCACAGCCGCACCGTTCCGTCTTCGGCGGCACTGGCGAGCGTGCGGCCGTCCGGGCTGAACGCCAGCGACCGGACGCCTCCGGTGTGGCCGGTGAGGGGCCGGCCGATCGCCTTCACCTCACTCTGCTCGGAGACGTTCCACAGCCGGATCACATTGTCGTCCGTGCTGGCAAGCGTGAAACGATCCGGGCTGAACGCCACGTCGCTGACGACGTCGGTGGAGCCGCCGAGAGGCCGGCTGACCAGGTTCCCGGTATAGGGATCCCACCGCCGTACGTCGTCGCTCGCGCTGGCCAGTTCGCCGCCGGGGCTGAAGGCCAGTGCATTGACCGAAGTGAGGAAGCCGTCGTGCACCAGAGGCCGGCCCAGCGGTCGCGGGTGCGCCGGATCGTCGAGGCTCCACCGCCACACCTTCTGGTCGTTGTCGCCGACGGCGAGCATGTGCCCGTCGGGGCTGAACGCGAGCGAGAACACGCCGTTCGTGAAGTGGGCCGGCAGTCGGCCGAGCGGTTTTGGCCGGGCCGGGTCGCGGACGCTCCACAGGTGCACCTGGCTGTCGGCGACGACGAGAATGTGCCCGTCGGGGCTGAACGCGAGTGTGGACAGGTAGTCGCTGTGCAAGGAGAGGGGGCGGCCGAGCGGCTTCGGGCGGGCTGGGTCGGCGACATCCCAAAGCCGCACCGACTTGTCGTAGCCGAGGCTGGCGAGAGCCTGGCCGTCAGGGCTGAACGCCACTTCCAGGATGCCGTCGGTGTGGCCGCTGAGGGGCCGGGCCAGTGGCTTGGGATGGGCCGGGTCGGCGACGTCCCACAGCCGTATCAGTCCGTCGCCGCCGGCGGCGGCGAGAATCCGCCCGCTCGGGCTGAACGCCACCGAATTGATGGAGTCGGCCTGGACCGCCAGCCGGATGGATAGGGGAGTGTGCTGGATGTTGAGAATACGGGTGTAGGTGTCGTCGCCGGGATTCCTGCGGTGTGCGACGAGAGTGAGCTGGGCCGACAGGGAGATATCGGTGTCGGCGAGCCGGTCCGCCTCGGCGAGGATGCGGTTGTAGGTGGCCGTGTCGCGCTGACGGAGGGCCTCGCCTCGCTCCCGTACGCCGATCACGGCGGTGGTCGCGGCGACCACAGCCAGCACGGCCAGGGCGGCGATGACGCTGACGCGCAGCCGCGCCGTACGGCGGTGCAGGCGGGCGCTCGCGGACAGGAACGCCCGCGCAGCGAGACTGAGGTCGCCGACCGGCGCGGCGGCCGCCCAGGCCTGCGCGACCTCCAGGCGGCTTCCCCGATACAGCAGGGCGGGATCGCCCCCTGCCCGTTCCCACGCGGCCGTCTCCTCTTCGAGGTCCTGGTGCAGTATCCGGCCCGTACGGTCACCGTCGATCCAGCGGCGCAGCTGCGGCCAGCCGTGCAGCAGGGCCTCGTGGGTGATCTCCACGGTGTCCTGCTCCCGGGTCAGCAATCGCGCCTCGGTGAACACGTCCACGACGGCGGAGGCGGTGGGGCTGTCTCCAGAGGCCTCCACCAGTTCGGTCCATGACACGCGCCGCCGGCTGTCATCCGCACCTTCGCCGATCTTCACCAAGCGCAGGAACACGGTCCTGGCCGCCTTCCGCTCGTCGGCGGCCAAGCCGGCGAAGGCCCGGTCGGCGGTGGTGGCGAGCGCCCGCTGGATGCCCCCAGTGGCCTGGTAGCCCTCGACCGTCAGCGTGGCGCCGTTCCGCTGCTGCCAGCTCACCCGCAGCGCGTGCGCCAGCAACGGGAGCCGTCCCGCCTCGTAGCCGGTCGTCTCCTCCTCGCCGGGGCCGTTCGTCGCCCCGAGATCGCGCAGGAGCAGTTCGACGAGGCCAGGTTCGATCTCCAGTCCCACGTCCTGCGCGGGGAAGATGATCGCCTCGCGCACCTCCGCCCGCGACATCGCCCCGACCAGCAGCGGAGCGTCCTCCAGAGCCGTCCGCAATCCGGGGTGGCCGGCACAGGCCGCGTAGAAGTCGGCTCGCATCCCGATCACGACCAGCCCGGCCGGCCGTGCTGCGGGCGCTTCCGCCTCCGGGTACGGGTCGGCGATCCGGCTGAGCAGGTCGATGAAAATGCGCCTCTGGCGGTCGTCGGCGCATACGGTGAACAGTTCCTCGAATTGGTCCACCACCACGACGACTCGCATCGCGTGGTCGTCGTCGATGTGCCCGGCCAGCATCGCCGCACCCGCACACGGATCGGCACGGAGACGGTCTGCGGTCTCTGCCGTGTCCGTGCCGGTGAGCGAGCAGATCTGGGCGGCGAGAGCCCCGACGGGGTCGGTCGTGGGCGTGAACAGCAGGACCGGCCAGCGGTGAGAGTCTGGCAGGGCCGACTGGGCCAGTCTTGGCAGCAGGCCGGCGCGGAGCAGCGAGGACTTCCCGGTGCCCGATGGCGCGATCACCATTTGGATCCTGCCCACGCCCCGCAGTCGCTGGTCGAGACGGGCGAGCAGGTCGGCCACCAGGCCGTCGCGGCCGAAGAACCAGCGCGCCTGTTCCGGCGCGAATGCCGCCAGCCCGGGGTAGGGGCATTCAAGCGCCTCCCCCGGCCGGGTACGCCGCCGGGTGTGCGGGCCGACACTGTAGTAGAAGTGCTGGTCCCGGCCGGCCTGGTTGATCCGTGCATGGCCGGACGCGTGCGCCTCCTGGCGGACGCCTTCCCCCTGCCGGTCGGCCCCGCCGAGGGGGCTGTCCGGGGTGTCGTCGGGGCCGGGGTCTCGGGTCGTGCTGCTCACCCCTCCGTGATGTGCTGGTCACCACCGGCCTGGTAGACCCGGCCGTGCCCGCTCGCGGTCGCCTTCATCACGATCGACCCGATCCGCGTGCTCTCGTCCCGAGACAGCACGGGCGTAAGGTCCTCCTCCAGGACCCGCCGCAGCTCTCCGGCCAGGGACGGGTCGGCGCGCAGCAGTTGCTGCAGCCGGACCTGCCAGGAGCCGGCCAAGGCCTGCTCGGTGTCGGTGTCGCCGTCCCGGCGGGCCTCGAGCACCTGATCACGGACCTCGACCAACTCCGCCTCGACGGCGTCGGCCTGCTCGGGGCGGACCTTACGCCACAGTGCGACCGCACCGTCGCGGGCCGACTGCCAGGCGTCGGTGGCCATGGCCGTCACCAGCGCTGTGCCCGCGGCCAAAACGATCGGATCCACGTTGACCTCCTCACGGGCGGGTATGACCGTCATGGTCGGCCAAAGCCCGCGACCAGCCTGGCCACGACCCTGGACAAGCACCGCCGATCACGTAGCCCCGACGGCACGATCGCGAACCTGCGCCAAAGGTCGGTCAGGAGTTTCACTGGAGCATCGCGGGCGGCCAGGGCCCCGTTACCCGCATACGATTGCACGAGCACGATCCACCCTTGCGCCACGGACGCCTTCTTCCACGTGACCGTGCCGGGGGCCGCGTCACCGTGAGCGGAGGCCCGTCGCTCCAGGAGTCGCAGGTGCGCGCGGCGATCATCGAGGCAGGGCACGATGGCGGATTCCGGAGCGAGGGGGCGGGATGGGATGATGAGCCCGCTATGACCGCCTCCTTGCCGTTCCGCCTCGCCCGTGCCGCGGTGTTCGCCGTGGTGTGCGTGGCGCTGGGCGTGCTGGCGCACCTCTTCGGCGGGGGTTCGGTCGCGGGGCCGGTGATGGCCGGCGGGCTGCTGCTGGCGTTCGGGGCCGCGGCCGTCGCCTCAGGGCGTGAGCGGCCGCTGGCGGTGATCTTGCCGCTGCTCGCAGGCCTGCAGGTGGTGCTGCATGTCCTCTTCTCTCTCAGCCACACTCCGGCCGTGCACGCGGGGCTCGGCCATGCCCACGCGGGACTGGCGCCCAGTGCCGGCATGCTCGTCGCGCATGCAGGGGCGACCGGGCTGATCGCCCTGTGGCTGGCCCGCGGCGAGGCCGCCCTGTGGGGGCTGCTGCACCGCTTGGCCGCGCGGCTGTGCCAGGTCCTCCTGGTGGTCTTGCCGCAGCCGGTCCATGAGCCGGTCGCCGTGGTGACGGCGCCCGAGCCGGGCCGGCTGCGCTCGGTGGTGCTGGCGCACTCGGCGCCCCGGCGCGGGCCACCGTTCACGCAGGTATTCGCTTTCTCCAGCTGACCTCCCGGTGAGGCTGGAGTCCGTCATCATGCCCGGCTCCGGCCGGGTCCGCGTGGCCGCCGTCGGCGCGGCCGCGTCAAGCGACCCTGTGTGATCTGCCTTCGGCGCGGTGGGAACGCCACCGTGCGCCGAGGCCTGCCTGGAAAGGCCCACCATGTATTCTCCCTGTTCGCGTTCTCTGCTCCTTCCTGCCGCGGCGCTGGCCGCGGCCGTGCTCGTGTCCGGTTGCGGTGGCCAGACCACTGCCGCGGCGCCGCCGTCGCGCGCCGCGGCCGCGGTGGCCACCGACGCCCCCTCGCCCGCCTTGACCATCACCGACCCCTGGGTCAAGACCGGCGAGAAGGGCATGACCGCTGCCTTCGGCACCCTGGTCAACAACACCGACGCCGAGCTGACGGTCGTCTCCGGCACCTCGCCGCTGTCCCCGAAGGTCGAGCTGCATGAGGTGGTGGAATCCGGGGGCAAGATGGTGATGCGCCCCAAGGAGGGCGGATTCGTCGTCCCCGCCCACGGCTCGCACCAGCTGGCGCCCGGTGGCGATCACATCATGCTGATGGGCGTCACCGGCAAGGTGGAGCCCGGCGCCGAGGTGCCCTTCACGCTGACGCTCGCCGACGGCGCGACCGTCCGGTTCACCGCGATCGGCAAGGACTTCGCCGGCGGCAAGGAGAACTACCAGCCCGGCGAGGACAAGAGCTGATGGACGCGTACACCGGTAGCAGGTCCCGCCTGACTCGGCGGGGCCTGCTGGCCTCCAGCGCCGCCGTCGCGGCCGGCGTGCTCGCGGCGCCGGCCGAGGCGCAGGCCGCTCCACCGGGCTCAGCCGTGGAGCCCTTCCACGGCCCGCACCAGGCCGGGATCGCCACCACCCCGCAGGCCCACGCCGTCTTCGTCGGCCTCGACCGGCGCGACGGCGTCGGCCGCGAGGCGGTGGCCCGGATGATGCGGTTGCTGACCGATGACGCCCGCCGCCTGAGCGCGGGCGGTCCCGCCCTGGCCGACACCGAACCCGAGCTGGCGGTGCTGCCCGCCCGGCTGACCGTCACGTTCGGGTTCGGTCCGGGTCTGTTCGACGCGGTCGGCCTGAAGGATTCGCGCCCGGCCTCGGTGAAGGCGCTGCCGCGCTTCTCCATTGACAAGCTGCAGCCCCGCTGGAACGGCGGGGACGTGCTGGTGCAGATCTGCGCCGACGATCCGCTGACCGTGGCCCACGCCCTCCGCATGATCATCAAGGACGCCCGCGCCTTCACCCGCGTCCGGTGGATGCAGCGCGGCTTCCGGCGTGCCGCCGGTGTACAGGACTCCGGGCTGACCCAGCACAACATCATGGGCCAGCTCGACGGGACCGCCAACCCCGTCCCCGGCACCCCTGTCTTCGACCGCGTGGTGTGGGCCGGAGCGGGCGCGCCCGCCTGGCTGCAGGGCGGCACCACGCTGGTGCTGCGGCGGATCCGGGCCGAGATGGAGACCTGGGACGCCGCCGACCGGGTCGCCAAGGAGTTCACCGTCGGCCGCCGCCTGGACACCGGCGCCCCGCTCACCGGAACCGCCGAGCACGATCCGCCCGACTTCGCCAAGCTGACGGCCGTCGGGTTCCCGGTCATCTCGGAGTACGCCCACATCAGGCGAGCGCACAGCACCGACCCGGCCAAGGGGATCTTCCGTCGTCCCTACAACTACGACGAAGGGTTCACCTCGGCCGGGCACTCCGACAGCGGCCTGATCTTCGCCTCCTACCAGGCCGATGTCAGCGCCCAGTTCCTGCCCATCCAGCGCCGGCTGGCCGAGGCCGACCTGCTCAACGAGTGGACCACACCGATCGGATCGGCCGTGTTCGCCCTGCCGCCGGGCTGCGAGCCCGGCGGCTGGATCGGGCAGAGCCTGCTGGCATGACCTCTTCACCGCTGCTGCGCGGGCGGGCTTGTCCGTACGCGGGCCAGCGCCGCCTGCCTGAGCCAGGCCATGCGTAGGGCCAGCACGGCGAAGACGGGCAGCGGGAGGAGCATGGCCACGGCTCCGGCCACCCGCTGGTCGGCCAGGATGTCCGGGACGCCGGGTGGCGTCGCCAGGGAGAACCAGTCGTTCGCGACCGGCGGACCGAGCAGCAGGAACGCGCCCAGGGCCAGGTGGGTCAGGGCGACGGCGGCCAGCAGCCGGACGCGGACGGCCCAGGGAATCGGGCGGGGCAGCGGGTCGACGCCCGCCAGCACCCAGAAGGCGAGCAAGCCGAGGCCGGAGAACAGGACCTGGGTGAGCAGGTGCGGGGCATAGCCGGACAGAGACCACGGGAGCCACGGCGTGGCGTACAGCAGCAGGAACGCGACGGGGTAGGCGGAGAGGAGGAAGGCGGGGTGGGTCAGGCGGCGGGCGGGAAGTTCGAGGCCCTCGCGTAAGGAGGCGGCCAGGGTGAGCGGGGCGCCCAGGCAGAGCAGGAGCGGGGCGACGGCGGTGAGCACGACGTGCTGCAGGACCTGCACCGACAGCATCGCCCGCGCGTATCCGCCCACTCCGGCCAGCAGCACCAACGCCATGAGCGCCACTCCCGCGCACCAGCCGACCGTGCGCCCGACCGGCCACGATGCGGCCCGGCGCACGCCGACCAGGTAGGCGACGGCCGGCAGCGCCAGGAGCAGCAGGACGGTGGGATCCAAACGGACCTCGCTGATCAGCACGCTCGGAGTGAAGGGAGCGAGCGGATACTCCAGGACGAGGTGATCGTGGCCGCCGCCGCTGCCCGGCGGTGGCGGAGTACGGGACAGCCCGACGGCCAGTCCGACGGCCGCCGCCATCACGGTCACCTCGCCGGTCGCCAACCGCGCGAAGGTGTGGCGTACGGTCCGGTCGGCGACGCCCGCGACGGTGCGGCGGCGGTGCGTCCAGCCGAACAGGCCCAGGGTCACGAGGGCGGCGGTCTTGGCCAGCAGGAGCTGGCCGTAGGTGCTTTGCCAGAGGTCGGACAGGGTGCCGAGCCGTACCCACGCGCCGGCCACGCCGGAGACGGCCACGGCGGCGAAGCAGCACAGGGCGAGCGTGCTGAAGCGGGGCAACACCGTCGGGAGGTGTTCGGAGCGGCGGAAGTGGACGAGCACCGCGGCCAGACCGCCGACCCAGACGGAGACCGAGACCAGGTGCGACATCAACGCGGACACGGCGAGGTCGTGGTCACCGGCGGAGGCGGCATGCCCCACGTACGCGGGCGGCAACAGCCCGAAGGCGGCGATCGTCGGCCGGACCCAGGCGGGCAGCGTCCGCAGCCGCGTGGAGGCGGCCGCCAGCGCCGCCACGGCCGGGACCCACAGCAGGGCCCGGGTCTGCGGCAGCGCCGTGCCGAACTGCAGCAGGTCAGGGGCCGCGAGCAGGTCCGCGACGGGCAGGGGGATGAGGTTGGACAGGGTCAGCACGTAGCTCAGCAGCGCGGCGAAGGTCCAGCCGAGCGCCCACCAGCCGGCCGCGCGCAGGCACGCCTCGGACTCCGGCGCGCCGCTCGGGGCGAGGGCGGCCGCCGTGAGCGTTCCGACACAGGCGAGCGCGCACAGGTCGTAGCAGAAGCGGACCAGCGGCAGCCCCCACACGGTGACCGGCCCGGCCGTCGGCAGTCCCGGGAGCTCCGGCTGGATCGCGCCGCCGAACCGCAGCACGACGACCAGCACGACCACGCCGGCGGCCACCGCCGCACCGGCGTAGATCCGTTCCGGGGCCTTCATGGCGGCTCCGCCCGGCTAGGGGGCCCACGCTGGGATATTCGCATGGTGCCACACGGGCAGAGCCCCGGCCACGGTGATCAGGCAATGCCCTCGCCCACTCGGGCTCAGGGATTTCAGACGTGCACCACCGCGGTGTGGGCGTGCCCGCGGCTGCCGCCGACTTCCACCTTGACCGCTTTCTTGGACTTGCGCACGCTGCGGTCGCTTCCCTTGACCGATTTCACCGGCCACGGCAGCGTGATCTTCACCTCTTCGGCGGTCCTGGACGGGTCGGAGACCGCGAGCCGTACCTGCTTGTGGTCGCGGCGGATCACCAACGCGCAGGGGCCGTCGGCGGCGAGCGGACCGTCCGCGGTCTCGACGGTCCCCGCGCGCCAGAAGACGGCGGCGAGCACGTCGTCGCGGGAAATGGCCTGCACCGTACGGGAGTTGGCGAGGACCTTGATCTGCCGGCCGTAAGCCGCGGTCTGGGCGACGGAGGCGTCGGGCAGCACGGCATAGGCGTAGCGCGCCTTGCGCGGATCGACGCCGTGGTCGACCAGGATCGTCGTGTAGTGCCTGGTGACGGGGGTCTTGTCGCCTCCGGTGGTGGCGCCCTTGTCGATGTCCCGCCAGCGGCCGGTGCGCTCCTTGCGGATCACCTTCGCCTTGCCGCCGTCGAGCAGCGCGTAACCGGCCACACCGCACAGGTGGACCCAGCCGTCGCCCCGGGTCAGCGGCGGGTGGGTGTCGTGGGTGTTGCGGTTCTCCACGATGGTCTCGATGCGGCGGCCGTCGGAGGCGGTGATGCCGGCGCCGAGCGCGATCACCGCGTCATCGAGGAGGAACCACGCCTTCTTGGCCCGCAGCGAGGAGCCGTCGGCGACCAGCTTCATGGCCGCCACGCCGTACTCGCCGTCGAGCGCCACGCCGCCCGCCCACGGGGTGGGTGGCAGGCGGCGCTTGCCGTGCGGGAGATCGGCGCGTCCGCGGGTGTCGACCGTCGTGCCCGGCAGCCGGTACGGGTCGATCGTGGGCCACAGGTCATCGTTCCAGTGGGTGAGGTCGCCGGTGTAGAGGTAGGTCATGCCGTCGCCGGTGTACCAGCCGTGCAGGTTCTCCCGGTTCATGGCCTCGGCGGCGCCGATCCGCTCCGAGCTCATCGCGATCGCGTAGGCCCAGGTGGGACGGCGGTGCACGACCCGGTCCATGTCGGCGAAGACGTACGTGCCCGTCATGCGCGGGCCGACCGGCACCGTCGGGTCCGCCAGCAGGGCCTTGGCCCCCGCGATGCTCGGCAGCGGCGCGAGCGTGTCGTACGGGATGGCCTGGTTGCGGGTGAGCCAGCCCTTCACCATCGGTCGCCAGCGCCGGGCATAGCGTTCGGGCGCCGCCTCCAGCAGGGTGAGGACGGCCTCGACCGCCTTCTGCCCCGAGTGGTAGTCGCGGTGGCCCTGCACCGAGATCTGCCGGCCGCGTACGCAGTCCATCATCAGCCCGTCGAAGATGAACGGCGTGAACGAGCGGTCCACGATCTCGTAGACGTTCCCGATTCCGCCGATCTCCCACGGTGACCTCGCGAGCATGGCGATCAGCTTGGCCACGCTGTCCAGGTAGTCCACGCCGTAGCTGCCGGTGTAGGGGTACACGTCGTGCTGGATGAACGACCCGTCACGGTAGAAGCCGTCGCCCGGGCCCCTGGTCCGCCGCAGCAGGTCGGAGACCGCGTCCCTGGCGCGCTTGACCAGGCGTGCGTCGTGGGTGAGCAGTCCGCGCATCGCCACCGCCATGGCCTTGCCCGCCCGGTTGGCGCCGGTCTCGACGACGCCGGGGTGGCTGACGCGGCGCTCCGGGTCGGGGCACCAGCGGCGTAACGGGCGCAGCCAGCGCTCGACGCGGTCCTTGGGCAGGCCGTCGTACATCAGGGCGCAGGTGTCGGTCAGCGCGCGGGGGACGCCGATCTCCCACCAGTACCAGTTGCTGCCCTGCCGGTCGAGCCCCTCGCGGTAGGCGTGCTCGTACAGGAAGTCCAGCGCGCTGACCGCGGTCTCGGCGACCTGCGCGTTGCGGTGCATGGCGGTGCCCGGCGTGGCCCAGCCCAGCGCCAGCGTACGCATGCGGTTGTAGGCGCGGTTGAAGTTGCCCGTCCGGGGGTCTCCGAGCGGCAGGTCGGGCCACAGGCTCGGGCCGCCGGGGACGGGCTTCAGCTTGCGCAGCACCGCGTTGGCCGAGCCCTCGACCGCCTGCGTCTTGTCGGCGTAGGCGGAGTCGTACGATCCGCCGGCCAGCAGGCTCACCCATCGCTCGCGCGCGGCGTCGAACGCGGCGGCGCCGGCCGCCTCGGCCGGTCTCTCCCACACGGCGAGGCCGGTCAGGGCCGCGGCGCCCAGCAGGGCGGACCGCCGACTGAGGGGGTGGGTCATGGAGGCCTTCCGACAATCGGGCGAATACCAGCTGAAACGATCATATGTCCCCAGGTGGGTGGATCATTCCGCCACCGCGACGGTGAGCCGCCGCTACTCGGGCTGGAGGTCGACGAGCTCTACTCCCTCAGGCTCGCCCTGGAGCAGCTCGCCTACGAACGCGCTGCCACCGCCGACGGCCCTGACTCCAGGTGGGACCCGGCTCGCGAGGCCATCCGCACGATGCAGGACGCGGCCGCCACGCCGCCCCACCTTCTCGGTGCTGTTCGGGCTGTCGATCCGGCCCGTCTTGACCTCCAGCGTTCGGTGATGGAGCACGTCACGCTCCTCGAGCACGCGGTCAAGGGCGACGTCGACGCGGGTCTCAGAGAGCTACGCGAACACCTCACGCGCGCGCGTCAGGTCATGATGCGTTCGGTGCAGAGCCAGCGCGAAGGCGGCGAGTCTGTCGAGTGATGCGGTTTCCCGCGACGGGAGACCGCGACGCTCGGGTCGGCGCCGCGATCTGCTGAAACGGCGAGGTGGCCTGGGCGCCCGCCCCCAGGCTGGGCCGGGCGCCCGGTTCCGTATGGCCGTCGGTGTTCCGCGAGGCGGGCGTCACGCCCTGCCGGCTCGCGAGGCATCCATCAGATGCCGGCGTTCAGGCTCTCTTCCGCGGTCGTCGTCCTGGGGCGGTACAGGGGCCGCTTGACGTACGTGACGGGGATCGAGGAGATGGGCTCGTCGAGCATGGCATCCGGCCGGCGACGGGCGACCGCGCGTACATAGCCGAGGTGGCGTCCGTGATCAGCGGTCATGGCGTCGATCTCCACCTCGTTGTCCGGTGCGATCGCCCGCTGCCATTCCAGCCAGTGTTTCCACCCGTCGGTCATCGTGTCGGCGACGTCCACGTGGGCGACGCCGCTGCGATCCCAGTGGCGGCGCCACCACTGGGCCGAGTGAAGGTTGGCCATGCTCGGCTCCCACCATGCCGTCAGGTGCTCGGGCGTCGGCCCGTCGATCTCCTGGACCAGGCCGGCACCGGCGATGCCGATCTGCCCGCCTGGCCGGACGAACCTGGCCAGATAGTTCAGGTACAGATCGTCGGTGCCGTAATAGACGAACGAGTCGATGCTGACGACGGCGTCGAAGAAACCCGTGGCGAACGGCAGGGACCGCGCGTCGGCGTGAAGGGGGAACACCGCGTGCTCAACGCCGGCGTCGCGGATGCGTTCCATGCGTTCGTCGGGACTGAACCACAGGTCGGTGGCCCATACCTGGACCTCGAACTCGCGGTGCAGGAAGATCGATGAGGCGCCGCGCCCGCAGCCCAGATCCAGCACCCGCATGCCGGGGCCCAACGACATCGCCTCGGTGAGCCATTCGGTCAGCCACAGTGAGTTGGCTCCGCCGCTGACGCTGGAGCGGATCCAGTCCGGGTGGTAGCGCGAGGTCCGTGGGAACCGTGCTGACATCAACGGGTCGGTCGGCATCGTCGGGTGTTCTCCTGTGTAGGTCTGTGGTGGGCAGGTCGCGGTGGGGAGGGTAGCGGAACGCGACGCCCTGTTACCGCTGGAAACGCCGCCCGTTGAGTAAAGTCTGCGGCCGTTAAGGCTGATCGCCGGTTGCCAGGCGCGGGCCGGGCGAGACGACGGACGACGTGTCGTGCTTCCGCGCACGGCCGGCAGGCGGAGTGACGCCAATACCTCGAACTGGCGTCACTCCCTCGAGTTCGCCGGCCTCACGGATGCCCGCCCCGCCGGTGTGGAAACACCGCGGACGGTCGGGGCCATGCCGACAGTGCCGCGGGCCTTCGCCGTTGGGTTGACAGGCGTACACGAGCGCGCCGAGGACCGCCCGGCGTTCGCCGGCTCACCTCGCGCGGGATATCGCCATGGGGAGAGTGTCAGGTCATGCCGCGGAGCGCGGCGTGGGATCGATCACGTCGGCGGCCAGCAGCGCCTGATCGAGCGCGGAATAGGTGTGCAGGATCTGATCGACGCCCGTGAGCTTCAGGATGCGCCTGACCCGTTCGTGCGGGGCGGCCAGGTACAGGCCGGTGCCATGCTCGTCTTGACGGTGGTACTGCTGGACGAGCACGTGCAGGCCGGAGCTGTCCATGAAACTCACCCCGGACATGTCCAGCACCAGCGGCAGGCCGGCGTCCGGATGCCCACGCTCGATGCAGGCGGTCAGATTGGCGGCGGTGGCGGCGTCCACCTCGCCCGCCACCTCGATGAGGGTGCCGCCGATCAGGGCTCGGCTGGTCAGGCGTAGCGGGGTCACGTCGGCCTCCGCGGCCAGGTCATCGGCATGGCGGCCGGCCGCCTGTTCAGACATCACGTATCCGCCTCCTCGATCGGTACGGGGACTTTGGTGGTTCTCTGACCGTAACCCCTGAAGGAGGTTACCTGAAAGGGCTTTCACTATAAACTTGAATCCCGTCACCAGCCCGACACCATCCGTCACTACGGACTGAAAGTGTGAGCGCCATGCAGCCCGGTCACGAGACCCCGGCCTGGACCTTCCTGACCCACCACGCCCGCGTGCTGCTGGAGATCGCCCGCAACCCCGAAGTACGGCTGCGCGAGATCGCCTCCTGGATCGGCATCACCGAACGCACCGTGCAGAGCATCGTCAACGACCTGCACGACGCCGGATATCTCACCCGCGAACGGGTCGGCCGCCACAACCGCTACACCCTCAACACCGACCTGGACTTCCGCTACCCCACCGAGGCCGGCATGCCGGTGCGCCGCCTGATCGCCATGCTCGCCGACCGCGACCTGCCCGACGGCCCGCCCCCGCACCAGCCCTGAGGTTGGGGACGGATCAGGTGGTGCGGGTTTCTCCCAGGGCGGTGGCCAGTGATCGGGCCGGCGCGGAGCTGAGTGCGCGCGGCCAGGATGAGCCAGGTCCACCGATCGGCCCTGCTCGGACTCCGTGGTCCTTCCGTGGCGAACCCGTGCCCCCTCCGCGGCGGTCACGGGGCCCGCACGGATGTCCCGGCCTGTCGCCGCAGGCCAAAGCCGCAGGCAGCGACAGCGATGCGGAAGGGAGGCGTCATGGAAACCCGACTGGTGGATCACCCTGATCTCGACCTGATGCCGACCGATGTTGGAGGCATGTCGATAAACAGCGGCCGGCTCCGACCTACCCATGACCGCACAGACAAGAGGAGGCAACTCATGGGCAAGATCATCTACTGGGTGCACGCGTCGGTGGACGGGTTCATCGACGGGCCCAACGGGGAGTTCGACTGGCCGGTGATGGGCCCGGAGCTGTCCGCGTACTCCGAAGCTCTGGACAAGAGGGTCGACACTCTGCTGTTCGGACGTCCGGTGTGGCAGATGATGGTGGGGTTCTGGCCGAACGCCGAGTCGATGTCGGACGACCCGCATGTCACCGCTTTCGCGCCTTTCTGGCGTGCCACGCCGAAAATCGTGTTCTCCCGCACGTACCCGGCCGACGAGTGGACCAGCCGCGTCATCACCGGCAACCTGGCCGAGGAGGTCACCGCCCTCAAGGCGCGCCCGGAGGGCAGGGACCTGCTCCTCACCGGCGGCGCCGCGCTGGCGGCCTCGCTGACCGAGCTGGGGCTCATCGACGAGTATCACGTCGCCGTGCACCCGGTGGTGCTCGGCGGCGGTCGGCGACTGTTCGCCGCGCCGGAGCAGCGCCACAAGCTGCGGTTCGTTGACTCACAGGTGCTCGACGGCCAGGTCGTGGTGTCGCACTACCAGCTCACCTCCCGGTAGGTGACCGCCGGCCCCCACCGATGCCAAGGTCGCGGCTAAGAGGTTCTGACAAAGTGAGCAGAGTCGGCACCAGCAGGCGAGGTGGGGGAAGGCTTCGCGGAGGTCGGTGTGGATCTCTCAGCGGATGCCCGGCGGGCGATCAGCGGACGGATTCGCAGCTTGCCCACTGGGCGGAGGGTACTTGTCGTAGCCGCGGTCGGCGAGCATCGCATCGGGTCGTCAGCCCTTAGCTCGTCAGGTGCGCCGAGATCGCTGCCGATGGCCACGAAGGTTTCACAGTGACTTGACCCGTTGTGTGTGACATTGAGGAGATCTTCCCAGCAAACGCTAAGGTGAGATCTTGTGCACTCGCTCATGCCGGAAGATTTACGTCAGATCGGCCCTTATCGGCTTGTCGGTGTACTGGGGCGGGGCGGCCAGGGAACGGTTTACCTGGGCCAAGGGTCGTCCGAGGAGCAGGTCGCGGTCAAGGTGTTACACGCTGGAGCCGCGGCGGATGAGAACGCACGCCGCCGGTTCCTGCGCGAAGCTGAGGCGGCTCGCCAGGTTGCTCCGTTCTGTACTGCGCGGGTGCTGGACACGGGCTTGGTGGGCGGCCGGCCGTACATCGTCAGTGAGCACATCCCAGGACCGTCGCTCGACCTGCTGGTTAGGACCGAGGGCCCGCGTTCGGGCAGCGGGCTGGAGCGGCTCGCGGTGGCCACGCTCACCGCGCTGGCGGCCATCCACCGGGCCGGGATCGTCCACCGTGACTTCAAGCCGCACAATGTGATCATGGGTCCGGAAGGGCCCGTGGTGATCGATTTCGGGATCGCCAGGGTGACCGCCCAGACGGACACGCACAGCGTGGTGGGCACCCCCGTCTACATGGCGCCGGAGCAGTTCGGCGGAGCGCCGATCACCCCGGCGGCCGACCTGTTCAGCTGGGCGACCTCCATGATCTACGCGGCCACCGGGCAGCAGGTCTTCCGTGGAGACACCTTTCCCGTGATCATGCACGCCATTCTGACCCGCGAACCCGACCTGTCGTCCGTGCCGCAGGAACTGCGCCCGGCGCTCGCGGCCTGCCTGACCAAGGACCCTACGGCCCGGCCGAGCGCCGCCGCCCTACTGCGCCGCCTGACCGGCGACGAGCCTCCCGCCCCACTCGCTCAGCGGCCGGCGGTGCACGCCACGATGGGCATGCCGGAGGCCGAGCAGCTCACCCTCCGGCCGCCTCTGTCGGCGCAGGAGAACATGCCTCCCGGCCGGGCGGAGCCGCATGGGCCACCTGGATGGGGCGTCCCTCCCCAGCCTCCGCCCAGCGGCGGCGGCCGGTCGAAGAAGATCGGCCTGACTGTCGGCGCTGGAGCAGTTGCTCTGGTGCTGGCCGTGGTGGGCGTACGGGCCGTGGTCAAGAACGCGGTACGGGGAGCACTGTCGGACGGCCAGACCTCCCAGCCCACCTCCGCTTACTCCCCCCAGCCGAGCCCTTCTGACACACCTGCGCCGACGCCTTCGCAGACAGCTTCGGAAGAGCCGACCGAGGATCCGTTCAACCCCGCGGACCTCAACAAGGAGAGCACAGACCCGACCCCGATCACGGCCGACGCCCTGCTGCCGAAGTCCTTCACGAGTGCCGAGGGGGTGCGTTTCAGCCGTAAGGCGGCTGGGGTGGAAGACTGCCCGAGCCCGTGGCCCGACGCCAGGGTCAAGTCCGCCCTGCGCAAGGCACGCTGCGACGACATGGCCGTGGGCGCCTATGTCAGCTCGGGCGCCCCGAAGGGGCGCATCATGGTGACCGTCTGGGTCGTTCCGCTGAAGGACTCGGGCAGGGCCGGCACCGCGTACTCAAGGCTCAAGAACGTCTACGTGCAGGACTGGGGTATCCGGTGCCCCCGGGCGGGTCCAGGTTCAACCGGCATCTGCTACACGTCGAACTGGTGGAACGTACAGCTGTACTCGTGGACCGGACAGAGCGGCCGATATGTGATCCGTACCCTGGCCGTCTACACGAACCTCACCAGAGACGCCACCGCGACCAAGTGGCTCAAGGACGCCTCGCGCGCGGCGTTCAAGGAGTCAGGCCCCATGGTCTACCAGGACGGACAGTGATCGGACGGCGTGGGGCCGGAACCCGGCCTGATCACCGGCGCAGGCGGCGCCCCCTGGCCGTGATCTTGACCGGTGCAACCGCAACGATGTCACCCGGCTTCTCCCGCTGCTGCACGCGATCCGCAAGGCTCGCGGCAAGCGAGGCGTAGCGAGCAGCGCCGCGGTACGCACTGATGCCGGACCCGCGTTGGCACGTGCGGTCGCGGCCGAACCTCCACTCGCCGCTTCGAGCAGTTGCGCGATGTGTGCGCGCACGGAAGCGAGGCCGTCCCCGCCCAGGTAGCGGCAGGCGACCGCGAGGGCCGAGGCGAGCGTGGCCGTACGCGGGCCGGCATCGCCCGCCTGTTCGGCGGCCCGTAGCAACGGGCTCAGCGCCAGCCGCCCGTCGGCGATCGAGACCGCCGTGTCAGCCCCGTTCAGGCGGTCCTGGTGCCGGTCGGCGGCGGCGCAGGCGCGGTCGGCGGCGGCCAGGTAGTGGTCGATCGCCTCCCGCTGGAAGCGCCGCGTGAACGCCAGGTGCGCCAGCGATCGGGCCAGGCGGTGCGCGTCCCGGTCCGGTACGGCCGAGGTGTCGGCGAGCGTGGCCCGCAGGCCGTTGGCCACCAGGTTCAACGTCGTGGGCCTGGCCGGCGTGGCCGTCCTGGTGCTGGTGCTCGTCCTCGCCAGGCGCGGCCCGGACAGCTGACACCCCGGAGCACCACGGCGCGGGCGACCTTCGTCCTATGAGGCGTCGTGGACGACCAGGGCCAGCTGGACGCGGTTGTCCAGGCCCGTCTTGGTGAGGATGCGGGAGATGTAGCCCTTGACCGTGCCCACGCTCATGTGCAGCTCTCCGGCGATGACGGCGTTGGTCTTGCCCTGCCCGACCGCGAGCGCCACCTCCCGCTCGCGGTCGCTGAGCGCCGACAGCACCCGCCGGGCGTCGGCCCGCCGCCGGTCGTCCTCCTCGGGCTGCAGGTGGGCGATCAGCCGCCGGGTGACGCTCGGCGACAGGCTGGGCTCGCCGGCGGCGACGCGCCGGATCGCCTCGACGATCCCCTCGGGCGGCGTGTCCTTCAGCAGGAACCCGCTGGCTCCCGCGCGCAGCGCCCGGAACACGTGCTCGTCGGCGTCGAACGTGGTCAGGATGATGACCTCCGGCGCGTCCTGGCGGGCGCGCAGCCTGCGGGTCGCGTCGATGCCGTCGACGCCGGCCATCCGGATGTCCATCAGCACCACGTCGGGGGAGTGCTCGCCGACCGCGGCCTGGACCTGAGCGCCGTCGGCCACCGAGCCCACCACCTGGAGGGCGGGCGCGCCCTTGAGCATCAGCGTCAGCCCGGCGCGGACGAGCGCGTCGTCGTCGACGATGAGAACCCGGATCGCGGCGGGCGCACTCCCGGGCCCCCGAGGGGCGTGCCACTCACAGGTGGACCCGCAGAACCGCTCACCGGCTCACTCATAAGGCTCACTCATGGGGCCGCTCACGAGGCCATGGTAGCCGCGCGGCCAGCCGGAACCCGCCGCTGTCGGTGCGTCCCCGCTCCAGGCACCCGCCGGCCAGCGAGACCCGTTCCTCCAGCCCGGCCAGCCCGGCTCCGGCCCCGGTCGTGGACAACCCCGCCGCCTCCCGCCCGGCGGGCGGCGGGTTGCGCACCTCGACCGTCAGCTCGCCGCCGGCCGCGCCGGAGACCACGACGGTGACGGGCCTGCCGGGCGCGTGCTTGCGCGCGTTGGTCAGCCCCTCCTGCACGACGCGGTACGCGGTGCGCCGGGTCGTCTCCGGCAGGTCGGCGAAGCGTACGTCGTGCTCGTGCAGCTCGATGCGCATCCCGGCCCGCCGCGACTCCTCCACCAGCGGCGCGAGCCCGGTCAGCGGAAGCTCGGCCGACGGGCTCTCGCGCAGCACGGAGATGACCGCGCGCAGCTCCTGCAGGGCCTGGTGGGCGCTGGTCCGGATCACCCCGGCCGCCTCGGCGACCTCGTCCGGCCTGGCGCCGGCGTTGAACTCCAGCGCCCCGGCGTGCACCGCCAGCAGCGACAGCCGGTGGGCGAGCACGTCGTGCATCTCGCGGGCGATGCCGAGGCGTTCGGCGCGGCGGGCCTCCTCCGCGCGCAGCCGCTGGTCGGCCTCGGCGCGGCGGGCCCGTTCCGCGAGTGACGCCAGCAGCTCCCGCCGGGTCCTGGCCAGGATGCCCCAGCCGGTGATCGCCCCGCCGAACAGCACGCCGACCAGCGCCCACACCGGGTACGGCGCCAGCCCGGGCGGCCGCCAGGCGAACCTGACCAGCGTCGCCGCCACCCACGCAACCCCGACCGCGACGGCCGAAGGCGGTCGCCGGTACAGCGCCGCGATGAGCGTGGCGATCCCCGCGGCCACCGACGCGGCCGCGGCCGGGACCGACAGCACGATGACGGCCAGCGAGGCGGCCACCGGCCACCGCCGGCACAGCCACAGCCCCACGCACGCCAGGGCCCCGCCGGCCACGTCGGCCCACAGGTACCAGCCGGGCGTCCCCGGGGCCAGATCCCCCCAGACCACCGCGCCGGCCCCGGCCACGGCGAGCACGATGCCGCCGGCCCCGACGGCCCAGTCACGCCGCGACCGCCCCGAACCCGAGCGGCTCGCGGCTGCGCGCTCCCGTCCCCGGTCGTCGTCTGCCGCTTCCCCGTGCCTCCAGGGTTCGCCGTCCCGGCCCTGTGCTGCGAACACAACCGCAGATCGTATCCGCCGGCCTGCCGCTCGGTAAGCAACCAAGGTCACCGTGGCCGCCCCGCCATGGCAACCAAAGTCACTGGTTGAGAGCGACCGAAGAGGCCACGGACCGGCCCGGTGGCAGCAGCGCGCCGCGCCCGCCGCGAGAGACCGTCGGCGCATGGTCACCTCACGAGCACGCGGCCGGTGGGCCGCGCTCCTGCTGGCCGGGCTCACCCCGGTCGTCGCCGAGCTCACGCTCGGCAATCCGCCCCTCCGCCAGGCGTGGCTGCTGCTGCTGTGGACGCCGATCTACGGCGCCGGCACCGTACTGATCCGCGAGCTGGTACGCCGTACCGGCCGGGGCCGGCCCGCCATCCTGCTGCTCGGGGCGGCGTACGGGATCGTGGAGGAAGGGCTTGCGCTGCAGGCGCTCACCAGCCCGACCATCTACGGCGTGGCCGACTGGGCCCCCAGGATCCTAGGCCTCAACAGCGCCTACACCGAGCTGAACATCCCCTACCATGCGGTCTTCAGCGTGGCGCTGCCGATCCTGCTGGTCGATCTCATCGTCCCGGCTCTTCGCCATCAGCCCTATCTGGGGCGGGCCGGGCTGGTCGTGTCAGGGGTGGTGTTCGTGCTGGGCGTCCTGCTGCTGCGGTGGACGGCGGCCTTCATCGACCCCGGCTACCAGGCGCCGCCGGTGGCGCTCGCGGCGTTCGTGCTGGCCATCGCGGTGCTCGCGGTGCTCGCGCTGCGGTCCGTCCCCCGCCCGCAGGTTCTGCCGGTCGCCGCGCCCCGGAGGGTTCCCGCGCCGCCGGTCGTCGCGTGCCTGGCCGGGGTGGTGGCGTTCGGATATCTCGCGCTGCTGTTCCCCTTCGGCGGCGCCCGGCACCCGGCCTTCACCCAAGGCGGCTGGGTGGTGGTCCCGATGGTGGCGGCGGCGCTCCTGGCGGTGGTGGCAGGGGTGCTGCTGCGCCGGTGGACGGCGCACGGCGGGTGGCGCGACCGGCACAGCCTGGCGCTGGCCGGTGGGGCGCTCGTGGCGCACACCGTGTTCGGGGTGATCGCCAACGGCGAGAACGCCACCGACCGCGTGTCGCTGGCCGTGCTCGGACTCGTCATGACCGGCCTGCTGGCCCTGCTCGCCCGGCGTACGCGGTGACGAACGCTTCAGGAACCAGCACCCCGCCCCGCTGCGCGCTGCTCGACTTTGAGACAGCGATCCAGGATCACGGTCACGCCGCCGTTCGCGGCGACGTTCACGAGGTCGTATTCGTCGCGCGCCCGGCAGCGCGCGATCGTCGCCGTCGCGATCGCCGCCCGGTCCCTGCGCCGCCCCTCGGCGGAGCGCCGCTCGTCGAGGCAGTCCTGGCCATGGCCCGCGGCGGCGTTCTCGTTGCGAGGGCTCAGCGGGTCCGCCGCACCAGTTCGCCGATCTCGGGAAGTACGGCGTCCGCGACCGAGATCTTCTCCTGGATCAGCCCGTTGGCGTGGAAGAGGTCGGCCGCGTGCTGCTGCTCGGCGACGAACTCCTCGCTGACCGGGTGCAACCCCCAGGGGCGGGTGCGCAGCGCGTGCTCCCAGGCGTCGAGGTCGCCGTCGAACAGGGCGGCCGCCTCGCGCGGGTGTTCAGCGGTCCAGCGGTCGGCCTCCTGGAGCGCGGTGACGATCCTGGCCAGCTCGTCGGGCCGCTCCCGCGCGAAGTCGCGGCGGGTGAACCAGAGCGAGCGGTGGCTGAACAGGCCGTCGGTCTCCACGAGCGTCCTGGTGCGCGACTCGACCGGGGTCAGGTACGGGTAGGAGCCCACCCAGGCGTCCACGTCGCCGTTCACCAGGAGTTCGGCGGCGTTGCCGTAGGCGTCCACGGGGACGATGTCGCCCCAGCCGAGCCCGGCGCGCTCCAGGGCCAGCAGCAGCAGCGTGGTCTGCCACGAGCCGTGCCCGAGCGCCACCCGCTTGCCCTTCAGCTCAGCCACGGAGCCGATCGGCGAGTCGTCCCGGACCACCAGGCGGCCGTTCTCGACCCGTGGCTCCGAGATCGCCACGTACACGATGTCGTGGCCCCTGGCCTGGGCGGTGACCGGGGGAGTGGAGCCGGTGCCGATGAAGTCGTACCCGCCGTCGAACAGATGGTCGCTGTGGGCGGACGGGAGCGCCCTGGTGGGATCGACCGGTGCGCCCCGGCCCAGCGCGTTCAGGTCCACCCACTCCACGCCGGGCAGCAGGTCGCGGTGGCGGGCCACCCACAAGGTGTTGTTCTGCGGGAAGAAGCCGACTCGGGTGGTCATGAGGTGCGTCCTTTCAGTAGCGGCAAGACATGGAGGCCCACGCGGCGGGCCTCTTCGAGATGGGGGATCCCGGCCAGGATGAAGGCGTCCACGCCGAGGTCCAGGAGCTGGTCGAGGCGTTCGGCGACCTGGTGGTAGTCGCCGACCAGGCCGAAGGCGGGACCGTCGCGCAACTGGCTGAACCCGCCCCACACGTTGGGGGCGACCTCCAGGCCGCGGGGGTCGTCACCGGCCTCGGCGAGGAAGGAGCGGCTGCGCCGCACGCCGACGGAGTCGCCCCCGCCGGAGCCGTCGCCGCGCGGCCTGGCCGCCCACCCCTGACGGATCTCCTCCCACGCCTCCTCCTCGTTTTCACGGGCCAGCACGTCCACGCGTACGGCGAACCGGGGCGGCGTGGCGCTGTGCGCGCGTACGGCGTCGAACTTCTCCGCCAGCGCGTCGAACGGCTCCAGCCATGACAGGTAGTAGTCGGCGTGACGGCCGGCGGCGTCGATGGCGGCGGGGGAGGAGCCGGAGAAGAAGATCTCCGGGAACGGCTGCCCGGCCAGTTCCTCCGGCAGCCCCGCGTCCTCCACCTGGTAGAAGCGGCCGTGATGGGTGTGCCCGCCCTCCCAGACGCCCTTGAGCACGTCCAGGAACTCCGAGGTCCGCGCGTAGCGGTCGTCGTGGTCCACCTTGTCGCCCCACCAGAGCTGCGCGGGACCACCGCCGCCGGAGATGACGTTGTAGACGATCCGGCCGCCGGTCGCCCGTTGCAGCGTGGCGGTCATCCGGGCCGCCTGCACCGGGTGCAGGAACCCGGGCTGGAAGGCCACCATGAAGCGGTAGGAGGTGGTCTCGCGGGCCAGCGTCGCGGCGGCCGCCCACGGGTCGTCGGTGTGCGGGAAGTTCGGCAGCAGCCCCCCGACGAAGCCGGACTCCTCGGCCGCCCGCGCGACCTCGGCCATGTAGTCGGCGTGCGTGTAGCCGTCGTCGCG
The DNA here is from genome assembly GCF_044458585.1 of Nonomuraea sp. NPDC050451. NCBI lineage: Bacteria > Bacillati > Actinomycetota > Actinomycetes > Streptosporangiales > Streptosporangiaceae > Nonomuraea > Nonomuraea sp. NPDC050451. The sequence continues at coordinate 227,693 of NZ_JBITHZ010000012.1, forward strand.
GCCGTCCCGGGAGCCGGGGGCGGTGCCGCCCGGGGTGAAGCCGCCACGGCTGCGGACCCTGCGGCGCAGCGACGGCTGGTCGCCCTCCATGTGGATGCGCCAGTAGATGTCAACCGGCAAGAGCCTGCTCCTTGAGGTGCTCACCGAGGTGGTAGACGTCCTCGGTACGGACGAAGAACTCGCTCACGCCGCGGCGGGCGTACTCCTCCACGTGGTCGAGCGAGGCCAGGTGGACGCCGTAGCGCAGGCCCGGCAGCTCGGGGACGAGGGCGTCCAGGTCGTCGCCCTCGGCGAAGACGTGGACGTCCGCGTGCCGCCGCGACAGGGCGAGGGCCTCGGGAGAGGTGCCGGAGAGCTGCACCTCGGGAAAGGGCTGCGCCGACAGTGGCGGGCCGAAGCCGCCCGCGGCGACCTCGTAGAAGTCGCCCCGGAAGTCGAACGGGCCGCCGTGCCATACACCCTTGGCGACGGTCAGGAACTCGCCGGCGCGGGCATAGCGGTCGGGGCCGGTCAGGAAGTCGCCCTGCGCCCTGGCCGCGGCCGGGTCCAGGTCCACCGCGAGCCGCCAGCCCAGCCGGCCGGCGGCGAAGCGCTGCAGCGAGGCCGAGAGCTTGGCGGCGTAGACGGGGGTGGCGGCCGCGGCGTGGAACCCGGCGACCACGCGCAGGTGCCGGGTACGGCGCAGGACGTTCGCGGCGACGGTCAGAGACTCCTGCCCGCCGGGGTCGAACGGCATCAGCGCCCCCGCCAGCCCTGCCAGGTCCGCGGCCACGGCGGTCCGTCCCGCCGGATCGGCCAGGGCGGGCCGCACGTCGGTGACGAACGCGGGCAGCTCCGGCGCGGCGGTGCCCCTGGTGGGGAGGACGGCGTGGAAGCGGGACGTCGCGGGGTGGGTCGTGCTGTGGCCGGTCATGTCAGATCTTTCCTAGGAGTTCGGCGGAAACGGGCGGCGTCCTGACCGGGCGCGCCGACTGCCCCGTCTCTTCGAGGAACGCGGGCGGCGGCAGGTGGTACGGAGGCTCCGCCCCGGCGGGCAGCGGTCCCGGCCCCCGTTCACGGGCGGCGAACTCCTCCCGGACCGCCGCCAGCGTCTCGGGCTGCTCGACCAGCGTGACGGCCGCCGCGGCCAGGTAGCGGGCGGCGGCCAGCAGCCCGGCGTGGGCGATCGTGGTGCCGGTGGAGGCCGTGGCCGCCCATGAGTGCAGCGGCACGCCGATCGGGACCACCGCCGCCGTCAGGCTGAGGTGCGGCGCCGTCCAGCTCACCTCCGACGTGTCGCTGGACGGCCCGCCCAGGTCCGGCTCGACGGGCGCCCGCCCGGTTGCCGAGCCCCTCTCTGATCGCCGTCACGAGCCGGTGTTCGAGCCGGGTCTGGCTCGCGACGGCGGCGGCCGCGGCGCAGGCCACGACCTTGTCATAGAGGGTCCTGGCCCGCTCGTGGGTGGCCTCGCGGACGTAGACCCACAACGTCTGCAGGTCGGGGGTGACGTTGGGGGCGCCGCCGCCGCCGATCGCGTAGCCGATCCGGCCCGACGGGGAGACGTTGCCCGCGCGCAGCCGCTCGATCATGCCGGTCAGCAGGAGCACGCCGTCCAGGCCGCTCCGGGTGCCCAGCGGGTTCGAGCCGTGGCCGGGCGAGCCGAGGAAGGAGAACGTGGCCGAGTACAGCGCGCTGGTGACGTCCCAGCCCGTTCCGGTGACGGGAGCGGGATGCCAGTCGAGGAAGGCGTCGAGGCCGTCGTACGCGCCGTCGCGCACCGCGTACGCCTTGCCGACGAGCTGCTCCTCGCCCGTGGAGGCGAACACTTTGATCGTCGCCCGGCCGCGCAGGACCCTGGCGGCGGCGATGGCCGCGCCGGTCGACGCCGCCGCCAGGGCGTTGTGGCCGCACCCGTGGCCGTGACCGTACGCGGGGGCGTACTCGTCGCCCTCGAACACGGTGGGCTCGTGGCGAGGCACGCCCGCGCGCTGGGACAGGCCGGGCAGCGCGTCGTACTCGACGTTGAAGCCGAGCACGGGGCCGCTGTCACCGGAGGTGGCGACGAAGGCGGCCGGCAGACCGGCGGTGCCCCACGAGATCGTGAAGCCGTGCGCACGCAGCAACTCGGCGGTGGCCGGCGCGGAGCGCCACTCGCGCAGCGACGGCTCGGCGTAGGCCCAGATCCGGTCCGCGAGCCGGGTCAGTACGGGCGCGTTCTCGTCGATCCACGCGGTCGCCCCGGTGCCCGGTGCCCGGCGCGCAGCCCGGACCGGCGCGGTCGCGGCCCTCGGTGCGCGGGGCGCAGGGCGGACCGGCGTGGTCGCGGCCCTCGGTGTGCGGGGTGCGGGCGGGGTCGGCGCGGTCACCGTGCCACCTCCGCGCGCGGCGTGCCCGCGTGGGTGTCGACGCCGAGGTCGGCGAGGAGGCGGCGGCGCAGCTCGACGAAGACGGGGTCCGTCCTGTCGCGCGGACGGTCGAGGCCGACCTGCAGGTCCGTGACGAACCTGCCCCCGCGCAGCACCGCGATCCGGTCGGCGAGCAGGATCGCCTCCTCGACGTCGTGCGTGACCAGCACCACGGCCGGGCGGTGCCGGGCGCACAACTCGGCGATCAGGTCCTGCATGTGCAGCCGGGTGAGCGCGTCGAGCGCGGCGAACGGCTCGTCCAGCAGGAGCAGCTCCGGCTCGCGCACCAGGGCCCTGGCCAGCGCCACCCGCTGGGCCTCGCCCCCGGACAGCGTCGCGGGCCAGGCGTCGGCGTGCCGGCTCAGGCCGACCTCCGCCAGGGCCTCGAGCCCCTTGGCGCGGGCGGAGCGGCCCTGGCCGATGATCACGTTCGCGAGCGCGCGCTTGGAGGGGATGAGCCGCGGCTCCTGGAAGACGACCGTGCGCACCGGGGGCACGAGCACGCTTCCGCCGGTGGCGGCGTCCAGGCCGGCCAGGATGCGCAGCAGCGTGGTCTTCCCCGTGCCACTCGCGCCGAGCAGCGCGAGGAACTCGCCGCGGCGCACGTCCAGGTCCACTCCGTCGAGCACGGCGCGCTCGCCGAAGACCTTGCGCAGCCCTCTCGTCCGTACGGCGAGGCCCAACGATTCGGGACTCATCGGATGCTCACCGCCCTGCGCCAGGGCATCGTCCCCCGCTCGATCAGCCGCAGCGCCAGGTCGGCCAGCAGCCCGATCACGGCGTAGAGCAGCACGCACAGCGCCAGGATGTCGGTACGCAGGTAGTCGGTGGCCCGGGCCATCAGGTAGCCGAGCCCGGCCGTCACGTTGATCTCCTCGGCCGCGATCAGCGCGATCACGCTGAGCGTGGTGGCCAGGCGAAGCCCGGCGAAGACCGACGGCAGCGCCCCCGGCAGCACGACCTCGCGGGCGATCGCGAGCCGGCCGAGGCCGAACGAGCGAGCCGCCTCGACGACCTTGCGGTCCACGTTGCGCACGCCGCTGGAGACGTTGACGTACATGGGGAAGGTGCAGGCCACGCCGATCAGCAGGATCTTGGAGGCCTCCTCGATCCCGAACCAGACGATGAACAGCGAGGTCAGCGCCAGGAAGGGGATGGCGCGCAGCGCCTGCATCGAGGAGTCCACGAGCTCCTCGCCGAGCCGGGTGAAGCCGGAGACGACGCCGAGCAGCAGGCCGGTGGAGGCGCCCAGCACCAGGCCGAGGCCGGCCCGGGTGACGGATACGCGCAGCGCCTCCGGGAGCTGGCCGTCGGCCCACAGCTCGCCGAAGGTCTTGACGACGTCTTGGGGGCCGGCGAGCACGTCCTTGGTGAGGGCGCCGGAGGCGGTGGCCGCGTACCAGGCCGCCAGCAGCAGGACGGGGCCGATGGCCCGCAGCGCGAACGTCAGCGCGGGCGCGCGTCCGGCGGCACGGGGCGGGTTCGGGGCGACGAGCCCCTGCACTGCGGCGCTCATTGCTTCGCGTTCCCGAGCGTCGTCACGTCCACGACGTGCTGGGAGACGTCCAGTGGCGCGGTGAGCACCTTCTGGTCGAGGAAGAACTTCGCGACATCCTGATATTTCGCGATCTCGGGGGCGGTGACCGCCTGGGCGGGCTTGCCCTTCTTCTGGATGTCGACCACCAGGTCCTTCTGCTTGCCCTGCACGGCCTGCGGGCCCGCCTGGGTGAAGACGTTCAGGTACGCCGCCGGGTCGGCGATCTCCTTCGCGCTGCCCTCCTTGATGAACTCGAACAGCGCCTTGACCACCTCGGGATGCTCGTCGAGCAGCTTGTTGGCGGCCACGTAGATCACGTGGTTGTCGGACTTGATGGCCTCGCCGTCGGCCAGGATCCGGGCGTCCAGGTCGGTGACGGCGGGGATGAGGAAGGTGGAGAACGTCGACCAGGCGTCCACCTTGCCCGAGCCGAAGACCGGTGCGGTCTGCGGCGGCGGCAAGTAGACGCGCTTGACCTTGTCCACCGGTACGTTGAACGTCCGCAGCGCCTTGAGCAGCAGATACTCGCTGGTGCCGCCGTGCCCGACGGCCACGCTGCGCCCGGCCAGGTCCGCGACGGACTTGATCGGCGAGCCGTTCTTGACCACGATCCCCTCGCCGGCGAGGTCGGGCGGCACCGTGGCGAAGATCTTGAAGCTGGGCTTGACGGCCAGTGCGGTGACGCCGGAGGTGATCGAGCCGGTCGCGATGTCGAGCGAGCCGGCGTTGATGGCCTGGGCGGCGGGGGCGAAGACGGAGAAGTCGCCGGCCCACTTGACCTTGGCGTTGACCTTGGCCAGGGCGGCGTCCAGGCTGCCGTCCTTCTTCGCGACGGCCAGGAAACCGCTGTTGCCCGGGTCGGAGATCCGGACGACCACCTGCTCCTGGGCGGTGGTGGCGCCGGTGCCGCCGCCGCAGGCCGCGGCCAGGAGGACGAGAGGGACGGCGAGCAGCAGCTTACGCATGGGTGACTCCTTGGAGCGGGGTGTGGTCGGCCCAGGCCGCGACGTCCACGGGGGATTCGAGGAAGCGGTGGCCGTGCAGGAAGTGCTCCTGCTCGGCCAGCAGGTCGAGGCGTTCGGGCGACAGGTCCAGGTGGAGCGAGGCGCCGGGGACGTAGGCGGCGGCCACGCCGGTCGCGCCCGCGCCGGTCTCGGCGCCGAGGATCCTGGCGACCTCCGCCGGGCGATCGGCGGCCCAGTCGGCCGCCCGCAGCAGGACGCCGAGGAAGCGGGTGACCACGTCGGGATGCTCGTCGAGCAGGCGCTGGTGCACGGTGATCGGCCGTGGGGTGCCGTTGTTCACCCGCGCCCGCCGGTCCGGCACGGCGTCGAGGTCGATGCCGACCTCCGCGCCATGGCGCAGGGCGGCCTCGACGGCGAGCGCGCCCTTGACGTAGACCGCGTCCACCTCGCCGGCGGCCAGCGCGGCCAGCTCGGCCTCCCACTGGCCGCCGCCCGGCTCGGCCGCGACGTCCACCAGCTCGGCGTCGCCGAGGCCGAGCCCGGCCAGAGACAGGGCTCCGTGGAAGCCGCGCAGGGCCATGGCCCGCCAGAAGTCGATCGCGATGCGGTGCCGGGGAACGGCCAGGCGCAGGCCCTTGAGCTGCTCGGGGCGCTCCAGGGCGGTGCCGGCGCGGACCAGGACGGCCTGGTGCTCCTCGATCCAGGTGAGCCCGACGAGCCGGGTGGCCTCGCCGCGGGAGCGCGCCCAGAGCGCGGGCACGTTGCCGCCCTCGCGGAACAGGCCGGTCAGGGCGTGGGTGTAGTGCGTCTCGCGGGGGACGTCAGGCGAGTCGTCCTGCAGGGACCGGACCTCGATCCCGTCGGCGGCGAACTCCCCGGCCAGCCAGCCCTGGTCCGCCGCGATGCCCGTCGCGGTGGGCACGGGACAGCGGGTGAACCAGATGGTGTCGAGTGCGGCGGTGGTCATGGAGGAGAGTTTGCTTGTAAGTTGGTAGGAAATACAAAAAATATCCCGCGATGCGGGAAGCATTCCCGGCCGGATCGGCTCTCACCTGGTCACGGCCCTCCCTACTCGGAAGACGGAGTTTCCCGCATGGCAGCAGAAGGCGGCGTGCAGTCCGTGCGCAGGGCGATCGGCATGCTCGACTGCTTCGGCGGCGGGGACGCCTCGCTCGGCCTGTCCGACCTCTCGCGCAGGATGGGGCTGTCCACCTCGACCACGCACCGCCTGGCCAGGACGCTGACCGCCGCGGGCTTCCTGGAGCAGGAGGCGCGCACGGGCCGCTACCGGCTCGGGCCGTCGATCACCGAGCTGGGGCAGCTCTCCTTCCACCGGCGCGGCCTGCACCGCATCCCGTCCGAGCTGGCGGAGCTGGCCCGGATCACCTCCGCCACCGTGGACCTGGCCGTCCGCAACGACAGGCACGCCGTCATCTTGAGCGGCGGCTCGCTCAACCCCGACAGCGGCATCGGCCTGCGCCGCCCGTTGCACTCCACGGCGCTGGGCAAGGTCCTGCTGGCCTGGGACCCGGAGGGCAGGGCGGACCTGGAGGCGCTCGGACCCCTGCGGGCGCTGACCGGCCGTACGATCGTGGACCACGGCGAGCTGCGCGCCGAGCTGGACCGCGTGCGCGAGGCCGGGTACGCGCTCAACGACGGGGAGTCGGGCGACGGCATCCGCACGGTCGCGGTACCGGTGCTCGACCGGCAGGGCCACGCGCGGTACGCGCTGGCCGTGCGCTCCACGCCTCTGGTCATGAGCGACGCGCGGATCGACTGGTTCGTCACGCACGCGCGAGCCTGCGCCCGTGCGCTGGAAGTGCTGCTGATCCCGCCCGCCGAGCGCCGGTTGCGCACCTCCTGAGCGAGACGGCCCATCCCGTCTCCCGGGTACCCGGCCTGTACCTGTTCGCGCCGTCGGTGGTGCTCATGCTGGAGCTGACCGCGCTGGGCATCGTGTTCGGGTCCGTGCTGGGTACGGCGCTGGCGCTGATGCGGCTCTCGCCCAACCGGCTGCTGTCGTCGCGGTGGACCATGGGGGCCTGCCGCGGCAGGAGTCATGAGCGAGCTCACCGCGGAGGTGCGGCTGGTCCCCATGTCGCACCCGGCCGCCGCGCCCGCTGCCGGCCGGACTGCACCTCCCGGTACGGGCCCGACGACGAGCTGACGAGGTATCCGGAAGCCGAGTTCGCGCCGCCGTACGGTGCGTTCGTGATCGTGGTGTCCGGCGGCGAGACCGTGGCCGGCGGGGCGTTCCGCCGCTACGACGCGGCTACCGCCGGATCTACCTGACCGCCGGGCCGCGCCAGCCCGAGGCCGTGCGCCCCTATCTGGCCAGCGGCTACGACCCGCAGTTCGACGTCGCCGACCGCCCCGCGCAGGGCCCGCGCGCCTTCGTCAACGATCTGCACCTTCGCACGTGAAAGGCCATACTGAAGGATTCCGGCAAAGCGAGTAGGAAAAGTTGACTATGTGCGCCGTGAGATCGTACATTACCGGCATGATTGAGGACCGCGACGCGGCCGTCCGCACGGATCTCCCGGGGGACGTGCACTGGTACGACCTCCCGGACGACGAGGTCGAGCTCGACCAGGAGGAGCAGCCCTCCGCGCCGCGGCGACCCTGGTGGCGGTGGTCGGCATCCCCCGCGGCTGACGGCGGCTGAAAGGAAACGTTCAAAGGAAGGTCGTCGTCCGTGCCCAGCCTCGAGCCGTCGCCTGGTCCCGCGATCATGTCGACCGACGAGAACGCCGTCTGCTCCCCGGCCCCGATCCCGCCGCGGTCGCGGTCGAGCCGCCGGCAGTGGGGGAGGGGTACTGGGCGGGTGCGCCCAGCGCGGTGGCCGCGGACGGGCTGATCTACCTCGCTCACCGGCTGCGCCGCCCGGTCGGGCAGGGGCGTGGGTACGCCGTCGTGGCCGCCCGCTCGGCGGACGGCGAGCGCTTCGAGACGCTGACCACCGTCACCCGCGAGCAGATGGACGCCGAGTCCCTGGAGCGCCCCTCGCTGGTACGCCTGCCGGACGGGCGCTGGCGGCTGTACCTGAGCTGCGCCACCACCGGCACCAAGCACTGGCGGGTGGAGGCGGCCGACCCGGCGGCGTTCGACTGTCGTCGGCGAAGTAGGGGATGAGCAGCCGGCGCTGCTCCCAGGACAGGGGGCGCCGGGTCGCGGCGCTGGAGCAGGGCTTCGACCGGCTCGGTCAGGGCGGCGGGCCGTCAGTCGTCCTGGCATTCGTCAAGTAGCCCTATTTTCCTACCGAAAATGTGGGATAATCAAGGCCCGACTCTTGAAACCCGGGAGAACCCGTGTCCATCTCCACCCATACGCCGGTCTACGCGAGCCCCGTAGACCACATCGCGTACGGTCACTACGGCCCCGGCCGCCCGCACCTCTCGCCCGACTGGAACCGCCCGATCTATCCCTTCCAGGGCCGCGTCACCGCCGACGGCTCCAGCGGATTCCGCGCCGAGCCCGGCCGCTACCACCTCTACGTCGCCTGGGTCTGCCCGTACGCCCACCGCGCCGCCATCGTCCGCAAGCTCAAGGGTCTGGAGGGCGTGGTCTCGCTGTCATACGTCGACGACGAGCGCGACGGCCGCGGCTGGGCGTTCAGGGAGCGCCGCGGCCCCGACCCGGTCAACGGCTTCACCCTGCTGGAGCAGGCCTACGAGGCCACCGAGCACGGGTACGGCGGCCATATCTCGGTGCCCGTGCTCTGGGACCGGCGGACGGGCGGGATCGTCAGCAACAACTTCCCCGACATCACCATCGACCTGGCCACCCAGTTCGAGCAGTGGGCCGACACCTCCGTCGACCTCTACCCGGACGCGCTCCGCCCGGAGATCAACAAGCTCAACGGCTGGATCTACCACGACATCAACGCCGGCGTCTCCCGCGTGGCGCGCGCCACCACCGGGGAAGACCGCGAGAACGAGCGCCACCGCGTCATCGCGGCCCTGGAGCGGCTGGACGAGCGCCTGGCCGGGCAGCGGTTCCTGACCGGCGACACGATCACCGAGGCGGACGTGCGGCTGTGGGTGACGCTGGCCAGGTTCGACTCCGAGTACAACCGCGGCGACCTCATCAGCGAGCGGACGCTGGCCGACTTCGAGCACCTGTGGCCGTACGCCCGCGACCTCTACCAGCGGCCGGCCTTCAGGGAGACGACCGAGGGGCTGTCCGCGGCCTGGGACGCGCCGCACGGGCGGGGCCGATGACGCCCAAACAGGTCCATCTGGCGACCTGGCCGCCCTGGGCGGCCGGTTCGACACCCCGCTCGACCCCGTGACCCCCGCTGACCGGACGAGAAAGACCATGAGCACCCTACGCGAGTACCTGTCACACAAACGCGCGGCCCTGCTGGCCCGCCGGGAGGCGCCCGCCGCCGGGCCGGTTCCGCTCCATGCCCACGTCACCGCCGAGGGCCGCAGCGGGATCCGCCGCATCAGGATCAGGGACTTCCAGATCATCAGCGACAGCGGTCCCGACTTCGCCGGCTACGACCTTGGCCCCACCTCGCCCGAGCTGCAGGCCGGCGTTCTGGGCAGCTGCGTCACGCACATCTTCCTGATCAAGGCGGCCGAGCTGGCGGTGCCCGTCGACGCGCTGGAAGTGGACGTCCGGGCCGAGTACGACCCCAGGGCCCAGCAGCCGGGCGAGGGCGACGTTCCCGTGTACCCGCACAACTTCGCCTATGAGGTGCTGATCGACTCGCCCGCCTCGGACGAGGAGCTGGCGAAGTTGCATGCCGAGGTCGAGAGGGTGTGCCCCATACTCAACCTGATCCGCAACCCGCAGCCGGTCAGCGGAACGCTGGTCCGGACCCGGGCCGGAGTGCCACCGGTCTGACGGACAGGCGCCGGCGCGCACGCCTTGCGGCCGGCGCCCAGCCGTCTAGTGCCGGGGCCGCCAGCCGAGCTCGGGGCCCAGCCTGGTGGCGAGGTCGGTGAGGATCTGCACGTAGTCCTCATGATCGAAGGTGAACGGCAGCGCGAACGCGACCTCGTCGATCTCCTGGAAGGCGGCATGGTCGTAGAGGCGTTCGGCGATCTCGGCGGAGCTGCCGACGAGGTCGGGCGCGAACATCATCCGTGCCGGTCCCTGGGGTGTGGTGGTCCGGGGCGTGCGTTTGTCGGCGTATTCCTTGTACCTGGCCCGCTGCTCGGACGAGGCCGAGTCCGTGGGGATGACGACCAGGCCCTGGGAGACCCGGGCGCGGTCGCCGTCGGGATGGCGCGCGCGGAACTCCCGTACGTGGGAGAGCTGGATCTCGGCGAAATCCTCCGACTCCTCCGCCTTCACGACGCTGCTGGTCAGGAAGTTCATGGCGTGCTCACCCGCCCACCGGGCCGAGCGCAGGCTTCCGCCGCCGTACCACATGCGGCTGCCGAGGCCGGGGGAGTGCGGCTGGACCCGTTCCGAGAAGACCTCGAAGCCCTCGGTCCCGTGGAAGCCGGTGGCCGGCTCGCCGCGGACGAAGCCCAGGAGCCGTCGCACGCGTTCGTGGCTGAAGTCCTCGGCCTCGGCCGTGTCGGGATAGAGGGCGTCCTTGACCTGGTCGTAGTGGAACGGCGGGCCCACGCTGACGCCCGGATTGAGTCGTCCCCCGGACAGGACGTCCACCGTGGCCAGGTCTTCGGCGAGCCGCAGCGGATTCTCCCAGCCCAAGGGGATGACCGCCGTGCCCAGTTCGATGCGGCTGGTGCGCTGGGAGGCCGCCGCCAGGACGGCGACCGGGGAGGAGATGCCGTACTGCAGGTGGCGGTGCCGTACCCACGCGCTGTCGAACCCCAGTCGTTCGCCCAGCTCGATGATCTCGAGCGTCGTCTCGTGGCCGCGCCGCGGGTCGGCCTCGTCGAACAACCCGATCGTCAGGAAGCCCAGCTTCCGCAGCGGTTGCGAGGACAGCGGCATACAGATCCCCCCTCAATCCTTTATTTCATCCCAAGATAGCGGGGAATGCTCGTGCCGAGCGTTCAGGGCTTGCGGCGGGCGCCTCGGTTGCGTGAACGATAGCCGGCGATCTTCGCCAGGTTTCCGCAGCGTTCCATGGAGCACCAGCGCCGGCGTCGCGCCTGCGAGTCGTCGAGGAACAGCAGCGAACAGTCGTCGTTCTCGCATTCCTTGACCCGGTCCACGAGCGGGCCGCCGACCAGCAGCACAGCGTCGCGGGAGACGGTCGCCAGAACGGCGGAGGCGACGTCGCCCGTCTGCGCGCGCATAGCCGTGCCCGCGCCGCTGTGAACGAGCTGGGGCGCGAGATCCGGGCGCGCGGCGGCCTGGTTGATCTCGGTGAGGTCGGCCGGGTCCGGGCTCTGGCCGTTCCTCGCGGAGGTCAGGAGCCGATAGAGCGCCTCGCGCAGCTTCCGGGCCGCGGCCAGCGCCTCCTGCGAGATCGTCGGCTCCTCGGGCTGCAGCCCGGCCTCGACGATCCAGCGGCCGAAAGCGGCGGGGTCGGGCAGCCGCTCGACGGGCACCGAGTGGCGTTTGCCGAGCGTGGCGACGAAGTCGAGGCAGGGGCGCCCGCCGATGAACGGGAACGCCAGCACGGCGTCGTCCGCGTCAGGCATGGTCATGCGTCGATCGTACCGCCCGACACTGGTTCAGATGGTGTCGGCGGGAACCGGGGGAAGCGCGTCAGGTCACCTCGGGGACGGACGCGGCTACGGTTGGCTGCCCGCCCTGCGGCGGCGCGCGTCCGGCCAGGTCGTGCGTACGAGGTTGATGGGGCGACGGGCCGTCGGGCTGTGCGGACCGGAGGCGGCGCGGTTCTTCTATGACGAAGACCGCGTCCGCCGGCACGCGGCCGTGCCCGAGCCTGTCAAGAGCACGTTGCTGGGAGACGGCGCCGTGCACACGCTGGACGCCGACCACCACCGTGTACGCAAGGCGATGTTCATGTCGCTGTTGACCGGTGCGGGTGTCCCCTCCCTGGTGACGCATGCCACCGAATGCTGGGACGAGGCGGTCGACACGTGGGCTCGCGGCCGGCAGGTCGTACTCTTCGACGAGGTCGCCAAGGTCCTGACCCGGGCGGTGTGCCGGTGGGCGGGCGTGCCGCTGGACGAGTCCGAGGTGCCGGCTCTGGCGGCGGACCTCACGGCCACGGTCGACGGGTTCGGCAGCGGCGGGCCCCGGCAGTGGCGGGCTCGGCTGGCCCGCGTCCGCCGTGAGGCGTGGCTGGGCGACCTCATCGGGCAGGTACGCGGCGGCACCGTGACGGCGGCGAAGGGCTCGGTCCTCGAGGTGGTCTCGGGTCACCGCGACGCCGACGGCAAGCTGCTCGACCCGCGGGTGGCGGCGGTGGAGGTGCTCAACGTCATCCGCCCGGCTGTGGCCGTGTGCTGGTTCGTGACGTTCGCGGCTCATGCGCTGCACCGCTGGCCTGAGCACCGTGCCGCGTTGCGGAGCGGCGATCCGTCCTTCGCCGAAGCGTTCGCGCACGAGGTCCGCCGCTTCTATCCGTTCGCGCCCTTCGTCGCGGGCAGGGCGGTCCGTGAGCTGTCCTGGGCGGGGGAGCCTATCCCCGAGGGCTGTCTGGTGCTGCTGAACGTCTACGGGCAGAACCACGATCCCGGGCTGTGGGAAGAGCCCTACACCTTCGACCCCGGCCGGTTCGTCGGCCGGCGGATCGGCGCCTTCGACCTGATCCCGCAGGGGGCTTCGTGATGGCCGTCCCTCTGCGATCACGCGACAGCGCGCCGGTGCCGGTACGACGCACAAAGCCGGGAAGGGGCCATCGTGACGAGCCGGTTCGCGCAATGGACGCTCGACGTGCACGACAGCCGGAAGATGGCGGCGTTCTGGTCGGCGGCGCTCGGCTACGAGATCGAGCACGACGGCGAGGCGCCGCACCTTTGGCCTCCCGAGGACGCGCCGCCGGGATCGCTCACGGCCTGGCTGCAGTCGACCGACGCTCACTCAGGGTGATTTCGATGCCGGTCGCTGATCGCCGTCGCCGGATCGACCAGGCAGGCGAGTGGGCGGTGGCTGCCACCGAGCGTGATCAGCCTATTTTGCTACAAGTTCCGAAATTGTTCCGTGACGGGCCCGCTGCACAGCCGAAACACGCCATACCTACTGTCCTTAACAGCTGCATAGGCGCCATCCGGCCCCTCTGATCAAAAAAGCTACTTTCGCCGGAAATCCCCCCACTGCGATCAGCGCCTTCGTGTGACAGGAGCCCAGAGTGTCCAACCTCTCCCGACGCGGTGCCCTACGGCTGACCGCCGGCATAGCTCTCAGCTGCACCCTCTCCCTGGCAGGCTGCGGTCGCAGTGATGGCACTGCCGCGACGGGCACCGCCAAGCCCGTCGACCAGTCCCCGGCCACCGGCACCATCAATGTCTGGGCCGCCCAGGGCGATGCCGACGTGCTCGACAAGGTCATCCAGCCCTTCAAGGCCGCGAACCCGGACGTCACCGTGAAGTTCACGCTGATCCCGAACGCCGAGTACTACACCAAGCTCCAGTCGGCGATCGCGGCGGGCAAGGGGCCCGATGTCGCCCAGCTCTTCCCCGAGTCGCAGGCGCAGTTCCTCGATCCGTCGATCCTTCAGCCCGTTCCGGACGGGCTCGTCGACCCGGGCGGTTTCTTCAAGAGCCTCTGGGACGCGGGCGTCGTCAAGAACGTCGCCTACACGGTGCCCTGGTACGCCTACACCTATGCGCTCGTCTACCGCTCCGACCTGGCGGAGAAGGCGGGTGCCAAGGCGCCGGCCACGTGGGACGGCATGGTGCCGTTCCTCAAGGCGCTCCAGGGCGCCGGCGCCGGGCGCGGCCTCGGGGCCGACATCGGCTGGGACATCTTCAACGGCCAGGACGTCGCCATGTACGCCTGGCAGGCGGGCGGCTCGCTGCTCTCCTCCGACGGCAAGTGGACGCTCGACACCCCGGCGATGGTCGACGCGCTCAAGTACAACGCGTCGTTCTTCACCTCGGGCGTCGCCGACACCAGCGGGCCCACGTTCCTCGACTCGCAGCCGTACTTCGTCGACGGCAAGACCGCCTGCATGATCACGGGCCCCTGGGTCATCGGCCAGCTCGACACCGCCGCGAAGAAGGCCGGCTGGACGGCGTCCCACGTCGCGACCGCGCCGCTGCCGGCCGGGCCGTCGGGCAGCGGCTCCTTCTCCGCGGGCGGCAGCTGGGGCGTGCTGGCCACCAGCGGCAACGCGGCCGCGGCGTGGAAGCTCATCCGGTACATCTCGCAACCGGGCACCCAGGTCGCGCAGTACAAGGCGTACAGCTCGCTGCCGGCCGTCATGTCCGCCTGGGAGGACCCGGCGATCAAGGGCCAGCCGCTCCTGGACGCCTTCCTGACCCAGCTGAAGAACACCCGGGCGTTCCCGCAGGTGAGCACCTGGCAGCAGGTCGCGACCCGGCTGGGCAAGGAGATGGAGGCGGTGGCCAAGGGCAAGGGCACCGCCGAAAAGGCCGCCGCGAGCGTCCAGGCGTACGCCGAGAGCCTCGGCACGGGTACGAAGTGATTCCGGCATGACCACCACCGTCGCACGCCATCCCCGGGGCTCCCGTCGAACGGGCGTCGCCTGGCTGTTCCTCGCGCCGTTCACCATCGTGTTCCTGCTCTACACGGCCGTCCCCACCGTCGCCGCGCTCGGGTTCAGCCTCACCGACCTGCGGGGCACCGATCTACGCAATCCGTTCGCCGTCGACTTCACCGGCCTTGAGAACTATCTCCGTCTGTTCCAGGACGAAAGCTTTCTGCGGGACATCCTCAACACCGCGCTCTTCGTGGTGGTCGGCGTGCCGCTGACCATGGGGATCGGATTCGCGCTGGCCTTCGCGCTCAACACCGGCATCAGGCGGCTGCGCGGCATGTTCCGCGTCGTCTTCTTCGCGCCGGTCGTCACGAACATCGTGGCGGTCGCACTGATCTGGCAGTACGCCTTCAACGCCGACGGCACCGTCAACAAGGTGCTCGGCGCCGTCGGTTTCGCCGGACCGAACTGGCTGGACGACCCGAACCTGGCCATGCCCGTGGTCATCCTGCTCGGCGTCTGGCGCAACTTCGGCACCGCGATGGTGCTGTTCCTCGCGGGTCTGCAGGCGGTTCCGCAGGACGTGTACGAGGCCGCCGCCCTCGACGGGGCCGGCCGATGGCGGCAGCTGAGACACATCACCCTGCCGCTGCTGCTGCCCACCACGCTCATGGTGTCGGTGCTGCTGACCGTCTTCTACCTGCAGGTGTTCGACGAGCCGTACCTGCTGACGAACGGCGGCCCGCTGGGCTCCACGGAATCGGTGGCGCTGTACACCTACCACCAGTTCGGGTCCGGGGCGCTCGGGACGTCCTCAGCCGCGTCCTTCGTGATGCTCGTCCTCGTGATGCTGGTGAGCATCGTCCAGTTCCGGCTGCTGAGGCCCCGCGCATGAGCACCATCGCCACGGTGCGGGACACCGAAATGATCAGCGGCCGGGTCGCCGTGCGCCGCCGGTCCGTCACCCAGCCCCTGCTGTACGGCGCGCTGGTGCTGTGCGGGCTGCTCACCATGCTTCCGTTCGTCTGGGTGATCAGCGGCTCGCTGCGCGGCCTCGACGAGATCCGCTCCGACCCCGGCGCCTGGCTACCGCACCAGGTCACCCTCGGCAACTTCACCCGGCTGTTCGCCACCGAGGGCTTCGGCGGGTACATGGCCAACAGCATCGTGGTCGCGATCATGGTGGTGGCCGGCAACGTCGTGGCGGCGTCGGCCGCCGGTTACGCGCTCGCCAAGCTCGACTTCGCGGGCAAGCGGCTCGCCTTCGGCGCCGTCATGGCCGCGATGATGGTGCCGTTCACCGCGGTGTTCGTCACGCAGTTCGTGATCACTGTCGACATGGGCCTGGCGGACACCCTCGCCGGCATCGCGCTGCCCGGCGTGGCGATGCCGATGTCGGTCTTCATCATGCGGCAGTACGCGATGTCGATCCCCGGCGAACTGCTGGAGGCGGCCCGCATCGACGGCGCCGGCGAGTTCCGGATCTTCTTCCGGATCTTCCTGCCGCTGGCCGGCCCCGCTGTCGCGACGATCACGATCATGTCGTTTCTCGCCTCGTGGAACAACTTCATCTGGCCGCTCATCGTCGCTCAGAGCATGTCCAGTTACACGCTGCCGGTCGGTCTCGCCGCCACCAGCCAGGCCGCGTCGCACGTCACCGACTACGGGCTGCTCCTCGCGGGCGCGATCGTCGTGATGCTGCCCGTGCTGGTGCTCTTCCTGTTCCTGCAGCGCTACTTCGTTCAGGGCGTCGCCGGAACGGGAATGCGGTGAGCCGTGTTGGATGATCGGATGGACTCATTCGACGCGCCCGGCGAGCCGGTCACGGTTCACGCTCCCGCGGGCACGATCATCGGCCGTCGCGACGGCCGGGTAAGGCGCTTCCTCGGCATCCCCTACGCCGAAGCACCCACCGGTGACCGGCGGTTCGCCCCGCCGGTCCCACGCGGCCGGCTCCTCGAGCCGTACGACGCGTCCCGGCACGGCGCCACCTCGCAGCGCGTGCCGCTGTTCGCCACGACGACCATCCCGGAGCCGTCGATACCGGGCGACGACGTCCTGAACCTCGGCGTCGTCGCCCCGGCCGCCGAGGACGACCGCGGGCCCTTCCCCGTCATGGTGTGGATCCACGGCGGAGGTTTCCTGGCAGGGAGCCCGGCCAGCCCGTGGTACGACGGCCGCGCCTTCGCCCGCGACGGTGTCGTCAGCGTCACCGTCGGCTACCGGCTGGGCGTGGATGGATTCGCCCCGTTGGACGGCGTTCTCCCGAACCTCGGGCTGCACGACCTGCTGCTCGCCCTGGACTGGGTGCAGGAGAACATCGCCGCTTTCGGCGGCGATCCGGACCGGGTCACCGTCGCCGGTCAGTCGGCCGGAGGCGCGGCGGTGCTCGCGCTGCTGTCCTCACCCGCGGGCCGCGGCCGCTTCCACCGCGCGGTCAGCCTGTCCGGCGGCCTCTTCCACGGAGGCGCGGACGCCGCCCCGGACCTCCTCGAACGGCTCGGGCGCAGGCTCGGCGTGCCGCCGACGCGCACCGGATTCGGCAGCCGTACCGTGGAGCAGATCCAGCGGGCGGTCATCGACCTGCGGGACGAAGGCGGCGGCGGGCTCGTGATCGCGCCGTGCGTCGGCGACGACCTCCTGCCGGTGCCCATCGCCGACGGGCTCGCCGTCCACGGGCGCGACGTGCCCGTGCTGCTCGGCGCGACGGGCGACGAGTTCGACGGCGGCGTCGAGCCGGAGGCGAGAGCCGCCGCCCGCGCGGCGGGCACCCGCTTGACGGACACCCTGTTCCGCTCCGCCTGCACGCGCGTGGCGGCCGCCCGACGCCAGGCCGTCGCCGGCACCTGGCTGTACTCCTTCGAATGGCCGTCTCCCGTGCTCGGCGGTGCCGCGCACTGCGCCGACCTCCCGTTCTTCTTCGACGTGCTCGACGCACCCGGCGTCGCCGAGGCGCTCGGACCGAACCCGCCCGCCGAACTGGCCAGGCTGATGCATGCCGATCTGGCCGGGTTCGTGCGCGGCCAGGATCCGGCCTGGGCGCGGGCGACCGGCGCGCCCGGCGATCCGGCGCGCGAATACGGCCGGCCCGGAGCGGCCCTCGCGGCCGACACGACGGGCGTGTTCGACCCCGTGGTCCGGGCGGTGGAGACGTGCTGATGCCCGGGATGAACCAGAGCGCCGTCCGACGCGTCAACACCTCGGTCACCCTCCGGGCACTGGCCGTGTCGGCCGGGCCGATGACGCTGGCCGAGCTCGCCGAGCAGACCGGACTGTCCCGCCGTACCATCGAGCTCATCCTGGACTCGCTCGTCGAGGCGGGCTGGGTGACCGAGCTGGACCGCGTGCCGACCAGCGGCTACGCCGGGCGCCCCGCCCGCCGCTACGAATTGCGGGCCGAACACGCGCTGCTGGCAGCCGTCTGCATCACCACCTCCGACGTGTCCGCGGTCATCGCCGATGTGCGCGGCCGCATCGTCGGGCGGGCCCACCGGCTGCTGCGCGCCTACCAGGACCCGCGGGCCACGCTCGACGACACGGCGGCGCTGGTGCTGGAGGCGCTCGACGACGCGGGCGGGTCGACGGAGCGGCTGCGCGCCGGTGCGGTCGCCAGCGGTGGCGCGATCGACGACGACGGGGTCGTACGGCGCCTGGTGCACACGACGCGCTGGGAAGGCGTCCACCTGCCCGAACAGCTCAAGCAGCGGATCCGGGTGCCCTGGTTCGCGGACAACGACACCAACCTCGGCGCGCTCGCGGAGCGCTGGCGGGGCGTGGCCGGAGACCACGACAACGTCGTATGGGCGATCCTCGGGAACCGGGCGGGCCTCGGCATCCTCATCCGCGGAGCCGTGCACCGTGGTCTGGACGGGGCCGCGGGTGAGATCGTCGAAGCGCGGTCGATACCGACCGGCTCGATCGAGAACCGCCCGGTGGCCCTGCTGACCTCGCCGGAACCGGCCGAACGGAGCGTCGCGCTCGGCCGCTTCGACGCGGCTCGGGCCGGTGACGCGACGGCGCTGGCGGAGGTCGACGAGTTCGTGGAGAACATCGCCTCGATCCTCACCACCTTGTCGTGGACCATCGCGCCGTCGCTCATCGTGCTCGGCGGCGGCCTGGAAGACGCGGCCGATGTGCTGCTGCCCCGGGTGCGCGCGGCGTTGCGCGACGCTCGTGCCCCCGCGGTCGAGTTGCGCGCCACCGGCCTGGGTCGCGACGCCCCGCTCGTCGGCGCCGTCAAGCTGGCCCTCGACCGGATGGACACCGAACTGTTCGGCCCGCTCACCCCGAGCGCATGATCCGGCACGAGCACCCGCCCTCCCCACTTGGAGTCTCACTGTGACCGACACCCCCTGCACCGATGTCCTCATCGTGGGCAGCGGCATCATGGGATCCGTCGTGGCCCGGCTGCTGCGGGAGGCCGATCCCGCGCTCGACATCACGATGGTCGACGGCGGCAGCGCGATCGGGGAAGCCCCCGGCCTGCACCTGCACGACCTCGACGACCCGGTCCTCTGGTCGCGCTACAACGAACGGGTCGCCACCGGCATCCAGGGCATGTACACGGGTGCCGAGGTGGTGCGCGAGGTCGCGGGCGGCCTCACCGACCTGACGCCGGGCATGTTCCACGCGCTCGCCTTCGGCGAGGACGCCGAGGCGATGCCGGCGACCGCGCTCGCGTGGAACGCGGGCGGCATGGGCGTGCACTGGACCGCCGCGACGCCATGGCCCGCCGGGGACGAGGTGTTCGACTTCGGCGACCCGGACCGCTGGGCGGCTGACCTGGCCACCGCCCGCCGGGTGCTCGCGGTCACGCCGTCCGCGATCGGCCCGACCGAGGTCGGCCGGACGGTGCTCGACGTCCTGCGCCGGCGCTTCGACGGCGTCGGAGCGGGCGACCGGCGACCGCAGCCGATGCCCATGGCCGTCACCGCGACGGCGTCGGGTCCCATGTCGCGCACGGCCCCGGGGACGATCTTTCCCGCGATCGCGGCGGGCGGGGACCCGGGATTCACCCTGACGACCGGCACGCTGGCCACGACGCTGCTCGTCTCCGGCGGGCGGGTCGCCGGGGCCCGGCTGCGCCGCCTCGCCGACGGAGCCGAGTGGGAGCTCCTGGCGGACACCGTGATGGTGTGCGCCGACGCGCTGCGGACTCCGCAGTTGCTGTTCGCCTCGGGCATCCGGCCCGCCGCACTGGGCCGCTACCTCAACGAGCACGCGTTCATCACCGCCCGAGTGCTTCTCGACCTCGACCGGTTCGGCATCGGCCTCGACGCCCTGCCCCTGCCGCGGCCCGGCGAGTTCAGCACGGACTCGCTCTGGCTGCCCCAGAACGGCGCGGCACAGCCGTTCCACGGCCAGGTCATGAACCGCACGTACGTGGACGAAGACGGCCACCCTCTCGCGTACTCCGTGGGCCTGGCGCTGTACGTCCCCGTCGAGTCCCGCCCCGAGAACCGGCTCGTGTTCTCGGAGACCCAGACCGACCTCGCCGGAATGCCGCGGATCACCGTCGAGTACGGCTACTCCGACGCCGACCGCACGCTGATCGGCCGCGCGCTCGACGAGGTCAGGTCGATCGCCGAGGAGTTCGGCCCGTTCGACCCCGCGACCGAGCGCGCGCTGCTGCCGCCCGGATCGTCGCTGCACCAGACCGGCACGGTGCGGGCCGGACTGGCCGACGACGGCACCAGCGTGTGCGACCCGGATGGCCGGGTGTGGGGCTTCGACAACCTGTACGTTGCGGGCAACGGTGTGATCCCCACCGCGATGGCCGCCAATGTCACCCTGACCGGCGCGGTTACCGCTGTACGGGCCGCTCGCGCCGTCGCAGAACGACACGCGGCGCCGGCCGCGCACCGAGAGGAAGCACGATCGTGATCGACATCGCCAAGGAATTCCGCGTGGCGCTGCCCGCGTGGATCGACGACGAACTGGCCGCCGTGCCCGCCCTCATCCCCGACCGCGACGAGCGGATGCGCCTCGTGCACCGCCTCGCCGACCGCAACTGGCGCGAGGGCAACGGCGGCCCGTTCGCCGCACTCGTCGCCGAGCCGGACTCCGGCCGGATCGTCTCGGTCGGCGTGAACGTCGTGCTCGTCTCCGGCGTCTCCAGCGCGCACGCCGAGGTCGTCGCGCTCGGACTCGCCCAGAAAACGGCAGGCGGCTGGGACCTCGGCGGCGACGGGCTGCCCGCCCACGAACTGGTCGTCAACTGGCGCCCGTGCATTCAGTGTTACGGCGCGGCCATGTGGTCCGGGGTACGCGGCCTCGTGGTCGCCGGCGAGGGCCCGGAACTGGAGGAGATCACCACGTTCGACGAGGGCCCGCTCGGCGCGGACTGGGCCGAGCAGTTCGAGGCACGCGGCATCCAGGTCACCCGGGACGTGCTCCGGGACGAGGCGCTCGCCGTGTTCCGCGACTACCGCAAGGCCGTCGACACCGGCGGCGTCACCGTGTACAACGCCCGCGGAGGCACCGAATGACTCCGAACGACACCACCGAACCCCGCTTCGCCACCGACATCATCACCTTCTATCACCCCAGGTTCTGGGGACTCGACTCCGCCGACGCCTTCCGCGACTGGGCCGTGAAGAACCCTGACCGGTTCTGGGAGCGGGTGCTGGACGCGCTGGCCGAGGCGGGTGTCAGCGGCATCGAGCTGACCTTCGCGCCCGGCGACATCGACTCGGCCCTGCGGGCCTTCGGCGACGCGCCGTCCTTCCGCCGCGAACTCCAGTCCCGGGGCCTCTTCGTCGTGAGCGCCTTCATGGCCGCGAGCGCGGCACCCGACTGGCGGAACGGCGAGAGCCTGCCCGCGATCGTCGCCGACGCCGAGCGGTACGCCGCCTTCCTCGCCGACGTGGGCGCGGAACTCCTGGTCGCCGGGCTGCCCATGCGGAAGACGTTCGGGACGCGCCCGCCCTTCTTCGTCGACGCCGCGTACATGACCCGGATGGCCGACATCGCCCACGTGGTCGGCGAGGCCGTCACTCAGCACGGTGTGAAGCTCGCCTTCCACACGGAGTCCAACAGCACCCTCTGGTACGAGAGGGACATCGACCTGTTCATGGCGTTGACCGATCCGCGCTATGTGTGGCTTTGCCCAGACTCCTGCCACATCGCGCTCGGGGGAGGCGACCCCGTCGCCGTCGCGCGCCGCCACGCCCAGCGCATCGCGCTCGCGCACTGGAAGGACGCGGTCAAGCCCATCGACGTCGAACTCACCATCGACGAAACCGTCTTCGCCCAGCAGCAGCCGTACATGACCGAGCTGGGCACGGGCATCGTGGACTGGCGAGGGTGGGCGGAGGCGATGTCCCGCACGCCCGGCGCCGGCATCGTGCTCATCGAGCTGGACGAGGCGGCTGACCCCGTCGCCGCGCTCCAGGCAGGGACGGCCGTCGTGCGGAAGGCCCGGGCATGAGCGACTTCACCGTCCCGGCGGTCGACATATCCCCTTACGTACAGGGAGGGTCGGAAGCGGAACGCCGCAGGGTCGCACAGGAGATCGACGATGCCTGCGCCGGCGTCGGCTTCATCCAGATCCTGGGCCACGCGGTCCCGGACGCGGCGATCTCCGGCCTGGCCTCCGCGATGGACGCCTTCTTCGCTCTCCCTCTTGAGACGAAGAGGACCTACTGCGTCACGGGCGCCAACCGCGGCTACAGCCCGCCCAAGAGCGAATCCCTGAGCCTGAGCCTCGGCGTCGAGTCGGCCAACCGCATGAACGACTTCTTCGAGGCATTCAACGTCGGCGTGGAGGCCCGCTCCTTCACCTCGCTGGAGCTGTCCGAGGAGGATTACGGGATCAACGTGTGGCCCGGCATCGACGGTTTCACCGAGGACGTCCAGGCCTACTTCGACCACGCCGGCCGGGTCGCGCGCACTCTCACCCGGATCTTCGCCGACGCCCTCAGCCTGGATCCCGAGTTCTTCGCCCGGCTCACCGACCACTCCATCGACGTGCTGCGCATGAACAACTACGCCCTGCCGGAAGGGACGATCACCCTCGACGGCGACCTCACCGGGATGGGGGAGCACACCGACTTCGGGATCGTCACCGTCCTGTGGGCCGACCAGGTCGCGGGCCTCCAGGTCCTCAGCCGGGACGAACGCTGGCACGACGTCGCGCCGGCCGACGGCGCCCTGCTGGTCAACCTCGGCGACCTCACGGCCCGGCTCACCAATGACCGATGGATGTCGACCCTGCACCGCGTCAAGCCACCCATCGTGGACGGCACGATCAAGCGCCGCCGCTCGGCCGCCTTCTTCCACGACGGCAACCCCGAGGCTGTCGTCGAGACGCTGGCCAGTCACCATGACGCCTCCGGGCTGGCCTACGAACCGATCACCGTCCGGGACCACATCAAGGCCAAGCTGGCCGGATCACGGCAGGGCAAGAAGAACCTCGCCGCCGTCCGCGAGGCCGCACGCGTCCTGGCCGCCGCGACTCATTCCTCGGAGCCTTCACCTCCTCAAGGGTGAGGTCCTCGCCGCCGGCCCGATGCCCAGGATCGCGCGGGTCTTGACCGTGCCTTCCGGAATGCCCAGGAGACCGGCGACCTCCTTGCTGGTGAGGCCGTCGAGGTCTCCTGCGGCGCGTCGTCCACGGCGTCCGCGTCGGCCGCGATGAGCTCGGCGTTGCTTTGCGCGGTGACGTCCGGGGCCGCACGCCGCTTGACATAACCCTTTCTGTCAAACAGGCACCAACCCGGTGATCTCGGCCAGTTCCTCGGCGGTCGGTTCCCAGTCGCCGGCGGCCGCGTTGGCCCGGACCTGCTCCGGGGCGGTCGCGCCGGCGATCACCGATGCGCAGCCGGGCAGCGCGGCCAGCGCGCCCATGGCCACGTCCAGGAGGGACCGGTCGTGCTTTTCGGCCCAGGACGTCAGCGTCTCCACCCGCTCCAGCTTCTCCGGCGTGACGAGGTGGGGACGCTCCGCGAGCCGGCTCCCGGCCGGCGGCTCCTGCCCGCGTCGCACCTTGCCCGTCAACAGCCCATGGGCCAGCGGGAAGTACGGCAGCACGCCGACCCCGTAGTGCAGGGCCGCCGGCACCACCTCGCGTTCGGCGCCACGGTCCAGCAACGACCAGTGGTTCTGCGCCGACACGAACGGTACGCCTCCTCTCGCGCGGGCCACGTGCGCGGCCTCGGCGATCTGCCAGCCGGCGAAGTTGGAGCTGCCGATGTAGCGCACCTTGCCCTCACGCACCAGCTCGGTCAGGGCATCCAGCGTCTCCTCTATCGGGGTGACGCCGTCGGGGAAGTGGTACTGGTAGAGGTCGATGTAGTCGGTACGCAGGCGGCGCAGCGACCCCTCCACCGCGCGCCGGATGTACGACCGGCCGCCCAGCGTTCCGCACGCCGCACCCTGGTCGCCGGGTCTGCCGAACTTGGTGGCCAGCACCACCTGGTCCCGCCGGCCGGCCAGCACCTCGCCGAGGATCTCCTCGGAGGCGCCGTGCACCGCGCCGTACGCCTCGGCGGTGTCGAAGAGCGTCACGCCCTCCTCGATCGCCGCGTCCACCACCTGCCTGGTACGGGTCACGTCGATCCGCGAGCCGATGTTGTTGCAGCCCAGGCCGACCACCGACACCCGCAGGCCGGAATCGCCCAAGGTCCTGTAACGCATGATCCCAAGTCACCCTTCGCTCGGACGGTCCGCCGGAGCAGCGCCCCAGGTGACCGGCAGACGGTCCACCCCGTACACCGCCATGCGGTCGCGGGTCGGCACCTCGGCCGCCGGAACGGCCAGGCGCAGGTCGGGAAAGCGCTCGAAGAGCGCGGTCAGCGCGATGCGGAGCTCGGCCCGTGCGAGATGCTGGCCGAGACACTGGTGGATGCCGTGCCCGAACGCCAGGTGCCCGGTCGCGGAGCGGGCCACGTCCAGGGTGTCGGGGTCGGGGAAACGTTCCGGATCCCGGTTCGCGACCGGCAGCGCCAGCACCACGGTCTCGCCGGCCGCGATGACCTGGCCGCCGATCTCGACGTCGGCCAGCGCGGTGCGGCGTACGTCGAACTGGAGGATCGACAGGTACCGCAGGAGCTCCTCGACGGCCGGTCCGGCGAGCTCCGGGTCCGCGGCCAGGCGGGCCCGCTGGGCCGGGTCGGTCAGCAGCACGAACGTCGCGAGCGCGAGCATGCTCGACGTGGGCAGATGGCCGGTGGCCAGCAGCACCATCCCGAGGTTGGTGAGTTCGTCGTCGCTCAGGTCGCCGGTCGCCACGGCGTGAGCCAGCAGCCCGTCGTCCGGCGGGCCGGATCCGGCGCGCAGACGCTTGAGGAGGCCGCGTACCGTCTCCGTGATCGACATCACGGCCTCGGCGGTCTGTCCCGGTGTGGAGTCCAGGTCGTTCATCACTCCTGTGGCCGCCTGGATCACGTGCCGGTCCCGCGCCGGGACGCCGAGCAGCTCGCAGATGACGAGCGCCGGAATCGGTACGGCGAACGACGCGACGAGGTCGGCGGGCGGCCCGTCGGCCGCCATCGCGTCGAGCGTCTGCGCGGTGTACCGCCGGATCGCGGGCGTCAGCTCGGCGACGCGACGAGACCCGAAGTGGCGGCTCAGCAGGCGGCGGTACCGGGTGTGTTCGGGCGGGTCCATGTGGGGGAAGATCCCCGGCTCCGCGGGTGTCGGCCGCTGGTGCGCGCGCTCGCGGCCGACCGGCTGGTGCAGCAGCTCGCGCCGCGTGCTGAAGCGTGGGTCCGCCAGGATGGCGCGGGTGACGGCGTACCCGGTCGCCACCCAGCCCACGTGCCCGTCGGGATAGGCGAGCCGGCTGAGCGGGGCTCGTTTCCGCAGCTCGACGGGCGGGTCGAAGGGATTGGGCCGGTCGGTCTCCAACGGTTGGGCCTTCCGACCATCACTCATCCGGCAACCTCCCACCTGCGTGCCCGGCACGCCGTTGATCATCGGCGCTGATGATTATGCATGGTGAGTCCGAAAAATGACACCACTAGTCATTTATGGATCATCCGATTAGCATCGGCGCTGACCAACCGGACATACATCTGTCAACACTCACGTTGCGAACCGCCGTGAGTATCGCCGGTGTCAGTGCGACCCGGCAGCTCTCTCAGCAGTCTCTTTCTCTCCTCCAGCAGAGGTGTTAATGGCGTATGTGGATGCGCAGGTCGCGGTTGTCGGTGCGGGACCGGTGGGGCTCATGCTCGCGTGCGAGGTTGCCCTCCACGGCGTTCCGGTGGTGGTGCTCGAACGACTGCCCGCGATCGAATGGCGCCCGAAGGCCGAGGGCATCACCGGACGGGCCATCGACATCATGGACCGTCGCGGTCTCATGGTCGGGGTCACCGAGGCTCCCACCGCACCGCTGACGTCCGAGCAGCAGGAGCGCATCGCCGCAGGTGAGCGGCGGCCGGACAGCCTGCTCCCCAAGGCGTTCCCCGGCGCGCGGCATTTCGCCACCATGTTCCTGCTCCGCCCGGAGTCCCCCGACCTGCTGGTGCCCCAGCAGCTCCTGGAGGAGGACCTGGCGCGGCGCGCGGCGGACCTGGGCGTCGAGGTACGGCGCGGCCACACGGTCACCGGTTTCGTCCAGGACGACGACCGGGTGCGTCTCGACGTCGACGGACCGGACGGGCCGTACCGGATGGAGGCCGAATGGCTCGCTGGCTGCGACGGCGGCCGGAGCGTGGTCAGGAAGCTGTCGGGCATCGCCTTTCCTGGGACGGACGGCGTCACGGCCGGATACCGGGCCTTCGCCGAGATCGACGACCCCGAATTCCATCTCCCCGGCTGGTTCCGCAAGGACGGCGGGCTCCTGGTGTACGAGGAGGGACCGCCCCGGTTCATCACGCTGGAGTTCGACGGCCCGCCGGCGAACCGGGACGCCCCCATCACGCTCGAGGAGTTCCAGGAGTCGCTGCGCCGGCTCAGCGGCACCAAGGTGACGGTCACCGAGATCAAGAAGATCACCCGGTTCACCGACAACGCGCGGCAGGCCGAGACGTACCGCAGCGGGCGGGTGCTGCTCGTCGGCGACGCGGCTCACGTCCACTCGCACTGGAGCGGCCCGGGACTGCGGCTCGGGCTGGGAGACGCCCTCAACGTCGGCTGGAAGCTCGCCGCGGTCGCGCGCGGCTGGTGCCCTGAGGACCTGCTCGACACCTACACCTCCGAGCGGCACCCGATCGGCGAGCAGACGCTGGAGGTCCAGCGGGCCTCGATCGCGTTGATGCGCCCCGGCCCGTACGTCGACGCGTTGCGCCGGCTGCTCACGGAGCTGCTGCTCCGCGACGAGGCGAACCGGCAGCTCACCTCCCTGGTCGACGACCTGCACATCAGCTACGACATGGGCGACCCGTCGCTGACCGGTCCGCTGGTCGGGCGCTACAGCCCGGATCTGCGGCTGCGGTGCGCCGACGGCCCCGTACGGCTCGCGGAGCTGCAACGCACCGGGCGGGCGCTGCTGCTCGACCTCGGCGCCGGCCCCGAGCTGCGCGCACTCGCCGAACCCTGGGCCGACCGGGTCGACGTGGTCACGGCCGAATGCGCCGAGGCCCCGGCGGACGCCCTGCTGATCCGGCCGGACGGCTTCGTCGCCTGGAGCACGCCCGCCGACCCGGCGTCGTTGAGGGGCGCCCTCACCCGATGGTTCGGCCCGACCGGACAGGAGGCTCGGAATGAGTGATCCCAAGCTGACAACGCTGCCCGTGTCGGCACCGCTCGACGAGGCGATCGACGTGGTCGAGCGCGACGGAGCGGTGATCATCGAGGATTTCATCGACGCCGGCACGCTGCGCGGCCTGTGGGACGACCTGGGCCCGGACCTGGAACGCCAGGCGGACGGTGACGGTCGGCTGGTCGGCGAGAAGACCCGGATCCTGCCGGGCCTGATACGCCGGAGCCGGCACTCGATCGCGATCATGCGGCAGCCGCACCTCCTGGGCAGCGCGCGGCACTTCCTGCAGCGCCCGGTGAAAGCCTGGCTCGGCGAGCAGCGCGTGGAGCTGATCCCGACGATCCAGCTGGGCATATCGCGGGCGATCCAGATCAGGCCCGGCGTGCCGATGCAGGGGCTGCACCGGGACGACACGGCCCACCTGCGTACCCACCCGGGCCCGGAGAGCCGGGTGCAGGTCATGGTCGCCGCGAGCGAGTTCACCGCGCGTAACGGCGCCACCCGCGTGATCCCGGGGAGCCACCTGTGGGACGACGAGCGGGCGCCCCGCGACGACGAGGCGGTCCCCGCCGAGATGCGGCCCGGTGCCGCGTTGCTGTGGCTCGGCAGCACCTACCACGGCGCCGGCGTCAACGCCTCCGACGCGCCGCGCACCGGCCTGTCGTACGCCTACGACCTCGGCAACCTTCGCCAGGAGGAGAACCACTACCTGTCCCTGCCGCTGGACACGGTCCGCGGCTACCCCGAGGACATCCAGCGGCTCCTCGGCTATGAGGCCTGCCCTCCCATGTGCGGGCTGTACGAGCTGAGCGATCCGATGCTGCTGCTCCGCGACGGGCCGGAGAACCCCGCCGCGATGGCCGACCCCCGGTGAGGCCCGACGGCCTTTCGCACCGCTGAAGGAGGACGGATGCGCACACCCGACATCTACCTGCGCAGTATCGGCGTCCATCTGCCGCCCGTGGTCAGCATCGAGACAGCCGTCGCCGAGGGCCGCTACCCGGCCGACGAGATGGAGTACTTCCGCCTCGGCGGTGCGGCGGTGGCCGGCGACGTACCGGCGCCGGAGCTCGCGCTCCGCGCGGCCCGGCACGCGTTCGAGCGCTCCGGCGGAATGACACCGCGCGACCTGGACCTCATGCTGTACGCCGACGTCTGGCACCAGGGGCCGGAGGGCTGGCAGCCGCAGTACTACCTGCAGCAGCACCTCATCGGCGGCGACGTCCTGTCCGTCGAGCTGCGGCATGGATGCTGCGGGCTGTTCAGCGCCCTGCAGCTCGCCGCCGGCTACCTGCGGCCGGGCGGCAGCGCGCTGCTGGTCGGCGCCGACAACCACGGCACCCCGCTGGTCGACCGGTGGCGCATGATCGAGGGCAACGTGATGGGCGACGCCGGGTGCGCGCTGCTGCTCACTACCGACACGGGCTTCGCGGAGCTGCGGTCGGTCAACGTGACCGTGCTCCCGGAGGCCGAGTCGGTCAACGACGGCGGCGTGCCGATGTTCCCGCCGGACGCGACCGTCGGCCGGCCGCTCGACTTCGCCGCCCGCAACCGCGAGTTCCGCAAGCGACTCTTCGCCCGCGACGGTGCCGGGGTCATGCTGGCGATCCAGACGACGCTGATGGGGCTGATCGACCGCACGCTCAAGGAGGCGGGGATCACCCTCGACGAGGTGGCGCGCGTGGCCTTCCCCCACGGCCGCTGGGACGACCTGGAGCACCGGGGGGTGAACTGGTTCGGGCTGACCTTGGCCGACACCACCTGGGACTACGGGGCGCGCATCGGGCACCTCGGGGTCAGCGACCAGTTCGTCGCCCTCGACCACCTGCTGTCCGTCGGTGCGCTGGCCCGCGGCGACTACATGCTGCTCGTCGGGCTGGGCGCCGGCACCACCATGGCCTGCGCCGTCCTGCGGATCCTGGACGTCCCCCAGGAGTACGCCTCCGGCGGTCCCGGCTGAGCAGGCGCGCGCATCGACGATCGAGTTCGACGAGCCCGGGAGGCGGCATGGAGACGGCGGACATGTACATCAGCGGGGTCGGGTCGTACCTCCCCGCCACGGTGAGCGTGGAGCACGCCGTGGCGGCGGGATGGTATCCGGCCGAGGAGGTCGAGCTGCACCGGCTCGCCGCGGTCGCGGTGGCCGGTGACGTCCCGCCGCCGGAGATGGCGTTACGGGCGGCGCGGAGCGCGGTGGCCCGCAGCGGGCGTTCCCCCACCGAGCTGGACCTGCTGCTGTACGTCTCGACCTGGCACCAGGGCCCGGAGGGCTGGCCACCCCAGTCGTACGTGCAGCGCCATCTGGTCGGCGACGGCGTCCTGTCCACCCAGCTCAAGCAGGGCTGCAACGGCATGTTCGCCGCCATGGAGCTGGCCGCGAGCTACCTGCGCGCGGCGCCCGGCCGCCAGGCGGCGCTGCTGGTCGCCGCCGACAACTACGGCACCCCGCTCGTCGACCGGTGGCGGATGCTGCCCGGGGCCGTCGCCGGTGACGCGGGCAGCGCCCTCGTGCTCGACACCGAGCCGGGGTTCGCCCGGCTGGCGTCGGTCTGCACGATGTCGGTGTCGGAGGCCGAGGAGATGCACCGCTGCGCCGAGCCGTTGTTCCCGCCCGGCGTCACCGAGGGCCGCACGGTGGACTTCGCGGCGCACAACGACGTGTTCCGGCGGCGCGCGGTCGTCGAGGGCGACGGGACCGGGGTACTCGTGACGCTGGACGACCGGATGGCCGAGGTGATCGACCGTGCCCTGTCGGAGGCCGGGATCAAGGCCGATGACGTGGCCCGGGTGGCGTGCATGAACACCTCCCAGGAGATCGCCGACCAGATCTGCGAGCACCGGCTGGGCATTCCGGCGTCCCGGTCGGTCTGGGACTTCGGCCGGACGATCGGCCACTGCGGGGCGAGCGACCAGATCCTCGCGCTGGAGCAGCTGGTCCGCGACGGCGCCCTGAAACCCGGAGACCACCTGCTGATGTTCGGCTTCGGGCCAGGCGTGACGATCTCGGGCGCCGTCGTGGAGATTCTCGAGTCGCCCGTATGGGCGCGGGTACGGGGAGGTGACGTGTGATGGACCGACCGGTCGAGACGATCGCGCTGATCGGGATCGGCTGCCGCCTGCCTGGCGGCGTCGGCTCGGCGGAGGAGTACTGGAACCTGCTGTGCGAGGGACGGGACGCCAGCGGACCGGCGCCCGCCGACCGCTGGCGGGACTACGCCGACCGCGGCCCGTCGTACGCGGCGGCGGTACGCCGCACCCTCTCGCGCGGCAGCTTCCTGGACGGGGTGGCCGACTTCGACGCGGAGTTCTTCGGGCTCTCGCCGCGCGAGGCGGAGCTGATGGACCCGCAGCAGCGTCTCGTGATGGAGACCGCGTGGGAGGCGCTGGAGCACGCCGGTGTGTCGCCGGACGTGCTGGCCGGCACGGACGCGGGCGTGTACGTGGGCGTCTGCACCGGCGACTACGGGCATCGGCTGCTGGAGGACCTGCCCGACATCGAGGCGTGGACCGGGATCGGCGCCGCCGGCTGCGCGG
The DNA here is from genome assembly GCF_044458585.1 of Nonomuraea sp. NPDC050451. Lineage (NCBI taxonomy): Bacteria > Bacillati > Actinomycetota > Actinomycetes > Streptosporangiales > Streptosporangiaceae > Nonomuraea > Nonomuraea sp. NPDC050451. The sequence goes on from NZ_JBITHZ010000012.1 coordinate 258,262, forward strand.
TGGCCAACCGCGTGTCGTACGCGCTCGACCTGCGCGGCCCGAGCCTGGCGGTGGACACGGCGTGCTCGGCGTCGCTGGTCGCCGTGCACCTGGCCATGCAGGCCCTGCGGGCCGGCGAGACCGACGTGGCGCTGGCCGGCGGGGTCAACCTCATCCTGTCGCCCGGCGAGACGCTCACCCTGGACGCCGCCGGCACCCTGGCCCCGGACGGGCGGAGCAAGTCGTTCGACGCCGCCGCCGACGGGTACGGGCGGGGCGAGGGCGCCGTGGTCGTGGTGCTCAAGCGGCTCGCCGACGCCGTACGCGACGGGGACCGGGTCCTCGCGACCGTCCGCGGCAGCGCGGTCAACCAGGACGGCCGCACCGCGGGCATCATGGCGCCGTGCGGCCAGGCGCAGGAGCACGTCATGCGCCGCGCGCTGCGGCAGGCGGGCGTCGAGCCGGGCACGGTCGGCTACGTCGAGGCGCACGGCACCGGCACCGCGGTCGGCGACCCCCTCGAAGCCGGCGCGCTGAGCGCCGTGTACGGGGCGGGCCGGCCACTGGAGCAGCCGTGCCTGATCGGCTCGGCCAAGTCCAACATCGGTCACCTCGAGGGCGCCGCCGGCATCGCCGGCCTGGTCAAGGCCGTCCTGGCGCTCGAACGCGGCGAGATCCCGCCGAGCCGGCTCGACACGCCCACCCCGGCCGTCGACTGGCAGGGCGCCGGGCTGCGGGTGGTCGACGCGCCGACGCCGTGGCCCGGCTCCGACCATCCGCGCCGGGCCGCGGTCTCCGCCTTCGGCTACGGCGGCACAGTCGCCCACGTCGTCCTCGAGGAGGCGCCGCCGGCACGGCCGTCCGCCGAAGGGACCGCGGGCCGGCTGTACCCGGTGTCCGCCGCGTCGCGGGCGGCGCTGCGGCAGGCCGCCGGCAACCTCGCCGAGGTCGCCGGTCACCTGCCGGCGGCCGACGTCGGACACACGCTCGCGCTGCGCCGGGCCCACCTGCCGCACCGGGCGGTGGTGGCGGCGGAGAATCCGGCCGCGCTGGCCGAGCGGCTGCGCGCCCTGTCGGCTGGCACCCCGCACGACGCCGTGACCACCGGGCGGGTGCTCATCGATCCCGGTCCCGGCCCCGTGTTCGTGTTCTCCGGGCACGGCTCGCAGTGGGCCGGCATGGGCCGGGAACTGCTGGAGACCGAGCCGGCGTTCGCCGCGGTGATCGACGAGCTGGAGCCGGTGTTCGCCACCGAGATCGGCTTCTCGCCGCGGAAGGTGCTCACCGAGGACGAGCTGACCGAGGTGGACCGGATCCAGACCATGATCTTCGCGATGCAGCTCGGCCTCGTCGAGCTGTGGCGTGAGCACGGGGTGCGGCCGCACGCGGTCATCGGCCATTCGGTCGGCGAGATCGCCGCAGCCGTGACGGCCGGGGCGCTGAGCCGCCTCGACGGAGCCCGGCTGATCTGCCGGCGGTCCCTGCTGCTGCGGCAGGTGGCCGGTCGCGGCGCCATGGCCATGGTGCAGCTGCCGTTCGCCGAGGCGGCGCGGCTGCTGGGAGACCGTACGGACGTGGTCGCCGCGATCGCGTCGTCGCCTGGCTCGACGGTCGTCTCCGGCGATCCGGACGCCGTCGCCGAGGTGCTGGCCGGCTGGCTCGAGGAGGGGATCCCGGCCCGCCGGGTCGCCTCGGACGTGGCCTTCCACGGGCCGCAGATGGATCCGCTGCTGGCCGACCTGACCGCCGCCGCGGCCGACCTCACGGCCGGCGCCCCCGGCATCCGCGTCTACTCGACGGCGCTGGACGATCCACGGGCGAGTCATGACTTCGCCGGCACGTACTGGGCGGCCAACCTGCGCCGGCCGGTGCGCCTGGCCGACGCCGTCGCGGCGGCCGCGGACGACGGATACCGCGCGTTCGTCGAGATCTCCCCGCACCCGGTGGTCACCCACTCGGTGCTGGAGACGCTGGGCGCGGGCGGGCACGACGAGGTCTTCGTCGGCGCGTCGTTGCGGCGGAACCGTCCCCCGCGGGTCACCCTGGCGGCCGGCGTGGCCGCGGCACACTGCGCCGGCCTCGATGTGGACTGGCATCGGCTGCAGCCGGCCGGTGGCCCGGTCGTGCTCCCCTCCTACCCCTGGCAGCACCGCAGGCACTGGCGTGCGCCGTCGGCCCCGGACACCGCCGGCCGCGGCCACGATCCGGACACGCACACGCTGCTCGGCGACGGCATCGAGCTCGCGGGCACCGACGTACGGCTCTGGCGGACCGGCGTGGACGACCAGACGCGGCCCTATCCCGGCAGCCACGCCATCGAGGGCGTGGAGATCGTGCCGGCCGCGGTGCTCGCGGCGACCTTCTTCGCCGCCTCCGGGGGCCAGACGCTCGGCGAGGTGACGATGTCGGCGCCGCTGCTGACCGCCGACCGCCGCGAGGTCCAGGTCGTGCGGCAGGGGACCGAGCTGCGGCTGGCCGCCCGTGCCGCGGGCGAACCGGACGCCGCCTGGCAGCTGATCGCCACCGCCGCGGTGCCCGCCACGCCGGGCGAGGCGCCCGCGCCACCGGCGCAGCCGCTCACGCCGGCGGATCCGGGCCTGGTCCACCAGCGACTCGCCGCGGTCGGCGTACCGGAGACCGGGTTCGACTGGACGGTCGAGGAGCTGCTGCGCGGCCACGGCGCGCTGCGTGCCCGGGTACGGTGCGGGCCGTCCGCCACATGGGCGCCCGTCCTGGACGCGGCGATGTCGGTGGCGCCGAGCGCGTTCCCCGGTGACCCGCTGCTTCGCATGGTGACGCACGTCGATCGGCTGGTCACGGTCGCGGAGCCGCCGAGCACGGTGGACATCGAGGTGTGGCTCGACCCCGAGCGCGGCGACACGGTGCAGGTACGGCTGAGCGACGGCGCCGGCGCCGTCGTCGGCTGGCTGTCGGGACTGCGGTACCCGGTGATCGACGTGCCGGCCGCCGCGGAGAACGGCGCCGAAGGCGTGCGGCCCGCCGAATCGATCGCCGACCTGGAACCGGCGGAACTGCGCGCGTTCCTGCTCGAAGAGGTCGGCGCGCAGATCGCCAAGGAGATGCGGCTGGCCCCCACCGACCTGTCGCCACACCGGCCGCTGGTCGAGCAGGGGCTGGACTCGGTGCTGACGGTGGTGGTCCGGCGGCGGCTGGAGAAACGGTTCCGGTGCTCGCTGCCGACGACCCTGCTGTGGCGGCAGCCGACCGTCGCCGCGGTCTCCGACTACATCGCCGGGCTGGTGTCCGCCTCGGGCGGCAACGGGAGCGCCGATGCGGGGTGAGGGCGGCTCGGGCGCTCCAGGGCGATCACGGCGGGAACGCGGTCCGGTCTGGCAGCGCGGAGCATGCCGTACCCGATGCCGGCGAGTCCGGTCATCAGGCCCGGCACCTGGACCCCGCTCACCGTGCCGCACGCCCACTCCTGGCGGGCGGCGGAGGCGTGCGCCAGGCCGACGGCCTCCGCGCGCAGCTCCGGATCCTTTCTCAAGGTGGCCGCCTGCAGGAGCAGTTCGAGGTTCCCGAAGTCGCCGTGGCACAGGCACTGGCTGCGTCCGAAGCCGTGCGCCCTGGTGAGCGTCAGTGCCGCTTCGACCTCAGCCTGCGCGAGTGGCCCGGTCAGCCATCGGGAGGCCAGCACCCGGCTGAGGCCGATGCCCATCGCGCCGTAGCACCAGAACGTGGTGGGCGGTGCGTCGGCGGGAATGTCCAGTCCGGAATGGTCGCGCAGCTCCGCGAAGGTTCCCGTGCCGGGGTCGAAGCTTTCCTGCTCGTAGCGGATGGCTTCGATGCCCGCGCGTACGTAGGCGTCCTCCGAGAGCAGCTCGCCGGCTTGCCCCAGCGCCCAGCCCATGCCGCCCGTGCCGTGGGAGAAGCCCGAGATGGGGCGGTCCGCATGGCCTCGAAGGGAGTCGGAGAACCAGCTCGGCCCGGTACGGCTGTTCAACAGGTGCCGGGCCGCCTTGTCCATGACCTCGAGCGCGCGCCGCTCCCCGGCCAGGGCGTGCAGACTGGGGAGACAGGCGAGCACGCCCGCGCTGCCCCCGACGATGTCGTACTCGCGGTCGGCCTCGATCGCGGCGCCCAGCGGCCCGAGCAGGCTCGTCGCCTGGCCGAGCAGGCGGTCGTCCCGCCACAGGGCGGCGAGGTGGCTGAGGGCGTACACGAAGCCGCCGTACCCGATCATCCCGAGATCCTGGCCCAGCAGGCCGCGCCTGACCTGCCCCAGAGCGGTCTCCACGGCGGCGCGCGCCAGCTCGGTGTGCCGGTCGTCGCCGCTCAGCGCGCCGAGGTGGGCCAGGAACAGGGCGATGCCGCTCAGCCCGTGGAACAGATCGGGCCGCAACCTCCCGAGCGACCACTGGCCGTCGGTGGTGGCGTTGACGCCGAACCACTGCGCGCCGCCTTCCGCCGTGATCGCGAGCTCGCGGAGGTGTTCGCCGATGCGCACGGCGGCACTCACGAGGGCGTCAGGCTCTCCCGCGGCCGGTTCGAGCCGGTAGGACGGCATGACCTGGAGACTGTGGTTGCTCGCCGCGGCCAGGCCGATGGTGCCGTGCACCAGCCAGCGCTGCCTGGCGTAGTCCTCGGGCCCGAGCGTACGCAGGCGTTCGAGCACCGCGTCCATCGCGGGCCGCAACGAGATTCCGCGTACCGGCTCGTCGTCCCCGGCCAGCAGCGCGTCGCCGTCGGTGACGGCGCTGAAGTACGGCACGTCGTTGTTCCAGAGGTCGCGACGCTCGGCGGCGATGCACGGGTCGAGCGCGGGCAGGTACGGCGACTCCCGCCACAGCGCGTCGAAGTGCCGGTCACGGTCGGAGCCGTCGCTCAGCAGCGTCGGGTGGAAGGCGGTGCGCAGGATGGCCTCGTACAGGATGGTCGGCCGGACGATCACCCTGACCCGGTCGCCTCGGAACATCTCCAGCACGCCCGCGAGCGCCTCCCGCTCGCGTTCGCAGATCCGGTACGCCTCGGTGAACCCGTCGAGCACGTCCTCGCGGAACTCGTTCAGGTCGAGCGGGGCGTCCGGCGTGACGGGCCGGTGGTCGGGCGTCTCCATCGGCTTGTGCGCCAGCTCGATGCGCATGGTGTCCTTGCCCAGGTCCACCAGGAACGGAACGGGCATCGGGGTGTTCAGGTTCGTGGGGTGGCCCATGCCGGACACGTCGACCAGCGTGCCGTCCTCGGCCGTCCAGGCCGGTTGCGGCAGCAGTCCGACGGCCAGCACGGAGCCGATGGTGAGCTGACCCATGGCGTGCTCGACCGCCGTCACCCTGGTGTCGCGCAGCGGCAGCTCAGGGGCGAGCAGCGACTCCAGGTCCACCAGCACCGGCTGGTCACCGGCGGCGATCAGGTTCTCCGCGTGGAAGTCGGTGGCCCGCAGCAGGTGCAGCAGGGCGAGGAGGAAACCCTGCCGGTGGTAGAAATCGCGCAGCGCCTCGCGGCCCGCGCACGGCTCCGGCCGCACGTACTCCACCCAGCCGTACTCCTCGCGGTCCAGCACCTTGAGGGTCCGCAGCGGACGGGTGGCGCCGTGGTCGTTGAACCAGCGGACCAGCTCCTGGAAGTGCGCGTCCACGGCGAGCGGCCGCGGCTTGTACATGATCTGGAGGCCGTCCTGGAAGCGCAGCCTGCACACGGTGAACCCGCCCCTGTGCCGGTCACCGAGACCGCTGTGCAGCTCGGCCGGCGGGCTCGTCACGCCGAGGGCGTCCGCGTCGGCCACCAGCCGCTCGGCCAGCAGCGCGCTGGTGTGCACCCAGTTCCGCACGGCGACGGCGAGCTGGCGGACGAGCACCGGATACCGCTCCAGCAGCCGCGCCCGGCCCTCGGCGTGCTCGTGAGCGGCCAGGAACCGGCGGAACCGCTCCTCGCTGCCGCCCTCTCCCAGCGCGCCCGCATCGCGGGCCGCCCGCAGCTCCACCACGGCGGTACGGGCCACGAGGCGATGCAGGAGCTCCGTCAGCGGCCCGAACGCCTGCTCCAGGAACACCCCGTCCCCGAACAGCGGGCTGCCGAGCCCGTCGAGCCGTGCGCGCAGCAGCTCGCGGCCGTGCCGCGGCAGCGGTGCCACCAGCGTCGAGAGCAGGTTTATCCGGGTCAGCTCCCAGTCCGCGCCGGTGCCGCCGTCGAGGAGGAAGCCGCTGTCGTGGACGATGTCCATCCACTCCGGCTGCTCACCGGTGTCGGCGGGACCCGCCAGCAGGGCGAGCAGGCGATCCTCGTCCAGGCCGTCGGCCGCCAGCCGCCGTTGCCAGAGCCCGGGCGTGTCGAACGGCTTGGCGGACCGCCACCGGGCCAGCCGTTCCCCGGCGTCCTCTCCCGGCGGGCCGGGGGAGGGGGCCTGGAGGCGCTCCGCCAGCGGGGCCGCACGCAAAGGGGCGGGTACGCCCGCGAGGGCGTACCCGGAAAGATCAGGCACAGCAGGACACCGTTCCGGAGCAGATCCGCGTGACCGCGCTGATGGTGGCACTGGCACGGTCCTCGCTGAGCGTGTTCACCTTGAACGCCTGGTCCAGCTCCAGAGCGGGGTCGCCGGCGAATCCGGCATACGACTGGTTCATGACTACCTCCCGATATCTCTCCGTGGGGTCGACCGCCCTCGCCGCGAGCGCGGGACGGCGCCACCGTTGACCTTCGCCAGGAAACCAGCCGCGCCTGTCGGCCGGCTGTCGGCTTTCTGTCGCGGTGTCTCCCGGCCGTATCACGGCCCCCGGAGTCCACCTCGCCGTCGCGTCGCGCGCCTTCACCTCGGACAAGGTGTCGCCGGGCTGACCGCCTCGTCCGCGGCCGCAGGTTACGGATGTGTTGCGGACTCTTGACGTGTGTCTTCCGGGCTGCATAGATATGACTGCGCAGACATGACTGCGCAGTCACATGGTTGACCTCGACAGATGCGAGGTCGGCCGCCATCGGGAGAGTGACCATGACACGAGAGGTGAGGCGGGGCGGCAGCGCTTCCATGCCGCGAGCCGTCGACGTGGCGCGCCTGGCGGGCGTCTCGCAGAAGACCGTGTCCAGGGTCCTCAACAACGAGCCGTACGTCTCCAGCGAGGTGCGCGGGCGGGTGCTCGCCGCCGCCGAGCAACTCGGCTACCGGCTCAACAACGCGGCCCGGGCGCTCGCCTCCGGACGGAGTCGTTCCATCGGCGTGGTGACGCTCGGGACGGCCCTGTACGGGCCCGCCTCGTTACTCATGGGAATCGAGCGAGCCGTCCGGGACACGGGTTACGCGCTCCGCGTGGTCAACACCATGGAGGGCGACCCGTCGGGCATCGCCGGCGCCGTGGAATCGCTCCTGGAGCAGGGCGTGGACGGCATCGTCATCTCCGAGCCGATCGACGAGGGAGCGGAGCTCATCCGCGCCGACGTGCCCGTTCTCGTCTTCGGCACCCCCCTGCCATTTGCTGCCCCTCGCGTGGTGACCGCGGGCGTCGGCTCCGACGAGCTGGCCCACGCCGCCACCGAGCATCTGCTGGATCTGGGGCACGCGACCGTCCATCACGTCGCCGGTCCGCAGCGCTGGTATGCCGCCAGGGAGCGGCTGGCGGCGTGGCGGGCCGCGCTGGCGGCCCGCGGCCTCGGCGAACCGCCTGTCGTCGAGGGCGACTGGTCGGCCGCGTCGGGATACGCGGCAGGCCGGCAGCTGGCCACCGACAGCGAGGTGACCGCCGTGTTCGCCGCGAACGACGACATGGCCATCGGCGTGATCCGCGCACTGATGGAGGCCGGGCGTCGGGTGCCGGACGACGTCAGCGTCGTCGGTTACGACGACATCCCCGTCGCCGCGTACGTGACCCCTCCGCTCACCACGGTGCGCCAGCCGTTCGACGCCGTGGCGACGGGGGGACTCCGGCTCCTCGTCCATGCCATCGAGCAGCCGCACGAAGACCTTCCACCGGCGGCCGACCACCCGGTCGAGCTCGTCGTCCGCGCCTCGACCGCGCCCCCGCCCCGGAGGACCCCGGGACGCGGGCGTGCGACCTCTCGCTGATCAGCGTCGATCAGCGTCAAGCCAGACCGTCACGGCCACCCGAGTGGCCCCGGCCACGTCCGCCTGTCACCGGGCGTGCCGATCGTCTTTGCCCATTGACGGGAGTTCCCCATGCCCCCATCTGCTCACCCCCCGATCAGCCGCCGGCTCGTCCTCGCCACGGCCGGAGCGATGTCGCTGTGCGTGGCGCTGGCCGCGTGCGGCGGCGGCGCCGGTAGCGGCACCGCTTCCTCGGCCCCCTCCGCCGCGGCGGCCGTGAGTCAGGCCGACATCGACAAGGCCATGTCCACGCCGACCGAGCTGACGTTCTGGACCTGGGTCCCGGACATCCAGCAGGAGGTCGCGCTCTTCGAGAAGAAGTACCCGGCGATCAAGGTCAAGGTCGTCAACGCCGGCCAGGGCGTGCCGCAGTACACCAAGCTGCGCACGGCCCTCAAGGCGGGCACCGGCGCTCCCGACGTCGTGCAGATCGAGTACCAGTACATCCCGACGTTCACCATCACCGACAGCCTCCTCGACCTGCGGCCCTACGGCGCCTCGGCGCTGAAGGACAAGTTCGTCGACTGGACGTGGGGACAGGTCAGCGGCGCGGGCGGGGAGGTCTGGGCGATCCCGCAGGACACCGGCCCGATGGGCATGCTGTACCGGAAGGACATCTTCGACAAGCACGGCATCCAGGTGCCGAAGACCTGGGACGAGTTCGCCGCCGCGGCACGCAAGCTCCACGCGGCCGACCCGGACGTCTACCTGACCGACCTCGCCTCGAACGAGGCCGCCGCCTGGCACGGCCTGCTCTGGCAGGCCGGGGCCAAGCCCTACGTTAACGCTAACAAGAGCGACATCTCCATCAAGGTCAACGACGAGACCTCCAAGAAGCTCGCCACCTACTGGGGCGGGCTCGCGAAGGAGGGCGTCATCGGCGTCGAGCCGGACTTCACCGACGCCTGGTACTCCGCGCTCAACAAGGGCAAGTACGCCACCTGGATCACCGCCGCCTGGGGACCCGTCTTCCTGTCCGGCGCGGCCAAGTCGACCGCCGGGAAGTGGCGGGCGGCCCCGCTGCCGCAGTGGGACCCGGCCAAGCCGGTCTCCGGCAACTGGGGCGGCTCGACCAGCGCGGTCACCAAGACGACCAAGAACCCGATCGCGGCCGCGATGTTCGCCCAGTTCCTCAACAGCGACCCCGAGAGCGCCAAGCTGCTCGCCACCAAGCAGTTCTTCTTCCCGGCGACGAAGGCGCTGCTCGCCGATCAGGGCTACGTCGGCGAGAAGCCCGCCTTCTACGGCGGCCAGCAGGTCAACCAGGTGTTCGCCGACATCAGCGGCACGGTCAACCTCTCCTTCCAGTGGCCGCCGTTCCTCGACCGGGTGGTGACGGACTGGACCGAGACCGTCGGCAAGTCCCTCGCCGACAAGACCGACACCACCGCCGCGCTCGACCAGTGGCAGACGCGGATCACCACGTTCGCCAAGAGCCAGGGCTTCACCGTCAAGGACCAGTGACCGCCGCCGGGTCCCGCACCCCGGGTGCGGGGCCCGGCACCACCGCAGAAAGGGCCGACTATGACCGCCATAACCACGGCCTCGCGCGAGCACCCGCGCCGAGCGGCGGCGACACGTCACCGACGCGGCCGCGGCCGGAAACGGGTGGCGGGGCCGCTGTTCGTCGCCCCGTTCCTGGCGCTGTTCCTGGTGCTCTTCCTGGCTCCGCTCGGCTACGCCGCCTACCTCAGCCTGTTCCAGGACCGGCTCATCGGCGGGGCGACGTTCGTCGGGCTGGAGAACTACGTGACCGCCGTCCAGGACCCGCTCCTCATCAAGGGGGTTGTCCGCGTCGCGGCGTTCTTCGTGATCCAGGTCCCCGTGATGCTGCTGCTGGCCCTGCTGTTCGCGCTCGCGCTCGACAGCGGGGTCCTGCGGCTCGCGCGGGTGGTGCGGCTCGGCATCTTCGTCCCGTACGCGGTCCCGAGCGTCGTCGCCTCGCTCATGTGGGGTTACCTCTACGGGCCCGACTACGGCCCGTTCGCCCAGCTGAGCAAGGCGCTGAACCTGCCCGCGCCGCCCTTCCTCAGTGACGGCTGGATGCTCGGGAGCCTGGCGAACGTCGTGACCTGGGAGTTCGTGGGCTACAACATGATCTTGCTGTACGCCGCGCTGCGGGCCATCCCCCAGGAGCTCTACGAGGCGGCCGCGATGGACGGGGCCGGCGCCTGGCGGATCGCCTGGAGCGTCAAGCTGCCGGCGCTGCGGCCGGCGCTCCTGCTGGCCCTGGTGTTCTCCGTGATCGGCAGCTTCCAGCTGTTCAACGAGCCGAACCTGTTGCAACGCCTGGCCCCGGACGTCATCGACAGCGCCTACACCGCCAACCTCTACGCCTACTCCCTCGCCTTCACCAGCCAGCAGATCAACTACGCGGCAGCGGTGTCCTTCCTCCTCGGGGTGGTCATCGTGATCGTCTCCTACGCCGTCCTGCTCACCGCCAACCGCAGGAGGAACGCATGACCGCACCGGGCAGAGCCCGCCGGCGGCACAGCACGCCGCTGACGATCGCCATGCTGGCAGCGCTGGCGTACTTTCTCCTGCCGCTGTTCTGGCTGGTCGTCGCCGCCACCAAGAGCACCCAGGACCTGTTCACGACGTTCGGGCTGTGGTTCTCGCGCACCCCGCGGCTGCTGGCCAACATCGGGTCGACCTTCGGCCACGACGACGGGGTCTTCGGGCACTGGCTGCTCAACACGATCGTGTACGCCGTCGTCAGCGCCTTCGGGGCCGCGCTCCTGGCGGCCGCCGGCGGGTACGGGTTCGCCAAGTTCCGCTTCCGCGGCGACCGCGCGGCCTTCAACCTGGTGCTCGGCGCCATCATGGTGCCGACCACCGCGCTGGCCATCCCGACGTACCTGCTCTTCGCGAAGGTGGAGCTGGTCAACACCCCCTGGGCCGTCATCCTGCCCTCCCTCGTCAGCCCCTTCGGCCTCTACCTCATGCGCATCTACGCCCAGGACGCCGTCCCGGACAGCATCCTGGAGGCCGCCCGCATCGACGGCGCCGGCGAGGCCAAGATCTTCTTTCGGATCGCCATGCGGCTGCTGGCGCCGGGCCTGGTGACGGTCGTGCTCTTCACGCTCGTCACGACCTGGAACAACTATTTCCTCCCGCTCATCATGCTCAACGACCCGAACCTGTACCCGATCACGGTCGGCCTCGCCTCCTGGGCGTCCCAGGCCGTCGGGGGCGGGGCCGGTGCCGACAGCAACATGCTCGCCCTCGTCGTGACCGGGTCCCTGCTCTCGGTCATCCCGCTCGTCGTGGCGTTCCTGCTGCTGCAGCGGTACTGGCAGAGCGGTCTGACGACCGGCGGCGTCAAGCAATGACCCGCCCTTCCACTCCCTCGGAGGTTGCCCCCATGGCGGTTCTGCCGGCCCATGTCCTGTTCGGCGCTGCCTACTATCACGAGTACCAGCCGTCCCCGGAACGGCTGAAGATCGACCTCGACCTGATGGCCGACGCCCACTTCAACGTCATCCGGGTCGGCGAGTCGGTCTGGTCGACCTGGGAGCCGGAGAACGGCCGGTTCGACCTCGACTGGCTGGAGCCGGTGCTCGACGGCGCCCGCGAGCGCGAGATCTCGGTCATCCTCGGGACGCCGACGTACGCGGTCCCGCCGTGGCTGGTCCGGCTCTACCCCGAGATCACCGGCGAGCACGCCACCGGGCATCGCATCGGCTGGGGCGCCCGGCAGGAGGTCGACTTCACCCACCCCGGCTTCCGGTTCCACGCCGAGCGGGTGATCCGCAAGGTCGTCGGCCGGTACGCCGATCACCCGGCGGTCATCGGCTTCCAGGTGGACAACGAGCCGGGCCTGCACCTGCTGCACAACCACGGCGTCTTCCAGCGCTTCGTCGATCACCTGCGCGGCAGGTACGGCGACGTCGAGACCCTCAGCCGGGAGTGGGGCCTGGTCTACTGGTCGCACCGCCTGTCGGCGTGGGCGGACCTGTGGACGCCGGACGGCAACCTCCAGCCGCAGTACGACGTCGCCTGGCGGGAGTTCCAGGCCCGCCAGGTGACGGAGTTCATCGGCTGGCAGGCCGACCTCGTCCGCGAGTACGCCCGCCCCGGCCAGTTCGTCACGACGTGCATCTCCTACACCCGGCCCGGGGTCGAGGACGACGAGATGACCGACCGCCTCGACGTCGCCGCGGGCAACCCGTACTACTACATGCAGGACGCCCTGGAGCTCCCCGACCGCACTCCCGACGAGGTCGAGCAGAACTGGGCCACCACCGGGGTGTGGTCGATGTACCAGACCGCGGACCGGATGTTCTCCTCCCGCCAGGAGCCGTTCCTGGTCACCGAGACCAACGCCATGCACATCGGCACGCCGTGGGACAACCGGCCCGCCTACGACGGCCAGTGGCGGCAGGCCGCATGGGCGCACGTCGCGCGCGGCGCCCGGATGATCGAGTACTGGCAGTGGCACACGCTGAACTTCGGCTTCGAGACCTACTGGGGCGGGGTCCTGCCGCACAGCAACCAGCCCGGCCGCACGTACGCCGAGCTCGCCCGCCTCGGGGCCGAGCTGGAGGCCGCCGGCCCGCTGGTCGCCGGGCTGGAGCCGGACGCCGACATCACGATGGTCTACTCGATGCCGAGCAAGTGGCTCATGCAGAAGCACCCGCCGCTGCCGGCCCCCGACGGCGGCCCGGACGCCGCCGCCTACCACCGGATCTTCGACCCCTTCTACCGGGGCGCCTTCGACGCCGGCCGCCAGGTGCGGATCGTCCACGCCCGGCAGCTGCACGACCCCCGCGGCGAGCGGTCCGGGACGACGCCCGAGGAGGCCGCGTGCCGTCACCCGATCCTCGTCGTCCCGGCGCTGTACGTCGCCGACGACGCCACGCTCGACTGGCTCGCGGCCTACGCGCACGCGGGCGGCCACCTGGTCCTCGGCCCGCGCACCGCGTACGCCGATCACGAGGCCCGGGCGCGGCGGGAGCCCGCACCCGCACGTCTCGTCGAGGCGGCGGGCGTGCGGTACGACGAGTTCAGCAACCTGACGCGCGACCTCCCGGTGCACGCCGTGCCCGGCGGCCTCCTCGACCTGCCCGCGAACGCGACGGCCACCCGCTGGGCCGACGGCCTCACCGTCGTCGACGCCGACGTGCTCGCCACCTACGTCCATCCGCACTTCGGCCGCTGGCCGGCGATCACCACCCGCCGCCATGGGGCGGGCCGGGTCACCCACGTCGGCACGGTGCCGGGACGCGACCTCGCCCGCGCGCTCGCGGCGTGGCTGGCGCCGTCCCCGGCCGGCGGCTGGCGGGACCTGCCGGCCTCCGTCACCGCGACCACCGGGACGTCCCCGGACGGGCGTCGTGTCCACGTCGTGCACAACTGGAGCTGGGAGCCCGCCCGCGTCGAGGTGCCGGTGGAGCTGTCCGACGTCGTGGACGGCGGTCCCGTCCCCGCCGGCACGCCGCTGGACCTCGGCTCCTGGGACGTGCGGGTACTCGTCTCGCGCTGACTTGTCCCTGCGTCATCGAAGGAAGGGCTATGCACGTGAAACCCCTGAGCAAGGCGCTGGTCCCCCTCGTCGCGGCAGCCGCGACGCTGGTGTTACCGGCAACCGGTGCGCACGCCTACAACCCGACCGGCGGCATCCTGTACCAGCTCGGAAACGAGCCGTGCCTGAAGGGCCGGGGCAACTGCGCGATCTACCCGAAGTCGGCGCAGCTGCCGAGCGGGCGTCTCGTCGCGTCGTTCGAGAAGGCCACCGTCGTGCCGGAGACGGGAAGCGCCGACAGGGAGACACTCCCGATCTACAAGAGCGACGACTACGGGACGAGCTGGCAGCCGCTGGCCGAGGTCAAGGCTCCGGCGTACCTCTCCCGCGATCCCCGGTACGCGAAGTACACGAGCAACTGGACCAACCCGTACCTGTACGCGCTCCCGCAGGACGTCGGGAAGCTGCGAGCGGGCACGCTGCTCCTGGCGAGCGTCGTGTCGGGCGACGACCACTTCTACCGCGAGCACAAGGCGGCCGACCCCGACTGGACGCCGTCCAACGACGGAGACCGCAGTGACCTGGCGATCGCCCTGTTCGCCAGCACCGACGAAGGCGTGACGTGGAACGTCGTCAACGTCGTCGCGACGGGCGGCTGGCAGGGCGGCAGCGCGGGCGCGATCGGCCGGAACATCGCCGCCGCGAACACGTACAAGCAGGTCGATCCCCTGTGGGAGCCCTACCTGACGGTCCACGAGGGCAAGCTCGTCTGCTACTACTCCGACGAGAACGACTACCTCGGCTTCGACCCGGCCACCGGCGTGGCGACCGTGGACCCCGCGAACGACACCGCCCCGGACTCGCACGGCCAGATCCTTGTCCACAAGACCTGGAACGGCCGCGGCAAGGAGTGGAGCGCCCCTATCGTCGACGTCGCCGGGCTGACCCAGGACATGGGAGGCGGCAAGACGCAGATCGGAGGCGGGCGGCCGGGCATGACGAACGTCGTCCCGACGACCGACGGCAAGTGGCTCCTCACCTTCGAGTACTGGGGCGGCGGAACCAACACCAGGTACACGATCTCCGACGACCCGCTGACCTTCTACCGCGGCTCCCCGACAGGCGAGGCCGTCACCTCGCTGCCGGTCGACGCCGGTTCCCGCCCGCTCGCGACAGGCGGCAGCCCGGTCGTCATCAAGCTCCCCGACGGGCGCCTGGTGTACAACGCCAGCGGCAGCGGCAACGTCTGGGTCAACGAGAGCGGGCGCGGTGCCGGCGGGTGGAAGGAGTATCAGACGCCCTTGGGGTCCGGTTACAGCCGCAACCTGCAGTACGTCGAAGGCACCGGCCGCATCGCGATCCTGCGGAACCAAGGCATATCGACGATCGCGTACGCCGAAGTCGATCTCGGCCACTCGGAAGGCGCCCACTACCAACTGGTCAACCGGAAGACCGGCCAGGTGATCGGCACCGGGAGCAAGACCAACGACGCGAACCTCGGCAACGCGGACGTCCCCGACGTCGTCCTGGAGGACCGCGGATCGGCGGCGATCAAGGACACCCAGTACTGGCACGTACGGACCGAGCCGCAGGGCGGCGTGACCCTGCTGAACAAGTCGGGCGGCCGCGCGGCGGCCATCTGGACGGGGAACGCGACAGCCGGTCAGAGGATCGGCCAGTGGGTCGACAACAGCGCCACGGGCAGCTGGAACCTCGTCAAGACCGGCGACGGCTCCTACAAGCTCCAGGCGCTCAAGAACCCGGACGTGTACCTGACCGGCGCGTCCGCCGGGGCCGCGCTGACCTTGCAGAACGCGGTCGGGGACGGCTCGCAGGAGTGGCGGCTCGTCCAGCGGGCTCCGGCCCTCGACGACCTGACGCGCGATCGGCGGTCGCCGCGTCTGATCAGGGCGAACGGCGTCGGCGAGAGGGCGACGGTGCCGCTGGACGCCACGGCGTCGGATCCCGCGGGCACGGCCCTGCACGCGAACACGACAGGTCACGGCTACCTTCTCACGGCCGACGGGAAGGTCACGGATCTCGGCCCGGTCTCCTTCGACCAGGCTCAGCAGGGCAGCGTCACCCTTCCGGAGGCGATCAAGGCGGGGACGAAGGTCAGGATCGCCGTGCTCTTCGACGACACGCCGCTGATGTGGGACTCGGCGGTGGCTACGGTCCCCTAGGGTCCGTGCCGGTCAGGCGCGCATGTTCGCGCCGCCGTCGATGGCCCACACCTGGCCGTTGATCCATTCGGCGTCGTCGGACAGCAGGAAGGCCACCACCGCGGCCAGGTCGCTCGGGCGGCCCAGCCGGGTGGTGGGCACGTGCTCCAGGAACATCTTCTGGAGCTGGACGTCGTTCTGCGCCTCCTGCGTCTCGCCCATGACCAGGCCGGGCATCACTCCGTTGCAGCGCACGCCCTCGGGGCCGAAGCGCCCGGCGATGTGCCGGGTGAGCGCGTTGACCGCTGACTTCGACGCCCCATAGGCGGGGCGCTTGCGGTCACTGGCGCTGACCGCGGCGCCGGAGGAGCAGTTGACGATGCCGCCGCCGCCGTTGTCCAGCAGGTGCGGCAGGACGGCGCGAGCCGTGCGGACGTAACCCAGAACATTGACGTCCAGAGTCCGTTCCCACACGTCCGGGTCGGTGTCGAGCAGGGACCTGTCGCGCCCGAGGGTGCCCGGCGACAGGTCCGCGCCGACGTTGAACAGGCCGTGCACGGTGCCGAACTCCTCGAGGGTTCTGGCGACCATCGCGTTGACGGAGTCCTCGTCGGCGAGATCGAAGTGCACCGCGATCGCCGAACCGCCGGCCTCGGTGATCTTGGCGGTGGTGGCCTGCGCGCCGGACAGGTTGATGTCGCCGACCACGACATCGGAGCCTTCCTCCGCGAGCCTGATCGCGGTGCCCGCGCCGATGCCCGCCCGCAACCGGGACCGGCTGCTCGCCGAGGCCCGGCGGATGTTCGCCGAACACGGCCACGACGTCGCACTGGAGGAGATCGCCCGGGCGGCAGGGGTGAGCCGCACCACGATCTACCGCAACTTCGCCACCTGCGAGGAGCTGGCGGCCACGGTCTTCGCCGACAACGTCGCCCAGATCGAGCACCATGCCGCCGGGCTGCGGGACCGACCCGACGGCGCGGTCAAGCTGTTCGACTTCGTCCTGGACATGCAGCTGGACAACCGCGGCCTCGCCCAGGTCCTGTCCAGCGCCGACCTGCAATGGTTCATCGAGCATGCCCGCCGCATCGCGGCCTGCTTCGAGCCGCTCCTCGACGCCGGCCGCGCGGCCGGCATCGTCCATCCCGTCGTCGAGGTCGACGACCTGATGCTCGCGATCTCCATGGGGGAGAGCGCCGTCGCCACCAACGACGTCGCCCAGCGCGACAACCGCCACAAACGCGCGCGGGACATGCTGCACCGCGCCCTTTTCACGCGCTGACGAGATCTGCGCGAACAGTCTCAATCACGCAGCAGGGCGCACAGCTCGTCTGTCGCGTCATCGACCGAACCGGCGCCGTCGACCACCAGGTCGGGGTGCTCCGGCGGCTCGTAGGCCTGGCCGAGGCCGGTCAGGTTCGGCAGCGTGCCGGCCTTCGCCTGGGCGTACAGGCCCTTCGGGTCCCGGCGCGCGCACACCTCGGCCGGTGTGTTCACCCAGACCTCGGCGAAGTCGCCCGGCTGGAACAGGCCCTTGGCCACCAGCCGGTCTGTCCGGAACGGCGAGACCAGCGCGACGATCACGATCAGCCCGGCGTCCAGCAGGATGCGGGTCAGCTCGGCGACCCGGCGCACGTTCTCCGCGCGATCCTCCGGGGTGAACCCGAGGTCCTTGTTCAGTCCACTCCGGACGTTGTCGCCGTCGAGCACGTAGGTGTGCAGCCCCATGGCGTGCAGCCGCCGCTCCAGCGCGTTGGCGATCGTCGACTTGCCGGCGCCCGGCAGGCCGGTCAGCCACAGCACCCTGGCCCGCTGCCCCTTCAGCCGTTGCCTGGCGTCGCGGTCGACGGTGTAGGCGTGCGGAACGACGTTGCGGCCGCGCCGCAGCGCGTGCCTGACCATGCCGGCCGCCACGGTCTCCTTGCTGACCCGGTCCACGAGCAGGAAGCTGCCCGTGTCCCGGCACGTCCGGTAGCTGTCCAGGCAGATCGGGGTGTCGGTGGTCAGCTCGACCGTGCCGATGTCGTTGAGGCCGAGGGTGCGCGCGGCGAATTGCTCCCCGGACACCACGTCCAGCCGGTCGCGCACGGACGTGACCACGGCGGGCACGGTTCGCGACCCGGCCGGCAGCAGGTAGGAGCGGCCGTGCCGCAGTGGCTCCTCGGCGGTCCATACCAGCGTGGCGGAGTACGCCGTGGCGGGGGAGAGCCCGTCGCCGAGGGTGCCCGGCGTCGTCAGCAGGTCCCCGCGACGGACGTCGACCTCGTCGGCCAGCGTCACGGTCACCGGGGTGCCGGGGCCGGCCCGGTCGAGGTCGCCGCCGCCGGGGCCGAGCAGCCGGTCGATCCTCGACTCCACGCCGCTGACGGCGACCGCGACGGTGTCGCCCGGCCGGACCGAGCCGCCGACCACCGTGCCCGCGAAACCGCGGAAGCCATCCGCCCGGATCACGTACTGGACGGGCAGCCGGTAGTCGCCCGCGCCGTCCGGTCGCGGCCGGTCGGGCGGCTCCCAAGCAGAAAGCGCGCCGAGCAGCGTCGGGCCGTCGTACCAGGGCAGATTCGGCGACGGGTCGACGACGTTGTCACCGCCGAGTGCGCTGGCCGGGATCACGCTCGCCGTCATGTCGAGGCCGGCCGCTGCCGACAGCACCTCGCCCGCGAGCTTGTCGAACACCGCCTGGTCGTAGCCCACCGCGTCGAGCTTGTTGACCACCGCGATGACGGCCCGCACGCCCATCAGCGCGCAGATCGCCAGGTGCCGATGGGTCTGCTCCCGGACCCCCTTGGTGGCGTCGACGAGTAACACGGCGACGTCCGCGGTGGACGCCGCGACCGCCATGTTGCGGGTGTACTGCTCGTGTCCCGGAGCGTCGGCGATGATCACCCGGCGCCCGGACGGCAGGTCCAGGAAGAGGTGGGCGACGTCGATGGTGATGCCCTGCTCGTGCTCTGCCTCCAACCCGTCGGTCAGCAGCGAGTAGTCGACCGCTCCGGCCGGGATCGTGGAGCCGCCGCGCCTGGTTCGCCGCGCGTAGTCGAGCTGGTCCTCGGTGGCGCTGCCGGTGTTGGCGAGCAGCCGACCGATGAGGGTGGACTTGCCGTCGTCGACCGAGCCGCAGGCGACCACTCGAAGCACCGAAATCATCAGAAGTACCCCTCCGACTTCTTGCTCTCTATGGATGTGCCGCCCTCACCGTCGATGAGCCGGCCGGCGCGTTCGGACCTCCGGTCGAGCCGCATCTCGTCGATGACCTCGTCGAGGTTCTCGGCCTTCGACTCGACGGCCGCGGTCAGCGGGTAGCAGCCGAGTGTGCGGAACCGTACGTGCCGCAGCAGCGGCCGCTCGCCGGGCGACAGCGGGAAACGCTCGTCGTCCACCATGATCAACGATCCGTCCCGCTCGACGACCGGGCGTGGCGCGCTGAAGTACAGCGGCACCACGGGGATGCCCTCCCGCCTGATGTAGCGCCAGACGTCCAGCTCCGTCCAGTTCGACAGCGGGAACACCCGCATCGACTGGCCGTCGGCCAGCTCGGTGTTCGCCCACCACCAGAACTCCGGACGCTGCGAGCGCGGCTCCCAGCGATGACCGGGCTCACGCAGCGAGAAGATCCTCTCCTTGGCCCGCGACCGCTCCTCGTCGCGCCGCGCGCCGCCGATCGCCGCGTCGAACCCGCCGTCATCGAGCGCCTGGCGCAGCGGGACGGTCTTCATGATCCGGGTGTACTCGTGCGCGCCGTGGGTGAACGGCGTCACCCGCTCCGGGTTGGTGCACACCCGCAGGTCGAGCTCCAGCCGCCTGGCCGTGTCATCCCGGAAGGCGATCATCTCGCGGAACTTCCAGCCGGTGTCGATGTGCAGCACGGGGAACGGCATCCGGCCGGGCGCGAACGCCTTGGCCGCCAGGTGCAGCAGCACCGAGGAGTCCTTGCCGATCGAATACAGCAACACCGGCCGGCGAAAGGCGCCGGCGACCTCACGCAGCACGTGGATCGCCTCGGCTTCGAGCATGTCCAGGACGTCTTCTTCGGCCACGTATCGGCCCTCCGTCGTCGCTAACCCAGCTAAACCATAGTAACCTATAAAGGCGTGATACCGGTTATTCGCGTCAGATTGGCGGTGCGGTGATGAACACTCGTAGCGATCAAAAAGCGTCCGGTTCCCTGACTGTCAAAGAGCTGTCCAAGAAGACCTGGAGCGATTTCGAGGCGGTTCTCGGAACGAACGGAGGTGCCCGCGGGTGCTGGTGCATGCACTGGCGGCTGTCCATCGCGGAGTGGATGGAAGGAAAGGGCGAGGGGAACAAGCAGGCCATGAGGCGGCTCGCCCAGCGCGAGCCGGTGCCCGGCGTCGTCGTCTACGAAAACGACGCGCCGGTGGCATGGTGCTCGCTCGGGCCGCGTTCCTCGTTTCCGAGACTTGAGCGTTCGCCCCTGCTCGCGAACCTCGACGACGAGCCGGTCTGCGCGATCACGTGCGTCTTCGTTCAGAGAAAGCATCGTGGCTCCGGGCTGCTGCCGGCCATTCTCGAAGCCGTCTGCGAGTACGCGGCCTCCGCGGGTTACACGACCGCCGAGGGCTATCCGGTCGAACCTCGCGACGGGAAACGCGCGGGCGCGGATACGGCGATGACCGGGATAGCCAGCGCCTTTCTCGCTGCCGGATTCTCCGAGGTGGCCCGCCCGCGTGGCGATCGACCCATCATGCGGCGCGCACTCCGTGACGCCGGATGACGCGCTCGGTCGGTCAGCGGTGCGTTCGACCCTGACGGTGGCGGCGCGCCTTCTCGCGATTGCCGCAGATGTTCATGCTGCACCAGCGGCGGCGTCCGCCCCGCGAGGAATCCAAGAACAGCCAACCGCATCTTCCGCATGCCCTGATGCGGCCGCGCGGAAGGGTGAACAGCGCATGGACCACCAGCAATGACAAGGCCGCGGGAATCGCTCCCGGCGCCGCCCAGTCCACGGTCAGGCGGTCGAGCGCGGGATCGATCTGCTGAACCTGCTCGGCTCGCACGCCCGACCCGGCCCGTTCGAGAAGCGCGCCGAAAGGTTCGGCCGGCACCGCCTGGCCATGCGCGACCGCGCTGAACACGGCCCACGCCTGCTCGCGAACGGCCTGAACCTCCGGCACGAGGCCGCTCGCGGCCGCCTCCGCCAACGGCGGCACCTCCTCGAACAGGCCCGCGGATGCGCACCACGTCAAGACGTCCGAGGGTGATCTCAACAGCTCGCCGTCCTCGGCCGGGTGGGTGCGATCGAAGACGGTGTTCGTGAGGTCCAGGACCGGGTGGCCGCCGATGAAATGGGCGTCCTGCCAGGGTGGCCGGACCTTGGGAGCCAAAGTAACCATTATAACGAGTATATATGGTTTCTCGGCGGCGGGCCAGGACCGGCTCCAAAACCCGGTCTACGTGATCTCTCCCTTGAAACGTTTCCGCAGCAGGACGGTCGCGACGACCGCCGCGACCGCGAACCCGACCGAGCACCAAAGAGCCCAGCGCCAGCCCGCGAGGACGGCATCGGGTCCACCGGAGGCCGTGGCGAAGTGGGCCGCCACCGAGGTCACGACCCCGACTCCCACGGCCAGCCCGAGCTGCTGGGAGACGTTGATCAGAGCGCCGGCCGTGGCCCGTCGCCCCTCGTCGGCGCCGTTCGTGCCGGCGATGCTCGTCGTGATCAGCGCGAGGATGTGGCCGAACGCGTTCACGGAGGTGCCGATCAGGACGAGAGCGAGTCCGTAAGCTTCCGGCAGGCCCACCAGGACCAGGATGCCGAACGTCTCGACGACGATTCCGGAAAGCAGAACACGGTAGAGCCCGAAGCGCTCGACGAGCTTACCCGCGTAGATTCCGGTGACGATCGCGATCGCGCCTGAGACCGCGAACGTCAAACCGGTCGCGAGCGCGCCCAGGCCAAGATGCGTCTGGAGGTAGAGGGTGAGAATGAACAGCATTCCACCGTACGAGCAGATCAGCAGGACGGTGACCAGGTTGGCCGCGCCGATGGCGGAGGTGCGGAAGATGGAGATCGGCACGAGGGCGTTGTCCTTCCGGGACTCCACCCAGATGAACAGGGCCACGGCAGGCACCGCGATCCCGGCGGAGAGCAGGATCGGAGCCGATGACCAGCCGTACTTCTCCCCTTCGGTGAGGGCGAACACGAGCGCGACCATGCTCGTGGTCGCCAGGGCGACGCCGATGAGATCCAGGTGGCGGGACGCGTGCGTGTCTCGGCTCTCATCGAGACAGCTTCTCGCGAGCAGACCGGCGACCAGCACAATGGGCACGTTGATCAGGAAGACGGACCTCCAACCGGCATACTCGGTGAGAACACCCCCGAGGACCATGCCGGAGACGAACCCCGCCGACAGTGCCGACCCGTAGATGCCGAGAGCGCGTTCGCGTTGCGCTCCCTCCGGGATGGCCGCCTGGAGAAGTCCCAGACCCGCCGGGGCGATGAACGCGGCGGCGACCCCCTGCAAGGCGCGGCCCGCGACCAGAGCCGCCGGGGACCAGGCGAGTCCCGCGATGAGCGAAGCGAGAACGAAGCCGGCCATGCTCCAGATGAACACTCGCTTTCTTCCGAACAGATCGGCGACCCTTCCCCCGAGGAGGAGGAAGCCACAGAAAGCAAGTGGATAGGCGGAGAGAACCCAGGCGATGCCGTCTCCGGTGAATGCCATGCCCTCGCGAATGCTCGGGGCGGCGACATTGATGATCGAATAGTCAAGAGCGACCAGGAACTGCGTGCCGCAGATGACGGTGAGCTGCCAGAAATGCCGGGACTGGAATTTGCCCTCCACCCTTCCGGCCGCGTGCGTCGATGCTTCGTTCATTTCACATTCCTTTCGCGGGGTGCCGAGTTGAGGAACATCCGGTGAAGGTGCGTCACGGCGTCGAGTACGTCGTGCTCGGCGCAGGTGATGGAGATCCGCCGGGCCTGGACGGTCACGTCCCGCACGGTGACGCCGTGAGCCTTGAGCGTGTCCAGAAGGAGCCGCACCTGGGGATGGTGGGCACAGAACCCGCGGCCCACCAGCGACACTTTCCCCATGGGCCCGGACCAGTGGCAGGTGGTGAAGGCATCGGCAGCGTGCAGGTCGGCGAGCACGCCGTCGACCTGGTCCCGGCAGGCGGCGTTCACGACGAACCGCAGCGAACACGGGGCCAGGTGGCCCAGCATGTCCACGTGCAACGTCGGATCGGCCAGCGCGGCGGCGATCGTGGTCAGGGCGGTGGGGGCGACCCCGTCGAGCCGGCAGCGCAGCTGACCGGTCCGGTGGGCGACGCCGACGGCGGCGAACCGCTCGCTGTCGAGCGGGGCGGCCGAGCGGAGGCCGGTCACCCAGGTGCCGGCCGACTCGGTCGTGCTGGATCGCACGTGAATGGGAACGCGATGGGTGCTGGCGTACTCCACGCTGGAATGGGCGAGCACCGAAGCGCCTCCGGCGGCCAGCTCGGCCATGTCCTCGTAGGAGAGGAGGTCCAATTTGCGGGCTTCGGCGACGAGTCGCGGATCGGCGGTGAACACGCCCTCGACGTCGGTGAATATCTCGCATGCCTCGGCCCGCAGCGCCGCGGCCAGGGCCACGGCGGTGGTGTCGGAGCCGCCTCGGCTCAGGGTGGTGAGCTCGCCGCTGTCGGCGGCGATGCCCTGGAAACCGGTCACCACCGGGACATGGCCGGTCGCGACGCATTCGCGGATCCGCACCGGGTCGACGCTGACGATGCGCGCGCAACCGTGCACTCCGTCGGTGATGATGCCGCCGTCGCGGGCGCCCAACGAGCGGGCGGGCACGCCCAGTTCGTGCAGCGCCAGGGCGAGTGCGGCCGCGGAGGCCTGCTCACCGGTACTGAGCAGGAGGTCCAGTTCCCGGGCGTGTGGCGTGGCCGTGAGGTTACGCGCCAGGTCGAGCATGGTGTCGGTGGCGCTGCCCATCGCGGAGACCACGGCCACCACGGACCCGTCCGCGGCGGCTATGCGCTTCGCCGCGTGACTGATCCTGCTCACGTCACCCAGTGATGTCCCGCCGTACTTCTGTATCACCAGGTTCATCGGCCTACTCCTGCGCCGGGTAGGCCGCTGCGGCTTCCGTCATCGCGGCCCCCAGCTTTCGCGCCGCAGCTGTGACGGCGTGCCGAGCCGCACCGATTCGGCCGCCGCCCGCCTGTAGTACAACTGCGCGTCGTTGTCGGACCGCATGCCCGCGGCACCGTGGATCTGCATGGTCTGCGTCGTGACGGTGCGGGCCAGATCCGAGGCCGCCGCGAGGTTGGCCGCCGCGTGCGCGGCCGCGTCGCGGCCGTGCACCAGCAGGCGCGTCGCGTCGATGTGCATCGACAGCTCGCTGAGCCGGAACGCCAGGCCCTGGAACTTGCCGATGGGCTGGCCGAACTGGCGGCGCGCCTTGGCGTGGTCGACGGCGTGATCGAGCGCCGCCTGGGCAAGCCCCACCAGGTACGCCGCCTGGCGCACCCGGGCGCCGGCCAGCGCCGCCTCCCACTCGATGGCGGAGCCGGCCCGCGCGGCCACGGGCGTGCCGGCGAACTCGACCGCGTACGCCTCGCCGCGGCTGGTCTCCTCGTACCGCCGCATCGTGACGGACGGATGGTCCGCGCGCACGAGCGCCAGGCGCAGTCCGCCGGTGTCGGCACCGCCCACGACGAAGTAGTCCACCTCCGCCGCGAACCCGACGAAGGCCCGCCGCGCGGAGATCACACCGTCCTGATCGGACCATGGCTCGGCCGCGACCGCCAGCGCCACGGGCGCCCGGCCGATGTCGGCGTCCCGCACCAGCTCTCGAGCGGTGAGCGTGTCGAGCAGCGGCCCCTGATAAAGCACCGACCCGAGCAGCTCGGCCAGCCGCGCGGTGTCGGAGGCCTGGAGCGCGCCGAGCCCGACCAGCCCCTCCCACACCATCGCGCGGATCTCGCGACTGTCGTCGTCGCCCCCGCCCTCGGAACGCGGCCGATCGGCCATCCGCCGCACCAGCGGCGCCAGATCCTCGTCGAAGAAGTCGGCTATCGCCGTGGTCTCCACCGCGGTCATGACGGCAACCCCAATTTCGATGTGGCGACAAAGAAGAGCATGATCTCCGAAGAACCCTGCGCGAGCGTGAGCCCCGGAGCCTCCCGGAGCGCGGCGTCGAAGACGCCCTCGGCGATCGCCTCGGGATCGCGTGCGTCCAGCAGCGCCTGCGGCCCGAGCAGCTCGACCGCCGCCACCGACACTTCCTTGGCCGTTTCCGACGTGTACCACTTGGCGGTCGCCGAGTGGACCTCGTCGGGCCGCCCCTCGTGCAGGTTGGCCACGCACCGCCACGCCAGCAACCGCGCCGCGCGTACCCGCGTCTCCAGCTGCACCAGCCGCTGCTCGCAGCCGGGCGGCGCGTGCTCACGCAGCGCGGCCAGCGTGCGCTCCGCCTTGGCGGAGTGGTCCAATCCGGTGCGCTCCAGCGGAAGCACCTTGCCCAGCACCTGCCAGCCGTCGTCGACCTCGCCGAGCACGTCCTCGCGCCCGACCCGGATCCCGTCGAGCGTCACCAGGTCGAAGCGCTCCTCGGACAGGTTCCACACCGGCTCGATGACCACGCCCATGCTCTGCAGCGGCACCAGGAACAGTGTGATCCCGAAGAAGTTCACCGGGCCGGTCGACGTGCGGGCCGCGCACAGCGCGAAATCACTGTGCTGCGCCTTCATGTTGTAGATCTTCCGGCCGTACAGGCGCCAGCCGTCGCCGTCCGGCTCGGCGCGCGTGGCCAGCGACGCCAGGTCGGATCCGACACCCGGCTCGCTGAACAGCACGTTGGCCGTGATCTCGCCGCGTGCGAGGCCCGGCAGGAGCCGCTCCTTCTGCTCCTGCGTGCCGAACAGGTGGATGGCCATCCCGACGATGTCGATGCCCAGCGAGTGCACGTTGTCCGGCACGCCGTGGCGGATCATCTCCTCGGTGAGGATCGCCTTCTCCACGATCGTGGCGTCCGCTCCGCCGTACCGCTCGGGCCAGTTGACCGCGAGCCAGCCGAGCTTGCCCAGCCGCCGGTGCACGTCGAGCAGGCCGCTCTCCTGCCCGTACGGCATCCGCCGGGACTGTGCGATCTCCGCGCGCACCGCGTCCTCGCACAGCAGCTTGCAGACCTCTTCCCGGAAGCCGTCCTGTTCCGGCGTGAAGGCCGGCATCATCGGACACTCACCTCGCTCAGTCTGTCGCGCATCGCTTCCGCCAGCGCTTCGATGTGTGGGGGTCGGAGCATGGTGTAGTGGTCGCCCCGCACCACCTGGATCTCATCGGCGTAAGCACGCCATCGGTCGAGCCTCGCGGGCTCCGAGCCCTCGGCGGACAGCAGCACCACGCGGCTGTCCACCCGCGACGGCCGGAACGTCAGGAGCGCACGCACGTTCGCGGCGAACACCGGGAACCGTTCGGCCAGCTCCACCTCGCCCGGCTCGGCGCCCATCGCCGCGACGTCGGCGGCGAACCACGTCCTCAGGTCGTCATCGCCCGGACGGGACGGTGCGTCGTCCGGGACGGCGGTGTCGAGCACGAACGTCAACGCGACGTCGCCGTCCTGGCGCGCCATTTCGAGCGCCACCGCTCCGCCGACCGACCAGCCGCCCACCTGCAGCGGCCCGTCGGGCTGGACCTCGCGGACCGCGTCCAGATAGGTGGCCGCGAGGCCGGGCAGCCGCCGTTCCCCGATCGTGCCGCCGTGCAGGCCCGGATCCTCCAGCGCGTAGACGGGCTGGTCGTCGCCCAGCAGCGCGGCCAGCGCGGCGTAGGGCGCCACAGAGCCGCCCGCCGCGTGCACGAGGAACAGCGGTGGCTTCGTGCCTTCAGGACTGAGCGGCACAACGGGAGACAGGCGCGGCGGCCGTCCCTCCGGCCGGGCGGAATCGCCCCCCTGCCGGGCAAGGGCCTCCTCCCGCTTGCGCCGTAACCGGAGTCGCAGCAGCGCGCTTCGTTTCTCCTCCAGCGTGGAGGGATGCGAACCGGCCATCAGCCCGACTCCTTCAGCAGCCGATCGATTTCCTCTTCGGGCAGATCAGCGACCTGAGCCTCCAGCCGCGCCACCTCCTCCTCGCCCAGCAGCGCGCGCTGCGCGTCGTCGATCTGGGCGGCGAACTGGCTGAGCAGCGGGTAGCTGAACAGCCGCCGCGGGTCGAGCGTCACCTGGAAGGTGTCGCGCACCCGCGAGATCATCTGGGTCACCTGCAGGGAGTTGCCGCCGAGGACGAAGAAGTTGTCCTGCGCGCCGATGCGGCCGGCGTCCAGGCTCAGCAGGCCCTGCCAGATCTCGGCCAGCCGGCGCTGCGTCTCGGTGGTCAGCTCGACCTGCCCCGCCTCGCCCTCGGGGCGAGGATCGGGCAACCGCGCGTGGTCCACCTTCCCGGTCGAGGTCAGCGGGAGCTGCTCCAGCCGTACGTAGTCGGTGGGCACCATGTGCAGGGGCAGCCGCCCGGCCAGGTGTTCGCGCAGCGCGTCCGGCTCGAACTCACCGACCACGTACGCGGCCAGCCAGGCCGAGGCCGTGCCCGGGTCGCGCACGGTCACGACGCACTGCCGCACGCCGTCGAAGCTCTCGATGGCGTGCTCGATCTCGCCGAGCTCCACCCGGAGCCCGCGCAGCTTCACCTGGCGGTCGACCCGGCCCAGGAACTCCAGATCGCCGTCGGCGTTCCAGCGCACCAGGTCGCCGGTGGCGTACATGCGCTCGCCCGGGGTGACGGCGAACGGGTCGGGCAGGAACTTCTCGGCGGTCTGGTCGGGCCGGCCGAGGTAGCCGATGGCCAGACCGGCGCCCGCCATGAAAAGCTCCCCGGGAACGCCGACCGGCACGGGCCGCAGTCCCTTGTCCAGGACGTATGCCCGCTGATTGGCCATCGCCCGGCCGATCGGCGGCGGCCCGTCCAACGGCTCCGGCGGGCACAGGTAGTCCACACACGTCACCGTGACCTCCGTCGGCCCGTATCCGTTGTGGAACTCGCGCCCCGGCTTGCGCCACCGGTTGACCAGATCGGGGCCGAACGGCTCCATGCCGATGAAGCACACTCTCAGATCGTCCAGAGCGGACGGATCGAGCAGCCCCAGCACGGCGGGCGGGATGTCCACCATCGTCACCCGCTCCTGGGCCAGCAGCCGCTGCAGCGCTTCCGGGTCGAGCAGCTCGGAGCGCGGCGCGCCCACGATGGTCCCGCCGGCGGTCAGCGTCGAGAACACGTCCGACACGCTCACGTCGAAGGCGGGGTTGGAGAACTGCAGGATCCGGTCGTCCGGCGTCACCGAGAACATCCGCTGGAAGGTGGTGCAGAAGTTCACCACTGCCCGGTGGGGGACCATGACCCCCTTGGGGGTGCCGGTCGAGCCCGACGTGTAGATGACGTACGCCGTGTCCTCCTGCGCCACGTGCACCGAAGGCGGCGAAACCGCCCGCCCGTCGAGCGCGTCCGTGTCCAGCAGGATTCGTCCCACGTCCGCGGGCACGCGGTCGGCGAGATCCGACGTCGTCACCACCGCCGCCACGTCGGCGTCGCCGAGCTGGTAGGCCAGCCGCTCCGGCGGATACTGCGGGTCGAGCGGCAGCCAGGCCCCGCCCGCCTTGAGCACGCCGAGTTCGGCGGCCGGCAGATCGAAGCCACGCTCGAGCAGCACCCCGACCACGCGCCCGGGCGCCACCTTGAACTCCTCGACGAGCGCGTGCGCCAGCCGGCTGGACCGCTCGTCCAGTTGCGCGTAGGTCAGGTCCTCGCCCGCGAAACGCATCGCGACCGCGTCGGGCATCTCGGCCACCCGCGCCGCGAACAGCTCGTGCAGCAGGCGCTCGTCGCGCTCACCGGGCGCGGGATTCCACGCGGTGAGCACGCGCAGATATTCGTCGTTGGACATGATGTCCAGCGAGCCCGCCCGAGCGTCCGGCCTGGACAGGGCGTCGGCCATGACCGTGGCGAAGTGTTCCACCAGCTGCTCGATGCGCTCGTGGTCGAACAGCTCGGAGGAGTATTCGATCCATACGCCCAAGCCGCCGTCCGGCAGGTCGTTGATCTGGAACGTGATGTCGAACCGGGTCGTCTCCGGTTGCGGGGTCAGCATCTCGACCTCTACGCCGGGCAGGCGCCAGCGCGCGATCATCGGCTCGGGCAGCAGCGTGAACAGGTGCGCGACCAGTGGATTCCGCCCCGGCAGCCGCTCCGGTTTGAGCTCCTCCACCATGCGGCCGAACGGCACGTCCTGGTGGGCCATCGCCTCGAGGATGTTGTCGTTGGTGGCGTGCACCAGGTCGCGGAACACGGGGTTGCCCTCGAGATCGCCGCGGACCACCACCGTGTTGGCGAAGAACCCCATCATGGGTTCGATCTCCGAGCGCGTCCGCCCGGAAAGGACCGAGCCGAGCGCGATGTCCTGCTGGCCGGTGTAGCGGTTCAGCAGAACCTGGTATCCGGCCATCGTCAGGGCGAGCAGGGAGACACCCTCGGCCTTGGCCAGATCGCGGATCCCGCGTGCGAGGTCGTCGGGCAGGCGGGTCTCGTAGATACGGCCGGCCCCGGTGGGTGCCGACGGGCGCTGCCGGTCGGTACGCCACTCCAGCGGTTCCATCCCGTCCACCGCGGAGTGCCAGTACTCGATCTGCTTGGCCGGTTCCTCGCTGAGCAGCCAGAGCCGCTGCCACGCCGCGAAGTCGGCGGGCTGAAGGGTCAGCTCGGGGAACTCCGCGCCCTCCGGATCTGTGTAGCGGGCCGTCAGCTCCTCGGCGAACTGGCGCGAGGACCATCCGTCGATGACGATGTGATGCCAGACGATGGACAGCACGTGGTCCTCACGGCCCAGGCGCAGCAGCGCGAACCTGTACGGCGGGCTGTTGCGCAGGTCGAACTCCTCGCGCACCTGCCCGTCGATCCAGTCCTGAACGGACTCCTCGCTCCCGTCGGTCACCGGCAGGTCCCACGTCCCGGGCGGCGGGTCGACGGTCTGGAAGGGCACGCCGTGCTCGTCGCCGAACCGGGTGCGCAGGCTCTCGTGCCGCGCGACTATCCCGCGCAGCGCCTCGGAGAGGGCGGCCACGTCGAGCGGCCCGCGCAGGCGCATCGCGAACGGCACGTTGTAGACCGGTGCGCCCGCGACCATCTGGTGCAGGAACCACAGGAACCGCTGCTGCTCGGCGATGGCCATCTTGCCCGTGCGCGGGACGGCGACGATCCGCTCCCGCTCGGCCTTCTCCGCCACGCGCTGGCGGACCTTCATCTCCAGCAAGGCGCGCCTGATGTCGGCGACGTCGCGTTCGTTCGGGGTGGACATGATCTCGGTCTCCTCCTTCACCGTCGCACGCTCAACGGGCGCAGATCCGTCCAGACCCGTGCGATGTGTGCCAGGCAATCGCTCTTGCCGCCCTCGGCTCCGGCCTCGCGCCAGCCGGTCGGAATCTCCCGGCCGGCGGGCCAGATCGAGTACTGGTCCTGGTGGTTGATCACCACGACGAACTTCTCTTCCATTGCGCCTACCTTTCTTGAGGTACGAAGGCGGGAATGTCGGTCAGCTCACTGAGGTAGCGATCGAGCGTCCTGAGCCCGTCCGCCGCCGGCCGCGCCAGCGAGACCGCGTGCCGGCTGAACCGCCGGGCGTCGAAGTGCCGGGAGCTGTCGGTGAACATCTGGTCGAACTCGACCGGCGCCGCGTCACAACCGGTGGCCGGAGGCGGCAGCAGCAGGCGCAGCCCGGCGAGCCGCTCGTCGGGCCCGGCGATGGCCTCCAGGCGATCGTGAAACTGCGCGTAGCCGACCCGGTCGAGCCGGCACCGGTCGGCGAGCACGCCGAACGCCTCGGCGAAGCGCAGCCTTGCCGGCCACAGCACGTGCATCGCGCCGTCGGGCACCTTGATGTCGCCGGTCGCGGCGCGCGCCACGAACTGGCCGACCACGTCCACCGGCGTCACGTCGGTCTCGGCTTCGGTCTGGAACACGCATCCGGTGCGTGCGCACGCGTACAGCAGGTTGTGTGCCAGCGAATCGGGGTTGGCCGCGCCTGTCGCCTGGTGCGGCCAGACCTCGCCGAGGCGGTACACCACCGAGCTGACGCCCTGCCGTTGTGCGTCGGCGAGCAGGCTTTCCGCGACGTACTTCGATCTGTTGTAGCCGTCCGCGGCGACCTGCTCGGTCTCCGGGATCTGATCCTCGGTGATGGGCGGGGCGGCCGGCCCGGCGGGCGGGAAGATGCTCAAGGTGGACAGGCTGTGCACGCGGGCGCCGCCTGAGGCGAGTTTGATGAGCTCCTGCACGCCGAGCACATTGGCCGGGCGATGGTCCAGATAGCCGGACAGGAAGTTCACCGCGCCCGCGGCGTTGATGACACCGGACACAGCCGACGCGATCGCGTCGAATCGCCACTGCGGCAGGCCGAGCAGCTCGCTGCCCAGGTCGCCGGGGACCACCTCGACCCGCCCCGTCTTGAGCGCCATGGGCAGCAGCTGCCAGGCGGACGTCAGCCCGTACTGCTCAAGGACCTCGGTCAGCCGCCGGGCACCGTCAGGAGGGTCGGAGCACCGTACCAGGCAGATCAGCTCCGCGTTGGAGCGCATCAGCAACTCGGCGAAGATGTGCGCCCCGACGAACCCGGTCGCGCCGGTGAGCAGCAGCGTCTGCGGCGGGCGCCACGCCAGGTCGTGCTTGATGTAGGCCAGTTCGGCGCTGTCGTCGTCGATGCCCCTGGTCAGCCGCGCCGCCTGCGCGCGCACGGTCGACGCGACAAGCAGATCTCTGGGACGCACCGGCCTTGCCAGCCGCCGGCTGACCGCGGTGGTGAGCCGGTAGGCGATCAGCGAGGTGCCACCGTAATCGGAGAACGGGACGACCACCGAGATCTGTTCCCGCTCGAGCACTTCGCGCCACGCCGAGCAGACCAGCTCCTCCATCGGGTTGGCCGGCGGCTCGACCCGCTCTTCCGGGCCCACCTGCCGCGCCGACTCGGCCACGATGAGCGCGGCCAACGCCTTGCGGTCCGCTTTGCCGTTGCGGTTGAGCGGGAGCGCGTCGAGTACCACGATCTGCTGCGGGACCTGCTCGGCCGGCAGCTTCTCCGCCGCGTACCCGCGAAGCTGCTCCGCGGACGGCGGATCGTCCGGCGAGCGGGGCGTGACGCAGCAGACCAAAGTGGACTCGGGCGCCTCACCGAGCACGACCGCCACCGCGCTGCCCACGAGCGGATGGTCGGCCACGGCCGAGGCCACATCGCCGAGCTCCACCCGCACCCCACCGAGCTTGACCTGCTCGTCGAGCCGGCCGATGAAGTACAGCAGCCCGTCTTCGCCGACCCGGGCCAGGTCGCCTGTCCGATAAAGCTTTTCGCCCGGGATCTGGGGGAACGGGTTGGCCACGAACACCCGCGCGGTGCGCTCGGGATCGTTGAGGTAGCCCGCGCCGATGCACTCACCGCCGAGATACAGCTCGCCGGGCGTGTTCACCGGGACGGGCTCGAGGTCGTCGTCGAGCACGATCGCGGCGGTGTTGTCGATGGCGCGCCCGAGGGGGATCCGGTCCACGTCGGCGTCCGTGACTTCGTGGAACACCGACCCGATCGAACACTCCGTCGGCCCGAACGTGTTGGTGACCTTGAGCTCGGGCAGCAACGCGCGCAGCCGGTGCACCACGCCGGCGCCGGCCGCCTCCCCGCCGATCAGCATGCGCCGCAGGCTCGACGTCGCGTCCCGCAGGTCCTCGCGCACCTCCAGCAGCGACACGAACGCCGCGAGCACGGACGGCACGAAGTCGGTCATCGTGACGCCGTAGCGGCCGATGGTCATCGCGGTCTCCTCAAGGTCGAGGATCCCGTCGCGGTGCGGCAGCACGACCTGCCCACCGGACACCAGCGGCCACAACACCTGCCACATCGAGGAGTCGAACGTGGACCGGCTGTTCTGCAGCGTCACGTGATCGGCCCCGTCACCGAACCGGCGCGACATCGTGGTCAACCTGTTGACCAGGCCGCGGTGGTGGTTGAGCGCGCATTTGGGCGTGCCCGTGGAGCCGGAGGTGTAGAACCCGTAAATCAGGTCTCCGGGTCCGGGTTCACGGCCGGCCGGCGGGGGTGTCCGGTCAACCGGATCGTACGGCTCCGCGCAGTCGACGATCACTGTCGCGAGGGCCGGCTTCAGTTCGGCGACGGTCTCCACGGTCGCCGGCGACGCCACGATGGCGGGCGGCGAGAGCTCGGCCACGATCGCGCGGAGGCGGTCGACCGGCCAGGCCGGATCCAGCGGCACGAAGGCCGAGCCTGTTTTCAGCACCCCGAAGAGCGATGCCGGGAATTCGGGCCCGTCCGCTGCCAACACGGGTATCAATTGCCGGGCCAGGACACCGTTGCCGATCAGTCGATTGGCCGTCGCATTGGCCGCGGCATCGAGGTCGGCATAGCTCATGGTGGTGTCGCGGTAGCGGACGGCGGGACGGTCCGGCGCGTTCTCTATTTGGGCGCGGAACAGGTCAAGGACTGTGCTTTCCCGCGGGAACGAATTCTGCGGTCCCAGGGATAAGTGAATGGCGGTCAGGGCATGTTCGCTCAGGTGCGTCTGCTGATGGCGTGGCATCGCGCTCCCATAGTCTCGACCGGCAACAGATCCTCGTGATCAGGCAGATCGGTCACTATTCAGGTCTGTGAGTTTCAGGCAGCCAGGGCCGGCCCTCGGTGAGCATGACAATGTGAATAAGTGGCCGCATGTCACGCGAATTGTCGGGCTCCGGCGAATGCGCGCAGGTGGCCGGATATTCCTGGCTCAGCTTGATCGTGCGGATGTCGCGTCCGGGCGCCTCGGCGCTCTGCTCGGCCCGGCACCACCGGGCCTGGGTGCCGCGCCGGCGCTGTCACGCCCTCCGGTGCCGTGCCGCCGGTGACGGCCGCGCCGCGGCGACGGCTCCTCCATCGGCTCGGCAACGTGCCGAGATATGCGTGATGAGCTCGGGAATCGTGAAATTGACGTGAGCCTGGGTGCGCTGCCCGGGGTCACTCGTTCCCCGGTCTGCGGTGAACACGCGTTCCTCCCTTCGCCGGACGGCTTGAGTGCTGGATAACCAGTATTCTGCGGCTTACAGGTTACTTCCATCCTGGAACACGTGGCCTGGATTCGCAACCCCGGATCTCGCCACAACTCGTCGCGGATGTCACCGGGCAAGGTGTGAGCGACCATTAATCCTGCGGGTCAGGCCGGGATTCATACCCGGCCTTACCCGAGCCGGCGCCGGTCAATCCACGGCCGCGTTCTCCGCAACAAGAAAGAATGATCAATTCAAATGAGAGATCATCGGCGTGCGGGGCGTGAAGGCCCGCCATCCGTGGGTAGAGTCGGTGGCGGTCGGCGTATAGAGTGCCGACATCGCGCCCCATCCACCAGCGTTAGGGGAAGGTTGTGCGCCAAGCCAATGGCAACGCCCGTGTCGGATTATTCCAATCGGGAGGACTTTCCTCCCTGGCCGTCGGAGTCCGGCTTCACGAACTGTCCACTCCGACGAGGCACTATATCGCCGACATTGGCCAATCAGATCGCGCGGACATGGAGTCACTCGCTTCTTCGCTGCGAAGATCAGGGGACGAAGTCGTCGTCATAGATTTACGATCATCGATGGCCGCCGTGGCGTCGGATCTGTTGCGCTACCGGGCCCGCCACGACGGCGGCTACTGGAACACGACCGGTGCGGCGCGCTTCGTGCTCGTCAGCGAGCTCACCCCGCTGATGCGGGCCGACGGATGCCGGACGTTCGCTCACGGCTGTGTCGGCGGGGGCAACGACCAGCGCCGCTTCGCGCGCTACGGCGCCCAGGTCGCACCGGGGCTGTCCGTCATCGAGCCGTGGACGGATCCGCAGGCGCTCGAGCGATTCCCCGACCGCGAGGCCATGCTCGCGGCCGTCGCCGAGCACGGGCTGCATCTCGACCCGGGCAGCGGCGCAGAGCGGTCCACCGATGCCAACCTCGCCGGCGTCTCGCACGAGTCGGCCGAGCTGGAAGACCTCGAAACGCCGGTCACCCGGCTCCAGCCGCGGTGGAGCAACTGGCCCGGGCAGGCCCCGGACGAGCCCGAGACCGTCACGGTCACCTTTCACGACGGACGGGTCGCCGACCTCAACGGCAGCGGGCCCGACCCGGTCGCGTGGATGGCGCGGGCCAACGAAATCGGCGCGCGGCACGGCATTTGGCTTCGCGACGTGGTCGAGCGGCGCATCATCGGTACGGTCTGCCGGGGCATCTACGAGGCGCCCGGCCTTGAGCTGCTCGAACGCGCGTGGGCGCGCATCCTGCAGGCCGGCCTCGATGCGGCCGGCCGCGAACTCTACGATCGGCTGGCCACCGTTCTGGGCGCCGCGATGTATGAGGCGCGGTGGCTCGAGCCCGCCGCGCAGGCCGCGCGAGCCGCGATCGACCGGCTCGTCGGCGAGGTCGGCGGCAGCGTGACCCTGTCCGTCCACCGGGGCATCGTCCAGGTCGAGCGGATGAAGGTCGCGAGCGCCGTGGTGCAGCAGACCCGGTTCGGCTCGGGCGGAAACCGCTGGAGCGAGGCAGTCGCCGTTTCGGGAATGGAAGGAGGAAACGATGCGTGAGCGTCGATTCGGCCGGCTGGGCTGGATGGTCGGCGACGTCGGCTACGGGATGTGGGGCATAGCCGGCGGCGAGGGCGGATGGACCGGCGCCGACGACGAGACCGGCGACACCGCGTTGGACGAAGCCGTGCGGCTCGGGTGCGACTACTTCGACACGGCCTGGATCTACGGCCGCGGACACAGCGAGAGGATGCTCGGGCAGTTGGTCAAGCGGCACCCGGAGCGCCGCCTCCACATCGCGACCAAGCCCCCGCCGAAGGATCGCACCTGGCCCTCCACCCGCGACTCCAAACTGTCCGAGGTGTACCCACCGGATCATCTTTGGGAATACCTGCACCGCAGCCTCGAAGGGCTGGGCACGCCGTCCATAGACCTGTTCCAGTTCCATGTCTGGGAGGACGCCTGGGCACATGACGCGGCCTGGCAGGACACCATCATCGAGATGAAGGAACGCGGGCTGATCAAAGGCGTCGGCATCAGCGTCAACAGATGGGAACCCTGGAACGTCCTGGAAACCCTGAACACCGGGCTGATCGACGCGGTGCAGGTCATCTACAACATCTTCGACCAGGCCCCCGAAGACGAACTGTTGCCGGCATGCCGCGAGCTGGACGTCGCGGTGATCGCACGGGTGCCCTTCGACGAAGGCACCCTCACCGGCACCCTCACCCGCCACACCCGCTGGCCCGAAGGCGACTGGCGCAACACGTACTTCGTGCCCGAAAACCTCGTCGCGAGTGTGGAGCGCGCCGAACGGCTGGCGCGGATCGTGCCCGAGGGCATGACCATGCCCGAACTCGCGCTGCGCTTCATCCTCCAGAACCCCGACGTCGCCACCGTCATCCCCGGCATGCGCAAGCTCACACACGTACGCGCCAACATCGCCACCAGCGACGCCGAACCACTGAGCGAGGAACTGATGGCGCAGTTGCGCGAACACCGCTGGGACCGCCGCCCCACCGCGTGGTCGCAATGAGTGCCGCGCCGAAGCCCATCGTGCTGTGGGCCGTGCCCCGATCGAGGTCCACCGCGTTCCTGCGCATCATGCTGGAGCGCGGCGATCTCGAGGTGGTCCACGAGCCGTTCTCGTACCTGCAGGTGGACGGCCATTTCGAGCTCGCGGACAGGCGCGTCACGTCGGCGACCGAGCTGCTCGACGTGATGCTCGAGGTCAACGCCGGCGGGCGCCGGGTGTTCGCCAAGGACACCTCCGATTACACGTACACGCCGCTGCTCGAAGACGGGCGCCTGTTCAGCGACGTCATCAACACCTTCATGATCCGGGAGCCGCGGAGCGCGACAGCCTCGCACTACGCCATGAACCCCGACGCCACCCTGGACGAGTACGGCTTCGAATACCTGCACGCCATCTTCGACGCCGTGCGGTCGGCCACCGGCGAGGTCCCCCTGGTGATCGACGGCGACGATCTCGTGGCCGATCCGGAGGCGACGGTTCAGGCGTACTGCGAGCGGGTCGGGCTCGAGTTCATGCCCGAGGCGATGCGCTGGGATCCCGGTCAACAGGCGAACTGGCAGCGTACGAACCGGTGGCACGCGGAGGTGGCCGAGAGCAGCGGGCTGGTGGCCAAGGCGCCCGGGCAGCGCGAGACGCCCGACACCAACGAGCACCTGCGCCGCATCGCCGAGCACCACCAACCGTTCTACGACGCGCTCGCGCGCCACCGCCTCTGTCCCTCCCGATGATGTGGTGGGGTGGCGGTCGCCGCCAGTTCGGCGGCACGGCCCTCGCGCCGGCCGCCGGAACCGCACTCGGCGACCGCCTCGGCTTCCGGAGCCTGGGCTTCACGCTCGCCACCCTCGGCGTCGGCCTGGCGCTCGTCTTCGTCATGATCGCAAAAGCGACGGACCGGCCTCAGCCGCCGGCATCACCGAAATGAGCCCCTGACCCCGAAATAGAGCACCGGCACCGGTGCGCGGCTACGGGGTCCGGTTCTCGAGCAGGTCGAGGGCGATGTCGACGATCATGTCCTCCTGGCCGCCGACAAGGCGGCGTCTGCCGACTTCCAGCAGGATGGTCCGTACGTCGATGCCGTACCGGCGGGAGGCGGCCTCGGCGTGCCGGAGGAAGCTGGAGTACGCGCCGGCGTAGCCGAGGGTGAGGGTTTCGCGGTCCACCTGGACCGGGCGGTCCTGGAGGGGGCGGACGATGTCGTCGGCGGCGTCCTGCAGGGCGAACAGGTCGCAGCCGTGCTTCCAGCCGTTGAGGTCGGCGACGGCGATGAAGGGTTCGACGGGGCAGTTGCCGGCACCCGCTCCGTGCCCGGCCAGGGAGGCGTCCACGCGGGTGACGCCCTCCTCGACGGCGACGACGGAGTTGGCGACGGCGAGGGAGAGGTTCTGGTGGGCGTGGATGCCGAGCTGGGTGCCGGGGTCGAGGACGTCGCGATAGGCGCGGACGCGCTCGCGGACGCCATCCATGGTGAGCCGGCCGCCGGAGTCGGTGACATAGACGCAGTGGGCGCCGTAGGACTCCATGAGTTTGGCCTGGCGGGCCAGCTCGGCAGGGGGTGCCATGTGGCTGAGCATGAGGAAGCCGGCCACGTCCATGCCGATCTCGCGGGCGGTGGCGATGTGCTGGGCGGCGACGTCGGCCTCGGTGCAGTGGGTGGCGATGCGGATGGAGCGGACGCCGAGGGAGTAGGCGTGCTTGAGCTCGGCGATGGTGCCGATGCCGGGCAGCAGGAGGGTGGTGAGCGTCGCCCGCTTGACGTTCTGCGCGGCGGCTTCGATCCATTCCCAGTCGGTGTTGCTGCCGGGGCCGTAGTTGATCGAGGCGCCCGCCAGGCCGTCGCCGTGAGCGACCTCGATGGCGTCCACCCCGGCGGCGTCGAGGGCGGCGACGACGCGGCCGACGTCATGCGGGGTGATGCGGTGCCGTACGGCGTGCATGCCGTCCCGCAGGGTGACGTCCTGGATGTAGAGACTCATGCGGTGGCTCCAGCGATGCGTTCGGCGACGCGCAGGGCGGCCGAGGTCATGATGTCGAGGTTGCCGGCGTAGGCGGGCAGATAGTGGGCGGCGCCCTCCACCTCCAGGAACACCGACACGCGCGTGGTCACCGGCTCGAGGGTGAGGGTGGTGACCGGCTCGTCGATCGGGGCGAACTGTACGTCCTGCTTCAGCCGGTAGCCGGGGACGTATTTCGCCACTTCGGCCACCATCTCTTCGATGGAGGCGCGGATCGCGTCGTGGTCGGCGTCGCCGGTCAGGCAGAAGACGGTGTCGCGCATGATGAGCGGCGGATCGGCGGGGTTGAGGACGATGATCGCCTTGCCGCGGGCGGCGCCGCCGACGCTCTCGATGGCGGCGGCGGTGGTCTGGGTGAACTCGTCGATGTTGGCGCGGGTGCCGGGCCCGGCCGACCTGGAGGCGATGGAGGCGACGATCTCGGCGTACGCGACGGGGGCGACGCGGGAGACGGCGTGCACGATGGGGATGGTGGCCTGGCCGCCGCAGGTGACCATGTTGAGGTTGCCCGCGCCGAGGTGGGCGTCGAGGTTGACCGGGGGGACGACGAACGGACCGATCGCGGCGGGGGTGAGATCGATGAGGGTCTTGCCGTACGGTTCCAGCCTGGCGGCGTTGGCGAGGTGCGCCTTGGCGGAGGTGGCGTCGAAGACGATGCCGATGTCGGCGAAGCCGTCCATGGCGATCAGGCCGTCCACGCCGTCGTGGGTGGTGGGCACCTTGAGGCGGCGGGCGCGGGCGAGGCCGTCGGAGCCGGGGTCGATGCCCACCATGGCGCCCATCTCGAGGGTGCCGGAGAGGCGGAGCACTTTGAGCATCAGGTCGGTGCCGATGTTGCCGGAGCCGATCACGGCCACCTTGGTCTTGTTCATGCGTTGTCCTCGAAGGTCACGGCCACCACACCAAGTCCAGAAATTTCGGCTTTTACGGTGATGCCGGGGGAGACGGGCACCATCGGTCCCAGGGCGCCGGACAGGATCACCTGGCCCGCGCGCAGCGGGTCGCCGAAGTCGCGGGCGGTGGTGGCCAGCCACAGCAGGGCGTTGAGCGGGTCGCCGAGGCAGGCGACGCCGGTGCCCTCGGAGACGAGCTCGTCGTCGGCGTGCATCCGCATGGTGGCGTCGACCGGCTCGAACGCGGTCAGCGGCAGCCGGTCCGGGCCGAGGACGTACAGGCCGCTGGAGGCATTGTCGGCGACGGTGTCGACGATGGTGATGTCCCAGCCGGCGATGCGGCTGTCGACGATCTCCAGGGCGGGGACGGCGTAGGCGACCGCTGCCCGCACCGCCGCCGGGTCGAGGTCACCGGACAGGTCGGCGGCGAGCACGAAGGCGATCTCGGCCTCGATCTTGGGCTGCATCAAGCGGTCCGCACGCGTGGAACCGGTGACCTCCATGTCGGCGAAGAGCACGCCGAAGTCGGGCTGGTCCACGCCGAGCTGCTGCTGAACGGCGGGGGAGGTGAGGCCGATCTTCCTGCCCGTCACGGGAGAGGTGTGGCGGCGGGCGTTCAGCAGGCGCTGCACCTGGTAGGCGTCGGCGACGTCGGTGATGAGGTCGCGGACCGGCCGGCACGGGTTGCCGGTAAGAGCCGCGTCCGCCAGCCGGTCCACGGCCTCGCCCATGGCGGTCATCGCGTGCCCTCCGGCGATGCGGTGGCGACGGCGAAGCCGGCGATCCATTCGGGGATGGGCTGGTAGAAGCGGGAGGTCATGCGGTACTTGCCGGTGGCGGCGAGCGAGGCGAACGCGGCGATCCACGTCCGGACCTCGTGTGCGGAGCCGCCGCCCTCGGCGCCCATCCACTCCACGGTCCAGCCGTCCACGTCCTCCAGCCGGCCGCTCGCGAGGGTGTCGAGGACCAGGTTGTCCCAGGTCGGGTTGATGGGGATCATCGTGGTCGATCCGGCGGCGTAGTCGCGCCCGGCCTGGATCACCCGCTGCTCGCCACGAAGACGTTGTTCGGGGGTGGGCGGGTGGCCCTCGATGAGGGCGTCGGCGACGCGGGGCGGCGCGCCATCGAGCACCGGCACGGGCGGGTCGTGGGAGAGCCCGCCGGAGCCGAGGAACAGCACCCGCCGGTCCAGCCCGGCCGCGGCCTCGCCGATCGCGGTGCCGAGGGCGCGGATGCGGCTGACCGGACCGAGCGGCGTGGCGACGCCGTTGACGAAGACGGGCACGACCGGAACCTGGTCGATACCGCCGAACAGCACCTCCAGCGGCTGCACGAACCCGTGGTCGACGGTCATCCGCGCCGAGATGGTCAGATCGACGCCCCGCTCCAGCACGCCGCGGGCGATGGCGCGGGCGGCCTCGGTGTCCACCGCCAGAGCTCCGGCGGCCGAGCCGAAGTCGCCGACCGCGTCGGCCTCGGTGGCCAGGCAGAAGGGCGGCATCTCCTTGTAGAAGAAGCCGTTGTAGTGGTCGGGCGCGTACAGCACCACCAGCTCGGGATCGAAGGCCCGGACGAACGCGCGGGCCTCGTCCACCGCGGCCTCCACCGCCGCGACCACGTCCGGGGCGGGGTCGTTCTTGCCGATGAGCGGGGAATGGGAGAGGCCGACGGCGACGGCGGTCATGAGGTGATCTCCTTAATGACGAGCTTGCCGGTGAGCCGCCCGTCGATCATGAGCTGGAAACCCTTGTGGATCTCGTCCAGCGGGAGCGTGCGGTCGATCACCGGGCGCAGGCCCGTGGCGTCCATCATGTCGAGCAGCGCGACCAGCTCGCCGCGGGTGCAGCCGGTGGAGCCGAGGATGCGCTGCTGGAGGTAGAAGATCCGGCCGAGGTCGGCGGGCGGGTTGGTGCCGCTGGTGGCTCCGGCGATGACGACGGTGCCGCCGGGGCGCAGCGACTTCAGCGAGTGCGACCAGGTGGCTTCGCCGACCGTCTCGATGACGACGTCCACGCGCTCCGGGAGCCGTTCGCCGGTCGGCAGCGCGGCGCGGGCGCCCCAGGAGAGCGCTTGCGCGCGCTTGTCCTCGCTGCGGCTGGTGGCGTACACGACGGCGCCCGCGGCGACGGCCAGCCTGATCGCCGCGGAGGCGACGCCGCCGCCCGCGCCCTGCACCAGCACGCGGTCACCGGCCTTGATCCGCGCCTGGGTGAACAGCATCCGGTACGCGGTCGTCCACGCGACCGGCAGGCACGCGGCCTCGTCGAACGACAACCACGACGGCTTGGGAACGAGGTTGCGGGCCGGCACGATCAGGTACTCGGCGAACGCGCCGTCGTGCCGCTCCGACAGCAGGGCCCGGTTCGGGTCGAGGGTCTCGTCGCCCCGGCCGGCGTCGGGGTCGGCGATGACGGGATGCACGATGACCTCGTTGCCGTCCTCGTCGTAGCCGGCGGCGTCGCAGCCCAGGATGATCGGCAGCCGCTCGGGAGGGTGGCCGACGCCGCGCAGGGTCCACAGGTCGTGCATGTTCAGGGAGGAGGAGACGACCCGGACGATCGACCAGCCGGGCCGGCGTTCGGGCT
Organism: Nonomuraea sp. NPDC050451; assembly: GCF_044458585.1. NCBI lineage: Bacteria > Bacillati > Actinomycetota > Actinomycetes > Streptosporangiales > Streptosporangiaceae > Nonomuraea > Nonomuraea sp. NPDC050451. Next base: position 299,960 of record NZ_JBITHZ010000012.1, read on the forward strand.
CGGGGACGTCGCCCAGCACGAGACCGGACAGCGGATCGGTCGCGCTCTGGGAGACGGCGGTGGCGGCAAGCATGCCCCAAAGGTGTCCGACGACGACCATCGCGGGACAGCTCGTGTGCCGTCGTACGGAACGACCGTTGGAACGCGACGCGTCCATGGCTGTTGTCTGAGCCCATGACCATCGAATCCCCGCACGGGGCCCTGCGGCGCCCGGCCGAACTGGCGCCGACCATCGACGTCTCCGGGCTGGTGGATGCCGAGGGCGGGCTGGTGGATCGCGCCATCTTCACCGACCAGCAGATCTACCGGCAGGAGCTGCGCCGCGTGTTCGCGCCGAGCTGGCTCTTCCTGGCGCACGCCGACCAGTTCCGCAAGCCCGGCGACTTCTTCACCACGTACATGGGCGAGGACCCGGTCATCGTGACCCTCGACCGGAGCCGCCGCGTGCGCGCGTACCTCAACTCCTGCCGGCACCGCGGCGCCCGCGTGTGCCGTGCCGACCACGGCGCCACCCGCAACTTCACCTGCACCTACCACGGCTGGTCCTACGACCTGGAGGGCAGGCTGGTCAGCGTCCCGAACAAGGCGGGCTACCCGGAGTCGTTCGACACGGGGGAGTGGGGCCTGGTCGAGGTGCCGCACGTCGACAGCCACCGCGGCCTGATCTTCGGCACGTGGAACCCCGAGCCCGTGCCGCTGCGCGAGTCGCTGGGCGACATGGCCTGGTACATGGACGCGATGCTCGACCACGACGACGAGGGCACGGTCGTCGTGGGAGGCGTGCACAAGTGGGTGCTGGAGGGCAACTGGAAGCTGGCGGCCGAGCAGTTCGCCACCGACTGGTACCACGTCAACATGAGCCACGCCTCGGCGCTCATGGTGCTCTCGCCCACCGGCAAGGGCCCCAAGGACGAGATCGTGCACCGCACCGGCCGCCAGTACGCCGGCCCGGGTGGCCACGGTGCCGGCTTCCCCGTCCACCCGAAGAACCGCTTCGACGCCAGAGCCGTCCACCAGTGGACCGACTACCGAGCGCTGCGCGAGCGCCTCGGCGAGGCCCGCGTCGAAGGCCCGCTCACCAACGGGCACGCCACCGTCTTCCCCAACTTCTCCTACCTGCCGGTCAACGGCTCGATCCGGGTCTGGCACCCGAAGGGCCCGGACCGGATGGAGGTGTGGGCGTGGACGATCGTCGACAAGTCGATGCCGCCCGAGGTGCGCGAGGCGCAGCGGCTGTACAACCTGCGCACGTTCGGCCCCAGCGGCATCTTCGAGCAGGACGACGGCGAGAACTGGAGCGAGGTGCAGGCCGTCTCGCACGGCTTCGTCACCAACCGCGTGCCGCTCAACTACCAGATGGGCCTCGGCTCCGAACGTGACGACGGCCGCTACCCCGGCCCCACCAGCGAGCTGTACAGCGACGCCGCCGGCCGGGCCTTCTACGCGCGCTGGCGCGAACTGATGACCACCCCCGCCTGGCACGAGGAGGACGGCAGATGAGCGAGGGAATCCGCGTCGCCGCGCTGGACGACATCCCCGAGGGCGAGGGCATCGCCATCGACAAGGCGATCATCGGCACCGACGACGACGTGGCGCTGCTGCGCGACACCGACGGCAGCGTCTGGGCGCTGGACGACACCTGCACCCACGAGGACGCCTCCCTGGCCGACGGCTGGGTCGAGGACGGCTACGTCGAGTGCCCCCTGCACTCCAGCCGGTTCTGCCTGAAGAACGGCGAGGTCCAGGGCCTGCCCGCCACCCGCGACACCTGCCCGCACCGGGTCGAGGTACGCGACGGCGAGGTCTACCTCTTCCCGAACCAGGCGCCATGAAAGTCGTGATCGTCGGCGGGGGGATCGCGGGCGTCAGCACGGCCGCGGCCCTGCGCGCGGGCGGGTTCGACGGGGACCTCACGCTGGTCGACGCGGGGGAGCTCCCCTACGACCGGCCGCCGCTGTCGAAGGACTACCTGACCGGGGCCAAGGATCTCGAGCGGATCGCCCTCCAGCCGCCGCAGTGGTACGACGAGCACGCGATCCGGCTGATCAACCGGACCCGCGTGACCGCGCTCCGCTCAGGCGGCGTCGAACTGCGGGACGGCACCCTGCTGCCCGCCGACCGCGTAGTGCTGGCCACCGGCGGGGCAGCAGCCCGCCCGCCCATCCCCGGTTGCGAACACGTGCACGTGCTCCGCACGGCCGAGGACGCCGACCGGCTGCGTGCCGCGCTGAGGCCGGGCGCCCGCGTGCTGGTGGTCGGCGCTGGGCTGATCGGCGCGGAGGTGGCGTCGAGTGCCGTCGATCTCGGTTGCGAGGTCGTGCTGGCCGATCCGGTGGCCACGCCGCTGGCCGCCGCGGTCGGCGGCGAGCTGGCCGGCTGGCTCCACGAACAGCACGCCACCCGCGGCGTCACCACCGTCCGGTCCGCGGTGGAGTCGTTCGACGGGGCGGGGGCCACGCTCGCGGGAGCCCGCCACGCGTTCGACGCCGTGCTGCTCGGGGTCGGCATGGTGCCCGACACGAGGCTCGCCGAGACGGCCGGGCTGAAGATCGACCGCGGCATCGCCGTGGACGCCGGACAGGTCACCTCCAACCCGGCGATCCTCGCGGTGGGCGACTCCGCGCGCGGCCGCGACGGTCACTGGGAGGCGGCTCAGCACGACGGCGCCCGGGCGGCGGCCACCGTTCTGGGCGCACCGCTCCCGCCGCCCACCGCCCCGTGGTTCTGGACCGACCGGCACGGCCGCCACGTCGAGGCCGCCGGCCACATGGCGGCGGCCGAGCAGACGGTGCTCCGCGGTTCCTACGACGACCCCGCGTTCTCGGTGTTCGGCCTGCGTGACGGGCTGGTCGTGGCCGCAGCCGCCGTGGACGACTCGGGCGCCGTACGGGCCGCCCGCCGCATGATCGACCGCCGGATCCCGGCCGACCCGGGCCGGCTGAAAGACACCTCAGTGAACCTGCGCACGCTGCTGCGCGCCTGAAGGAGAACGCATGCGCGCCGACCGCGACACCCACTTCGAGGTCGAGCAGTTCTACTACGAGGAGGCCGACCTCCTCGACGCCGGCCGCTACGCCGACTGGCTCGACCTGCTCGCCGACGACCTCGACTACTGGATGCCCACCCGCACCAACCGGCTGCGCCGCCAGCAGGCCCTGTCGGTGGCCGCGCGGGGCGAGGCCGCCTTCTACGACGAGAGCAAGGAGAGCCTGGCCTGGCGCATCCGCCGCTTCGACTCCGGCATGGCCTGGGCCGAGGATCCCCCCTCACGCACCCGCCACCTCGTCACCAACGTGCTGGCCCGCCACGTCGACCCCGCCGAACATCCCGGCTTCACCGGCGACGACCTGCTCGTCCGCTCGGCGTTCCTGGTCTACCGCAACCGCCTGGAACGCGAAGAGAACGTCTTCGCCGGCAGCCGCACGGACATCCTGCGCCGCACCGCCACCGGTCTCCAGGTCGCGCGCCGCACGATCCTGCTCGACCAGAACATCCTGCTGGCCAAGAACATCTCGACCTTCTTCTGAGGGGAACCCGGTGAAACACCACAACGTGACCACCACGCTCGGCGAGATCGCCGTCGCCGAGGTCGGCGAGGGCCCGGTGCTGGTGATGCTGCACGGCGGCGGCCCCGGCGCCTCCGGCGTCGGCAACTACCACCAGAACCTGCCGGCCCTGGCCCGGCACTTCCGCGTCGTCCTGCCCGACCAGCCCGGCTTCGGCGGCAGCTACCGCCCAACCGAGGAGGACCTGGACCAGCGGTCCATCACCGAGATCACCGTGGACGCCCTCTTCCAGGCGCTCGACGCCCTCGGCATCGAGACGTTCCACCTGCTGGGCAACAGCCTCGGCGGCGCCGCCGCGATCGCCATGGCCCAGGAACGCCCCGATCGCGTGACCAGGCTGGTGCTGATGGCCCCCGGCGGCGGCTGGCTGCCGTTCGGGCCCACCCCGACCGAGGGCCAGAAGGAGATGTTCCGCTACTACAACGGCTCCGGCCCCAGCGAGAAGAAGATGGCCGCGTTCATCCGCACCATGGTCTTCGACCACCGGCAGTTCGGCGAGGACGTCGTCAAGGCCCGCTACGAGGCCTCGCTCGACGAGAGCCACATCGCCTTCTACCACCGCTACAACGCCGCCTTCGCCAGACGCGGCGGCATGGACCCGCTCTGGCGCGACCTGCACAAGGTCAAGGCCCCGACCCTGCTGCTGTGGGGGCGCGACGACCGCACCATCACCCTCGACGGCGCCCAGCTCATGCTCAAGCAGCTCCGCGACGTGCAGCTCCACGTGTTCGGCCGCTGCGGGCACTGGGTGCAGCTGGAACGCCGGCGCGAGTTCGAGCACCTCGTGACGGGATTCCTGGCATGAGCGGCTGGCTCGACGGCTACGTAGCCTTGATCACCGGCGGCGGCTCCGGCATCGGCCGCGCCGTCGCCGAACGTTTCCTCGCCGAGGGCGCGTCCGTGACCGTCCTCGGCCGCGACCTGGCCCAGCTCGACCAGGTCGCCGGCGAGCGGGTACACCGAGTGACCGCCGACGTCCGCGACTCCGGCGCGCTGCACGCCGCAGTCGCCGAGACCGTCGAACGCTTCGGCAAGCTCGACACCCTCGTAGCCAACGCCGGCGTCTGGGACTACCAGCGCCAGCTCACCCGCCTGTCCGGCAAGGAGATCGACACCGCCTTCGACGAGATCTTCTCCGTCAATGTCAAGGGCTACCTGCTCGCCGCCGAGGCCGCCTGGCCGGAGCTGGTCCGGACGCGGGGCAGCATCGTCATGACGCTGTCCAACTCCTCCTTCCATGTCAACGGCGGCGGCCCGCTCTACACCGCCAGCAAGCACGCCTGCCTCGGCCTGATGCGGGAGCTCGCCTACGAGCTGGCCCCCAAGGTCCGCGTGAACGGCGTCGCCTGCGGCGGCATGAACACCGACCTGCGCGGCCCGGAAAGCCTCGCCATGGGCGACCGGTCGATCGCGGCCTCCTTCGCCAGACGCCAGGGCACCCCGCCCATCCCGCTGCACGACTCCAGCACCGACCCGCGCGACTTCACCGGGCCCTACGTCCTGCTCGCCGCCCGCGAGCAGAGCGGCGCCATCACCGGACACGCCATCTCGGCCGACGGCGGCATCGGGGTACGGGGGTTCGCCCGCGCCGCCGGCGGCGACCACCTCTGAGGAGCCGAACCATGCCCCACCCCCCGAACTCGGGTCTCAACGTCGACGTCAACCCCGCTTCGGCTGTCGCGCGCAACGCCCGCTACCACGGCGAGGTCACCGCGATCCGGTACGCGGGCGGCGACCTCACCTACGCCCGCCTCGACGAGAAGGCGGCGCGGCTGGCGGGCGCCCTGGCCGATGGCGGCGTCGGCGACGGCGACCGCGTCGCCTACCTGGGCCTCAACAGCGCCTCCTTCCTGGTCACGATGCTGGCCGCGTTCCGGCTCGGCGCCCTCTTCGTACCCGTCAACTTCAGGCTCGCCGAGCCCGAGCTGCAGAGCGTGCTCCAGCGGAGCGGCGCGGCCACGATCGTCTGCGAGGAAAGCCATCGGGCCGGTGTCGAGCACGTGCGCGGCGGGACCGCCCTGCGGCGCTTCCTGCTCGTCGACGACGACCCCGAAGTGCCCGCCACGACCGGTGTGGCCGGCTGGGAACCCTGGTCCGGCCCGATCGCCGCGGCCCCGCCTGCCTGCGCCCCCGTCGCCAAGGGCTTCGACGACCCGGCGATCCTGATGTTCACCTCCGGCACCACCGGCCTGCCCAAAGGGGTCGTCCTCACCCACGGCAACGCCTGGTGGAACTCGGTCAACGTCGACTCCATGCTGGACACCCGGCGCGGCGACGTGACGTACGCCGCCGCCCCGTTGTTCCACATCGGCGCGCTCAACAGCTTCGTGCTGCGTACACTCGTGCGCGGTGGCACCGTGGTCGTGCGCCGCGCCTTCGACCCGATCCGGTTCCTGGACGACCTGGTCACCCACCGGGTGAACTCGATGTTCGCGGTGCCCGCCATGCTCGCCGCGCTCAGCCGGGTGCCCGGCGTCTTCGACGCCGACCTGTCCCACCTGCGCTCGATCGTCGTCGCGGGCGCGCCGGTGCCGTCGTCCCTGATCGAGCTGTACGCCTCCCACGGGATCCCGCTGCAACAGGCCTGGGGGCTGACCGAGACCGCCCCGTTCGCCACCCACCTCCCGGTCGAGCACACCCTGCGCAAGCTCGGCTCGGCCGGAATCCCCATGCCCCACACCCAGGTCCGCGTGGTGGATGCCACGACCAACCAGCCGCTCAAGCCCGGCGAGGCCGGCGAGATCGTCGTGCGCGGCCCCAACGTCACCCCCGGCTACTGGGAGAACCCCGAGGCCACCGCGGCCGCGTTCGACGACGAGGGCTGGTTCCACTCCGGCGACGTCGGCTACCTCGACGAGGACGGCTGCCTGTTCATCGTCGACCGGCTCAAAGACATGATCATCAGCGGCGGGGAGAACGTCTACCCGGCCGAGGTCGAGCAGGCCCTGTCCGCCATGCCCGGCATCGTGGACGTCGCGGTCGTCGGCAGCCCCGACGAGCAGTGGGGCGAGACGGTCGTCGCGGTGGTGTCCCTGGCCGAGGGGACCACGGTCACCCTCGACGACGTCCGCGACCACGCCGCCGCCCAGCTCGCCCGCTACAAACTGCCGCGCAAGCTGAAGATCGTGCAGGACGTGCCCAGGAACGCCTCCGGCAAGCTGGACAAGACCGTCATCCGCCGCCTGGTGGACGAGGAGGGCTGACAATGACGACGTTGCCGGTGATCGACGGCGAGGTCCACCTGGAGCGCTGCGCCACGGGCCGCCTGCGCGAGGCGTACCCGGCGGGCGCGCGCGACGTGGAGGTGCGGGTCTCCCCGGCCGTGACGGGAGAGGCCATGACGCGGTTGTTGCGCGTCGTCACCGACGCCGTGTCGAGACAGGATCCCGCCTGCCGCCGGGTGGTGTGCCCGGTGCCGGAGGGCGACCTCGGCCGGATCGCGGCGGCCGAGGCGGCCGGCTTCCGGTACGTCGTCGACGTCGATCTGGCCGACGAGCAGCTCAGCCTGCTGGTTGCCGAGCCGGAGTGGGTGACCGGGATCGACCCCGGCCGCGTACCGGAGACCTGACGGTCAGGAGGCGACGGCGGCCGCGGGCCGCCGTCGGACCCGCATGAGGTGCTGGGCCGCCGCGGCACTCACCCGGCGCAGCGCCGGAGCCTGCGCCCGGGTGTCGAGGCGGCCCGTGACCGCCGAGACGGACATGGCCGCCACGGCCCTGCCGCCGGGCCCGAGGACGGGGACCGCCACGCAGCTCAGCCCGGGCGTCGCCTCCTCGTCGTCGAAGGCCACGCCCTCCGCGCGCACCCGGGCGATCTCCGCCGCGAGCAGGTCCGGGTCGGTGATCGTGTTCGGCGTCAGCGGGCGCAGCTCGCCGTGCAGCACCTGCTCCAGCGCTTCTGCGTCATAGGCCAGCAGCACCTTGCCCACCGCCGTGCAGTACGCGGGGACCCGGCCGCCGATCCGGGAGGGCGAGCGCACCTGCCGGTGGCCGTAGAGCTTGGACAGGTAGACGACGTCCGTGCCGTGCAGGGCCGCCAGGTGCACGGTCTCGCGCGTCAGCTCGTACAGGTCGGTCAGGAACGGGATGAGCGCGTCGCGGATCCGGTCGTGATCGGGGACGTACGCGTGCCGGCCCAGCTCGTGCAGCCGCTCGCCCAGCCGGTACTTCTGCCCGACCTTCTCCACCACGCCGTTGCGCTCCAGCATCCCCAGCAGGCGGAAGGCGGTGGACTTGCTCAGCTCTGCGCGTCTGGCCAGCTCGCTGACCCCGATCCCGGTGCCGGCCTGGCCGCCGAAGCAGGCCAGCAGGCTGACCGCCTTCTCGACGGCGGCACGATCGTCCCTGTTCACGGTGATGGCCCCATCTCTCAAAGGGTCATTTATGCGTGACAGAATGTCCGATATAGTTTGCGTCCGTCAACAGTGACGAACCGTCTATTAAAAGTGACAACCAGGGGTTGGCGATGGACCACAACGAGTTGGTGGCGCGCAACATCCGCAGGCTACGCCGCGAGCGCGGCTTCACCATCGGCGAGTTGTCCCGCCGCTCCGGCCTGTCCAAGCAGACCCTGTCCAAGGTCGAGCAGGGCGACGGCAACCCCACGGTGGACACCCTGGCCGCTCTGGGCAAGGCGCTCGACGTGGCGCCCCGGCAGCTGCTGACCGAGTGGGGCAGCGCCGTCTACCTCCAGCGCCAGGCCGACGGGGAGTGGGCGCGGCACGAGGGCTGGTCGGAACGCGTCCTCGACCAGACCTACGGATCCGGCTACGTGCACACGCTGGTCATGAGACTGGAGCGCGGCACGCCGTGCCCGATCGTGCCCGCCCACTCACTGGGCACGCTGCACCACGTGTACGTCATCACCGGCAAGCTGCGCACGGGCCCGGTCGAGGACCAGGTGGAGCTGTCCGCCGGTGACTTCGTCCGGTTTCCCGGCGACGTGCCGCACCGGCACACCTGCCTGTCGGATCGCGTGGTGGCCCATGTCGTCACCACCATCCCGCAGGCCCACCAGTTCGGCACCGCCGACCCGCGAGGCTGACCCCCGGCCCCCACGATCACTGCACGCCGGCGAGCTCGCTCTCGAAGCGCTCGCGCAGCGCGTCCTTCTCGGGCTCCGGCAGCCAGCACGCCTCGACCCCCGCCAGCGCCATCGCGCGCAACCGCTCATCCGGTACGGCGAGCTGCTCGGAGAGGATCCGATACTCGTTCGCCAGCGACGTCGGGAACATCCCAGGATCGTCGGAAGCGGGGATGACGTTGAGCCCCGCCTCGAGCATCGCCGCGATCGACGCCCGCCGCCACGGCCGCCACGAGCGCCGCGAGGTGGTCGAGATGACGGTGAACGGGATCTGCTCGTCCCGCACCCTGGCGACCACCTCGTCGTCCTCGAGCACGAAGTAGCCGTGGTCGATCCGGTCGCACCCGAGCACGTCGAGGCAGGTGACCGTGTTGACGGCGACGGGCGCGTGCTCGGAGGAGTGGGCGGTACGGCGGAGCCCGGCCGCACCGGCGAGCCGGAAGGCGGCCTCGAACCGCTCGGGCGGCCCGGCGGTCTCCAGGTTGTCCAGCCCGATCCCCGCCACGTAGTCGTGCGGGTGGTCCACGACCGTGCGCACCCAGGAGAGCGCCTCGTCTCCCGACCTGCTCCGGTCGACGGCCGCGATGAGCCTGCCGGACATGCCGAAGTCGCGTTCGGCCATCCTGATGCCCTCGGCGTACGCCTCGATCACCGTGGCGTAGCCGAGCTTCTCCTGATGCTCGGTCAGCGCGTCAAAGGAGACCTCGAGATGCCTGGTCGCGCTGGTCCGGTGGGCGTCCTCGAACGCCTCGTAGGTGATCCGGGTGAGATCGTCGGCGTCGCGCAGGACCTGGAGCACCCACGAGGACACCTGGAAGAGCGAGTAGGAGACCTCAGGCTCGTCCGCGCTCCTGCCCTGCGGGACCGGGACCCGGGTGTCCAGGTAGAGCGCCGGGTCCGGCGGGAGCGAGTTCACGTCCGCATAGATCCGCTCGGGCGTGTCGGGCAGGTCGAGCCCCTCCCTCCTGGCCAGCTCGGCGAAGGTCGAGGCGCGTACGGTGCCGATGAGGTGGCAGTGCAGATCGACCTTGGGCATCCGGTCAAGGTTCACTTGCCGGCCACCTCGCGGGTGAAGCGGTCGACCCAGGTGGCGCGGGTGTCGACGAGCTGGGCGGGGTCGAGGGTCTTGAACCCGGCGGCCACGGGGTCCTTCGCCGCCTCGCCCGTCACCTTGGCGATGTCGGCCGGGACCTCGGCCTTCGGGTTCGTGGGCAGGTCACCCGCGGTCTTGGCCATGGCGCTCTGCGCCTCGGCCGACAGCATGTAGTCGATGAACTTCGCCGCTCCCTGCGCGTTGCGCGCGCCCTTGGGGATCATCGCCCGGTTGGTGGCCATGTAGCGGCCCTTGGCGGGAGCCGTCCAGGCGATCGGCTCGCCCGAGGTGACGAGCTTGGTGGCGAAGCCGCTCAGCGCGTCGGCAGCGACGATCTCGCCCTGGGTCAGCAGGTTCGTGACCTCGGTCGAGGAGGTGTAGAACTGCAGGACGTTCGGCGCCCAGCCGGCCAGGGTCTTCAGCGAGGTGTCGATGTCGTAGGGGCCCTTGCCGTACGACTCACCCACCCCCGAAATCATGAGTTGTCCGGCGGTCACCGAAATATCGGGAAGCGCGACCTTTCCCTTGTTCGCCGCGTTGGCGAACAGCTCCCAGTCGGAGGCCTGCTTCTGGCTGAGCTTGCCGGTGTTGTAGATGATCCCGTTGAGCTGGTGCGTGTAGGCCGGTCCCTCGTACGCGCCCTCGGTCGCGAACGGCGCGAGCTGCTTCATGTTGGGCACGTCGACCTTCTGGAACAGGCCGTCCTTCTGCCCGAGCGCGGCGAAGTAGTCGGAGATCAGCACCACGTCCGCCTCCGGCTCACCCTTGGCGAGCTTCAGCTTCGACAGCCGGTCGGAGTTGGACCCGGTGTCCAGCTCGACCTTGATCCCGGTCTGCTTGCTGAACGGAGCGACGACCGCCTGTTCGAACTCCTTCACGCCGAAGGGGAAGGTGCTGACGACGATGGTGTTCTGATCGGCCTGCTTCTCACTGGAGCCGGAGCCGGAGCATCCGGCCGCGGCGAGCACGGTCAGGGCAGCGGCCAATACGGCACGGCGTGTGGGCATGGGGTCGTTCCTTCTTTCAGCGGGGGAGTGAGACGAGATGGTCGTCCGGCGCGATCACCGTGACGCCCGATCCGGGCGTCAGGGCCGCGCCGCTGCGTACGTCGGCGAGCAGCCTGACGGTCGCGCCCGACGGGTCGACCACGTCGAGCGAGACCAGCAGGTCGACGCCGCGGAAGGCCACGTCGACCACCGTCGCGTCAAGGCTGTGACCGGGGCTGTGACCTTTCTCGGCGATGCGCAGGTGCTCGGGCCGGATGGTCAGAGGCGTGCCGTCGGCCGCGGTGAGGAAGTTCTCGTAGCCGAGGAACTCGGCGACGAAGCGGTCGGCGGGACGGGGGAAGACCTGCTGGGGAGTGCCCTGCTGCACGATCCTGCCCTCGTTCATGATGACCATCTCGTCGGACATCTCGAGGGCCTCGTCCTGATCGTGGGTGACGAGGATGACGGTCAGCCTGGTCTCCGCCTGGATGCGCCTGATCTCGGCCCGCATCTGGACGCGCAGGCGGGCGTCGAGGTTGGACAGCGGCTCGTCGAGCAGCAGGAGCTTGGGCCTGATCGCGATCGCCCTGGCCAGCGCCACCCGCTGCTGCTGCCCGCCGGACAGCTTCTTCGGCTTGCGGTCGGCCAGGTGCGCGAGCCCGACGAGGTCGAGCGTCTCCATGACCCGCGAGCGTCTTTCCGCGGACGCCACCTTGCGCAGCTTGAGCCCGTACCCGACGTTGTCGGCCACCGTCATGTGCGGGAACAGCGCGTACGACTGGAAGACCATCCCGAGATTCCGCTTCTCCGGCGGCGTGCGCGTGCTGTCGACCCCGTCGATGCGGATCGTCCCCGACGTCGGCGTCGAGTAGCCCGCGATCATCCTCAGCGTGGTGGTCTTGCCGCAGCCGCTCGGGCCCAGCAGCGTCGTCAGCTTCCCCGCCGGCACGGCGAGGTCGATGTCATCGACGGCGGTGAAGGAGCCGAACCTCTGGGTGACTCCGATCAGCTCGGCGGCGGCGGTCATTGGTTGATCCCTCCGAAGATCTTGGCGAATCCGACCGTGCGCTCGGCGATCACCGCGATGACCACGGTGGCGGCCAGGATCAGGGTGGAAGCGGCGGCGACCATCGGGTCGTACGACTGCTGCACGTAGTCGAGCATCGTCACCGGCAGCGTCCGGAAGTCGCGTCCCTGCAGCAGCAGCGACAGCGGCACGTTGTTGAACGACGTGACCACGCTGAGCAGCCCGGCGGAGAAGATTCCCGGACGCAGGACGGGCAACGTCACGTTGAGGAACGCGCGCAGCGGCGAGGCGCCGAGACCCCGGGCGGCCTCCTCCAGCGCGGGGTCGGCCAGCGCGAGCGAGGCGCCGGTCACGCGCACCGCGTAGGGCAGCATCAGCGCCGTGTGCCCGACCAGCAGGGTGCTGAAGTTGTCCAGGTCCAGGCCGACCATCAGCTGCTGGAACAGCGCGAGGCCGACGACCAGCTCGGGGACGATGAGCGGCGACAGGAACAACCCCTCGACCAGGCCCTTGCCCGGCAGCTTTCCGCGGTGGACGGCGAGCGTGACGGGCACGCCGAGCACCAGCGCGAGCACGGTGGCGAGCACGGCGAGCTCCAGGCTGGAGAGCGCGGCCTCGATGAACGGCTCGTAGCCGAGCGCCTCGCCGAACCAGCGCAGCGAGATCCCGTCGGGCGGGAACCTCAGGGTGCTTCCGGCCGTGAAGGCGGTGGCGACCACGAAGATGATCGGCACGATCATGATGACGTAGCCGATGACCGCGAGCGCCGCCGTGATCGGGCGCTTCATGAGGTGGCCCCCTTCCGCCCGATCAGCGAGGACAGCCCGGAGACCAGGAAGACCAGGACCGTCATGATGAGCGCCGTCGCCGAGGCGGAGGCCCAGTCGACCGTGGTGCTCGCGTAGTTGAACAGCTGCGTGGACAGCATCCGCTGGCTGGACCCGCCGAGCAGGTAGGGCGTGGTGTAGGCGGTGACGGATCCCGCGAAGACCAGGGTGGCGGCCACCACGATGCCCGGCATGGTCAGCGGGATGACGACGTTCCACATCGTGCGGATCCGGCTCGCGCCGAGCCCGCGCGAGGCGTCGTCCAGGCCGGGATCGACCTGGGCGACAGCCGAGTAGCAGGAGATGATCGCCAGCGGCAGGAACAGCTGGGTGAGGCCGAGGACGATCGCCAGCTTGGTGTAGAGCAGCTGCGGCGCCGCGTCGACGATGCCGAGCTGGACGAGCAGCCGGCCGAGCGCCCCCTTGGAGCCGAGGATCACCAGCCAGCCGAACGTCCGTACCACGTTGCTCAGCATCAATGGGAAGATCGCCACTGCCAGGAAGACCCCGCTCCAGCGTGACGGCGAGCGGGCGAGCCAGTAGGCGATGGGGAAGCCGAGGACGACGCAGATGATCGTGACAGCCAGGGCCAGCCCGACCGTGCGCCCGATCACCTCCAGGTCGTACGGATCCGTGAGCATCTCGCCCAGGCGTGCGAAGATCTCGCTGGTCGGCACGTCCGGCGGCGCGAAGAGCATCGCCGCGGAGGGGATGAGGAAACCTGCGACGAGGAGGACGAGACCAGGCACCAGCAGAAGGGCCGATTTGCGGGAGATGTCGGCGTCCTTTCTCCGTGGCGTACGCTTGGATGGAACCGGTTGCGGAACCGGTTGCATGAGCCTGACCATAGATTATGAGCGGCCTCTCGCACAAACCCCTGTGTGAAATCCGTGTAACGACTCAAGGAGGATCAGTGCCGACACTGGCGGACGTCGCCGCGCTGGCCGGGGTCTCCAAGGCGACGGCTTCCCGCGCCCTGGGCCGGCCGGACCAGGCCGCCCCGGAGACGGTGGCCCGCGTCCGCGCAGCCGCCGAGCAGCTCGGATTCGTCCCCAACCGGGCGGCCACCCAGCTCGCCCGCGGGCGGACCGGGGTGGTCGCCGTCGTGGTGCCCACGCTCGACAACACCTTCTTCACCCCGATCATCGGCGGCGCCCAGGCGCGCGCGGCCGAGTCGGGCATGCAGCTGACCATCGCGGTGCACTCCCTGGAGCACGCCGCCCAGGTCGCCGCCGTCGAGCAGCTCGCGCACCAGGTCGACGGCTTCCTGCTCACCGCGCCCCGAGGTTCGGACGAGATCGTCCGCGCCGCCGCGTCGTTCAAGCCGACCGTGCTCATCGACCGCGAGATCGAGGGCATGACCTCGGCGGTCGCCGACACGGCCACCGCCTTCGGCACGCTCGTCACCCGGTTCGCCGAGCTGGGCCACGAGCGCATCGTCTACATCGGCGGTCCGGCGGGCTCCTGGCAGGATCGCCAGCGCCAGGCGGCCATCCGGGCCGCGGCCGAGTCGAGCGGCGCGACGCTGACCATGCTCGGCCCCTACCCCTCGACGTTCGCCGCCGGGGTGGAGACGGCGGAGGCCGTGGTGGCCGCCCGCGCCACCGCCGTCGTCCCGTACGCGACCTCGATCGGCCTCGGTCTCATGTTCGCCCTGCTCCACCGCGGGGTCAGCGAGGTCGTGGTCAGCTCGGAGCGCATGATCGTCGAGAGCCTCGGCCTGGGCGACGTCCCCTCGATCGACGTGGACGGCGAAAAGCTCGGCGAGGTGGCCATGGACCAGCTCATGACCCTCCTCGGCGAGCGCAGGGAGCCGTCACCCACCAGACGCCGCCTCACCGTCCCGATCAGCTGACCAAAAGGTGTAACAACGGGAGGGCTGCGACCACTTCGTGGTGTCAGAAGAACGCATCCCGAACGAAGGGGCTGGGCGGTGTCAGATGATGAGCACCGGTTCACCGGCATGTACGACGAATGCCGGCAACGGGTGTGGGCCTACGTCGTGAGCCGCGCGGGCCGCCAGGTGGCGGACGAGGTGGTGAGCGAGACGTTCGCGATCGCCTGGCGGCGGCTGGAGGACGTGCCCGAGCCGGCGCTGCCGTGGCTGCTCGGCGTCGCCAGGAACGTCCTGCGCGACAACGTACGCGCCGAGGTACGCCGCGAGGCGGTCGCGGCGGAGCTGCGGGCCTGGGCCGAGGGCGACGTGGCCGACCACGTGACCGAGCGGATGGGCGTGCTGCGCGCGCTGGCCGCCGTGCCCGAGGACGACCGGGAGATCCTCGTCCTGGTCGCCTGGCACGGGCTGTCACCGAAGGAAGGAGCCCGTGTCGTCGGCTGCTCGTCGGCGGCCTTCCGCGTGCGGCTGCATCGGGCGCGCAAACGGCTCAAGCAGGCCATGGAGGCCACGGACGCCGACCCCCGGCGCGAACCCCTGCCCCACGTGCGGAGCCTCAACGAGGAGTGGTCATGAACCCCATCGACGAACTCAGGGCCGCCAGGCCCGCCCACCTCGGAGACCGGCCGATCGACCCGCGCACCAGGGCCGCCGAACTCTCCCGCGCCATGTCACAGCCCCGGCCGGTCCGGCGCCGCCGCAGGCCCGCCCGGCCCGTATGGAGCCTGGGTCTCGCCGGAGCCGCGGCGGCCGTCACCGCGGTGGCCGTGGTCGTCGCGACGAACGGCACGGCGTCCACGCCACGAGCCCCCGACAGGCCGACGAGCACCCAGCGGACGGTGACGCTGTCGGCCCGCGAGGTGCTGCTGGCCGCCGCCGCGAGGGCGGAGCGGCAACCGGAGGGCAAGGGCGCGTTCTGGCACACCGTGTCGGTGCGCCGGACCCTGTTCGCCGCCAAGGGCGGCTACCGGGTCCTGAACCAGCAGCGGGACGAGGGCTGGACGCCCAGCGCCACCGGTCCGGGCCAGAAACAGTGGGGTCGCCTGCAGTCCCTCGGAGCCCGCCCGGCCACCGAGGAGGACCGGCAGGCGTGGGAGCGGGCCGGGTCCCCCGCCTCCATCGAGGTCACGGTCCCCAGGAAGTCCAGGCCCATGATCCTATCGACGTCGCCGGGCCGGGCCAGGACCAGCCACAGCCCGCTGACAGACGGGGACAAGGTGTTCTGGCTGGGCCGCAACGTCTCGGTGAAAGAACTGCGCGAGCTGCCCGGCGACCCGGACCAGCTCAAGAAGCGGCTCCTGGCCTGGAAGGGTCATGCCACCGACGTGCCGATGGTGGGCGACGGGTGGCTGTTCGTGGTCAGCGCGGGATTGATCATGGACATGCCGGTGACGCCCGAGGTGCGCGGCGCCGCGTTCCGGATGCTGGCCGAGCTCGACGACGTACGCGTCATCGAGAACGTCACGGACGCCGAGGGGCGTACGGGCACGGCCGTGGCGATCAACGAGCCGACCCTCGACGACGGCGTCGCGGAGCACCGGCTGATCATCGACGAGGCGACCGGGGCGGCCCTGGCGAGCGAGTACGTCGCGGTGAAGCCGCGCGGCTTCCAGACCGGCTTCGAGCCCGGCACGATGTGGAACTCCATCGCGGTGACCAAAGCAGGCTGGACCGACGACAAGCCCATGTAACAACTCCCGGTCACCGGCCAGTACGTAGTGACGTTTGCCGATGATCGGAGAACTGCGTGCAGGCAATGACAAGGTGGGCCGGCGTCGCCGTGCTCGCCGCGGCCATGACCGCCCCGCCACCGGCGGTCGCGGAGGCCGGCGATCAGGCGGTGACCAGCGTGCGGACGGTCACGCTGGTCACCGGCGACAAGGTGACGGTGACCGGCCCGGCGAGCGCGATCGTCGAGCCGGGCGAGGGGAGGGAGAAGGTCACCTTCCTCACCGACGAGGCGCGGGGGCGGTTGCGCGTCTTACCCGGCGACGCCGCGCCCCTGGTGGCCGCCGGACGGCTGGATCCCCGGCTGTTCGACGTGACCGGGCTGCTGGAGCTCGGGTACGACGACAGCCGCAAGGAGCTCCCGCTGCTCGTGACCGGGGCCTCCGCTCCCGCGCCGGGCGTCCGCGCGATGAGCGGGTTCAGGTCGCTGGGCGCGGTGCGCGGCTTCGCCGTACGGCAGCGCAGGAGCGAGGCCGCGCGGACGTGGCAGGCGCTCGCGGGCGGCACCGGCAAGATCTGGCTGGACGGGCGCCGGCGCGTCTCCCTGGACGTGAGCGTCAAGCAGGTCGGCGCGCCGCACGCGTGGGAGCGCGGGCACACCGGCGCCGGCGTCAAGGTCGCGGTGCTCGACACGGGGATCGACGCGACCCATCCCGACCTCGCCGGGCGGGTCGCGGCGCGGGCCGACTTCACCGAGGTCCAGGACGCACGCGACGTGATAGGCCACGGCACGCACGTGGCCTCCACCATCGCGGGCAGCGGCGCCGCCTCGGACGGCAGGTACCGTGGCGTCGCCCCCGGCGTCACGCTGCTGGACGGCAAGGTGTGCGAGTCCACATGGTGCACGGACTCGGCCGTCCTGGCGGGCATGCAGTGGGCGGCCGAGCAGGGCGCCAGAGTCGTCAACCTGAGCCTCGGGTCCCCGGACACCCCCGGAACCGACCCGCTGGAGGAGGCCCTGCAGACGCTCAGCGAGCGGTACGGCACCCTGTTCGTGACGGCGGCCGGCAACTACGGCGCCGATCGTACGCTCATCTCGCCCGGCACCGCCGACGCCGCACTCGCGGTTGGCGCCGTCAGCAAGGCGGGCGAGCAGGCCGGGTTCGCCAGTCGCGGGCCACGCGCCGGTGACGACGGCCTCAAGCCGGAGATCACCGCCCCCGGCGTGGACATCACCGCGGCCCGCGGCAAGGACAGCCCCGGCGACGGCTCCTACGTCGCGATGTCCGGCACCTCCATGGCCACGCCGCACGTCACGGGCGTCGCGGCGCTGCTGGCCGGGGCGCATCCCGACTGGAAGGGCGACCTGCTCAAGGCGGCCCTCATGGGGACCGCCCGGCCGCTGCCGGGGATCGGGGTCTTCGCGCAGGGCGCGGGGCTCGTGGACGCCGCCCGCGGCACGGGCCAGGCCGTGACGGTCGAGCCGCCCGCGCTGAGCTTCGGACGACAGCCGTGGCCGCACGACGACGACCAGCCGGCCGGGAAGAAGATCGTCTACCGCAACCACCAGCGGCAGCCGGTGACCCTCCGTCTGGAGGCGCGCGGCGACAAGTCCTTCAGCGTCGCACCCGCCACGCTGACCGTCCCCGCGGGCGGGCAGGCCGAGGCCGTCGTCACCGCCGACACCCGCGCCGGCGGGCCCGACGGCTTCGTCGGCGCGCACGTCGTCGCGACCGGCGACGGCGACCTGGCCCTCAGCACTCCGGTCGGGGTCGACAAGGAGAAGGAGAGCTACGACCTCACCCTCAGGTTCACCGGCAGGAACGGCGGGCCGGCCACTCAGAGCTTCACGACGCTGTACCCGCTGGACGCCGACCAGACGCCGATCGACGTGGAGAACCCCGAGGGCCCGGTCACCCTGCGGCTGCCCAAGGGCAGATGGCTGATCAGGACCACCATCCGCGACGACCAGAGCCGGACGCTCCTGGTCCACCCGGGCCTCGACCTGGACCGGTCGCAGACGGTCGACGCCGACGCGCGGCTGGGCCGGCCGATCTCGCTGACGCTTCCCCGCGCGGACGCCGTCCCGCTGCAGGCCGAGATCGTCTACCAGTATCAGGTGGCCGGCGGATCGTCGCGTTCCTGGGGCTGGCTCGGCGGCTCCTATGAGGGGACGTTCACCGCTCAGCTCGGCCCCGCCCGGACCTATCCGGGTGCGCGCACCAAGGTCGCCGGGCTGTGGGCCGCCGCCCGGACCGGCAGCCCGTACGCCTACCGCCTGGCCTGGTTCCACTCCGGGGGCATGGTCGACGGATTCGAGCGGCGCGTGGAGCAGCGCGACCTGGCCACCATCCAGGCCGACTACGCCCGCCACCTGCCCGACGCGGAAGCCCGCGCGTACGGCCGCGCCTGGCCGCGCGACGGCGCCGTCTTCGCCTTCATGTTCCCCACCACGTTCGGCACGCCGTTCAAGCAGGTCGAGTACGTCAACACCGACGACGGCATCCGCTGGCAGCGCTTCCTGTTCGAGTACGGCCCCGACGGCCGGCTCAACCGCTTCGACTCGCCCTTCCAGGCGTACCGGTCGGGGCGGGCGTACACAGAGCTCTGGAACCGCGGCGTCTTCTCGCCCGCGCTGCCCTGGGCGGGCGCGGAAGAAGTAAACGGCGTCAGCCGCACCGGCGACGTCATCTCGACCGACCTGCTCATGTACGGCGACAGCCGAGGGGCGCTCGGCACCTCCACCCGGGCCATGCAGCGCACCGCCCTCTACCGCGACGGCACCCTCGTGGGCGAGCAGCCGGAGATCAGGACGAGCTTCACCGTCCCCGCGCGGGAGGCCGCCTACCGTCTCGTCGTCGAGAGCGAGCGCGGAGCGCCCGCGACGCTGTCCACGCGCGTGTCCGGCGCGTGGACCTTCCGGTCCGGGCACGTCGCGGGCGAGACGCCCGTACGGCTGCCCGTGTCGGTCGTGCGCTTCGGCCCCGCCCTCGACGCCGAGAACTCCGCCCCGTCCGGGCGGCGCTTCACGGTGCCGGTGACCGTTCAGCCGCTGGAGGGAAGCGCCGCCCGTCCCGTCCGGCGGCTGTCGGTGGAGGTCTCCTACGACGACGGCGCCACCTGGACCAGGGCCGCGATCCACGGGTCGGCGGCCGTCCTGCGCCACCCGGCCGGCGACGGGTTCGTGTCCCTGCGCGGCCGAGCGGTGGACGAGGCGGGCAACACGGTGGAACAGACCATCATCCGGGCCTACCGGATCCGGCCGTCGTGGACCCGGTAACCGTCACGTGTCGGAGCGGCCGGCCCAGGCCGGCCGCTCCTCCCATCCGGCATCGGTGCTCTCGTTGGGGAAATGGCAGGCGACGCGGTGTCCCGCGCCGGTCAGCGGCGGCTCCTCGATGGCGCATCTCTCCTGGGCCTTCCAGCAGCGGGTACGGAAGCGGCAGCCCGACGGCGGGTCAGCCGGGCTGGGCACGTCACCGGCGAGCACGATCCGCCTCCTCTTGCCGCGCTGCGACGGACACGAGATCGGCACGGCCGAGATGAGCGCCTTGGTGTAGGGGTGGGCAGGCCGTGCGAAGATCTCCGCCCGCTCACCCTCCTCCACGATCCGGCCCAGGTACATGATCGCCACTCTGTCGCACAGATGCCGCACCACCGACAGGTCGTGCGAGATGAACAGGTAGGCCAGGCCCAGCTCCCGCTGCAGGTGGGCGAGCTGGTTGACGACCTGCGCCTGGATCGAGACGTCCAGCGCCGAGACGGGCTCGTCCAGCACCAGCACGCGCGGGTTCAGGGCCAGCGCCCTGGCGATGCCGACGCGCTGGCGCTGGCCGCCGGAGAACTCGTGCGGATAGCGGTTGGCGTGCTCGGGCGACAGGCCCACCAGCTCCAGCAGCTCGCCGACCCGCTCCCGGCCGCCGCGGCGGTAGCGGCCCTGGGTGCGCAGCGGCTCGGCGACGATCTCGTGCACGGTCAGCCGCGGCGACAGCGACGAGTACGGGTCCTGGAAGACGATCTGGATCTCGCCGCGCAGCGGGCGGAGCTCGGCGTGCGACATGGCGGCCAGATCGCGCCCGCCGTACAGGATGCGGCCGGAGGTGGGCTCGGCCAGGCGCACGACGAGCCTACCCGTCGTGGTCTTGCCGCAGCCGGACTCGCCGACCAGCCCGAGCGTGCGGCCGGGGTGCAGCGCCAGGTCCACGCCGTCCACGGCCCGGACCGCCCCGGTCTGCCCGCGCAGGACCCCGGTGCGGATCGGGAAGTGCTTGACCAGGCCCTCGACGGCTAGGACGGGTTCGCTCACGCCGGCTCCTCGTGGAAATGACAGGCCGACAGGTGACCGGCGGCCACCGCGACCGGCTCGGGACGGTCCACCCGGCAGGCGGCGCGACCGGCGCCCAGCGCGCAGCGCGGCTCGAAGGCGCAGCCGGGCGGCGGCGCCAGCAGGTCAGGCGGGCTGCCCGGGATCGGCACCAGTTCCCCCGCCGCCGGCCCCAGGCCGGGCCGGCTGGACAGGAGGCCGCGCGTGTAGGGGTGGCGGGGCGTGGCGAAGACCTGGTGCACGTCGCCGTGCTCGACGACGCGGCCCGCGTACATGACCGCGACCCGGTCGGCCAGCTCGGCGATCACGCCCAGGTCGTGGGTGATGAGCACCGCCGCCGCGCCGGCCTCCCGCCTGGCCGTGTCGAGCAGGCCGAGCACCTGGGACTGGACGGTGACGTCCAGCGCGGTCGTCGGTTCGTCGGCGATGAGCAGGTCGGGCTCGTTCGCCAGGGCCATCGCGATCATCGCGCGCTGGCGCATGCCGCCGGAGTACTCGTGGGGGTGCCGGCCGTACCGGTCGGCGGGGTCGGCGATGCCGACGGAGGCCAGCAGCTCCAGCACGCGGGCCCGCACGGCGGCGCGGCCGAGGCGCGGCTGGTGCAGCCTGATGGCCTCGGCGATCTGGGCGCCGACCGGGACGACCGGGTTGAGCGCCGTCATCGGGTCCTGGAAGATCATGGCGATGCGGCGGCCCCGGATCCGGCGCAGCCGGCGCGCGGGCAGGGCCAGCAGGTCCTCGCCGTCGAAACGGACGCTCCCGCGCACCACCCGCCCCGGCGGCCGGACCAGGCCGAGCACCGACATCGCGGTGACGCTCTTGCCCGAGCCGGACTCGCCGACCACGCCGAGGATCTCGCCCGGCGCCACCTCCAGGCTGACCCCGTCGACGGCGCGCACCACGCCGTCCTCCGTGGGGAACTCGACCGCGAGGTCGTCGATCGTGAGCAGCGGCGTCATCGGCGCACTCCCTTCGGGTCCACGGCGTCGCGCAGGCCGTCGCCGACGAAGTTCACGGCCAGGACGGTCAGTGCGATGGCCAGGCCGGGCGGCAGCCACAACCACGGCATGGTCTGGATGAGGGTGAGGTTCTGGGCGTCGGTCAGCATGTTGCCCCAGCTGGCCTGCGGCGGCCGCACGCCGAGGCCGAGGAAGGACAGCACCGCCTCCAGCAGGATCATCTGCGCCACCAGCAGCGTGCCGGCCACCGCTACCTGCGGCAGGACGGCGGGCAGCACGTGCCGGCCGATCACCGTCAGCCGCCCGGCGCCGAAGGCGCGCGCCGCCTGGACGTACTCCCGCTCGCGCAGCGACAACGTCAGCCCGCGCACCACGCGGCAGGCGGTCGGCCAGTTGCACGCGGCGAGGACGAGCACGAGCATCGCGGTGCCCGGCCCGAGCACGCCCGCCAGCACGACGATGACGACCAGCGACGGGAAGGAGAGCACCACGTCGGCGGCGCGCATGACGAGGGCGTCGACCGGCCCGCCGAACATGCCGGCCAGGGCGCCGAGCAGCGTGCCGAAGGCGACCGCCGCCAGCGACGACAGCAGGCCGACCAGCAGCGAGATCCGCCCCGCGTGCACGAGCCTGGCGAACACGTCGCGCCCGGAGGAGTCGGTGCCGAGCAGGTGCGCCGCTGACGGCGGCTCGCGGAAGGCGGCCAGATCCACCGCGTTCGGGTCGTGCCCGGCCAGCAGCGGCGCGGCCAGCGCCAGCACGCCGACGGCGGTCAGGAACACGGCGCCGGCCAGCGCCATGCGGTTGCGCCGGAAGCGCCGGGCGGCCCGGGAGGCGGGGGCGACGGTCGTGGTCATGACAGGCTGATCCTCGGGTCGGCCACCGCGTAGAGCAGGTCGGCGGCGAGGTTGCAGAGCAGCACGAGCAGCGCGACGAACATCGCGAAGCCGATCACCACGGGGTGGTCGAGCTGGCCTGTCGAGCTGACGGCGAGCTGTCCCATGCCCGGCCAGGCGAAGACCTGCTCCAGGGCGACCGCCCCGGCCAGCAGCTGCGGGATGTAGATCATCACGACGGTGATGAGCGGGACCAGCGCGTTGCGCAGGGCGTGCCGTATCAGCACCCGGCCGGGGCCGGTGCCCTTGGCCTCGGCCGTGCGCACGTAGTCGGCGCCGAGCTCGGTCAGCAGCCCGGCTCGTACGTACCGCGTGAACGGCCCGGCGATGGACAGCCCGAGGACGGCCGCCGGCAGCGCCAGGTGGGCCAGGATGTCGGCGGCGCCGCCGTCGCCCGGTGTGGACATGCCGGAGGACGGCACCCAGCCGAGCTTCAGGGAGAAGAGGTAGATCGCGGCGATGCCCAGGAAGAAGCTGGGCACCGAGATCGTGCCGAGCCCGGCGACGGTGGTGGCGTAGTCGACTGCGGTGTTGCGCCGGGTCGCGGCCGGCGTGCCCGCCGCCACCGCCAGCACCAGGCCGATCGCCAGGGCGGTGCTCATGAGCAGCACGGTGGGGCCCATGCGCTCGCCGAGCACCTCCGCCACCGGGCGGCGGCTGACGAAGGAGTAGCCGAGGTCGCCGCCCAGCACGTCGCGCAGCCAGATGCCGTACCTGACCAGGACGGGCTCGTCCAGGCCGAGTTCGGCGCGTTTGGCGGCGACGAACGCCGGGCCGCCCGAGGCCAGCTGCTCGGGGTCGACCATCATCCGGACCGGGTCGCCGGGCGCGGCGCGGACCAGGAGGAACACGCCGACGCTGATGAGCAGGAAGACGGCGGCGTTGGTCAGGAGCCGGCGCACGAGGTAGGCGAGCATCAGCCGGCCAGGGTCCACTCGTCGGCGTTCCAGAAGCCGGTGGTGAAGTCGCCGCCGGGCTTGAAGCCGCGCAGCCGCGAGCCGGTGACCCAGAGGGTGTCGGGGTTGTACAACCACAGGTACGGGACCTGGGCGTTGTCCTTGCTCGCGGCCTCCTGGTAGAGCTCGGCGCGCTGGTCCCGGTCGGTGCGGGCGTCGGCCCGGGAGGTGAGGGTGTCCAGCGACTCGTCGCAGAAGTTACTGATATTTCCCCCGGCGGGGTAGAAAGCGGCGCAATTGATGATCGTGACGCTGCTGGAGGGGTCCACGGCGTAGCTGCCGCCGCCGAAGAGCGCCAGGTCGAACGTGCGCTTCTCATAGGATTCCAGCAGTTCGGCCGCCTGTACCTGCTTGAGCTCGACGGCCATGCCCGCCGCGCTCAGCGCGCCCTGCACCACCGTGGCCGTCACGTCGCGGTCGCGCTGGCCGGGGATCCACGACAGCGTCACCTTCTCGCCGGCCTTCCAGCCCGCCTCGGCCAGCAGCGACCTGGCCTTGGCCGGGTCGTAGTCGTACTCCTCCAGCCTGTCGGGCAGCGCCCAGGGGGTGACGAACGAGGAGTTCTGCACCCGGCCCCTGCCGGCCAGGAGCTTGGCGACCAGCGCCTTGCGGTCGATCGCGTGGAGCATCGCCCGCCGTACCCTGGGATCGGCGAAGCGCTCGTCACTCTGGTCGACCGCGATCCTGATGAAGCCCGGGCTCGGCCTCGCCGAGACGGTGACGCCCTTGAGCGCCTCCACCACCCGCAGGTCGGTGGGGGAGATCTGGACCAGGTCCATCTCGCCGGTGCCGAGTTGCGCGGTCGCCACGTCCGAGCTGATGGGTTTGAGGAAGATTCTGGGGATCGCGATGGGTCTGCGGTAGTGCGGGTTGGCGGCCAGCTCCACGTACTGGTCGGTCTTGTAGCTCATGAAGGTGTACGGGCCCATGCCGACCGTCGGGTCATTGAAGAAGGCGCTGCCCGCGATCTTGTCCACCGGCTCCATGCCGAGCACGTGCTCGGGCAGGATGAAGGCGAACGGCCCGGCGATCAGGCTGAGGAAGCCGACGTTCGGCCTGGCCGGCCTGATCACGAACGTGGTGTCGTCCGGGGCCTCGAAGGCGGCGCCGGCCAGCTTGCCCGCCATCGCGCTGCCGCTCTTGGCATCGGCCAGCAGCCTGTAGGTGAACAGCACGTCTTTGCTGGTGAACGGCATGCCGTCACTCCACTTCAGGCCCTCGCGAAGGTGGAAGGTGATCCGGTCCTCGTCCACCTCCCAGCGCTCGGCCAGGCGCGGGGTGTAGGCGTAGGAGTCGTCGACGGTCAGCAGGTTGTCGAAGATCAACGTCATGACCTGCTGGTCGGGGCCGCTGGGCGGATCCAGCGGGGAGAAGCGCTTCGGCTTCTGGTACAGGTGGATGTTGATCACGTTCTGCGGGGAAACCTGGGCGGCGGAGTTGGTCGGGTCGGAGCAGCCGGCGGCAAGCGCGAGGACGACGACGGCCAGCGCGCCTGACAGGCGGTTCATGGGCCTCCCTGGGGGTGACGGGACTGACGAGCGCGCCGAGGCCGGTGATCGAGCCCTCACCGCCCGGGGTGCGGTCGGGTGCCGGCCATCAGCGCGTCCCACGGCGGCGGCGTCATCGGTCGGGAGCCGAAGCCCACCGGCTCCGCACCCGGCTGTCGAGGCGCGGTTCCATGCCGAGCGCCTGCGGGTGGCCCGTCACCCGGCACGGCCCGAGCGGCGCGAACCCGTCCGGCCAGCCGCAGAAACGCCCGGCGATCATCGGCTCGGCCTTGCCCAGCACGCGGGCCGAGGCGCGGTCGGCGGCGGCGTCCTTGGACACGCGGACGGTCGGCTGGAAGCGTCGGCACGCTTCACCAACGTAGGGGGAGCCTCCTAAGGGTCGCGCACACAGAGTAACGGATTCGATACTGTCAGCAATGCAAGCTCGATGCAAGCCCACCTCTGGCGTGCAACGTTCCACTTGGGCTCTGGCTGCGCGGATACCGCTTCCTGGGCGTCTCTGTAGGATGTCCGCGTGGAGAACCATTCCGAGGTCCGCAGGGTGACGATCGAGGACGTCGCCAGGGAGGCGGGGGTCTCGGCTCCGTCCCCTGGGCATGAACGCCGGCGACTTCGACCTCGTCGTGGATCCGGTGGACGGCAAGGGTTACTACTACTTCGAGCGCGTGCACAGCGAGCTCATCTGCGCCGACCTCTCCGACGACCTCACCGACGTCACCGGCTACTACTCCACGCACCTCCCGCGCCGCCGCCCGCCCATGGTGCGCGAGGCGCCCGCGTACTTCCGGCGTGACGGCAGGCACTACCTCATCACGTCCGGCACGACGGGATACTTCCCCAACCCCTCCGAGGTGGCGGTCGCCGACACCTACCACGGACCCTTCACGGTCCTGGGCGATCCGCACCCGTCGGACCCGAGCGGCACCTCGTTCCGGTCGCAGATCAGCTCCGTCTTCCGGCATCCGGCCAAGCGGGATCTCTACATCGCGCTCGCCGACCGCTGGGCCCCGCGCCTGCCGGAGAGCGAGTCGGATCAGAGCGAGGCCTTCGACCGGCACTTCGCGGCACTGGAAGCCGGCGAACGGCCTGCCTCGTTCGACCTCCCGGACGTCGACACGTCGATCGCCGACTACGTCTGGCTGCCGATCCGGTTCGACGGGCGGATCCCGACGATCGAATGGCACGAGGAGTGGCGAATCGAGGACTTCGGCTGACCACACCCGTCGCCGGTGCCATGGGTCCTGCGAAAGCACGGCGCCGCGGCGCACGCTCTCCAGCACGGCCCTCAACTCGGCGCGCCCAGACGTGGAGCGGGTGACCCGCGTCCGCGATGGCCTGGGGTGAGGCTCAGGCTCCGATGGCGTCGAGTTCGGCGATCGCGTCGGCGGGCAGGGCCGGCTCGGCGGCCTTGATGTTCTCCTCAAGGTGGGCGACCCTCGAGGTGCCCGGGATCACCACGGAGGTGGCCGAGCGCCGAGGCAGCCAGGCCGGCGCGACCCGATGCGTCGAGGCGCCCACGCGGGCGGGGTCGTCGCCCAGGGTGACGTCTGCCGTGATCACGGAAGGGACGGCGTCGTTCACGCCGCCGTCGGCGAGCGCCGGCGTCCCGTCCCGCCCGCGGGTCATCGGCGGGTCTCCCGCCTCCGTGCGGTCGTCGGACGGTCCGGCGGCCTCGACGCTCGCCGGCACTCGCCCTAATGCGTACGGCCGGACCGCCTCGAGCCGCTGCCGTTTCGCGGTCCTGCGCCCCGTCCAGTCCCGGGTGCCCATTGCCGTGGATGTCATCGCTCGCCCCCGTACGCGCGCGGACCCGACTAATTCAGCGAGGACCGAATGCCCGGTAAATGCCCGGTTGCTGACCTGTTTTGTTCACTTTGCCCGTGAGACCGTTTCGTCATTTGATCACGCCTTTCGGAAAGGAAATATCGTGATTCGTTTATCCAGGCTCCTCGCGAGCTTTCTGGTCTTCGTTCTCCTCGTGGCGTTCATTCCCGAGGCTTCAGCCGCTTCCCCCCACATCACCGGCGGCTGGATTCCCGAGAGTGAACGCACCCTCTGGGACCGGGCGACGGCGTGGTTCACCGGGGACGGCCTGCCGGAGCCCCGCGTCGTGCCGGTCCGGGCGGTGGAGAGCGGCCGCGAAGGGGCCGCTCTCGGTCCCGAGAGCCCGCCCGGAACCACGTACTACGCCCCCGGGACGCCCGCCCGCGTCCCGCCCGACTCGACCCTGTCCATCCCCGTCACGCTGACCAACACCACCACGGCGACCTGGGCCGTGGCGGACTGGGTGCTGTCGTACAGGTGGAGCAGGCCGGACGGCACGCCGGTGACCGTTCAGCAGCTCCACACGGCCTTGCCCGGGGACCTCGCCCCGGACGCCGCCGTGACCGTGCAGGCTCAGCTGAGGACGCCGCCCGCCTCCGCCGAGGGCGACCAGCGCACCGGCTACGTCCTGGCCTGGGATCTGTGGAACAAGAGCGGCGGAGCCTGGCTTTCCACCGCGAACACGAGCAAGGCGACCGCGCTCACGCAGACGCTCTCGGTGGAGGACGCCACCAGCGACCAGCTCGGCCTGGAGAAGTTCTACTCCTATGGCGGGGTGAACACCGGCGCGGGGTCGACCCTGCTGACCAACCTGTACTCCGGGAACGCGGTCTGGCAGTACAACGCCTTCTCCAACCCCTCCCGCGGTCTGAGCACGTTCGTCCGGCTGGCCTACAACTCCAAGGACTCCTCCGACGCGGTGGCCGGGCACGGGTGGTCGCTGCAGGCCACGTCGCTCACCCGGCTGGGTACGACCCTCGACCCGCACCTGCTCGGCCACGCCGTCTCCTTCACCGACGGCGACGGGACCACGCACAGCTTCGCGCTCGACGACAAGGGCACCTGGGACACCTCCGACGACGAGTACGTCAACCCGCCGGGCGTGCACCTCTACCTGCAGCGGCTGAAGGACTGCAAACCCTGGGAGGAGGAGCCCCGGGCCTGGGTCATGACCTCGCCCGACCGCACCCGGTTCTTCTTCGACTGCCAGGGCTACCAGAGCTCGATCACCGACAACAACGGCAACGAGCTGACCTTCGGCTACGAGGTGCGCAAGACCCTGCTCGGGCCGGTCAAGTACCTGCGCCACCTGACCGACCCGACCGGGCGGCGCACGCTCACGATCGACTACTACGCCACGGGCGACCCGTACGACTACATCGACGACGACACGTGGGAGCGGAAGAGCGGCACCAAGCTCCTCAATCCGCTCATCATCGACCACGTCAAGACGGTCAAGGACATCTCCGGCCGCACCCTGACCTTCACGTACACCCACAAGGGCCTGCTGGGCGAGCTGATCGACGGGGCGGGTTCGGCGCAGCCCAAGAAGTTCAGGTTCGCCTACGACGGGCACGACCTGACCAAGGTCACCGATCCGCGCGGCAAGGCCACCAGGCTCGCGTACCGCTCCCGGCTCGACGCCTTCCTGGGCGCGGCCGAGACCATCACCGACCGGCTCGGCCAGCCGACCTCGTTCGCCTACGGCGACTCCCACGACCACACGGGCAGGCAGGTCCGCACGGTCGTGACGGACGCGGAGCAGCGCGCCACCACCTACCTCCTGGACGGCAAGGGCCGCGCCCTCCAGAGCACGGACGCCAAGGCCCGCACGACGAAGCTCACCTGGGACGCCGACAACAACGTCACCCGGCTCGAAGAGGCCAACGGGGCGGCCTCCACCTGGTCCTACGACCCGAAGACCGGCTACCCGCGGGAGATCAGGGACGCCGAGGCCACCAAGAACGGCTGGCCCGGCACCACCCTGACGTACCAGACCGGTCTGAACGGCCACATCGCCGATCTCATCGCCAAGCGCAGCCCCGAGGGCCGCGCCTGGACCTTCACCTACACCCCCGAAGGGGACCTCGCCACCGCCACCGACCCGGCGGGCACCGCGACCCCTGCCGCCGGCGACTACACCACCACGTACACGTACGACACGTGGGGCCAGCCGCTCACCAGCAAGGACGCCAACGGCCACACCGTCACCAACGCCGGCTTCGATCCCAGCGGCTACCCCCGCGAGATCGTCGATCCGCTGGGCAAGACCACGGCCTACGTGTACGACGAGCGCGGCAACGTCACCAAGGTCGTCGACGCCAACGGCAAGGCCACCTCGCAGGAGTACGACGTCTTCGCCCGTCCGCTGGAGAAGCGGGTCCCCAAGGACCAGACGGCGGGGCAGTTCGTCGTCACCCCCGCCCCCGAGTACGACCCCAACGACAACGCCACCCGGGTCACCGCTCCCAACGGCGCGGTGGCGACGGCCGCCTACGACGCCGCCGACCAGCTCTCCCACCTGCTGGAGCCGAAGGACGAGCCGGGCGGCCCGGAGCGGAAGACGTCCTACACCTACGACCGGGTCGGCAACGTCAGGACCGTCACCGAGCCCAAGGGCAACCTGACGGCCACCGCCGGGGACTTCACCACCACCTACGGCTACGACGAGATCTACCAGCTCATCTCGATCGCGAACGCCAAGGGTCACCGTCTGACCTACGCCTACGACGCGGTCGGCAACGTGACGGCCGTCACGGACGCGCGCAAGAACGCGACCCCCGACCCGGCAGACGTCACCGCTTCCTATGTCTACGACCTGGCACACCGGGCCGTCAGGTCCACCGACGCCGCGGGCAAGGCGCGCTCCACCGTGTTCGACCGGGACGGGCTGGTCAAGGCCACGACCGACGAGGACGGCAACACGACCACGGTCACCCTGGACGCCCGGGGCCTGCCGGTCGAGGCCACCGCGCCGTACAAGAGGGACGGCGGGACGGTCGTCCAGCGGACCATGCGGTTCGAGTACGACCAGGTCGGCAACCGCACCAAGGTGATCACGCCACGCGGCGTGGAGAGCGCCGACGACCCCGACGACTTCGTGCACCAGGTCGTGTACGACGAGCTCAACCGGGTCAAGGAGGAGATCGCTCCCTACGACAAGGACGACCCCCGCTACAACCGGCCCGACAGGACCATCCGGACCTACGACGCCGTCGGCAACCTGACCAGGATCAGCGCGCCGCCGTCCAGCGGGGAGTCCGTCCGCAACGACACCGTCTACACCCACTACGACAACGGCTGGATCAAGACCTCCGGCGACCCGTGGGACATCGTCGCCTCGTACGACTACAACCCGCTCGGTCAGCAGATCAAGAACACGCTGACGAGCGCCGGCGGGTCGGTCAGCCGCACCATGACGACCGACTACTTCCCGGACGGGAAGCTGCGCTCCCGCACGGACGACGGCGTGCCCGTCGGCGCCCACACGGTGGTGGTCGACAACTCCGACGTCAACAACGCCCGCCCGTCCGGCGAGTGGACCGCCCACGACGCCGGTGAGGGCCTGTACGGCCACGACTTCCACACCAAGCCGGCGGGCGACGGAACGGCCCAGTTCCAGTGGGCGCTGAACATCCCGCAGGCCGGCAGCTACGAGGTGTTCGTCCGCTGGCCCGCGGTCCAGGGCGCGGCCACGGACGCCGAGTTCCTCATCGACCACAAGGCCGGGACCGCGGTCAAGACCGTCGACCAGAGCGCCGGCCCCGGCACGTGGGTCAGCCTCGGCCGGCACGACTTCGACGCGGGCGTCACCCACAAGATCACGCTGACAGACAAGGCGGCGGCCGGGTCCACGGTCGTGGCGGACGCGGTCAAGCTCGTACGGGACAACTCGGGCGACCCCGACGACGAGAGCCGGCGGTTCGCGTACCACTACGACGCCGACGCCAACCTCACGTCGATCACCGACTCCAGCGCCGGCGCCAGGATCGACGACTACGCGATCACCTACGACGAGCTGGACCAGGTCGCCAAGCTCGAGGAGCGGCTCGACGGGGCCACGAAGAACACCATCTCGTTCACGTACGACGAGAACGGCCAGCCCGTCACCCAGCAGCACGACAAGGAGTACTCCACCTTCGAGTACGACGTGCGCGACCTCCCCTCGAAGATCACGCACGGCAGTTCGGCGGCGGACCTCGCCCCGATGGTCACCACGTTCGCCTACACCGCGCGGGGCCAGCGGCTGCACGAGGTCAAGGGCAACGGCAACACCGTCGACTACGAGTACAACCTCGACGGCAGCCTGCTCCGGCAGACCGAGAAGAAGCCCGGCGGCACGGTGGTGTCCGAGCACACGCTGGACTACGACGCCAACGGCCAGCGCAGCCGGGACGTCACCCGCAAGATGAACGCCGACGACCACTCGGCCTACCTCACCACGACCGCCGACTACGCCTACGACCCGCGCGACCGGATCGCGAAGCTGGTCAGGACCGGTCACAACGCGGGCACCGAGACCTACGTCCACGACGCCAACAACAACGTCGTCGACCAGGTCGTCGGCGGCACCCGGACGACGTTCGACTACGACCGGAACCGGCTGGCCAAGGCGGTCACCGGGGGGACCGCCGCGTCGTACGACTACGACCCGTTCGGCCGCCTGGCCGCCGTCGTGTCGGGCGGGCAGGTCGTCGAGCGGAACACCTACGACGGGTTCGATCACGTCGTCGAGAACCGGAGGCTGACAGCGCCGGGTTCGACGACCACCACGCGCTTCGCCTACGACCCTCTCGACCGCACCGCCTCCAAGACCACGGACGCGGGCGGCGCGGGGGAGAAGAGCACGGTCTTCAACTATCTCGCCCTGTCCGACGAGGTCCTCGACGAGGAGACCGCCGGGAAGATCACGAAGTCCTACCGGCACAGCCCGTGGGGCGAGCGGCTGGCCCAGGCCACGCACGACGAGAACGGCGCCAGGCAGGAGTCGTACTTCGGCTACAACCCGCACGGTGACGTCGAGACCCTGACCGACGCCGCGGGCGACACCAGGGCGACCTACGGCTACAGCGCCTACGGCAAGGGCGAGGACGCCGAGACGACGGGCATCGACAAACCCGATCCGCAGGATCCGACCAAGGAGCCCTACAACCCCTACCGGTTCAACGCCCAGCGCTGGGACGCCACCTCCGGCAGGTACGACATGGGCTTCCGCGACTACGACCCGGGTCTGAACCGGTTCCTCAGCCGCGACATGTACAACGGGGCCCTCGACGACCTGGCCCTCGAAGTCGACCCGTGGACCAGCAACCGCTACGCGTTCGCGGCGGGCAACCCCGTCAACCTGATCGAGCTGGACGGCCACGACCCGCACGGCTGCCGGCCCACCGACGACGCCGCGTCCCGGGCCTGCCACGACCGGGGCCGGGCGGCCTTCTACGCGGATCAGCCCAAGCAGGTCGTGCCCACCACGGGCCCGACCGAGAAGATCAACGACCCGGAGCTGGCCTACCCGCCCGAGGGCATGCGGCCCGAGGACATCGACGCGGCCGGCATCATCCTCTACGGCGGCGCGCTGAGCGAGCTCGCCGGCTTCCTGAACCAGAACGAGAACAAGCGCGGAGACTTCACGGTGGTCCTGTCGCGCGTCACCGTGGACACGGGGCACGGCACGGTGTCCAGGGTCATCGCGTTCGTCAGCCAGGGCGGCCTGCCGAAGGGGCTGCAGGACAAGCTGACGAACATGGGCGTGACGATCTATCAGGCGCCCAAGGTGCCCAAGGGCGGCGACCCCAGGGACGGCCACGCCGAACGGGCCGCGGCCGACGTCCGGGGGGACGTCAACCGCCAGGTCCGAGACCTGGGCGGCAAGATCATCAACGTCCACAGCGCCTTCTCCAGTGTGCGGGTGTGCTCCGCCAAGTGCGAGGGCAACCTCAACAGGTTCATCGACGACCCGAGCAAGAAGGTCAGGGCAGGCACCAACGGCATGATCGAGGGCACTCAGCTGACACCGCAGACCGTCGGCAGGCTCAGAGACATAGTGGGAAGGGGCGCCGCCACGTGGGTCGCGGCCCGGGCCTACTGGGGCGGCTTCTTGAGAGGGCCCGGCGGCAGGGGCAGACGCTAGGGCGATCCCGTCGGCGGCGGCCCGGCCTTGTGGCAGGCCGCCGCCGACGTCCTTGACCTGCGCTCCACGAGAACTTCAGGATGGCACACGTGACCGAGGACGAGCTGATCGCGGCGATCCGCGCGGAACCCGGCCTGCCGCCGCCGGCGACGCCGGCGGCGGTCAAGGCGGCGGAGGAGGCCATCGGCCATCCGCTGCCCCCGCTGCTGCGGCGGCTGTACCTGGAGGTGGCCAACGGCGGCTTCGGCCCGCGCGAGGGGGTTCTCGGGGTCTCCGGCAGCGCGTACGAGCACCACGACGAATGGGCCGACATCGTCGACGTCCACGCGACCTTGGAACGGCCGGAGGGCCGGCCCGGGATGGTGTGGCTGTTCGACTGGGGCTGCGCCACCTGGTCCCTGGTGGACTGCACGGACCCGGCCGGCCCGATGTGGGCCTGGGACCCCGGCGGCGAGCCGTCGCTGTCCCCCCAGAACATGACGCTCGCGGAATGGCTCGCCGCCTCGCTCGGCGGCAATCTGGAGAGCGCCTACGAGACCGGCGGCCTGACCGCCGTCGCCGCCCGCCGCCTGCTGCCCGATGACGTCCCGCGCGATCTCGGGCCCCGCCGGCCGCTTCCCGACGACGAGATCGTCGCACGGGTCCGGGAGATCACCGCTCTCCCGCCGCCCGCGCCCGCGACCGCGGTGGCCGAAGCCGAGGAGGCGATCGGCCATCCGCTGCCGCCGCTGCTGCGGCGGCTGTACCTGGAGGTGGCCAACGGCGGCTTCGGCCCGGGTGGCGGGCTCCTCGGCGTCCCCGACGCCTCCGGCCCCCGTCCGGGCACCGACATCGTCGAGTGTCACGAGCTGTTCACCGCCGCCCCGCGCCAGTTGGTCCCCGACGGCATGGTCTGGTTGTGCGACTGGGGCAGCACGATCTGGTCCTTGGCGGACTGCCGCGACCCGGCCGGCCCGATGTGGGTCTGGGATCCGGTGGCGCCCGGCGAGGCGCCGGGCGCGCCGCTGCTGCCTCAGCACCTGAGCTTCGCCGAGTGGCTGACGGCCTGGCTGGAGGGCGCCTACGGCGAGGGTTTCAGCCCCGCCGCCCTCCGGCGCGGCTAGCATCGCGCTGCTTGCGCACTGCCCGGTGTCCGTGACGATGTCCGGACCGTCATTCCTCAGAGGCCGTGGATGCGGCGGCCCGTGATCTGGTGCGGGACGATGCGGATGTAGAGCCGGCGCTCGCCGCCCGTCCATGGGGTGACGCCAGCCTGGGCGGCCTTGTCCACCTCGTCCTGGGACACATGGTGGGCGGGGCCCTGGATGAGGACGCTCCAGCCCTCCCGCTGGGCTTCGTCGATCCGGTCGACCTCGAAGCCGATCTTGATCTCCACCCCTTCCACGCCGGTGCGCAGGTCCTGGTCCATGGGGCCGCCGGGGGCGGTGCGGAAGACGATGGCGCCGTCGTGGAGCTTGTAGTTCACCGGCAGCACCGTGGGCCCGTCCGGACTGTTGAACGCCACTCGGCCGATGCCACCCGGGGCGACCAGCCGCAGGCACTCCCCGGGTTCGAGGACCTCCAGGACCGCGTCGGCCGAGCCGGATCCGGGGCCGGGCGGGCGATCGCGCCCACCGCCCAGCAGGTCCTCGACCGTCGTTTCAAGGGCGGCGGCCAGGCGGGCCACCGTACCCGTGTCAGGAGTGCCCAGATGGCCTTCGAGGTGCTGGACGTATCCGGCGGACATGTCCGCCCGGTCGGCCACCTGCTGGGCGGTGAGGCCGAGCTGGTGACGGTGATAGCTGATGCGACGCCCGAAGTCGCCGGTGCCGGTCATGAGCATGTCCTCCCTGGTGACGTCCACGAAGCTACCCGGCCACCCGTTCGGCGGACAGGGTCCTTCGGCCCTGGCCGGACCGACCTGCGGCCCTGCTGCGGACGGGCGCGAGCGGGTCGGATGGAAGGTGACGAAGGAGGCACATCATGATCATCGTAGGAGCGGACGGCTCAGTGAACTCGCGCGCCGCGCTGGAGTGGGCGGCCGACGACGCGTTCCGCATGCGGGTGCCGCTGCGGATCGTCCATGCCACGGACCGCTTGCCGTACCAGATCCGCAAGCACCCCATCGCCGTTCTCGCGGATGCGCTGCGGAGCGAGGGGCAGAGGATCCTGCACGAGGCGGAGGCGCTCGTGCGCGAGCGTCAGCTCACCGTCGAGGTCACGACCGAGGACATCGAGGGCGCGCCCGCCGAGGTCCTGCGCGAGCAGGCCGAGGACGCCACCGAGGTCGTGGTCGGCAGCCGAGGGCTGGGCGGGTTCGCCGGCGCGCTGCTGGGTTCCGTCAGCATGCACGTGGCCGGCCAGGTGCACTGTCCCGTCGTGGTCGTACGCGGTGAGCAGGGGACGGTGTACCAGGAGGTCGTGGTCGGGGTGGACGACTCGCCGGAGTGCGAGCCCGCGCTGGCCTACGCCTTCGAGCAGGCGAAGCTGCGCGGGAGCGCGCTGCGCGTGGTGCACGCCTGGCAGTTGCCGGTGCACGCCTTCGCGCCCGAGATCAGCTACGACATGGACGAGATCCGTACGGCACAGCATCAGGTCGTCCGGGACCGGGTGATGGTCTTCAGCGATGACCACCCGGAGGTGAAGGTGATCGAGGACGTCCAATCGGCCCATCCCGTCGAAGCTCTCACTGACGCGTCCGAGCGGGCGGACCTGCTGGTGGTGGGCTCGCACGGGCGCGGATCCGTGGGCTCGATGCTGCTCGGCTCGGTCAGCCGGGGTGTCCTGTCCCACGCGCACTGCCCGGTGGCGGTCGTCCGCGCCCGGTAACCGCTGGTCAGGACCTTGGTCACCCGGCATCGGGGACGTTCGCCACTGCCGGAGGAGGTCGCGCCGGCGGATCGTGAAAGGGGAGGTAGGTGTCATGCCATTCGAAGTCAAGGACATCATGGGGCGCGTGGCCATCGCCGTACTGAAGGAGGCCTCTTTCGCCGAGATCGTGGACGCCATGGAGCGGTTCGCGGTAGGCGCGGTCGCCGTGATCGACGCTGACAGACGGCCCGTGGGGGTGGTCTCCGAAGACGATCTGCTCCTGAAGGAGGCCGACCCGGTCAGGAACAGCCTGTCGATCTTCGAGTCCCGCCGGCGGCAGTGGGAGCACCAGAAGGCCGCGGGCGTGACGGCCGCTCAGCTCATGACCTCCCCGGCGATCACCGTCACACCGGGCACCTCCGTGCGGGACGCCGCCCGGCTGATGCACGCCAAGCGCATCAAGCAGCTGCCCGTGACCGACATGAACACCGGACGCATCGTCGGCACCCTGCACCAGCGCGATGTGCTGCGCGTCTTCACCCGACCGGTCGAGGAACTGGCGGCGGACATCAGAGCCGTCCTGCCGAATCCCGCGGCGTTCACCGTGGACATCCACCAGGGCGTGGTGACGATCAGCGGCGTGGTCGAATGGAAATCACAGGCCCTCGCACTGACGGAGCAGA
Source organism: Nonomuraea sp. NPDC050451 (assembly GCF_044458585.1). Classification (NCBI taxonomy): domain Bacteria; kingdom Bacillati; phylum Actinomycetota; class Actinomycetes; order Streptosporangiales; family Streptosporangiaceae; genus Nonomuraea; species Nonomuraea sp. NPDC050451. The sequence goes on from NZ_JBITHZ010000012.1 coordinate 336,173, forward strand.
TCCGGCTGATCGAGGGGGTCGTGGACGTGAGGTCCGAGGTGGCCTTCGACAAGGACGACCTTCTCATCGCCCCCTCCGGGATGTAGGAGCCTTCTGGACGGCGGTACGGCCGGTTGAGGCGAGTCGTCGTCGGCGAATGCGAGGGACATGAGGCACACCCGGCCCGGCAGCCGCGAGCGCATCTCCCCGCGAACATTCACGCCGTCGCCGTCCGGCAACCGCACGTCAAGCATGAGCGGGCCGAGCAGCAGCGCCTGTACCTGACCCTGATCAGGCTGCTCGGCGACGCCGACGCGATCGTGACCATGGGCAGCGCGCACGCCGAGATCACCGGACTCGCGACCGGGCCTGGCCGCCAGTCGAGCTCACGGAGCAGATCGACAGTCGGCGGCCTGCCTTTGCCTGCTGTACGCCGTGCTGACCTCGCACTTCGCGCCAGGCGGAGCTCGCTGGCCGGCCGGGCCGAGTAGGGGACGTACCGATAAGTCCCTGGTGTGCGGGGTTTGCCCGGCTCTGAGGGACGAAGGTCCCGGAGCCGCGGGCCGTACGGCACTGCCTCGAGGACGGCGCAGACGGTGTGCTTGAGGCGTGACAAGGACGACTGATCCCCACTGAAAGGGGGCCGTCATGGCCACCACCGTCAACAGGCCCGTCATGAATGCCGGCGCCGCCACCACCCGCCGTCCCGTCGACTACGTCTGGGCGATCGCCCGGATCTCGATCGGCTGGATCTTCCTGTGGGCGTTCCTGGACAAGACCTTCGGCTGGGGGTTCGCCACCCCGGCCGACCGCGCCTGGATCTCCGGTGGCAGCCCGACGACAGGGTTCCTCAAGGGCACCGGCGAGAACGCGCTGGGCGGCTTCTTCGGCTCGCTGGCCGGGCAGGCATGGGTGGACTGGCTGTTCATGTCCGGGTTGCTGGGCATCGGCCTCGCGCTCACCCTGGGCGTCGGCACCCGGATCGCCGCGATCACCGGCAGCCTGATGCTGGTCCTCATGTGGGCGGCCGAGCTGCCCCTGGCCAACAACCCCTTCATGGACGAGCACATCGTCTACGCCATCGTCCTGGTCGGCCTCGCCCTCGCCAACGCCGGCGCCACCCTGGGGCTCGGCAGCCTCCCCATCGTCCGGGACAACCCCTACCTCAAGTAGCCGGCAAGCTCACGCCCACCCTGCGCAAGGGTGGGCGTCGCGCTGTTCGTGCAGGTTCTATTTCCTGGGGCGGGCGATGAATGTCGTGACGATGACGGCGACGCCCAAGATCACGGAAACGATGACGATCGCGATGGGCCAATCCATGACGGCTTCTCCTTACCAGAAACCTGGTACGTCCAGCCCACGTCACCGGCCACTGCCCGCGCAAGAGGCGAAGGTCCCGTGTACGGTCCCGGAGACCGGCGCCGTCGGAAGGCGGAAGCCAAGAACACCCGGTCCTCGGCTTCGATCCGTTGTCAGCAAGGTCGGCCTGCTCGGCGATCCGGCACCCAACTGACCGCGACCGATCAGCGCGGCTCGACAAAACAAATTCCACACAAACCGCCGTTGCGTGGTGGAGCGGGCCTTGGCCTGGCTGACCGCCTGCCGACGGCTGGCCCGCGACTGCGAACGCGGCCCAGCCGTATCCGAGGCCATTATCCGCTGGGCCGCCATCGCCGGTATGGCCCGCCGCCTCCCCGCGGAAACTCCGCTACACGCCGGCAGCGGTACGTACTTGACCAGCCGAGCTACTGGCCCTCCTGAACACGCGCTCAGTCGTCAGCGGCGACCAGGAGCGACAAGATCTTGGCGGGGCGGTCGATGAAGACCAGCTCGTGAAAGTCGATATGAACCCCACCCCAGTCGTGAAAGGCCCCATAACCGAGATCTGAGAGCCGGTATCTCGCGGTGGCTCCTGCGACCAGCGGATGAACCTCGTGCTCCAGCCGGGCGGACAGAGCCGCAGGAAGAGGGCCGGACTGTGCCGCCCAGTCGCGCAGCATGGCGTTCGCGCTCATCTCGTCCACGCGCACGTATGCGGCCGGGCTCACGTTCCGCAGCCAGTAGGGGCCATGGCGAAGCCCGTCGGCCTCGACTCCCCCTCCGGCATAGTCGTCCCGGAACTGCTCATGGCCGATCAGCTCCGTCAGTAGGTGGGTATCGCCGACATCCGAGTGAGACACACCGAAGCGCTTGATGTCGACCCAGCGAGATGCATGATCCTCGAAGAGGAACTCACGAAAGTTGATGAAGGTCTGATCTAGATAAGTGAGCGCCTCTTGCACGTCTCAACAGTAAGGGCATGCTTCAGGCGAATGATCGCATCGGCCGACGCGGCGCCACACACGCCGGCATGAGGCCGCAGACTGAGAAGCGATTTACACGGCGGAGGGCCGACGGTCCTGGCCGTACGGGACCTTTGGCCCTGACTCGGGACGCGCAGGGCGTGATGCGCTTGATGCCTGATTCCGTGGAGGTGGGCGTCATGGCTGTCCTGTCGGCGAAGCACGCGATCGGCGCCGCGGTGGAGGCCGCGCGCTGGGCGCCGTCCGTACACAACACGCAGCCCTGGACCTTCTCGATATCGGGGGAGGAGATCAGCCTGCGGGCAGATCCGGACAGGAAGCTGCGCGTCAGCGACGCCTCGGGCCGCGAGCTGCTGATTAGTTGCGGCGCGGCGCTCTACACCCTCCGTACGGCCATGCGGTGCGAAGGCTTCGAGCCGGTGGTGCGCATCTTGCCGGACCCGGACCGGCCGTCCTTGCTCGCCACGCTCCGCCCGGGCACCGAGGCGTACCCCGACGAGTCCATCAAGCTTCTGGCCGGGGAGATCGAACGACGCCGTACCCACAGGGCGGGCTTCGCCGACATGCCGGTGCCGGACAACCTGATCGAACGACTGAGCCGCGCCGCCACGGGGGAAGGCGCCACGCTGACCCCCGTGCGTTCCCCGGAAGCGGTCCGGGTGATCGCCTTGCTCACTCAGGCCGCGCAGGGGGTGCAGGCGCAGGACAGGCGCTTCAGCCTGGAGATGATCCGCTGGGGTCGGCCACCGGGCAGCAGGCGCAAGGACGGGGTTCCCGCCCGAGGCTATCCACGCCGGCCGGTCCACACCGACCCGGACTTCCCGCAGCGTGACTACTCCTGGCGGCACGACTGGGGCAGCCAGGCCGATCAGCGGACCGCGACCTCTGTCGGGGTCGTGGCGCTGCTCACCACGCCGGGCGACAGCCGGCAGGAGTGGATCGACGCCGGGCAGGCGCTGCAGCACGTCCTGCTGCACGCCTCCGCGTACGGGGCCAGCGCCGCGTTCCACACGCAGGCGCTGGAGATGGGCCCGCTACGCGAGTTCCTGCGCCACGAGCTCTGCTCGGACGAGTATCCGCAGATGATCATGCGACTGGGCATCACCTTCGACGACAAAGAGTCGGTCCGCCGTCCCCTCTCGGAGATCGTGGAATAAGGACCAAGCTGTCGGACCGCGGCGGCCCGTACGGCGCTGCGCCGAGACGGCTCGACACGGGCTGCGAGAACAACCGCGATCCGCAGGGTCCTGAAGGTCGGCACCCGGATGCCGCCGAGGCATTCACCCCCAGGGCGGAGGTACGTCCACCCATCACCGTCACGGGGAGACTCAAGCGACGATGAGCCCGTGGTGGCGGAATCGAGTGTCCGGTGATGCGATGTCCACTCGCTCGCCAGGGGTGTTGGTCAGGGACCTGTCGGGGATCCGTGCCGGCTTGGCGCTGCTGCTGGCTCGCCGCCTCACCAACCCGCGCGTGCGCCGCACCACCACCCGCGCCGACAGGGTCCTCTACGTGGTCCTGGCGGCGACGATCCTGCTCGGCCTGACCGCGACCATCGGCAAGAACCTGCTCGGCGGGGGCTACGACTACCGCGCCACCATCGCCGTCTGGTTCCGCGGCGTCCTCACCTTCCGTCCTGACCCGGACCTGATGGCCGGCGTGCCGCCGGTCTTCCAGCTGCACGCGATGTCGGCCTGGGTGCTGGCAGCGATCTGGCCGTTCAGCAGGCTCGTACACGTCTGGTCGGCGCCGATCGCATACCTGTGGCGGCCGTACATCGTCTACCGGCGGCGCCCCTACGCCCTGGGAGAGCCGGAAATGAGCGCGAGAGGAAGAACATGACGCACGCGACCGGTCGCAAACCCGTGTTGATGCTCGCCCTGGCGACCCTGGGCTTCGCGATCAACTTCTGGGCCTGGGCATTGCTCAGCCCTCTGGGGCCCCGCTTCAAGGAACTGCTCGGCCTGTCGGCACCCCAGCAGGCGCTGCTGGTGGCCGTGCCCGTGATCGTCGGCTCGTTGGGCCGTATCCCTGTCGGTGCCCTCACCGACCGCTTCGGCGGGCGCGTGATGTTTCCCTTGGTCTCCGCCGCTGCGATCGTGCCGGTGCTGTTCATCGGTGTGGCCGGGCAGACCTCGCTGATCGCGCTTCTGGTCGGCGGTCTCTTTCTGGGCATCGCCGGGACCGCCTTCGCCATCGGGGTGCCGTTCGTCAGTGCATGGTTCCCGCCGCACCGGCGCGGGCTCGCGGTCGGGATCTTCGGCGCGGGCATGGGCGGCACCGCCATCAGCGCGTTGACCACCGTCACCCTCGTCAGGACCGGCGGCGCGGCGACTCCGTTCGTCATCACCGCCGCCGTCCTGGCCATCTATGCCGCCGTGGCGTGGCTGCTCCTGCGGGACGCGCCCGGTCGCACGGTGGCGACCGAGCCGCTCACGGCGCGCCTGGCCGCCACGCTGAAGCTGCCGATCACCTGGCAGGCGTGCGTGCTGTACGCGGTGGCGTTCGGCGGATATGTCGCCTTCGCCGTCTACCTGCCCGCCTACCTGCAGACCGGCTACGGGCTGGAGCAGGCCGACGCGGCCAACCGGATGGCGGGGTTCGTGGTGCTGGCCGTGGTGATGCGGCCGCTGGGCGGCTGGCTGTCGGATCGGATCGGCCCGGTGCGCGTCCTGTCCGGCGTGTTCACGGTGATCGCCGTCATGGCCGGGACACAGGCCCTTACCCCGGGCCTGATGCCTGTGGGTACCATCGCGTTCCTGACCATGGCGGCCGCAGTCGGCGCAGGCAGCGGCGCCACCTTCGCCCTGGTCGCCCAGGTCGCGCCGCCCGACAAGGTGGGCGCGGTCACCGGGCTGGTCGGCGCGGCCGGCGGGCTCGGCGGGTTCGTGCCGCCGTTGGTCATGGGTTTCGTCTACGGGCAGCTCGGCTCCTACGGCCTCGGCCTGGCGCTGCTCGCCGTCACCGCTGCACTCACCCTGATCCTGACGATCACCGTCACCCGTTCTGCGGTCTCACAAGGCGCAACCGTCCGGTAAGCCGGCCGTGGCGGCCCGCCGCACGCACATACAGCGGATCATCGGTACGCCACACCAGCGGGTCTCACCCATCCGGCCACAGAGCTGGAAGTGGATGTCCGAGCCGTGCTCCCGGACCTCGAGGCGTTCTCCGTCGAGATCGATCAGGGTGTGGTGAAGCCCAGGCCGTCGCGGTGGCGTGGACGTCCGGCCGTTCGTCCACCGGCTATCGGGGCTTGTGGGCCCGCAGCCGGGCGGACAGGGCGGCTGCCTGGGTGCGCCGTTGCATGTTGAGCTTGGCCAGCAGGTTCGAGACGTAGTTCTTGACCGTCTTCTCGGCCAGGAACAGCCGTTCGCCGATCTGCCGGTTGGTCAGGCCCTCGCCGATCAGGTCGAGGATGTGGCGTTCCTGTTCCGTCAGCGCGGCGAGGGGGTCCTTGCGGGCGGCCTGGTCGCGCAGACGTTGCAGCATGGCGGCGGTGGTCTGCGGGTCGAGCAGGGACTGGCCCGAGGCGACCGTGCGGACGGCGCCGACCAGGTCGGAGCCGTGGATCTGCTTGAGCACGTAGCCGGACGCGCCGGCCATCACCGCGTCGAACAGCGCGTCGTCGTCGGCGAACGACGTCAGCATCAGGCACGCCAGCCCGGGCAGCCGGGAACGCACCTCTCGGCACACGTCGACGCCGTTGCCATCGGGTAACCGCACGTCCAGCACCGCGACGTCGGGCTTGAGCGCGGGAATGCGGGCGATGGCCGACTCGGCGGTTCCCGCGTCGCCGATGACCTCGATGTCGTCCTCGGAGTCCAGCAAGGCGGCGACCCCGCGCCGTACGACCTCATGGTCGTCAAGGAGGAACACACGAATCATGCTCCCGACGTTAGTCACACGATTAACGATCACAAAGAGTCCAAAGTCCCTAGCCGGGCACACCTGAGCCGCTCAACCGGCGAACCCCTGGCCTTCGCTGCGCTGGGACACGCAGACCGCCTGTCGCGCATGCCCGCTTTCATGGAGGCGTCACTTCTCGTCGCAACGGACGGTTCGCGGGCGCAGCAAGAAGGGACGTTGGACCCTGTTCCTGGCGCCGTCCGTACATCAGGCTGTCGCGGTGAATTACAGGACGACAGGCGGTCTGGTGGCATGAACGGCCGTAACCTCAAGGAACTGTCCGCGGCGGACTCACTGCGACGGCTGGCCGGCGTGCCGCTCGGACGTGTCGTGTTCACGCGGCACGCGCTTCCGGCCGTACGGCCGGTGAATCACGTCGTCACCGACGGGCAGATCGTCATCCGCTCCAGCGCGGGGACCATCCTGAGTGCGGAGGTGGCGGCGTTCGAGGCCGTGGTGGCCTTCGAAGCGGACGAACTGGACGTCGAGGAACGCCTCGGCTGGAGCGTGGTCGTGACCGGCTTCGCCCAGCTCGTGACGGATCCTGATGAGGCGGCCCGGCTCAAGTCCATGATCAAGCCCTGGGTGACGGGGCAGCTGGACCAGGTGATCCGCATCCGTCCGCAGATCATCACCGGCTACGAACTGGTCCCCGCCGCCGTCCCCGGATGAGGCGGCCCTGGAGTCGGGGACGGCCCCACCTGAACGGCGGCTCCCGGCCACAAGCCCTCCGGACACTCGTTCGGGTGGAAGGCGGCTGCCGCCTCGGTGCGTGTGTGACGATGCCGTCACGAGCGTTCCACCGGGCGTGCGGCGGGACCCCTTCGAGGACGCGCCGCTTGATCTCGTCGGCGGACGCCGGAACGTCACCGCAGGAGCGGTCATCAGGTCCCCCTCGGAGACGACGCCGACGACCCGATCGCCCTCACCCAGCACCGCTACGGCGCTGATGCCGTTCGTCACGAGTCCCTTGACGCGTCTTGACCGCGGTTGCTCCTGCGGTCATGGCCTCTCTCCTATGGGTTCCCCCTTTTCATGGCGTCGCTTTCCAAGGTGGATTCGCAGGGACGAAAGTCCCGGGAAGCGCTCCCGGACATGGGGAGGGTAGGAGGCGATCTGGCGTGGTGCCAGACTGATCGATATGGAAAGCGAGCACCGTCCGTTGATGCCGCAGATGCGGCTCGATGAGCTGCTGGCCGAGCTGCAGGTAAGGCTCAACGCCGTGCTGGCCACCCGGGACCGGGTGCACGCGCTGCTCGAGGCCGTCGTGTCCGTGGGCAGCGACCTCGACCTGGAAACGGTGCTGCGGCGCATCGTGGAGACCGCGACCAAGCTGGTCGACGCCAGCTATGGCGCGCTCGGCGTGGTGGGCCAGGAGAACACCCTCATCCAGTTCATCCCGGTCGGGCTGAGCGAGGAGGAGATCGCTCGCATCGAGCACTGGCCGCACGGGCTCGGCCTGCTCGGATTGCTGATCAAGGATGCCCGGCCGCTGCGGCTGCGCCGCATCTCGGATCATCCGGAGTCGTACGGCTTCCCGCCCGGCCACCCGCCGATGGGCACCTTCCTCGGTGTCCCGCTACGGGTGCGCGACGAGGTGTTCGGCAATCTCTACCTGACCGAGAAGCGCGGCGGTGGCGAGTTCGACGAGGAGGACGAGGTGATCGTGATCGCGCTGGCCACCGCGGCCGGCGTCGCCGTGGAGAACGCCCGCCTGTATGAGGAGTCGCGGCGGCGCGAGACCTGGCTGCAGGCCTCTTCGGAGGTGACCACGAGCCTGCTGTCCGGCGCCGAGCCGGGCCAGGTGCTCACCGTGGTGGCCGCACGCGCCCGCCAGATGAGCGACGCCGACCTGGTCCAGGTGCTGCTGCCGGACCCGGCCGGGGACTCGCTGCGTGCGGAGGTCGCCGAAGGAGAGGGCGCCGAGGAAGCGCTGGGAACCGCCTTCGAGATGTCGGCCACCCTCGCCGGCGACGTGTTCGCCAAGGGGGAGCCGCTGACTGACGCGGACCTGCAGAGCGCTCCCCACCTGGACTCGCCGCTGCGGCGGCTGGGTTACGGCCCGGGGCTCATGATCCCGCTCGGCAGCCCGCCGAAGGTGCGCGGGGTGCTCGCGCTGGCCAAGCGGGGCGGGCGGCTGCCGTTCAGCGCCGCGGACCGGCAGATGCTGCATGCCTTCGCGGGCCAGGCGGCGATCGCGCTGGAACTGGCCGAGGCGCGCCGGGACGCGGAGCGGCTCGGCCTGTTGGAGGACCGCGACCGGATCGCCAAGGACCTGCACGATGTGGTGATCCAGCGATTGTTCGCGACGGCGATGACGTTCATGAGCACCGTGCGGCTGGTGGACCATCCGGAGGCGGCCAAACGGCTGCAGCGCGGCATCGACGAACTGGACGAGACGATCCGGCAGATCCGCTCGTCCATCTTCGCCCTGCAGGTCTCCCACGACCAGGCCGCGCCCAGCCTGCGGGGGCAGATCGTGGACCTGGTGGAGGGCGCGGGCAGCCATCTGGGGTTCATGCCGGGCCTGCGGATGGAAGGGCAGATCGACACGCTGGTGCCCGAAACCGTGGCCGAGCATCTGCTGGCTGTCCTGCGCGAGGCCCTGTCCAATGTCGTACGCCACTCCCACGCCACCCGCGCCGACGTCTCGGCCGAGGTGGCGAAAGACGGCGTCACCCTCGTGGTCTCTGACAACGGCATCGGCCTGGGGGAGGGCGGACGCAGAAGCGGCCTGCGCAACATCGAGGAACGGGCAGGCGGCCTGGGCGGCGCCGCGGAGCTGGAGAGCCCGGGACCGGACGGGAAAGGCACGCGGCTGCGCTGGCACGTCCCTCTGTGAGGGACTACGCCTGAGCTGACCTCCTGCTCCTCGGTGGGCCGTACTCGAGTTCGCGTTCAGCGAGGCGGCCATGCACCAGGTCCCCGTCACCCCGCTCCGAGCAGGGCGCTCTCGTCGGGAGCGGCGGTGATCAAGTCAGGATGGAGAATCGATGATCCAGATCGAAGATCTTGATGAGGCGGAAGACGCGTTCGGGGACATGGGACAGATGCAGCCGTCCGCCGACGTCTCGGGCCTTGGCGTCGGCCCGGATGAGCGCTGTGAGTCCTGACGCGTCCATGAACGACACGTTCCCCAGGTCGACCTCCGTGGTCGAACGCGGGCCGTTCATCGTGCCGATGAGCAGTTCCTGCAGAGGCAGCGCCGCAGCCAGGTCGACCTCTCCACTGACCGTGACCTTCGCGGCGCCGTTCACCGCCTGCTCGGAAAGTTGGAAATGTTCCAGGTATAGGCCTGGGTTGGCACGCTTCCTGTCCATCTCACCTCCATTACCGCTTGCTCCATACTGTCGGGGGCTCCGATGGCCGCAATAGGGCCGAAGGTCCCGATCGTTGTCTTCCGATGGTCCTGAGATGGTGGCTGACCAGGGTGGATCGCTGGTCCGCCGACTCCGCCACCTGGCAGTACATCGGCGGGCCCGCCCAGACCCTGACGGCGGGCTGAGGCCCGGCCTCCCGACGGCTTCAACGGCTTCCCGCCGGCGGTCCGGCCCATCGCGACAGGGCGTCGGCCAAGGACGCGGCGTCCGAATCCGACGGCGGATCTCACGATCTTCCTCAGGGACACCGGTGAGGGCGGACAGCCGGTGGACGAGCGGTGGCGAAGTACTCGATGTCGAGAGCCACCGCCGCCTCACCGGCCTCCTGTGCGGCGAGCGCGCCGACGAGGGTGGGCGGGAACGCAGTCGTAGGCGAACGCCGCCGCCGCGGCCGGAATGGCAGCGGAGCAGGACCCCCTTCACGTCACCTGGTTCAACCTTTCCGCCGCAATGTCGAAGCGGCCCGCTCTTCGTCGTGATCGACGGTGGCGGAGCGGCGGCGGGCGTCGACGGCGGGAGCCAGGAAGACAGCGGAGGCGACGAAGGCGAGCACCGCGAGCATGGCCGTGCGCAGGCCCCAGTGGTCGCCGAGGAAACCGAGGCCGGGCGGGCCGACGAGGAAGGCGACGTAGCCGATGGTGGCCACCAGGCTGACGCGGGCGGTCTCGTTCGGTCCGGATTCTCCCGCGGCGGACAGGGCGACGGGGAAGCCCAGCGACGCGCCGAGCCCCCAGAACAGGACGGCCGCCCCGGCCAGCACCGCGTTGTCCGAGAAGATCACCAGGATAAGACCGAGCGCTCCCGAGACGGCGCTGGCGCGGATGACGGCGGTGCGGCCGAAGCGGTCGAGGAAGAAGGTGCCGCTGAAGCGGCCGATGGTCATGGCCGCGGCGAACCCGGCGTAGACGAGGGACCCGGATGCGGCGTCCAGCCCGTGCCCGTCGACCATGAGCAGCGGCAGCCAGTCGTTGGCGGCTCCCTCGGCCAAGGCCATCGCCAGGACGATCGCGCCGATCAGGAGAAGTTTGCCGTCCTTCCAGACCTTCGATCCCGTGCCGCCGGACTCGGCCTGGCCCGGTGCGCCGATGCCGATGCCCGCGGGGACGGCGCGGATGGCGTACAGGAAGAGCACGACCGCGATCAGGGTGACCGCAGCCAGATGCCAGTGCGCGGGAAGGCGGGCGGCGGTGGCCGCGATGCCCGCGCCGGCGCCGACGACGGTGCCCAGGCTGAAGCAGCCGTGCAGGGTGGGCAGCGTCGTCTTGCCGGTGATCCGCTCGACGTCGGCGGCATCGACGTTCACGGCGACGTCACCGGCTCCCATGCCCGCGCCGAACGCGCACAGGCCCGCCATGACCAGCGGTACGGACGCCATGAGGGCGCCGGCGCTGATGAAGGCCAGGCTCGCGACGATCATCGCGGTTCCGACGACGATGACGGGTCTCGTCCCGTAGCGGGAGGTGAGACGTCCGGAGCAGAGGATCCCGATCATGGAGCCCAGCGACAGGCCGAACAGGATCCAGCCCATCTGGCCGGTGGAGGCTTCCAACCGGTCGCGGATGTCGGGGGTGCGGGTCACCCACGACGACATCGCGATTCCCGGGAGGAAGAAGAGCAGGAACAGCGCCTGCCGGCGTCGGCGCGTGGCGAGGTCCATTGAAGATTGGTCTCCGTGGAGGTTGCGGATGTGCGGCAGGCGCGTACAGGCGTACAGATGAATATTAACGGGGAGAAGGATGCCTATAGGTGATGAAGTAGACATGTCGGGACTGAGACCTGGTCCCGTGCGCGACACCCGCCAGGCGGTCGTGGAGGGCTGCCGGCCACACCGGACGGCCGGCAGCCCTCCTGTTGCGTGGGGTCAGTTACTGATCGCGCATCCAAAGCTCGATGAGTTCCTGGGTCTCCGCCGTACGGGGAGTGATGCTCTTCTCCTGGTGGTCCACCTCCACCTCGACCGGACGCAGGTCGGGCACCCCTCCGTCGTCCAGCGCGGCCGGCTCGTCCTGGCCGGGACGCCACCAGTAGACCTGCGAGCTGATGCCCTTCTCTCCCTGCTCGATCAGCGTTCGGGTGACCGCCTGCATGCTCTCCATCGCCGCGATGACATGGACGTCGCCGATCTCGTGTACCAGCAGGTACTCCGGAAGCGGGAAGGAGACCAGCGCACCGTGGCGGGCAGGCCCGACGTAGCGGCTGAGCACGTGGACATGGCAGCCGATATAGCGCTGAGTCTCACCGATGAACGTGACCGGGACGCCCATGACCTCCTCGACCTTGGTGTAGTGCGGTTCCCGATGCAAAGAGGCGTGGAGCGCCGCGCCGAAGACCTGGTTCTCCGTCAGGCCGCCGAGTCTCTCGCGCCCGAGCGACATGATCGAGTCGGGCAGGTCGATGACCACGGTCTCCACCAGCCCCGGCGCGAGAGGACGGGTCACCAGGGAGTCACGGAGGCCAGGAGGATCGGCCAGCGCGGCTTCGGAGTAGATGCGTATCCGCAGTGCTTCGCTGTCCACCAGGTGCCGGATGTCAGCCGACGTGTCCGGCACCTGAGCCATCTTCCTTCTGTATCCCCGGGCGAACCCGCTGACGAAGTCCGCGGCGAACGCGGGCAGCTCATCGTGCGGGACGCCGCCGGCCTCCGCGAACACGTTGCCGATGTCGGCGGTGAAGTCGCTGACCCCCGGGAGGCTGATGCTGAGGGTGGTGGGGGCGACGAACCTGGCCGGAAAGCCTTCGGCTGCGAAGGCTTCCAGCAGGGCTGCGCCGATAGCGTCCTGGGTCATCCATGCTTCCGATCAATTAGGGACAATAAGCCCCTTACGGTACGAGCAGCGGCCGGCCCTCCGCCGCTGATTCCGAATTCCTCGAAGTGCGTCGCCACTCGCGGAAAGCACGCCGACTCGGCCAGGCGTGGGGACGGTGAGCGGCGTGTGACCCTGGGGTGCCCGCCCCGCTGGAGGGGCCGCGACGTTCGCGTCGCGCTCCGCCTTAAAACCTGGAGCGAAGTACGCCGACCCAGCGACGTGAGATAGGGCAGGCTTGCTGGTGTGATGGCGATTCACTCGCTGCCCACGCAGCCACAGGCGGAGCCGTACCAGATGATCGCCCGTCTGCCACCGCCGCACCTGCGTCCGTACGTGCTGGGGTGGGCCGGCTTTCGCACCCGGGCGGGAGAGCCCGCCCACCCCAGCCGGATGCTGCCGCTCAACGCGGCCACCCTGATCATCGACTTCACCGGCATGGGCCCGATCGTCACCGGTCCCCGCGCGACCGCGACGTTCTCGGCCCACTCGCCGTGGCGTCACGGGGTGGCGGTCGGGCTCACCCCCGCCGGGATGGCGGCGCTGACGGGGACGCCCGTACGCGAGGTGGCCGGCACGACCGCGCAGCTGGAGGACCTCCTCGGCACCCGTGCCGAGGAGCTGACCGGCCGGTTGATCGCGTCGGCGAGCTGGGCGGACCGCTTCAGCCTGCTGGAGGAGCGGCTGACGGCGTGGCTGCGCCCCGACGCCGGCCGCGACGGCCTGATCATGCGCGCCTGGTGGCGGCTGCAGGACCCGGCCGGCCCGGCCACCATCGGGTCCCTCGCCGGTGAGCTGGGCGTCAGCCGTCGTTATGTCGAGCTCGGATTCCGCCGGGTGGTGGGCCTGTCGCCCAAGACGGTGGCCCGGATCGCCCGGTTCCAGCGGACCTTGGACACATGGAGACGGCCTTCGGCCACCCTGGACGAGGCCGTCGCCTGCGGCTACGCCGACCAGCCCCACCTCACCCGCGAGATGCGGGCGATGGCGCAGATGACCCCGAAGCAGCTGTTCGCATTCGTTCAATACACCGATCGGCTCACCGGCTAGCGTGATCTTCCGCTCCGGGTCGAACGAGTGCCGGGGACAGGAAGGGGCAACACGTCATGGCAGGCGTTCTCGCGGCCGATCCCACCCTCGCCGACTTCGGCAGGGACCCGCTGTGGATCACGATCGTCAAGGCCGTGATGGTGTTCCTCTTCCTGGCGCTGGGAGTCGTCTTCGGGGTCTGGTTCGAGCGCAAGCTGATCTCCAGGATGCAGAACCGGTTCGGCCCCAACCGGGCCGGCAAGTTCGGCCTCCTGCAGTCCGTCGCCGACGCGATCAAGATGGGCTTGAAGGAGGACCTCTTCCCGCGCACGGTGGACCGGGTGCTCTACCTGCTGGCGCCGGTCATCATGGTGGTCCCGGCGTTCCTGGCCTTCTCGATCGTGCCTTTCGCGGGGATGGTCAACCTGTTCGGCGTGCGGACGCCGCTGCAGCTGGTCGACCTGCCGGTGGCGGTGCTGTTCATGCTGGCCATGGGCGCCGTGTCGGTCTACGGCGTGGTGCTGGCCGGTTGGTCGTCGCGCTCGCCGTACGCGCTGCTGGGCGGTCTCAGGTCGGCGGCGCAGGTGGTCTCGTA